>NZ_NIGY01000200.1:0-285 GCF_003123985.1 Vibrio sp. T9
TTTTGCCGGACTCAAATTCCAAGAACACTTGAATGTGTTATTAGTTGTATTCATAAATGAATACTTTGAGAACTTTACAAACAACAATAAATTGTTGTTTTGTCAGCTTTCCAAATTGTTAAAGAGCAATAATAGCTCGAAGCTTACGCTTCAAAAACTATCAATCTGTGTGAACACTCATCGCAATAATCATCGTATAAGGAGGTGATCCAGCGCCAGGTTCCCCTAGCGCTACCTTGTTACGACTTCACCCCAGTCATGAACCACAAAGTGGTAAGCGTCCCC
>NZ_NIGY01000201.1:0-285 GCF_003123985.1 Vibrio sp. T9
TGTTCTTCCACGACCCCGCGGGTATCGCGATCGAACTCAACTTCGCCGGCTGATCCGCGGCTCCCGTCACGTCGACGGGGTACCATCGGCTTTCCATGCCCCGACCGCGGAGCGCCCCATGGCTAACGACGTCACCGACAAACTCGCCGTCCTCATCGACGCGGACAATGCCCGCCCGGCGATCGTGGACGGGCTGCTCGCAGAGGTCGCGAAGTACGGCACCGCTCATGTGAAGCGTATCTACGGCGACTGGACCGGTCCCCACTTGACCGGCTGGAAGACGGC
>NZ_NIGY01000202.1:0-285 GCF_003123985.1 Vibrio sp. T9
GCTGCGCCACCAGGCGTTTGCCTTCGACGAGGTACTGGCGACGGTGGGCGCGGTATGCCGACCCTTCGCGGCGGAACGGGGCATCGCCTTCAGCCTGGCCCGCGATGCCTCGGTGGAGGGCGTCTTCAATGGCGATCCGGGACGCATCGAGCAGGTGCTATCCAACCTGGCGTCGAACGCCTTGAAGTTCACGCCGCCGGGTGGCTCGGTGAACGTGCACGTGGAACTGCATGAGGGTGTCGGCGGTCGCGATCCGACGATTACCTGCAGCGTCTCGGACACCGG
>NZ_NIGY01000203.1:0-284 GCF_003123985.1 Vibrio sp. T9
CGGGTG
The DNA here is from genome assembly GCF_003123985.1 of Vibrio sp. T9. Lineage (NCBI taxonomy): Bacteria > Pseudomonadati > Pseudomonadota > Gammaproteobacteria > Vibrionales > Vibrionaceae > Vibrio > Vibrio sp. T9. The sequence goes on from NZ_NIGY01000203.1 coordinate 7, forward strand.
CATTGGGCATGGGTTTGCAGGCGGACGCGGTATCCGTGCCGAAGGAAGACACCAGATCGCCTTCGGCGTGCGCCCAATCCGAGACGGCGCTCACCGTTGGCTCGTCACACGATTGCGTTTCGTTGGCATGCGCGAGCGGCGTGGCGGCCAGCGCCAGCAGGGGAATGCATCGGAAACCAAAACGCGCGCGCGGTCCGGTCCATGCCAGCCATCCTCGCTTCGAATCCATCTTGCCCCTCGCCCCCGTGTGCCGAGACGGCGTGCCACCCCGGCGCACC
>NZ_NIGY01000204.1:0-284 GCF_003123985.1 Vibrio sp. T9
TACACGTAAGCGAAGGCGGCAAAGAAGAACAGGCCTTCGATGCAGGCCGCGAAGCAGATCAGGTTGAGCAGGAACTGGCGACGGTGTTCGCGCGTTTCCAGGCGATTGAGGTCCTGGATGGAATCGATCCACTTGAAGCAGAACTCACCCTTGGCCGCGATGGACGGAATGCTCTCGATAGCCGCGAACGCCTTGTTGCGCTCGGATGGTTCCGGGATATAGGTGTCGAGCAGCGTGAGGTAGAACTGCACGTGCAGCGCTTCTTCATACAGCTGGCGCGAGAG
>NZ_NIGY01000205.1:0-283 GCF_003123985.1 Vibrio sp. T9
GATGGCCATGGAGCGACTCGATGAACGTAACCAACTCGAACAGGGTCGCCTGCGTCCGCGCATCGAACAGCGCCTCGCGCGCATCCGCGAAACGCTGGCCGGCTTGAACGACTGACCGAACCTTCAGCCCAGGACCACCCGGGCGAGGATGTCGGTCAGGTCACGCGACAGATCCTTGCGTGACGCCAGCTCCGCGACGACCGCATGCGCCGCCTCGCGACGCACCGGCTCCAGGCGCTTCCAGCCATTGAAGGCCGTCGCAACACGAGCGGCGACCTGCGGG
>NZ_NIGY01000206.1:0-283 GCF_003123985.1 Vibrio sp. T9
TTGGCACCGCATCGACCAGCAACCTCGGCGGCGCGATCCAGTACTTCTCCTCGGACCCGGCGAAGACCTTCGGCGGCAAGGTCGCGCAGACCTTCGGCAGCGACCACAACCGTCGCAGCTATGCGCGCATCGATACGGGCGACTACAAGGGATTCTCCATGTATCTGTCCGGCGCCCATAGCGACGCGGACATGTGGGCCAACCCCAACTCGCCGACCAACACCAAGCAGTTCAACGGCAAGGCTGTCTACGAGTTCGGCGAGGGCAACCGGATCACCGGCTT
>NZ_NIGY01000207.1:0-283 GCF_003123985.1 Vibrio sp. T9
GCGGAGGAATCGCTTCAAACCGGATCCTTTGCGGTGTTCGGGTTTGAAGATAGCAGCAAGGGCATCGCCGATGAATCGGCTCCTACCGAGCAAGGGCATCGCCGGCGAAGCCGGCTCCCACAGGGTCACGGCAATCTTGTGGGAGCCGGCAACCTTGTGGGTTACGGCAACCTTGTGGGAGCCGGCTATGCCGGCGATGGGTTTACATCACGCCGGCATCGTCGCCATGTCGATGACGAAGCGATAACGCACATCGTTCTTTGCCAGGCGCACGTAGGTCTCG
>NZ_NIGY01000208.1:0-282 GCF_003123985.1 Vibrio sp. T9
CCCTGAAGAAAATTAAGCTTTTTCGTTTTTGGCTTTTGATTATGTAAGTTGCAACGCACAATACTCCCCGTGCGCTCAACCGCCGCAATTCTAGTGTTTTTGTCTTACTGATGCGTAGGCATCGCGAATTCCGCGCCAGCGCTTTCGTCGTGGTTCAGCCAACGCTGTGTAACGGCTTTTTGTTTTGTGTAAAAGCGCACGGATTCAGGGCCGTGGGCGTGGTGATCCCCCATGAGGCTTTTTTTCCATCCACCAAAACTATGGAAAGCCATGGGAACAGGG
>NZ_NIGY01000209.1:0-282 GCF_003123985.1 Vibrio sp. T9
GCAACAAAGGTGCGACTGAGCCATCGGGTATTGTTAAAGGGCGAATGGTCACTAGCTATACGTCTTACAATAAAGACCTAGGGGCAATCAACTCTGTTGATGGAAAGGGTTTAGAACTTGATTACTCTACCAAGAAAACTTGGATTGGTTCTCGTAATACTTCTTGGTGCCACCTCCAAACGGAGGCAGCGAGTGGTCTCTATTTCTACAATCCCATCGTAGCTTCTTCGGGTCTAAATATAAATTTGAACCAAACCTTGGATTTTGATGGTAAGACAGGGG
>NZ_NIGY01000020.1:0-30633 GCF_003123985.1 Vibrio sp. T9
CAAGCATTTTTTCAAATTTCTTTTTCTCTCACTTCCGACTCGCTGTGTGACTTTCGTCTCACTCCGTGTCGGTGGATGCGCAGTATAGGGAGTTGAGAAATTAGTACAAGCGTTTTTTGCAAAAAAAACTTTCAACCGAACAAATAGCAATCACTTTGTGTGTATACCAAGCGATCTTGGCTATTTTCTCTCATTTAAAAGGATCTTTCCTCAAGAAAAAGGGCGTTTCTACCTGAATTACGATCTTCAAATTTGATGTAATTGAAGCAAATGATATTCGCTCAACGCGCTTTTTCTTTTCTGCCTGCTGTATAAAAGATAAAAAAAGAGCAGAACGATAACGAACTGCTCTTTGGTCTTTGCTTTTTACTTGGGGTACTTCAGGTGAAGTCTTGGAAATTGCTTCTTCTATATAGAAGAAAAGATCAGAGCATCCTTGCCCTTCTCTTTTACGACAGATTAGCTAGGGGTATATCTAAATGTCGTGGTTGTTCGATGACACATTGAGCTCGTAAGAGTGGAGCATGCTTGCATTCCCAATGGCGTCATCTTCGAGAGGAACTTAGTTCTTCAATACTTTTACGGTGTAGCTACCATCTTTTTGTTGGTACAGACCGTGGATGTCGGTTTCGAAACCAGGGTAATGCGCACCGATCTCACAAAGCATCTCGAGGAAGTCCAGCACAGGGCGAGACTCTTGAGTCACCATTTCACCAGGAAGTACTAGTGGTACGCCTGGAGGGTAAGGAAGGATCATGTTCGCACTTACGCGACCAACCATTTCTTCCAGTTTGATTTCTTCTACGTTACCGCGAAGCTCTTCTTGCCATGCTGCGTGTGGTGTTACTTTCATTTCTGGAAGAACATCGAACGCTTTGTACATTAGCTCTGGTAGATTGTATTTCTTAGTTAGGTCGTGAATTGCTTGTGCTAATTCTTGAACGCGCATGCCTTCATAGAAGCTTGGGTCTTCATTATATAGCGAAGGTAGGAAGCTCTTGATGGTTAGGTTCAAGTCGTACCCACGTTTAAATTCAGTCAGACCGCGTAGCAATTGCATTGCTTTTGATTTGTCGATACCGATTGAGAATAGGAACAACAAGTTGTATGGACCTGTTTTCTCTACCACGATGCCGCGCTCGTCTAGGAATTTAGCCACCAGCGAAGCAGGAATACCTGATTCTTCTAGTTCGCCTTCCTTATTCATCCCCGGAGTTAGTAGCGTTACTTTGATTGGATCAAGATACATGTGGTTGTCATCCATGTTCTTGAAGCCGTGCCATGTGTCGCTAGGGTCTAGTTTCCAACATTCCGTGGTATCGATGTTTTCTGGTTGCCATACATCGAAGAACCAGCTGTCACTTTCTGCTTCTAGGCGTTTGATCTCTTTACGGAAGCGAATTGCGCGATCGATAGAGTCTTGCATCAACTTCTTACCAGTGTTGCCGCGCATCATTGCCGCTGCTGTTTCAGTAGAAGCAACAATGCCGTACTGAGGTGAAGTTGAAGTGTGCATCATGAATGCTTCGTTGAAAGATTCTTTATCAAAGTCACCTTTCACGTGAATCATTGAAGCTTGTGAGAACGCCGCCAACAGTTTGTGTGTTGATTGTGTTTCGTAGAACACTTTGCCTGGTATCGCTTCACCACTCATACCACATTTACCTTCGTAAATTGGGTTGAAGTTAGTGTAAGGCACCCAAGCACTGTCGAAGTGGATGTGTTTACAGTCTAGCGACTCTTTGATGAATTGTGTGTTGTACAACAAGCCATCGTAAGTTGAGTTAGTCACTACTGCGTAACTTGGCGCTGTTGCACCTGGTGTTTTCGCCACTTTCTCTGCAATGACATCTCGGCTGAATTCGCTTTGTGGAATACCACCAAGGATGCCGTATGCGTTACGGGTTGGGCGGAAGTAGATTGGAGTAACGTCACTCATCATCATTAGGTGAGTCAGAGATTTGTGACAGTTACGGTCAATCAGTACTGTGCTGCCCGCAGGCGCTGAGTACATACCTACGATTTTGTTCGATGTAGACGTACCGTTCGTTACGATGTAAGAGCTGTCTGCATTGAATGTACGTGCGATGTATTCTTCTGCATCTTTATGTGGACCTGAGTGGTCTAGTAGAGAACCTAACTCCGGCATTGAGATTGATACGTCCGCTTTAAATGTGTTTGGACCGTAAAAATCGTAGAAGATACTACCAGCAGGGCTTTTCTGGAATGCAGTACCACCCATGTGACCTGGAGTACAGAAGGTGTATTTACCTTCTTCTACGTATTTGAATAGCGCTTTAGTGAATGGAGGCATGATGGCATCTTTGTATGCCTCAGTCGCTTGGTTGATTTTGATAGCGATGTCGTCAGCCATACCTAAAGCGTACTCGAAGAAGCTCACGTTTAGACGTAGGTCTGTTAGTGAAATGTCTAAAGTAGACTGTTCGTTAGCAAATGCGTGAACAGGCAGTTTTTCGTTGATTTGACTGATACGTTCACATAGCTCTAGTGAGTATTTATCCCAGTCGAACAGCACACCGCAAATGCGTGGGTTCATCTCAATCATTTTGATCAAGTCTTTATCATCTACTGGGTAAACCACTTCGTAGCCCGCTTTCTCAAGAGCAGCGTGAAGTTGACGAACTGGCTCTTCTTTAAAGAACACACCCATGTGGTTCAAGATAGCGAATATATTCATTTGGACATCTCCAAGGCGAATGAGGGCGCTCTTTGCCATTTACAGGCAATGAGTAAGGTGAGCGCCGCGTGAATTTGGGTTTTATGGGCTGGCACCGTAGTGCCAGCGTTTTGGGGATTAGTTGCTTGCTTGGGCAGGCATGTCGTCAGCGTGCATTTTCACGTACTGAGCAAGACCTGCTTTTTTGCTGTAGAACATCAAGATAACGAGAGACACGATGAAGGTTGCTGTTAGCGTACCGCCCTCTGCACCTGCTAGTGCGATGAAGCAGAACAGACAAGCCACACCAGAGAACAGCATTACGAAGCCGTTGCGTGTTGTCATACCTTCGAAGCGAATCAAGTTAATGCTTGAGTAGAAGTAAGGCAGCATAGTTAGTAGAACTGCATCAGTCGTTAGCTGGTTGAACAGGTCTGATGCGTGTGCTGTTTTAGAGCTGAAGAACATCAGTACAACCATTAATGCTGTCATCTTGATTGACGCAAGGATTAGACCTTTCTTAGGCACACCGTTTTTGTCAGTTTCGCCGTAGATTTTAGGGAAGTTGCCATCGCTTGCTGCACGTTTACCAGCCTCGCCCACCAGCATCATCCAAGAACCTAGCGAAGTGAAACATGCTAGTGCTGTGAATGCTGATACGAATGGTGCAGTCCAGCTACCGAATAGCTCAGTGGTTGCTAGTGCAAATGGCGCACCTGATGCCGCAACTTCAGAAGCAGGGAACATGCCGCTGATCATTTGAGTTGATAGGATGTAAATCACACCTGCGATACCAGTACCCAGCATGGTTGCTAGCGGTACAGTACGTTTAGGATTTTCTACCATACCTGTCGATACTGCTGCTGATTCCACACCAACGAATGACCATAGACAGATAAGAACCGCAGTCACAATCGCATGGCTATCCGTACCCGCAGATACGTTCCAGTTTTGGCTGTATAGCGCAGTGTCGAAGTGCGTCCAACCAAACGCCGCTGTACCAACAACAGGAATGAGGATTAGAACAAGACCAAGCGTACATAGACGGCTTACCCAGCTACCACCAAGTAGGTTAACGAAAGTGAAGATCCATACCGATGCAATCGTCGCAATACCTGCTGGGATTGGGTCATTAAGCACAGGGAAGAATACTGAAAGGTAAGAAACACCTGTAATAGCAATAGCTAGGTTACCAATCCAGTTCGCGTGGTAATAAAGCACGCCCGTTTGGAAACCAAAGACAGGTGAAACTTCGCCAGCGTAAGCGATAGGACCACCTTCTTGAGGGTTTTTGGTTGCCAGACGAGCGTAAACAAACGCAAGGCTCAGTGCACCGATCAAACAGATCAGCCAACTGAAAATTGAAACAGAACCTACTGAAGCTAGGCTAGAAGGTAACAGTGCAATACCACTACCCATCATGTTACCGGCTACTACACCCGTACAGGCAATTAGGCCGATTTTTTTCGTATTCGATGACATAACATCTCCAAATCTATTCTACTCAAGTCAACGTGACTCAAACTGAACGGTTATTAGCGAGATGCTATGAAGTAGATACCTGCTCGACCTCGCTAAATTTCGAAGTGAAGACTACGCCCAAAAATCGGGAAAAAAATAAACTTGGCGTTATCAATAAAATAATTAGTTAATCAACATCAAGTTGAGATAAACATGATAAACACAAAAACATAAAACCATATTATTCATGCAGTTATAAGAAAAACATCAAGCCTTCTACCGATAGATAAACTCTCATCAACTCGTTGGTAATCGCGGCAAAAGTTATCAACCTCTATCAACTTCCCCGTCCCGAAGGGTTGATTCCCTGAACCTGTTGATTCCATAAACCTCTCCCTGATCGCGCTTTTTGACCCACATCAATATTCATCTCGCCTCCAAGAAAGCATCAGAATCATTCTCGCCACATAACTCAGCCAGACACTCCATACAATCAATAGAGATAGAGATAGAGATAGAGATAGAGATAGAGATAGAGATAGAGATAGAGATAGAGAAGAAAACCGGATATGTCTTCCCGTTGCAAGCTTGCGTTACTGGCTCCTTCGTAACTCATTACCCCACCGCCCACCCTTTTCACTTTTCGACAGCTACAAAAAAGCCCCTCACCGAAATGAGGGGCTAGTATTAAACTGACGCAGAGTGAGAGAGAATTAAAGCATTCGAACGACAGAAGGGTGAACAGCGCGATACATGGCGTAATCAATCGCCTTCATGTTACTTGGGAAGACCAAGTTTTCGCACAGCAGGTACGTCTCAACCGACGTATCAATATAGAAAGCTTCGCTGTAAGACTCACTGGCCAAATCCAGATCACCATCCAATTCAGCGTGCTTACCACGAATCACATAAGAAAGCACCGAATCACGTAACCTCAAAGCCTGCCCAAGATGCTGCTTGGCTGAAGCCATGTCACCAATAATGGTTTCGTGCAAGGCTAAAGCTTCATAAATTCGCGGTTGAATTGGCCCAACCATCATTTTTACGTTAGTTTCTAGTGCGTCACTCAACTGCTGCACTCGCCCTTTCTTCAACTCCTGTGAAAAATCGAGCACCTTCTGCACGTGGTAAGCAATTAATAACTCTGCCTGAACGTAAGCGTTATCTGGCTCAATTTCTAAAATGTTTTCCATCAAGTTGACGCCTTGGCGAAACTGCTTGGCATCCGAGACATTGAGATAATGGTTAGCTTGAACAAACAGCTCCAAAGCATCTGGGTTAATTGGCATTCCCGCCACCAGCATCGTGGATTTCAGCTTGGCATCCGGTACTTTCAGCACTTGCATCAAGTCTAACGACGCTTGTTGAAGCACAGTCTTTAAATGGCTGCTGGTTAACGCGTATTGACGACTAAACAACACCTTTTCAGATGAGTTATTGCGATATTCCACCTCTAAAAAGCTGCCACCCTCATTTTCACGAACCCGCACCACAACCGATTTGCCCGGCACAATACCCGAGGTAAACGACGCCTTCTTTAGCATGACTCGGTAATCGCTCACTTGAGCAATGTCGGACATCAACTTTTGGGCAAACCCGTCTGCCAAGTCGTAGCTTAACCCTTCGCTCGTGAAGTTATCTTGAAACTTGAATTCGATAAGGTGAGTATCGATGGCTTGAGTAATACGCACTTCCGATTGCTTGTAGGTAAATACGCCCATCACCACAACCAAGACACTGATCCAGATGAAGTTCATGATCCCCAGGCGCCACGGACTGATTTTATTTTTTTTCTGAGGGGCCTTTTTCTCTTTAGACATCTCACAGACCGCGCGAGTCAGAGGGCCAGCAGGAAAGGTGACGGCAGGTGCGATAGGTAGAGTATCTTCTTCTGATTCTTCAACAATAGGAGGAAGAGTTTCTGAATCACAATGACGACTTGCGAGGAATTCCTCGAGTGTCATTGGGGTCACATTCGCCACCAGCTTGTAACCACGTTTCGGCACTGTAATGACGTAGCTGATATTTTCTTCCCGACCGTCCCGCAGTAATTTACGCAACTCAAAAATGGACTGAGTCACCACTTGATCGGTCACAATCGCCCCTGCCCAAACGTATTGGATCAATTCCTCACGATTGAACACCTCATTCGCATGCTCCGCTAGGAAATGCAGAAGATTAATTAAGCGTGGCTCAACAGTAACTTCCCTATCTTGTCGATACAGCTTATTTTCATCAACGCTTAAAACCCAGTCATTGATTTGAAAATAGACTCCAACCATGTATGAAAACTCTCGTATCTACAGACAGCGCTACGGCAGGAATCAAACAATGGTCAATTCCTACAGGTAACTAAAGGCGAGATTATAGGTGGGAAAACGGCGTGCACCTAGAAAAGCAAGCCGCCAAAAATGCAAACTTAAGTTAAGTGATGCAGAAATGAGACTACTCAAGTGCTGCAAGGATAGAACAATGCGTAGCATCATCGTCCGTATGACCACAGCAAGCATCATTAATCTTCTTCAAAGCTCGGCGAATTTTCGTTAGCTCGTTAATTTTTCCATCAATCAGCTCTAACTTAGCAGAAGTAATAGCTTTAACCTCTGCACAGCTGTGTTCTGTTGCTTCTAGTTTGATTTCTAGTAGCTCTTTAATCTCATCCAGGCTCAGGCCCAGCTCTTTACCTTTAAGGATGAAGTGTACCTGCTTTTTATTCTCTTCATTATAGAGACGATAACCTGATTCACTTCGACCTGCGGGCTTTATCAGCGCGTTTTTCTCATAAAAACGCAGCGTATCTGCCGTCACACCACAACGTTTTGCCAGTTCACCTATCTGAAACATAACTTTCCCTATTAACTATCTCGTTACTTTTAAAGCTAAAGAACCTCTTTTTCACAATTATTTTTGAGATGCCAAACGATTGCGCGAGCTTTTTTGTAATAAATTGGTTAGAATACGCGCCATCAAATGTGGAGACTGTTTTCTAACCAGAAAACATCCGGCAAAGGTCTTTACCAAAACTGGCCAATATTTTACCCCAAGAGGTAAAAACAAGTTCATTTTTGGCAAACATCTTTAACTCCGTGAATTTGAGGAAAATGGAAGCATGAATAACGCTCGTCCTATTCGCCGTGCGCTTATCAGCGTATCAGACAAAACAGGTATTGTTGAGTTTGCACAAGCTCTTGCTGAGCGCGGTGTCGATATCCTATCTACTGGTGGTACAGCACGCCTACTTGCCGAACAAGGCATCGCAGTAACAGAAGTCTCTGACTACACAGGTTTCCCAGAAATGATGGACGGCCGCGTTAAAACGCTTCACCCGAAAGTTCACGGTGGTGTACTTGGTCGTCGTGGTCAAGATGACGACGTGATGGCAAAACATGGCATCAATCCAATCGACATGGTCGTTGTTAACCTATACCCATTCGCAGAAACCGTTGCAAAAGAAGGCTGTACACTAGCTGACGCGGTTGAAAACATCGATATCGGCGGCCCAACGATGGTTCGCTCTGCAGCGAAAAACCACAAAGACGTGACTATCGTTGTGAACGCTCATGATTACGATCGCGTTATCGCTGAAATGGACGCGAACGAGAAATCTCTAACACTAGAGACTCGTTTCGACCTTGCTATCGCAGCATTCGAGCACACTGCTGCTTACGATGGCATGATCGCAAACTACTTCGGCACTATGGTTCCATCTTACGGTGAGAACAAGGAAGGTGATGAAGAGAGTAAATTCCCTCGCACATTCAACCAACAGTTCGAGAAAAAACAAGACATGCGCTACGGTGAGAACAGCCACCAAGCAGCTGCATTCTACGTTGAAGCAAACCCACAAGAAGCATCTGTTTCTACTGCTCGCCAAATCCAAGGTAAAGCCCTCTCTTACAACAACATTGCAGACACTGATGCAGCACTTGAGTGTGTGAAAGAGTTCAACGAGCCAGCATGTGTAATCGTAAAACACGCCAACCCATGTGGCGTTGCGCTAGGCAAAGACATCCTCGAAGCGTACAACCGCGCTTACCAAACTGACCCAACGTCAGCGTTCGGCGGCATCATTGCATTCAACCAAGAGCTAGATGCAAAAACGGCTAGCGCTATCGTTGAGCGTCAATTCGTTGAAGTGATTATCGCACCTTCTGTTTCAGCGGAAGCTGTAGAAGTGGTTGCAGCGAAGAAAAACGTTCGCCTACTTGAGTGTGGTGAGTGGACAACTAAAACAACAGGCTTTGACGTTAAACGCGTTAACGGCGGCCTGCTAGTTCAAGACCGTGACCAAGGTATGGTTAGTCTGGATGACCTTAAAGTGGTCTCTAAGCGTCAACCTACAGAAGAAGAGCTAAAAGACGCGCTATTCTGCTGGAAAGTTGCGAAATACGTGAAATCCAATGCGATCGTTTACGCAAAAGGTGACATGACTATCGGCGTAGGCGCAGGCCAGATGAGCCGTGTGTACTCGGCGAAAATCGCAGGTATTAAAGCTGCTGATGAGGGTCTAGAAGTTGCTGGTAGCGTAATGGCATCTGACGCTTTCTTCCCATTCCGCGACGGTATTGATGCCGCAGCAGAAGCTGGCATTAAGTGCGTAATTCAGCCAGGTGGCTCAATGCGTGACGACGAAGTTATCGCAGCAGCAGATGAGCACGGCATGGCGATGATCTTCACGGGTATGCGTCACTTCCGCCACTAATTTCCTCATCGTATTTGGCACTGTGGCATTGTTAACTGCTTTCGCCCACCTCGGTTACGTAGCTGGCTATGTTTCCGGGATGGGCTCAATTGTTGCCTAGCCACATCATCAACTACTTTGAGTAAACAGTATTTATAAGATTAAGGATTTTCATATGCGAGTTTTAATCATTGGTTCAGGCGGTCGTGAACATGCGCTAGGCTGGAAAGCGGCGCAAAACCCAAATGTTGAGACTATTTTCATTGCTCCAGGCAACGCAGGTACGGCACTAGAGCCAAAACTAGAGAACGTAAACATTGATGTGGAAGACATCGATAGTCTGGTTGCTTTTGCAAAAGAGAAGGCGATTGAACTGACTATCGTTGGCCCAGAAGCACCATTGGTTATTGGTGTGGTTGATGCGTTCCGCGAAGCGGGCTTACCAATCTTTGGCCCTACCCAAGCCGCAGCGCAGCTTGAAGGCTCCAAAGCGTTTACTAAAGACTTCCTTGCTCGTCACCAAATCCCAACCGGTGCATACGCAAACTTCACAGAAATTGAACCAGCGCTTGCTTACGTGCGTGAGCAAGGTGCGCCGATTGTGGTGAAAGCCGACGGCCTTGCGGCTGGTAAAGGCGTGATTGTGGCAATGACGCTAGAAGAAGCCGAAGACGCAATCAAAGACATGCTAGCAGGCAACGCATTTGGTGACGCAGGCAGCCGCGTGGTTATCGAAGAGTTCCTAGATGGCGAAGAAGCAAGCTTCATCGTGATGGTGGATGGTGAGAACGTTCTGCCAATGGCCACCAGCCAAGATCACAAACGCGTAGGTGACAAAGATACAGGTCCTAACACTGGTGGCATGGGCGCGTACTCGCCAGCTCCTGTGGTAACACCAGAAATTCACAACCGCATCATGGAAGAAGTCATTTACCCAACGGTACGTGGCATGGCGTCTGAAGGTAACCCATACACAGGTTTCCTATACGCGGGTCTGATGATCGACAAAGATGGTACGCCTAAAGTGATCGAGTACAACTGCCGCTTCGGTGATCCAGAGACACAACCAATCATGATGCGTATGGAATCGGATCTGGTTGATCTTTGCTTGGCTGCGATTGACCAAAAACTGGATCAAGTTGAATCAAAATGGGATCCACGTGCGTCGATTGGTATCGTACTCGCAGCCGGTGGTTACCCAGCAGCGTACAACAAAGGCGATGTGATCTCTGGTCTGCCACAAGTTGAAATTGAAGGCGAGAAAGTCTTCCACGCGGGTACAGACAATAAAGATGGCAACATCGTAACAAATGGTGGTCGCGTATTGTGTGCAACTGCGTTGGGCAACAGCGTATCAGAAGCGCAGCAACGCGCTTACGAGCTTGCAAAACAGATCAGTTGGGACGGCATGTTCCATCGCAGTGACATCGGCTACCGTGCGATTGCACGTGAGCAAGAAAAATAAAAACAACTTAAGTTGGCTAAAAAACAAAAGGCGCATTCAGCGCCTTTTTTATTACTCTGTCAGCAAGTAAGTCTCACCAAGCTTACTCAGCGAGTAATGCTGGTCGTGGTACACAATCAAAGTCATCATCATTGAGCATCAACAGTTCATCAACCGTTGCTTTATTTCGTGACTGCTTGCCGACAAAAGCCACGTAACAGTCTACAGATGAGAGACGCTCGATAATAAATTTTGGCAACGTCTGATTAAACTCGAGTGTCGAGAACGCTTTACCTTTGCAGGTTTCAAACGATTGGCCATTCCAATAACCTTGAATGAGGCTCTGACTGTTACGAGACTGCGCCTTAACCGACGCCACTACATCATTCGCTTCTGTCTTGTAACGTTCTAATTGTTCATGCTGAAGTGGTAAGACTTTACGATTAACGCGATATTGTTGGTAAACCGCTTCGCCATCTTTATTAAAACGGATGTGGATTTGAAAAGGCACCAACTCTTGCTTGGTATCAACTTGCTCACCTTTTCGAATCAACTCTCGAAGCTCACCGTCATCCCAACGGTAGTCACTTTGAAACCAGCCATTATCCCCCATCGTTACGTAATCAGCAGCCGTACTCACGCGAGTGAGTTTCTCGGTCATCCAGTACAAGCTACTTGCGTCTCCAGCAACTTTGCCGCCAGAGAAGTGAGTGAATTGTTCTAAATTAGGAGTTTCAACCGACGAACAGCCAAAAAGGGTAAAGCTAGATAAGAGAAGTGAAGCGAGTAGATGTTTTTTCATGAAGTTGCACCGAGGCAGGATACCTCGGTGCATTCTAACTTAGTTTACTGATTCTTTCAGCGCTTTACCTGCTACGAATGCAGGTACGTTAGCTGCTGCGATTTGAATCTCGTCACCAGTCTTAGGGTTACGACCAGTACGTGCAGCGCGGTGGTTTACTTTGAATGTACCAAAACCAATTAGTTGAACTTGGTCACCCTCTTTAAGTGCACCAGTTACACCATCAAGAGTCGCTTCAAGAGCAGCTTTTGCTTGTGCTTTTGATAGGTCTGCTTTCTCTGCGATAAAGTCGATTAATTGGGTCTTGTTCATTAGGTTTCCCTTCTCATAGGTTATCGAATTCGTCTCACTCTAAAACATAAATGCCCCATCTGGCAAAGGTTTGTAAGCGATCTTTCGATTTTCTGACGTACTTTTAGCCATAATATGAGTAATAACTCACAATTTGTTACCACATACCCCCTGAAAACCCTTGCTTTCCAAGGTATTTGGACCAATTTATAAGGCACTTTTGCGGTTATAATAGCTGCAAATAACCACTATCAAACTACATTCAAGGGCAACTATGCTGCTGTTATCCATTTATATCTCTATTGCAATCGGCATTTCGTTTATCTGTTCGGTGCTGGAGGCGGTACTGCTGAGTATCAGTCCGAGCTACATTGCGCAGCTCAATCAACAGGGGCATCCCGCAGCTGGGCAACTGGCTAAGCTAAAATCAGATATCGACCGACCATTGGCATCCATTCTAACTCTAAATACCATCGCTCATACCATCGGCGCGGCCACTGCTGGTGCACAAGCTGCGGTGGTATTTGGTAGCGAAGCGTTAGGTATCTTTTCGGCAGTGCTCACACTGGCGATCTTGGTGCTTTCAGAAATCGTACCGAAAACAATTGGCGCAACTTACTGGCGTCAATTGGCGCCAACCGCGGCAGTCGCATTACGCTGGATGGTATGGGCGCTAACGCCATTCGTATGGTTTTCAGAGCAAATCACCAAGCGTCTTGCTCGTAACCACGAAGCACCCAAGATGCGTGATGAACTGTCGGCAATGGCGATTCTGGCACGTGAAAGCGGTGAGTTTGCCGAGGGTGAATCAAAAATCTTAAGCAACCTGCTGGGCATCCAAGATGTACCTGTAACGCAGGTTATGACGCCACGTCCTGTGGTATTCCGTATCGATGCCACGATGACCATCAATGAGTTCCTAGAAAAACACAAGGATACGCCTTTCTCACGCCCATTGGTTTATAGCGAGCAGAAAGACAACATCATTGGTTTTGTGCACCGCCTTGAGTTGTTCAAACTCCAACAATCAGGTTGTGGACAGAAACAACTGGGAGCAATCATGCGCCCGATTCAAGTGGTGCTAAACAACACGACTTTACCGAAAGTGTTTGACCAAATGATGACTCATCGCCTACAGCTAGCCCTTGTCGTTGACGAATACGGTACTGTGCAAGGCTTGGTGACGTTGGAGGATATTTTTGAACACCTCGTGGGTGAAGAAATCATCGATGAAGCGGATAAAAGTACCGACATGCAGGAGCTGGCTTACCAACGTTGGGAAAGTTGGAAAGAGATGCACGGCGTAATCGAAAGCCGCGATGACGATGAAGAAGAGGAAGAACTGGAGAAGCATCACAAGGAGCCAGAAACTCAAGAAGCGACAAAACCAGGCTCTAAAGAATCGTAATCAGCATTGGGCATAACTGCTCAAACGCCGCAAACAAAAAGGCATCCATTTGGGATGCCTTTTTCTATCTATTCAACGACTAAAGTGCGATACCGATATTGCTCACACCTTCTTCACGTAACTCTTCACGTAAATCTTTAATCAAGCTGATATCACGCTCTACCGCTTCACGCAGTGGACGGAAAATAGCCCACTGCACGTCCCATTCTTCACATACGGCTTCATTTTCTTTCTGATTGTCGTTGGTGATTGGCTCTGCACCTTGCGCTTGCTCTAGATCAGCAACGGTTTGTACCGACTGTTGGCTCACTTTAAGCATTGAATCGAAAAGGTAGTCGCGGTCCAATAGGCCATGCAGTAACGTAGACAAACCCTGACACGCGTCCATCGCTGGATAAACCCCGTAAAAATCGAACTCATCCGCACTTGGGAACAACTCTTCTAACTTCTCTAATTGACGTTCGAAGTTAATTTTCGCGTTCTTAACTGTCAAAATTTCCCATACACTATCAAGAATCGCTCTGTACGCACGCGGGTCAGCAAATTCTGTATTCTCACAAAACATCGCATAGTTTGGATACATGCGTTCACACAGACACGCCATAAAGGTAATTTGTTGCCAAGGTTCTAGTTTTTCTAAACGAACCTGAAGAGGATTCTTAAGCATAGTCACTCAATCATTGAAGAAAAAAACAGCGAAAGTGTACTTGATTCATCACAGGGAAAAAAGTTAATGCCGCATTCAAATCAGATTTTCCTGCTCTCAGAGCATCGCGACACCTACAAAACGTTACTGGCAGAGAAAAATCTGCCCGATCTTTGCCTCACCGACGAACCAGAAGCCGCTCAGATCGTACTAGCGGACCCGCCCTTACTATCACAAAGCTTAGACGAATTTTCACAGCTTGAATGGGTGCAATCCACGTTTGCTGGTGTCAACGCCTTAACATCCCCTAGCCTTCGTCAGGACTATACTCTAACTAACGTTCGAGGCATCTTTGGTCCACTGATTGCCGAATATGTGCTGGGTTACAGTATTGCCCATTACCGCCACTTTGCCCGATACCACCAGCAGCAACAAAACAAACAATGGCAGCCTCACCTCTATACATCATTACAAAGTAAAACCATGGTGATTCTCGGTACTGGTAGCATTGGGTGTTATTTGGGCAATGCCGCTAAAGCAATGGGGATAAAAACTATCGGTATGAACCGCACAGGTATTCCGACCTCAGGTGGTGAGTTTCATCAGACCTTTCATATCAGTGAACTAAGTAAGGCATTTGAACAAGCCGACATTGTTGTGAATACCCTACCAAGTACACCGGAGACGCGACAGTTACTTAATCGTCAAACGCTCAGCCAACTAAATCAGGCGTTATTGTTTAACGTAGGTCGTGGCGACGTACTGGATGAGGCAGGGTTGCTCTTCGCTCTGAAAAACCGTTGGGTAGAACACGCCTTCTTAGATGTGTTTGAGCAAGAACCGTTGTCGGTAGAGCATCCGTTTTGGAAACTACCGCAAGTCACCATCACTCCACACATTGCTGCGCTGAGTTTTCCCGAGCAAGTCATCGAGATTTTTGCTGACAACTATCTACGCTGGCGCGATGGGTTTTCATTAAATTATCAAGTGGATTTCGAAAAGGGTTACTAAGAATGTCGTTAGACGAGCTATTGCAGCGAGTGAGGGCCTGCCAGATCTGCGCGGATAATTTACCTTTGGGCGCAAACCCTGTCGTACAAGCCGCAAAAGACGCACGCATCCTAATCATCGGACAAGCGCCGGGGACGCGTGTGCACAAAACCTCGATACCTTGGAACGATCCAAGCGGCGATCGGTTACGCCAATGGCTCGATATCGACAAAGACATTTTCTACGACCCAAACAAAATAGCCATTGTCCCGATGGGCTTCTGCTATCCAGGCAAGGGGAACTCTGGCGATTTACCTCCTCGCAAAGAGTGTGCGCCCGCTTGGCACAAAAAGATTCTCGAGCAGTTGCCCAATATAGAGCTGACGCTACTGATTGGTCAGTACTCACAGCAGTACTATCTCACCAACAAACCAAAGACACTCACGCAAACCGTTCAGCAATGGCAGGATTGGGAACCTGATTTTATCCCGCTTCCTCATCCTTCTCCACGCAATACATTGTGGTTAAAGAAGAATCCTTGGTTTGAATCTGAAGTCGTGCCATACCTTAAAAAACGCGTTCACTCGATGCTTTAGGTTACCCATGATCTAATTGATTTTTTATCTGTACAAGAAAATGATCACACAAACACAAAACCGCTAAGCTGTTGTTTATAATGATATTAAAAAATAAACGTACAGACTAAATAGTAATTAGATCATAGTAGGCCAAATACTACTAGAGCTGTACAACCTTGAGTTTCAGATAAAAAATTGAATTTTAGGTAAAAAAATACCGGCACTGAATGCCGGCATTTGATTGTAAAAAATCTAACTTACTTGTGGTATGGCTTAGATAACTCGTGTACCGCTTCCACAAATACGCCCGCGTTTTCTGGCGGTACATCCAAGTGGATACCGTGACCTAGGTTGAACACATGACCAGTCCCCGTATCACCAAATCCTTCTAGGATATCCGCTACTTCTTCACGGATGCGCTCTGGCGAAGCGTAAAGCATTGATGGGTCCATGTTACCTTGCAGCGCCACCTTATCACCGATACGTGCTTTCGCGTCTGCAATGTTGATTGTCCAGTCTAGACCAACCGCATCACAGCCCGTTGCTGCGATTTGCTCAAGCCACATACCGCCATTCTTAGTAAACAGTGTGACTGGCACGCGACGACCATCGTTTTCACGAATCAGACCATCTACAATCTTGTGCATGTATTGCAGTGAGAACAGGTTGTAGTCACGAGGCGTCAGTACGCCACCCCATGTGTCAAATACCATTACCGATTGCGCGCCTGCTTTAATTTGCGCGTTTAGGTACTCGATAACGCTGTCTGCTAGCTTATCTAGAAGTAAGTGCAGAGTTTGTGGTTCCGCGTACATCATTTTCTTAATCTTGGTGAAGGCTTTAGAACTGCCACCTTCGATCATGTACGTCGCAAGAGTCCAAGGACTACCAGAAAAACCAATCAGCGGCACTTCACCCTTCAGGTCTTTACGGATCTGGCGTACTGCGTTCATTACGTATTGCAGTTCACCTTCTGGATCTGGCAAACCAATTTTTTCCACGTCAGCTTTGCATGTAATTGGGTTATCAAAAACAGGTCCTTCACCCGCAGCAAAACGCAAACCAAGCCCCATGGCATCTGGAATCGTTAAGATGTCCGAGAATAAGATCGCGGCATCAAGAGGAAAACGGCGTAATGGTTGAAGTGTCACTTCGGATGCTAATTCTGCATTTCGACACAAAGACATGAAATCACCCGCTTCTGCACGAGTCGCTTTGTATTCTGGTAGGTAACGACCTGCCTGGCGCATCATCCATACTGGCGTGTAATCTACCGGCTCTTTTAAAAGCGCACGCAGATAACGATCATTTTTTAATTCAGTCATTCCGTAATTCCAACTGTTAGGCTTTCTGTGAAAGGGGGTATTCTATCACTGATTTAAGTCCAATAGCTGTGTGCTTTGCAACCTGGATCAAGTTATTAACTTTTAAATCAATGCTTAATTTGCACCCAATCGGTATCAGTGCTAAAAATTTGTTCGCTAGCGAAAACTACAATTATAAACTGAGTACCCAGTACTCAGCATCTCATAACGACATCTTACTTACCCCCTCCCTCTCGGAGGGTTTTTTTTATCTATTTATCAGATAATTAGAATCAATATCTTGTAGCGTTTGTTCGATAAGCGCTCTTGCAATCGTTCCTTTAGGCGCAACAGGCGGCATCTCGTCAATACCAAACCATTGTGCATCAGACAGCTCAGTGTAGTCTGGACTTAACTCTCCCGATTCATAGTCAGCTAAAAACCCCATCATCATACTCGATGGGAAAGCCCAAGGCTGGCTGCCAAAGTAACGAATATTTTTAACGAGAATTCCCGTTTCTTCATGAATTTCTCGAGCCACACACTCTTCTAATGTCTCACCGACTTCTAAGAAGCCAGCAATAACCGTATACATACCATTTCGATGCCTTGGATGTTGGGCTAATAAGATCTGATTTTCTTTACGTACAGCAACGATAATACACGGAAATATTCGAGGATAATGTAGGGTACGGCATTCGCCACACTGCATAGCTAACTGGTTATTATTAAGAAAGTTTCTTCCACCGCACTGTGGGCAAAAACGCAGACTTTGCGTCATGTGCCCATACTGAACCGCTTTACTTAACAACATAAATAATGGCTCAGGAAAATGCAGGCAGTCACGCAGTGAGACTAATGGTAGATCATGCTCCAAATCAGACAAATTAAGCCACATGACGGGCGAACCAGAATACTCACCAATGGGTCTTGCACTCACTTCAGGCAGTGATAACTGCTCTGCAGACCCGAAAGGCACAGCACCATCCACCAGCCAAATTTCACTTCCTGCAACAACACACCAGTATGCATTTATCGCGCGGTTAACATCACCTTTTCTTAACATTACACCATCCCTTTGCTTGAAGTTCGTTCATTTTACTGGCAATCTAATTTCATACTAGAGTTTGTCGTTAAGTAAATTCGCACTCTAAATTCTAGTAAGGACAAGAGTTTGTAATAACTTTACTAACTTTGCTTTGCAAAGGATACGTTCGCCAACAGGCGATCAGATCATGAGGGCATGGTCATGCTAAAAAAATTCAAACAAACACAAGACCAGTGGGGTGGCTCAAGTGATGTCATTGATCACTGGTTAGAGACAAGACAATCCCTGATTGTTGAATATTGTAAGCTTGCAGCACTGCAACCTTGTTCGAAAACCAATGTTATTGAACTCCCATCTCCTTCCGAATTGCAGGATTTCTGTCAGCATCTCGTTGATTACATCTCCGAGGGCCATTTTAAAATCTATGACATGGTTATGGATCGCTGGAAAGCAACTGGCTTTGTCGTGACCAATGAGATCAATCAAACTTATGGCCAAATAGTCCTGACAACTGAACCACTATTGAACTTTAACGATAAGTACTCAGAAGTTACTGAAGATGATGAATTAGATGATTTCGATTCTGATATGTGTCTAATTGGCGAAATTCTTGAGACTCGATTTGAAGTCGAGGACTATCTGATACAGCAGATCGCAGAAAGTCTGTCTATGCCCCCAGGGGCTTAGTGTTTGCGAACATTCAGAGACTGAAGGATAGAAAAGACTGACGATCATCGTCGGTCTTTTTTGTTTCTAGCCTTATCACTATTACCTTCTCTAAGAACCCTCTCGAAGAAAAAGGCAGGATAAAAACTAAAAAGGCACCCGAAGGTGCCTTTTTCTTAAGCTTCTAACGATTACTCGTTAAATGGCTTACTCTTCAGAAGAGAAACCAGCGTTTAGAAGTGCCGCTAGGTTGTCCGTTGCTTGCTCAGCAGAAGGACCATCTTGCGCTTCAGAACGTTTAGCTTGACGCTCTTGGTGGTATGCGAAACCAGTACCAGCTGGGATCAGACGACCAACAATTACGTTCTCTTTCAGACCACGTAAGTCGTCACGCTTACCAGAAACTGCTGCTTCTGTTAGTACGCGAGTTGTCTCCTGGAACGATGCCGCAGAGATGAACGACTCAGTCGCTAGAGATGCTTTAGTGATACCTAGTAGTTCACGTTCGAAACGTGCAGGCTCTTTGCCTTCAGCTTCTAGGTTACGGTTAGCAATCTTAACTTGTGAGTACTCAATCTGCTCACCAGGTAGGAACTCAGAGTCACCAGAGTGAGTAATAGTACACTTACGTAGCATCTGACGAACGATAGTTTCAATGTGCTTATCGTTAATCTTAACGCCTTGTAGACGGTAAACTTCCTGTACTTCGTTAGCAATGTACTGCGTTACCGCGTGTACGCCACGTAGACGTAGGATGTCGTGTGGAGACTCTGGACCATCTGCGATCACGTCACCACGTTCAACTTTTTCACCTTCGAATACGTTCAACTGACGATGCTTAGGAATCATCTCTTCGTAAGCTTCACCGCTTTCACGTGTGATCACTAAGCGACGTTTACCTTTCGTCTCTTTACCGAAGCTCACAGTACCTGTGTGCTCAGCAAGGATTGCAGGCTCTTTCGGCTTACGTGCTTCAAATAGGTCAGCAACTCGTGGAAGACCACCGGTGATATCTTTGTTACCGCCAGACTTCTGAGGAATACGTGCTAGTGTCGCACCAACACCTACTGCTGCGCCATCTTCGATGTTCACAATCGCTTTACCAGGTAGGAAGTAGTGAGCTGGCATATCAGTACCAGGGATCATTACATCGTTACCTTGCTCATCAACAAGTTTGATAGCTGGACGCATATCTTTACCTGCTGAAGGGCGAGCTGCTGGGTCAGTTACTTCGCTTGAAGATAGACCAGTTAGGTCATCAGTTTGACGAGATACTGTTACGCCGTCGATCATATCTACAAACTGGATTCGACCTGCTACCTCAGTAATGATAGGTAGTGTGTGCGCTTCCCAGTTTGCAACTGTTTCGCCAGCTTGAACTGTATCGCCATCGCCTTTGCTTAGTAGCGTACCGTAAGGCAGTTTGTGTTTCTCTTTCGTACGACCAAACTCATCAATAATAGTTAGCTCTGTCGCACGAGAAGTGATAACGATCTTACCGTCATCTGCTAGTACAGATTTAGCGTTGTGTAGCTTGATAGAACCGTTGTTCTTAACTTGAACACTGTTCTCTGCCGCTGCTGTCGATGCCGCACCACCGATGTGGAACGTACGCATGGTAAGCTGTGTACCTGGTTCACCGATAGACTGAGCAGCGATAACACCTACTGCTTCACCTTGGTTCACTAGGTGGCCACGTGCTAGGTCACGACCGTAACACTGTGCACAACAACCGAAGTCAGAATCACACGTTACTACAGAGCGCACTTTCATGCTGTCTACTGAGTTCTCTTCCATGATTTGACACCACTTCTCATCGATCAGGGTGTTACGTGGAATAAGAACGTCTTCAGTGCCAGGTTTTAGTACGTCTTCAGCAACAACACGACCAAGAGCAAGCTCAGAAAGTGCAACTTTAACATCACCACCCTCGATGTGAGGCATCATGTCGACACCTTCGTGAGTGCCACAGTCATGTTCAGTTACAACAACGTCTTGAGCAACGTCTACTAGACGACGAGTTAGGTAACCCGAGTTCGCTGTTTTCAGTGCCGTATCCGCAAGACCCTTACGAGCACCGTGCGTTGAGATAAAGTACTGAAGTACGTTTAGACCTTCTTTAAAGTTCGCTGTGATCGGCGTTTCGATGATTGAACCATCTGGACGCGCCATCAGACCACGCATACCCGCAAGCTGACGAATCTGTGCTGCAGAACCACGAGCGCCCGAGTCCGCCATCATGTAGATGCTGTTGAATGACTCTTGCTGTTCCTCTTCACCATCACGGTTAACTACCGTTTCAGATGAAAGGTTTTCCATCATTGCTTTCGCAACACGGTCGTTGGTCGATGCCCAGATATCGATAACTTTGTTGTAGCGTTCGCCCGCAGTAACAAGACCTGATTGGTACTGTTCCTGGATTTCACGTACTTCTTCTTCCGCTTCAGCGATTTCAGTGTACTTAGCTGCTGGTACAACCATATCGTCGATACCAACAGATACACCAGAAAGTGCCGCGTATGCGAAACCTGTGTACATGATTTGGTCAGCGAAGATTACCGTGTCTTTCAGACCTAGTTTACGGTACGCCTCGTTAAGTAGGTTAGAGATTTGCTTCTTACCTAGCTTTTGGTTAACGATGCTGTACGGTAGACCAGCTGGCACGATTTGCCATAGCATTGCACGACCAACAGTGGTATCTACCATCTTAGTTTCAGTAGTGCTGTTGCCGTCTTCGTCTACAACGGTTTCTGTAATACGTACTTTAACGCGTGCATGAAGCTCAGCTTGTTTAGTGCGGTATGCTTTCTCAGCCTCTTCTGGGCCAGAAAGGTACATGCCTTCACCTTTCACGTTGATCTTTTCACGAGTCATGTAGTACAGACCCAATACAACGTCCTGAGAAGGTACGATGATCGGATCACCTGACGCTGGCGACAGAATGTTGTTTGTCGACATCATCAGAGTACGAGCTTCAAGCTGTGCCTCTAGAGTTAGAGGTACGTGAACCGCCATTTGGTCACCATCGAAGTCCGCGTTGTACGCCGCACATACAAGTGGGTGTAGCTGAATCGCTTTACCTTCGATTAGTACTGGTTCGAACGCCTGGATACCGAGACGGTGAAGTGTCGGTGCACGGTTCAATAGTACTGGGTGTTCACGGATTACTTCGTCTAGGATATCCCAAACGACCGCTTCTTCACGCTCTACCATTTTCTTAGCAGCTTTGATTGTAGTCGCAAGACCACGAGTCTCTAGCTTGCTGTAGATGAATGGTTTGAATAGCTCAAGTGCCATCTTCTTAGGAAGACCACACTGGTGCAGACGAAGGTATGGACCTACTGTGATTACAGAACGGCCAGAGTAGTCTACACGTTTACCTAGAAGGTTCTGACGGAAACGACCTTGTTTACCCTTGATCATATCAGCAAGAGATTTCAGAGGACGCTTGTTAGAACCTGTGATCGCACGACCACGACGACCGTTATCTAGTAGCGCATCAACAGACTCTTGCAGCATACGTTTTTCGTTACGTACGATGATGTCCGGAGCAGCTAGCTCTAGAAGACGCTTCAAACGGTTGTTACGGTTGATCACACGACGGTATAGATCGTTAAGATCAGAAGTCGCAAAGCGACCGCCATCTAGAGGTACTAGAGGACGTAGATCTGGCGGAAGTACTGGAAGTACTGTTAGGATCATCCACTCTGGGTTGTTACCCGATGCGATGAACGCTTCTACCAGCTTAAGACGCTTAGTTACTTTCTTACGCTTAGTTTCAGAGTTTGTTGTCTCTAACTCTTCACGCATTTGTTCTGCTTCAGCGTGCATATCCATAGAACCTAGTAGGTCCTTGATAGCTTCCGCACCCATCTTAGCAGTGAACTCGTCGCCCCACTCTTCTAGACGATCTAGATACTCTTCTTCCGTAAGCATCTGACCTTTTTCTAGATCAGTCATACCTGGTTCTGTTACTACGTACATTTCGAAGTAAAGAACACGTTCGATATCACGTAGAGGGATATCCATCAGTAGACCGATACGAGACGGTAGCGATTTTAGGAACCAGATGTGAGCTACTGGTGAAGCCAGTTCAATGTGGCCCATACGGTCACGACGAACTTTAGTTTGTGTAACTTCTACACCACACTTCTCACAGATAACACCACGGTGCTTCAGGCGCTTGTACTTACCACAAAGACATTCGTAGTCTTTAACTGGACCAAAGATACGCGCACAGAACAGACCATCGCGTTCAGGTTTGAACGTACGATAGTTGATCGTTTCAGGTTTTTTAACTTCACCAAAAGACCATGAACGGATCATGTCTGGTGAAGATAGACCGATTTTGATTGCATCAAATTCTTCGGTCTTATGCTGTGCTTTTAGAAAGTTTAATAAGTCTTTCACAATCAGCTCCTGTAAGGAGTTAAAAGGAGCTCACTCGCTAAAGTGAGCACCTTCTTCCAAATAATCGCTTTGATTCTCTCGACTTTCATCAAGAGAGAAAGGATTACTCTTCGTCTTCTAGCTCGATGTTGATACCTAGCGAGCGGATCTCTTTCAACAGTACGTTGAACGATTCTGGCATGCCAGGTTCCATGCTGTGGTTACCGTCTACGATGTTCTTGTACATCTTAGTACGGCCGTTAACGTCATCCGACTTAACCGTTAGCATTTCTTGTAGCGTGTAAGCAGCACCGTATGCTTCTAGTGCCCATACTTCCATCTCACCGAAACGCTGACCACCGAACTGAGCTTTACCACCTAGTGGCTGCTGAGTTACTAGGCTGTACGAACCAGTTGAACGAGCGTGCATCTTGTCGTCAACAAGGTGGTTCAGTTTCAGCATGTACATGTAACCAACAGTTACAGGACGCTCAAACGCATCACCTGTGCGACCATCAAATAGCGTTAACTGACCTGATGTTGGTAGATCTGCTAGCTCAAGAAGTGCTTTGATTGACTCTTCTGGAGCACCATCAAATACAGGAGTCGCGATTGGTAGACCGCCACGCAAGTTCTTGATCAGAGTACGTACTTCATCATCAGATAGAGAAGCAATGTCTACTTTCTGGCGAGTGTCGCCTAGGTCGTAAACTTTTTGTAGGAACTCACGGAATTTCGCTAGTTCTTGCTGCTCTTTAACCATCTGGTTGATCTTGTCACCGATACCTTTCGCTGCCAGACCTAAGTGTACTTCTAGGATCTGACCGATGTTCATACGCGAAGGTACACCCAGTGGGTTAAGTACGATGTCTACAGGCTGACCTTTTTCATCGTATGGCATGTCTTCAACAGGGTTGATCTTAGAGATTACACCCTTGTTACCGTGACGACCCGCCATCTTATCACCAGGCTGAATGCGACGTTTAACCGCTAGGTAAACCTTAACGATCTTCAGTACGCCAGGTGCTAAATCATCACCTTGAGTGATCTTACGACGTTTAGTTTCGAACTTCTTATCGAAGTCAGCTTTTAGCTCGTCCCACTGCTCAGCAAGTTGCTCAAGCTGAGTTTGTAGTGCGTCATCTTCTAGCGTTAGCTCTAGCCACTTCTTACGATCAGTCGTGTCTAGTTTCGCTTCAGAGTAACCGCCTTCAATCAATACAGCTTTAACACGGTTTAGAAGGCCACCCTCAAGAATCTGGAATTCTTCAGTTAGGTCTTTCTTCGCTTCTTTAAGCTGCATCTGTTCGATTTCAAGCGCACGCTTGTCTTTCTCTACGCCATCGCGAGTGAAGACTTGAACGTCGATGATCGTACCTGATACAGAGTTAGGTACACGTAGTGAAGTATCTTTAACATCAGATGCTTTTTCACCGAAGATTGCACGTAGTAGCTTCTCTTCAGGCGTTAGCTGAGTTTCACCTTTAGGTGTTACTTTACCAACTAGGATGTCGCCACCCTTAACTTCAGCACCGATGTAAACGATACCTGACTCGTCTAGTTTAGACAGAGCAGATTCACCTACGTTTGGAATATCAGCTGTAATCTCTTCAGAGCCCAGCTTAGTATCACGCGCCACACAAGTAAGTTCTTGAATGTGGATTGTCGTGAAGCGGTCTTCTTGAACTACGCGCTCAGATACTAAGATCGAGTCTTCGAAGTTGTAACCGTTCCAAGGCATGAACGCGATACGCATGTTTTGACCAAGCGCTAGCTCACCTAGGTCTGTCGAAGGACCATCAGCAAGCACGTCACCGCGTGATACAGGTTCACCTGGCATCACACATGGGCGTTGGTTAATACATGTGTTCTGGTTAGAACGTGTGTATTTAGTCAGGTTGTAGATATCGATACCAGCTTCACCTGGTACTAGCTCTTCTTCGTTTACTTTAACAACGATACGAGAAGCATCTACTGACTGGATTACACCACCACGTTTCGCAACTGCAGTTACACCTGAGTCAACGGCTACGTTACGTTCAATACCAGTACCAACAAGCGGTTTGTCAGCTTTCAGTGTCGGAACTGCCTGACGTTGCATGTTCGCACCCATCAATGCACGGTTCGCATCATCGTGTTCTAGGAACGGGATAAGCGATGCAGCGATAGATACAACCTGGTTTGTCGCAACGTCCATGTACTGAGCGTGCTCACGAGGGTGTAGACCAGATTCACCTTTCTGACGAGCTGTGATCAGCTCATCTGCAAAAGTACCATCTTCGTTTAGCTTAGCGTTCGCCTGAGCGATAACAAATTGGCCTTCTTCGATTGCAGACAGGTAATCTACTTCGTCTGTTACTACGCCATCTACAACGCGACGGTATGGTGTCTCTAGGAAACCGTACTCGTTACAACGCGCAAACGCAGATAGAGAGTTGATCAGACCGATGTTTGGACCTTCAGGCGTTTCGATAGGACATAGACGACCGTAGTGCGTTACGTGTACGTCACGTACTTCGAAGCCAGCACGTTCACGAGTTAGACCGCCAGGACCCAATGCAGAAATACGACGCTTGTGCGTTACTTCTGATAGCGGGTTGTTTTGGTCCATGAACTGTGAAAGCTGTGAAGAGCCAAAGAATTCTTTAACTGCCGCAGAAATTGGCTTCGCGTTGATCAAGTCTTGAGGCATGATTGCGTCAAGATCGCCTAGGCTTAGACGCTCTTTAACTGCACGCTCAACACGTACTAGACCTACACGGAACTGGTTCTCAGCCATTTCGCCTACAGAACGGATACGACGGTTGCCTAGGTGGTCGATATCGTCCACTTCGCCCTTACCGTTACGGATCGCGATCAGCTTCTTCATCACTTCGATGATATCAGTTTCATCAAGTGTGCCTTGCTCTTGAGCATCTTCACGGCCGATAGAGCTGTTGAACTTCATACGACCAACAGTCGATAGATCGTAACGCTCTTCAGAGAAGAATAGGCTTTCGAATAGAGCTTCTGCAGCTTCTTTTGTTGGCGGCTCACCAGGGCGCATCATGCGGTAGATTTCTACCAATGCAGAAATACGATCAACCGTGCTGTCGATACGTAGTGTTTCTGACATGAATGGACCGTGGTCTAGATCGTTCGTAAATAGAACTTCTAGCGCTTTGTGGCCAGCCTGAGATAGGTTCGCTAGTGCTTCCAGGCTGATTTCCTGGTTAGCGTTAACAATGATCTCGCCAGTTGCTTCATTGATGTAATCTTTTGATGCAACTTTACCTACGATGTACTCAACTGGTACTTCGATGTGATCAACACCATCTTTTTCTAGTTGGCGGATATGACGAGCTGTTACGCGACGACCTTGCTCAACGTAAACTTTACCATTCGCTTCGATGTCGAACGACGCAGTTTCACCACGTAGACGATCTGGAACCAACTCCATCAATAGAGTTTGGTCTTTCACTTCGAAGTTCACTTTCTCGAAGAAGAGATCTAGGATTTCTTCTGTCGACTTACCTAGTGCACGAAGGATGATCGATGCTGGTAGCTTACGACGGCGGTCGATACGAACGTACAAGTTATCCTTAGGATCAAACTCGAAATCAAGCCATGAACCACGGTAAGGAATAACACGTGCGTTGTATAAAACTTTACCTGAAGAGTGGGTCTTACCCTTATCGCTGTCGAAGAACACGCCTGGGCTTCGGTGCAGCTGGGATACGATAACCCTCTCGGTACCGTTAATTACGAAGGTACCATTGTCTGTCATGAGTGGAATTTCACCCATGTAGACTTCTTGTTCTTTAATGTCTTTTACAGTACCTGCTGGCGCGTCTTTATCAAAGATAACTAGGCGTAGTTTTACACGTAGTGGCTTTGAGTAAGTTACACCGCGGATTTGACATTCTTTAACGTCAAAAACTGGCTCACCAAGACGGTAGCTAACGTATTGCAGCTCAGAATTGCCGTTGTAGCTCTGAATCGGGAATACAGAACGGAAAGCGGCTTCAAGACCGTATTGACCTTCAGGATCCTGTTCGATGAATTTGTCGAACGAATCGAGCTGGATCGATAGCAGGTATGGAATGTCCAAAACTTGTGGACGAGTACCAAAGTCCTTACGGATGCGCTTTTTCTCGGTATAAGAGTAAACCATGGGGTTCCTCAGCTCGCTGATAAGTGACCCAAACTGTCCGCCCGCTCCTAGTTACTTAAGGGGGGTAAGGGACAGTGACTAATATAGCTGTTTACTGTAGTGACATTTCATTTCGTAAGAATGAAATGTTTTTTGCATGGATATCAGGCGCTTAAACAGCGGGAAAATTCGCCTATACCCTACAGCGCAAAAAGGCCGGTGGTTAAAAAACCACCAGCCAATTAGCCGTTAGGCTAAGAAACTATGCAATAATTACTTAACAGCAACAGTTGCACCAGCTTCTTCTAGCTGAGCTTTAAGAGCTTCAGCTTCTGCTTTCTCAACACCTTCTTTAAGAGGTGCTGGAGCGCCGTCTACAAGAGCTTTAGCTTCTTTAAGACCTAGGCCAGTTGCGCCACGTACTGCTTTGATTACAGCAACTTTGTTACCGCCAGCAGCTTCTAGGATTACGTCGAATTCAGTTTGCTCAGCAGCAGCTTCGCCGCCAGCAGCGCCGCCAGCTACAACAGCAGCAGCAGCAGAAACACCGAATTTCTCTTCCATTGCTTCGATTAGTTCAACAACTTGCATTACAGACATTTCTGCAACTGCGTCTAGGATTTGCTCGTTAGTAATAGACATAACAATTCTCTTTTAAGTCAACAATAAGTTTATTAAGCAACCAGTAAAAAGCAAGGCTTATGCCGCTGCTTCTTGTTTTTGATCGCGGATAGCTGCGATAGTACGCGCCAGCTTGCCAGCCGAAGCTTCTTTCATGCACATCATTAGGCGTGCAATTGCTTCGTCGTAAGTTGGTAGTGTTGCTAGTACTTCAGCGTCAGTTAAAGCGCCTTCATAAGCAGCAGCTTTGATCTCGAAATCTTTGTTCTCTTTAGCGAAGTCTTTGAAAAGACGCGCTGCAGCACCTGGGTGCTCATTAGAGAATGCGATTAGTGTAGGACCAGTGAAAGTGTCAGTTAGACACTCGTACTCAGTACCTTCAACCGCACGACGAGCAAGAGTGTTACGAACAACTCTCATGTAAACGCCAGCTTCACGAGCTTGTTTACGTAGAGAAGTCATCGCGCCAACTTGAACGCCACGAGAATCAGCTACAACTGCAGAAAGTGCACCACTGGCAGCTTCGTTGACTTCAGCAACAATTGCTTTTTTGTCTTGAAGGTTTAAAGCCATCTTGGATTTACTCCTGGTTGTCGTTACACCACTCACTATCATCACGACAGTGAGAGCTATTGAGGTGCTTCCCCAGAAGAAAGTTAACTATATTACATAGAGCTTTCTGTCAGTTCGGGCACCATCTACGTAGGATAATTAAGTTTGCTTTTACACAAACACCTACGGTCTTGGACGGAGACTGGGTCTTAATTCATTTCGAACTAGGAGACAGTTCAAAGAACCAAAGTTCAGCCCCAACCACAAATATTAGGCGCAAAATTATACACTAATTTTGCGCCTAAGCAAATAAATTATGCTTGAGTGTTCAGGCTAGCCTGATCAACAGCAACACCAGCACCCATAGTAGTAGAGATGCTTACTTTCTTCAGGAAAGTACCTTTCGCTGAAGATGGCTTAGCTTTCTTCAGAGCAACTAGAAGTGCTTCTAGGTTCTCTTTGATCTGCTCAGCAGAGAAGTTTGCTTTACCGATAGTAGTGTGGATGATGCCGTTTTTGTCGTTACGGTAACGAACCTGACCAGCTTTAGCGTTTTTAACTGCTTCAGCAACGTTAGGAGTTACAGTACCAACTTTAGGGTTTGGCATAAGACCGCGAGGACCTAGGATAGTACCTAGTTGACCTACAACGCGCATTGCATCTGGAGAAGCAACAACTACGTCAAAGTTCATTTCGCCTTTCTTAACTTGCTCAGCAAGATCTTCCATACCTACGATGTCTGCGCCAGCTTCTTTAGCTGCTTCAGCGTTAGCACCTTGAGTGAACACTGCAACGCGGATTTCGCGGCCAGTACCGTGAGGTAGTACAGTTGCACCACGTACGTTCTGGTCAGATTTACGAGCATCAATGCCTAGGTTAACAGCAACGTCTACAGACTCAACGAATTTCGCAGTCGCTAGTTCTTGAAGAAGAGCAACAGCTTCGTTGATTTCGTATTCTTTAGTTACGTCAACTTTTTCGCGGATTACGCGCATGCGCTTAGTTAGTTTTGCCATCTTATTAACCCTCTACCACTAGGCCCATTGAACGAGCAGTACCAGCGATAGAACGCTTCATCGCTTCGATGTCAGCACCAGTCATATCAGCAGCTTTAGTTTCTGCGATTTCTTGGATTTGAGCGTCAGTTACAGTACCAACTTTTTCAGTGTTTGGACGACCTGAACCAGACTTAACGCCAGCAGCTTTCTTAAGAAGAACTGCAGCAGGTGGAGTCTTAGTTACGAACGTGAAAGAACGGTCGCTGTATACTGTGATAACTACTGGAGTTGGTAGACCTTTCTCAATAGATTCTGTTTTTGCGTTGAACGCTTTACAGAATTCCATGATGTTCACACCGTGTTGACCTAGTGCAGGACCTACTGGTGGACTAGGGTTAGCCATACCAGCAGCAACTTGTAGCTTGATGTAAGCTTCAACTTTCTTAGCCATGATAATTCCTAAGTTTGGGTACAAACGCTAATCGCGGATCAGCTCCCCGTTTGTGTAAGAAACTTTTTACTTCACTTGAAGTAAAAAGGCGCGAAATTATAGTCATAATCCGCGCCTTATACAACCCTAAAAAGGTGATTTTTTATACTCTTTAACGAAGAGTCTTAGTCCAGCTTTTCAACCTGACCAAATTCAAGCTCAACTGGTGTCGCACGACCAAAGATCGAGACAGACACTTTCAGGCGGCTCTTCTCGTAATCCACTTCTTCAACAGTACCGTTGAAGTCAGCAAATGGACCTTCGTTAACACGTACCACTTCACCCGCTTCGTACATTGTACGTGGACGAGGCGCTTCACTCGCTTTCTCAAGACGATTAAGAATCGCGTCAGCCTCTTTATCCGTGATAGGTGCCGGACGGTCTGAGGTACCACCAATGAAGCCCATGACACGCGGCACACTGCGTACTAGGTGCCATGATTCATCGTTCATAATCATCTGAACAAGGACGTAACCTGGGAAGAACTTACGCTCAGATTTGCGACGCTGACCCGCGCGCATTTCCACTACTTCTTCAGTAGGAACCAGTACTTCACCGAATAGCTCTTCCATGCCGTGCATTTTGATATGCTCGCGCAGAGATTGAGCTACACGACCTTCAAATCCAGAGAAGGCTTGAACCACATACCAGCGTTTTTTTGGAGCTTCACTCATGAATAAAAACCCTCTATACCCCAGTTGCTAGAGCTACTAGACGAACCATAATTCCGTCAATACCCCATAGCACTAGAGCCATTACAATACTTACAGCTAAAACGATCAGTGTTGTTTGCATGGTTTCTTGGCGAGTAGGCCAAACAACTTTACGTACTTCCATACGCGATTCTTTTGCAAAACTGATCGCTGCTTTACCTTTAGTCGTTGTTGCTGCAACGCCTAAGGCAGCTGCAATAAGAACAACAACGCCTGCAGCACGAACCACTACAGACATTTCACCATACAGGTAATTACCCACAACAGCGGCAGCTGCCAATACGAAAGCGGCTAACCACTTAAACGTATCTGCTGCGTTTGAGCTATCAGGAGTTTCAGCATTATTTGCTTTCATAAAACCAACCTGTTACAAGTCTTAATATAGACGACAACAACCCCGCTGTTGCAGGGCAAACTCCATATCGCTGAAAAAATCAGCGTACTCTTCTTAAGATTAAGCATCTTTGCTTAATCTTGCTCTGCGCCCAACCCACTTCTGAACAAGAAAACAGCAAAAATAATGTTGAGTGCAGAAAAAGGGCATCAAATGATGCCCTTTTTGCTACTGGTTCGTCAAATCTAATTCAAGATTTTCCGAAAGCATCGCTAATTCGCTATGAATTAGTCGAAGATCTTAGCAACAACACCAGCACCTACTGTACGGCCACCTTCACGGATCGCGAAACGTAGACCTTCGTCCATTGCGATTGGTGCGATTAGCTCAACAGTCATCTGTACGTTG
>NZ_NIGY01000210.1:0-281 GCF_003123985.1 Vibrio sp. T9
CTCGTTCTCAGGCATCGCCGTGGCCATCGTGATCTGGCTCGTGAGTGTCGGTGGTGAATCTGTCGCGGATCGACAGCTGAGCGCTTTCCGCGCCAACCCTGCCAACCGGGGCAAGACCTGCCGCAAGGGACTGTGGCGCTACTCGCGCCACCCGAACTATTTCTTCGAATGGCTGCACTGGTTCGCCTATGTGGTTCTGGCGATCGGCTCACCACTGTGGTGGCTGGCGTGGAGCGGTCCGGTAGTGATGTTCGTGTTCCTGCGCTTCGTCAGTGGCGTGC
>NZ_NIGY01000211.1:0-278 GCF_003123985.1 Vibrio sp. T9
CGATCGCCCTGGTCGAGCGCGACGAAGATAAACGTGAATCCGGCCGCACCCGTGAGCATGCCGCGGAAATCGCCGTTGCGCAGGTAATCGTGGTCGATCGGAAGTCGCCGTAGCCCGAACCAATACAGCGCGAAAAGAGGCACGGCGACGACGGTGTTCTGCCAGAAGATCCAGTCCCAGGTCACGTGTTCCACGTACCAGCCTTCCAGGGTCGAGGCCAGGTTGAGGCCGAGGACGATGTTCATCGCGTACGCGGCCAGGCCCCATGGCCACAGGCT
>NZ_NIGY01000212.1:0-271 GCF_003123985.1 Vibrio sp. T9
AATTTGCTTGGCGACCATAGCGTTTTGGACCCACCTGATTTCCATGCCGAACTCAGAAGTGAAACGAAATAGCGCCGATGGTAGTGTGGGGCTTCCCCATGTGAGAGTAGGACATCGCCAGGCTTTATTTTGCACTTGCTTAAGATTTAAGCAAGTCACCATAAAGTTCTAATCTTTTTAGAGTTTTATGTTGACTTTCAAAGTGGAAAGCGTATTATACGCACCTCGCTTAAGTGCTAAGGCACTGAAAGCCAAGCTCTTTAACAATATA
>NZ_NIGY01000213.1:0-260 GCF_003123985.1 Vibrio sp. T9
TTGGAATTTTTGACTCTGAAAGTCTTTAGAAAATGTAACTTCCTTGTGAAGAAACATAGCTCTTTAACAATTTGGAAAGCTGACAAAACAACAATTTATTGTTGTTTGTAAAGTTCTCAAAGTATTCCTTATGGAATACAACTAAAAACACATTCAAGTGTTCTTGGAATTTGAGTCCGGCAAAATCGAATGTCTCTCGCTCATTCAAATAATGAGAGACAACTTTGGTTGTTTAACTTCAATTCGAAACTCCTTCGGGT
>NZ_NIGY01000214.1:0-255 GCF_003123985.1 Vibrio sp. T9
GTGTACAAGGCCCGGGAACGTATTCACCGTGGCATTCTGATCCACGATTACTAGCGATTCCGACTTCATGGAGTCGAGTTGCAGACTCCAATCCGGACTACGACGCACTTTTTGGGATTCGCTCACTCTCGCAAGTTGGCTGCCCTCTGTATGCGCCATTGTAGCACGTGTGTAGCCCTACTCGTAAGGGCCATGATGACTTGACGTCGTCCCCACCTTCCTCCGGTTTATCACCGGCAGTCTCCCTGGAGTTCC
>NZ_NIGY01000215.1:0-255 GCF_003123985.1 Vibrio sp. T9
GCGAGTAATGTCGGGAACTCCAGGGAGACTGCCGGTGATAAACCGGAGGAAGGTGGGGACGACGTCAAGTCATCATGGCCCTTACGAGTAGGGCTACACACGTGCTACAATGGCGCATACAGAGGGCGGCCAACTTGCGAAAGTGAGCGAATCCCAAAAAGTGCGTCGTAGTCCGGATTGGAGTCTGCAACTCGACTCCATGAAGTCGGAATCGCTAGTAATCGTGGATCAGAATGCCACGGTGAATACGTTCCC
>NZ_NIGY01000216.1:0-255 GCF_003123985.1 Vibrio sp. T9
CATCGCCTCTGACTGCCAAGGCATCCACCGTGTACGCTTAGTCACTTAACCATACAACCCGAAGGAGTTTCGAATTGATGTTAAACAACCAAAGTTGTCTCTCATTATTTGAATGAGCGAGAGACATATCGATTTTGCCGGACTCATCTCTTTACCTTCATTTTTAGAAAAAATGAAAACAAAAAGCCAAGAACACTTGAATGTGTTTTTTGGTGTTTATCTTTCGATAAACATTGAGAACTTTACAAACAACAA
>NZ_NIGY01000217.1:0-252 GCF_003123985.1 Vibrio sp. T9
TTTAAGATTTTGTTCGGCTCAATGAATACTGAACATTACATAAAGTAATGTTTGAATTGACTGTGCTGAATCCGAAGATTCAATGGTCACTTCGTTTCATTGAAACCTAATTTGATACCGAGGTATCTAATTGGATTATCATCAACGAGTGCCCACACAGATTGATAGGTCTATATTGTTAAAGAGCTTGGCTTTCAGTGCCTTAGCACTTAAGCGAGGTGCGTATAATACGCTTTCCACTTTGAAAGTCAA
>NZ_NIGY01000218.1:0-248 GCF_003123985.1 Vibrio sp. T9
CCTTGCTAACAAAGCATTTAAGAGGGATTCACAACGCTTGGCAGTTTTGGTTTGAATTAGCTTAAGCGTTTACGGCACAATGGTTTAGGTTAAGTGGTGGCGTTGTTCACCCCTTAATGCGGCGTTATAAAGCTCGAAGAAAAAGGACATTTCGTGGAAATTCGAACAGGTAAATTTGAAGATGTTGCTGGCATTACCGACATCTTTAACTTTTATATTGAACATACCAATGCACGCTTTGAGGAATT
>NZ_NIGY01000219.1:0-246 GCF_003123985.1 Vibrio sp. T9
ATTCCGATTAACGCTCGCACCCTCCGTATTACCGCGGCTGCTGGCACGGAGTTAGCCGGTGCTTCTTCTGTCGCTAACGTCAAACAACGCCGCTATTAACGACGCCGCCTTCCTCACGACTGAAAGTGCTTTACAACCCGAAGGCCTTCTTCACACACGCGGCATGGCTGCATCAGGCTTGCGCCCATTGTGCAATATTCCCCACTGCTGCCTCCCGTAGGAGTCTGGACCGTGTCTCAGTTCCAG
>NZ_NIGY01000021.1:0-21847 GCF_003123985.1 Vibrio sp. T9
CACCTAACAAATTGTTCAAGAGGGATTCGCAACGCGTGGCACTTTTACTATGCGTTAGTTTTAGTGACTAAGGTGGTATGCGGCGGCTTCGGTATTGCGTTGCTCACCCCTTAACAAGGCGTTAGCAATATAAGAGGAAATCAATATGTCAGGAATCACAGACCTAGACGAATTATTGCGTTCTATGAGTCCAAAACTAATGGAAACAGAGTTCGTGTTTTGTACAGTTTCTGGTGTGCTAGCAGACCATGTTGACCTAAACCCAGTTGCCACATTTATTGAATCTGAGGGCTTAACTTTAGTCCTAGAAAAGTCAGTAGCAGAAACCGCGGGTTTGTCGTTTGATGGTGTATATAGTCAAATCACTTTAACGGTTCACTCTAGTTTGGAAGCCGTTGGCCTTACAGCAGCAGTTGCTATCAAGTTGGCTTCAAAGGGCATTAGCGCTAATGTTATTGCAGCTTATTATCACGACCATATCTTTGTTCAAAGTGGCAAGGCTGAAGCGGCAGTTTCAGCATTAGAAGAGTTCAGTGCATAGGGTTGAGCCATATTGCTAACAAAGCATTTAAGAGTGATTCGCAACGCTTGGCAGTTTCGCTTCGCTCAAGTATAGCCAAGCGCCGCTCACACCTTAATGCGGCGTTATGTACCTAAGAGGTAACTGGAATTATGAGTGGTTTTGTTCGTTAGGTTGGTGAAAACTGGAGTCAGATTGGTTCTGGCGCTAGTATAAAACGTCAATCAGCTGGTGCGACGAATCATGTTTTTCGTATCCAATCCTCAGAGACTTATTATCATAGAAAATATAGTGTTCGCAATGTTGCTAAGATCAAGTTAGAACATGAGCTACTGAGAAAGCTATCGAAAAATTTGAATACTATAATTGCCCCTGTTTTGACGCGCGATCACCACTCCTTTTGTAAAATAGGTGATGAGTTTTATGCTCTATTTCCTGAAGCAAAAGGAACGTTAATCGAAAAAAGTGCTCTGTCTGAGTCTCATGCTTTTCAGCTGGGAAAAGCCCTTGCTGACCTGCATGTTCAACTCGCTTCTGTGGTTGGAAACGACTTTCCAACAATTGAGCTATCTTGGGGTAAAAGTGCTTGGGTCGATAGACTACAAAACATAGTCGCCACTATTGAAGCCAATAGTGAGTTTGATACGAATAGCTCGGTGCTACGAAGAGTAAAGCAACAGCGTGATTATCTAGCTAGCTCAGAAGCTGCGCACTCATATACCCCGTTAACAAGCAGGCAATTAATCCACGGCGACTTTCATCATTTCAATGTCTTTTTTGATTCTAATTGCACAGTAAGCGACGTGATCGACTGGGATTTAGTGCAAAACATGCCTCCTGGTTATGAGTTGGCGAGAGCATGCATGTTTATGTTCGATTTGGAGCTTCATAGGTCATTAGCTTTGTTAAAAGGCTATCTGTCTGTCAAGCCTCTATCCCGATTAGAGCTTAACGATGGAGCAAAGGCGTGGGCTGTTTACGCCGACCACCATGTGTGGGCTTTGGAGGAAGTATTTTTAAAAAATAATACAGCAGCACAGAAGTTCATACCTCAAAGGGACTTTATCCCTTTTATGGAGCAATGGTTCCAAATTGAAAGTGCCTTGTTTTGAGGCGGTACATAACAAACTGTTTAAGAGTGATTCACAACGCATGGCATTTTTACAATGCGTTGGTTTTAGTGGTTAAGGTGGTATGCGGGAGCTTGGGTATTGCGTTGCTCACACCTTAACAGGGCGTTAGGTTTTTCGGAGGTAAAATGCATAAGTTTGTATGGGATACATCAGCAATAGTAAATATTAAAGAATCGAATGATGATGGATATTCACCGGGTAGAAGCCTATTTAAAGATCTTTCTGACGGTTGGATTGATATTGACTATCAAAATATATTTCCAACTCTCGCTGTTTTCGAAGTAAATGCAACGGTCTCAAAGCTCGCTCGCAAAGGAAAACCGGTTCTTAGAGAGCTCTATCTTTTAGATGACCGAGCTCTTATGTACGATGTTGACCAAGAACTAATTCGAAAAGCTAATCAATTATTTACGTTGGATGGCTTTGATAAGTTGTATGGAGCAGATTTGGTTTTTGCATGCATCGCAAAGATTGAAGATGCGTACTTGGTTACAATGGATCGTAAACTTGCCATGCATGCTTCGAAGCATGTAAAAGTCATTGATTTGAATGAGAGTAAATCTTCGCCAGTTTATAGAGCACTCTTTGAGTAAAAACCTAACAAACTGTTTAAGAGTGATTCGCAACGCGTGGCATTTTCATTATGCGTTGTTTTAAGTGGTTAAGGTGGTATGCGGCAACTTCGGTATTGCGTCGCTCACACCTTAACAGGGCGTTATATGCTCGAGAATGGAACGTAATTTAATAGGGATATTTATGAATATAATTGTACTAAGACACTCGGCAGAAAAAGTGAAAAGCGAGGGTAAAAGGGACGTTGTTACAGCTAGCCAGCTAGAGCATGCTACTGGTTATGCTCTCAATAGAGCTCAGCTTTCTTCAATTAAGCCAAATCATAGAGCTTATATCATTGACCGAGATAATGGACTGGCGTTCACTGGGGTAATTGTCTCTATTTCTGAACGTTTAGTTCCCCGACGAAACGGAAGCCTTGAAAGGAGGCAAGATTTTGTTTTGAACAATGTTCAGAGTTCTCACTTTGTAGATGTGCCCTTTATTAAAGGATGGGAAACGCAAAGAGGTGTAAAAGTGATGAGCAAGGTCGACTTTGAAAATGTGCTTAACAGCTCGCCAGTACGCATATAACAATCTGTTCAAGAGGGATTCGCAACGCGTAGCATTTTTACTATGCGTTGGTTCTAGTGATTAACGTGGTATGCGGCGGCTTTTGTATTGCGTTGCTCACCCCTTAACAGGGCGTTATGTGCTTTCGGAGAAAACGATGAATAAGTGTCTAATCATCATATTAGCTAGCCTTTCATTTGGTGCTCTTGCTGAAGAAGAGTCTATTGACTGTAATAACGTGATGACCACAATCGAGATAAACCAATGTGCCGCTATTGAACTAGAGTCAGCACAAGTTAAATTAGACAAATATCTAAACACTAGCTTTGAGCACAACTCTCATGACCTAGAACTGATCGCAGCAATTAAGCTTGCTCAACAGGATTGGCAAGTATATATGTCCTCTCACTGTGATTCGGTTTATACGCAATGGCGTGATGGAACTATTCGTGGAATTATGGCTATATCGTGCAAAACTAAGTTAACTAAGCAAAGAACGCACGAGTTATGGGAAAACTTTTTAACTTATATGGACAGTACACCACCAGTTTTACCGGAGCCAAGTGTAGAGTAAGTTTCAACCACGCACATAACAAACTGTTCAAGAGGGATTCGCAACGCGTGGCATTTTTACTATGCGTTGGTTTAAGTGATTAAGGTGGTATGCGGCGGCTTCGGTATTGCGTTGCTCACCCCTTAACAGGGCGTTAGCACTGGGTTGGCATCAAAGGCTAAAAGTTTCTGTTTTTATTGGTTTCTTTTCCTCGCTTTACACCTGATCAAATGTGCCTTTCAGGTTCGCTCCGGTGGCACTAGATGTGAAGTTTTCGCTTTGAGTTTATCGTTTACGGTTTCTAACTTTCGGGCTATTTCTCTGGCGTGGTTTCTTTGGTGCTGAGAAATTTTCGGTAAAACAAGCGTTTCTTTGTCGTTGTCGTTCAAGTTCGAAGCCCGTATTCTTTGCTAAATTGAAGGCGGTGAAAAAGTGCAGTTTCGCATGTTTTTCTTCTAGCCAACTTACGTCTTGAAGTTTGTTTTTAGTTTGGCAGCTGTCCGTTTGGTTTCAGTGTTTTTAGTTATGAATTTCGTGCTATATTTCAATATCTTGGCGTGTACCATAGGCTTAAATGGCAGCGTGCTAACAAACAATTCAAGAGGGATTCGTAACGCGTGGCATTTTTACTATGCGTTAATTTTAGTGATTAAGGCGGTTTGCGGTAACATCGGTGTTGCGTTACTCACCCCTTAATTGGGCGTTAGGCGCAGTAAGAAATTTCTTGGTTCAAATCTCTAATTTTTCTTTAACCATTTGTTCTGGTTTTTCGGCAATTTAGCTTTATCTTCCCTAGTTCTTGAATCACTCAACCCGCAAAATATATCAAAGTTTGCGGGTTGCCTCATTGGTTTTCACAGTCGGTTGGTTGTGAATTTCACTGACTTAAAGTGTGGCAAGGGCAAGTCAATTGAGGCTTTCGAATTTGCTGTGAGTTTGCACCTTTGGGCTTTTCGGGTTCAAAACTTACTTTGTTGTTGAAGGTCTGCATTTCGTGGTTGTTGAAACTTAGGCTGAAACATAGTGGCTTTTATGGTTCTTGAATCACAAAAAGTCAGCAGGTGTTTGGTCGCTTATTTGGTTTCGGGTAATCTGCTTTCAAACATCCTTGAACACTGGTGGGAAACTTCGCCTAACAAGGCGTTTAAGACGGATTCACAGCGCTTGGCGATTTCAGTTCAAGTCAGCTTAAGTGTTTAAGGTACAAAGGTTTGGGTTTGGTGGTAGGCGTTGTTCACCACTTAACGCGGCGTTATATTAATTCGCCAAGTCACAAAATATCAACTAGGTATTGATCGTATTATTGAGCCTAATTGTTGTCCGTGCTCCATCATATGTGTAACGTTGCTATTGTCATTACATATTGAGATTGTATGAAACAAGTATTCTTGCCTTTATTATTACTGACATCTTTTAGCTCATTTGCTCAAATTGAACACCCTATTGATGTTGAGCTAGAAGCATGTATATCCGACAACTCAAGCACCGCCGGTATAGGAAATTGCGGTAGCAAAGCTCATGAACAATGGGATGCAGAATTGAACTATTACTACAAAACGTTGATGAACGTTTTGGATAGTAATCAAAAGTCCAGTTTGCGAGAATCTCAACGCTCATGGATTAAATATCGTGACCTTGAAGTTGCCAATATCAAATCAATTTATGGTTCCAAGCGAGGGAGCATGTGGGGATTAACCGCCCTTTCAGATATAACTGAAATTACAAAAGACCGAGCCTTAGCTCTAAAAAAGTACTTCGAGAATATAAATTAATATAACAAAGCATTTAAGAGTGATTCCCAACGCTTGGCATTTTTGGTGTCATCGTTGGGTTTTGTGTTTAGGGCACCATGGTTTAGGCTTGGTGTTAGCGTTGCTCACACCTTAATGCGGCGTTAGCTTGCAGTGAGACATCATGAGATCTTTGAAAGAAAATATATTATCTGTTTTGTTTTTGTGTGCGTTGATAGTTGCGATTGTTTTAACTCTGTATTTTGTACCAAGCATCACAAACAATTGGTTTTCGGAAAATGCGCCTGCGTGGATACAGGCTATTGGCAGTATTGCGGCAATTTTTGCAGCAGCATTGATTTCTAATAACCAATATCGAAATGAACGTAGGTTAGAGTCTGAGCGTGTTGCGACTTCAGAAATAAATAAACTGATGGTCGTGAAGGCTTTAATGGTAAGGTCTCATCAACTAAGTAAAGACATAACCACGGCATTCTCAACCAAAGAAGATGACGACTTTTCACAAGTTACACCTGCTTTGATGATTGATACTCATTCAGTTCTTATGGATTTACCGACATTCGAAATCCCTAATGGCTTGCTTGCTTTGGATGTGCTTACCGTTGGTAGGGGATTAAGTGTATTGGCTGAGAATTGGGAAGATTTTTGCGCTTCTGTCGCGAAGAACAATAGTGTTGAAGTACGAGAAGCTGAACCACTTTTGGAGTTGGCAGGAGAAATCGAATCAATCACAGGTGACGCAATTAAAATATGTAATACAGAAATTGCTCAACGAGAGCTAATAGCAGGTACAAAATTAGGTTGGAGAAAACAAGCTAACAAAGCGTTTAAGAGTGATTCGTAACGCGTGGCATTTTTACTGTGCGTTGAGTTTAGTGGTTAAGGTGCAATGCAGAAGCTTTTGTATTGCGTTACTCACACCTTAACGCAGCGTTAGCTGCTTAGAGGAAAAATGATGATCCAAGATAAAGCTACATCAAGTTCCAATTACATAAGATTTATCGACAGAGTAATCGAAAA
Source organism: Vibrio sp. T9 (assembly GCF_003123985.1). NCBI lineage: Bacteria > Pseudomonadati > Pseudomonadota > Gammaproteobacteria > Vibrionales > Vibrionaceae > Vibrio > Vibrio sp. T9. Next base: position 6,103 of record NZ_NIGY01000021.1, read on the forward strand.
TCGAACTGTTTGGGGACTTCAGCATCCTGATGGTGGGTGGGCAGTTTGTAATTCAAATCAGTATCCAGACGCATCAGTTTATGTTTTTTGGTCAGATAGAGCATACGCAAGTCGGGTCGCAATTGGTGATTGGGAGTTGTATATCCCAACTCCAATTAACCTAGATTCATTCGTTGATAATTGGCTAAAAGGTATTCATAGCGATGGACATCTTGTGGGTCTCAATTGGGATACAAGCCTCTGTGGTACTGAAGTTGTCGCAATTGATGTGGCAAAAATGTTGGTACGCAGCTAACAAACTGTTTAAGAGGGATTCACAACGCGTGGCATTTTTACTGTGCGTTGGTTTAAGTGATTAAGGCGGTATGCGGCGGCTTTAGTATTGCGTTGCTCACCCCTTAACAGGGCGTTATGTTCTTGGAGGACATGGTGGAATATCAAAGGGACAGGGTAACTTCTGGCGTTTTTCAGAAACTTGTTGTAAATCTGTATAAAGCCCTCGTATTCAAGCTTTCAAACAAAAAAGAGAAGCTAGAATGGCAGCTTCTCTTGATAGCCGACTGTTTACGAATCATTGGGCTTTGTAGGTTAGCTTATCGGATGGCTTCCAAAGTGCATACTTCAACGTCTAGCGTTAAGAACAAGTTCTGGTCAACCCATGTTTCAGGTATGGCTCTGCAATATTCAGGTGACATGATTGGCGCTGAAAAAGCATTCTTAAAAAGCCAGGACTTTGCTTGTGAGCTTTCTTTGAGTTTTAGCTTGCAGCATTTGGGTAAATTGAACGTTGAGGTTGGCAACTATAAACTGGCAGAGCAACAGTTCATAAAAGCATTGGCAATTCGAGAAAAATTGAAACGGGCTGACTTGGTAGAGTCGACTAACAGGGCGATTCGAGGACTACAAAAGCTACGAACATAACAAACTGTTTAAGAGTGATTCGCAACGCGTGGCATTTTTACTATGCGTTGCGTTTAGTGTTTAAGGTGGTATGCGGGAGCTCCGGTATAGCGTTGCTCACACCTTAACAGGGCGTTAGCCCTCAAGGAGAAAATATAAAATTGTTTGAAAATCATTTAAAAAGAACAAAGTTCTTGCTGTTTTTGCAGGGTATATCTGTTGCAGTTACTCTGTTTCTACTATTTACCTTGCTTGCCCAAGTAAATCAATTGAGCTCTTCGAGTCTTTTTCTCACATTTGCAATTGTTTTAGTGATGCTAAGCTTGAACTTGTCTAGTTTTTACGGGTTGTTAAAAAAGAAGCTTTGGGTATTTAAGTTAATGATCGTTCTTTATTTAATTCAGATGATAGGCATAGAAACACCTAACTTTTCCTTAGCCTTTTCTTCTGGAGTTGAAGTACCGATAAGTGTGAATGTCAATGAAGTAACAGTTTCTCTAAACTTACTGGCAATCTTGGTGGTTTGGTTGTCGTATACAAGTCTTAACCTTTTGAAAAAGGGCTAACAAATTGTTCAAGAGTGATTCGGCACGCGTGGCATTTTTACTATGCGTTGGTTTTAGTGGTTAAGTTGGTATGCGGAGGCTTCGGTATTGCGTGCCTCACACCTTAACAAGGCGTTATGTTGCTAGTTGAACTGCCGTATTCTAATAGACTGACGAAGTTGTTCAAAATATGTGTATTGATGCTTATTTTCTGTCGCGTTATCTTTGTTTGCCAACAATTTAAACGAGTAAGGAAACAAAATGATTACGTTAACAAAAGGTATACACCACGTAGGCTTAACGGTATCTGACCTAGAAGCAAGCGCGAAGTTTTTCATTGAGCAATTAGGTTGGAGTGAAGTAAAAAGAAACCCCGATTATCCAGCAATATTTGTGAGTGATGGGCATATCATGCTTACACTATGGGCGTCTAAGGCTGAAGCAGCCGTTCCATTTGACAGAAAAACGAATGTTGGTTTACATCACTTGGCTTTACTCGTAGAGAGTGAAGGGCAACTAGATGAGTTGCGTGATCAATTTGTTAAGTCGGGTGTCGAAATTGAGTTTGGTCCAGAACTTGTTAAATCAGGGCCCGCTAAACATTTAATGTGTTATGACCCAAGTGGTATTAGGGTAGAGTTTTTCTGGGCGGGGTCGTAAAGCAACATAACAAAGCGTTTAAGAGTGATTCGCAACGCTTGGCATTTTTAGTTCAAGGTGGGTTTAGTGTTTAAGGCACAATGCTTTAGTGTTTGGGGCAGTGTTGCTCACACCTTAACGCGGCGTTAGGGCAATAGGAGTATATTTTGAACAGTGATGATATTGGTGCGATCATTGAATGCTTAATATCGAAAGAGAGTGCACTAAACGATGTTAAGAACTTTTTTATTGCCAATAAAATGGAAGCACTCTCATTTCTGGCGGGCGTTGTATCTTTAGCTATTGCTTTGATTGCAGCTCTATTAGGTGACGCTACTACTTCTTACATATCGTTATTTGCTTTTTTTGCATTTCTTGTACTGTATTCATTGTCCTCATTCATTTCTACAGTTCGCTTCTTTGTGGGTGCAACAAAAGAAACTTTAAAAGATATAAATGAAAGATATCGGTCGGACTATATAGTCGCGGAAGAAATTTCAACCTTCGGTGATGACAGCATAGACTGCGTTAAGGTCCTCTTTGAGGATCGCATCAGGTATTTAGAATCGAGGGTGGGTTTCCTTGTTGGAATTGTTGATAAACTCGGTATTGTTCCAGCTATCATCATGCTCTACTTGGCATATGTTAAAGCATTGGGTTCCGAAGAAATATTCAACTTATCACCTTTAATCACAGGTATCGTTTCTGGAGTTTATTTAGGAGCAATTACAGCTCGTATTGTAATTGATGCTTTGCGAGACAAAATAGGCATCTTAGAGCTTTCGAAAAAAATATCTCAAAAGCGCAAGGGGTTCAAATTGCCCTAACAAACTGTTTAAGAGTGATTCGCAACGCGTGGCATTTTTACTATGCGTTGCGTTTAGTGTTTAAGGTGGTATGCGGAAGCTTCGGTATTGCGTTGCTCACACCTTAACAGGGCGTTAAGTTACTCGGAGAATATATGGACAATATTGGAAATTGTAAGCTTTGTGATAAAGAAGATATTTTGCAAAACTCACATATCATTCCGAGCTCAATTATTAAAAGTGTTAAGAAAGGCGATTCTCAGTTATATACTCTGTCGAGATGCAGCTCTTTGCGTTACGAAAATGCGGATCCTAAAGAGTATTTGTTATGCCAAAGCTGTGAACAACTTCTTAATCGGCGCTACGAGAAATATGGACTTGAATTGCTTAAAAAAAGTAGTAACGTTACCAAGCATAGTAACTGCATAGAGTTCAAAAAATTCAAATATCAAAAATGGTATCTATATTATTTGGAGGGCTTCGATTTCAAGTCTTTCAGATTTTCAGCAGGTAAATCTATCTAACCTAAATGATGTCTTGAAACAGTGTATCAAGAAAAACACCCTTAGGGTTTCTAGTGAGATCGACATAGATGAGTTTATAAAAATTACTATGTTTCGAGTGACTGATAAATCACATCGGTTAGATGAATTAACCATTAGGAATATATTGATGAACTTGACTCATGTTCCAGTTCAAGAGAGCAATGAGCATTTGTTCTTTTTTATGTCATCTGGTTTTTTGGTCCAGTTTCGATTGACACCTTTTTACATACAGCTCAAAGATAAAACTCCATTTACTAGGGCAGATATGGCTAGGAATAACCAAAGGTTTGTTCGTTATTTGGACATTACGGAATCAAAATTCTTAACGAAAGAGTTTAACTGGTTGATAGACAACGTGTAGTCCGTAACTTAACAAACTGTTTAAGAGTGATTCGCAACGCGTGGCATTTTCATCATGCGTTGGTTTTAGTGATTAAGGTGGTATGCGGCGGCATTGGTATTGCGTTGCTCACACCTTAACAGGGCGTTATACGTAGTCAGAGGAAAATAACAAAGAATGAATTGGATACCAGGTAATACTAAGCAGGGGACATTTACCATCGTGATTGTCATCCTACTGTTAGTGTGTATCCGAGTTGGGTTCTACATAAATGAACCTGCGGAGTACTTTTCGGGAAATCTGTTGCCTGAATTGACCGGGATGCTAATCGAGCTATGCATTATATTGTTCATCGTAGATCGCTGGCAGGAACAAAATCGAATACAGCTTTTAATCGTCAAAGAGAAGCGCTTACGAGAGTATCTGATTTTTTTCTTACGACACGGATTTAAAACATTACCCCGTAAGTATCGTGTAGGTAACTTTTATGGTGAAGAACATAAGCAGAACATTGAGTACCTCGACAACTTGTTTGATTTTATCAAAGCAAATGGCTTAGCTACTCAAGAAATTGATGCCATTCGTTCTCAATGTGACATTGACCTAAATACCTTTGGTAACTTGCTTCCGGTAGCGTCTGAATTAACGGATGACCACTTCAAAGCATGGTCTCGTATCGTGTATTTCATGGTACGTATATCTAAAGGCTTGGGTGATGATGAAGAGAGTATTAAATACATAATCACAAATATTAAACGGTATGAAAGCGCATCCCATGCAAGTGGTATATATGTTGGGTCAAAAAGCGTATAACAAACTGTTTAAGAGTGATTCGCAACGCGTGGCATTTTTACTATGCGTTAGGTTTAGTGGTTAAGGTGTTATGCGGGAGCATTAGCATAGCGTTGCTCACACCTTAACAGGGCGTTAGGCATCAAGGAGGAAATGTTGGAAGTGTTTGATGAAAATTATGTCATGACGAGTATTGCCGGAATGTTGGTTATTGCGGCTTGGCAAAAACCACATTTATTTATCGAGGAAATTTCGAGTAGAGTATTCAAGGTCTCTTTATCATTAATGATAGGGTTTATTGTTTGGGGGGCGGCATTGTCATCTGCTAGTTTAGCAATTTCTGGCTTACTCGATGAGTCAACACTTGAGCTGGTTCAAAACGCGATTAAAGGTAAAGATGTACCTGAATCTTGGTGGTTATTCCTAGTTGCTGTTATTTTCGGGAACTCAGCGTTAGAGTGGTTGGCACAAAAAATAATAAAACAAGAGCATGATAAACAAGATGCCTAACAAAGCGTTTAAGACGGATTCCCAACGCTTGGCATTTTAGGTTTGAATCGGTTTTAGTGTTTACGGCACAATACTTTAGGTGCAGTGGTCTGCGTTGCTCACCACTTAACGCGGCGTTATGCTACCGGGCGAAATCTTAAATAAGGAATGCTATGAAACAGAACATTGTCCATATTGCCTTGGTTGTAAAAGATTATGATGAAGCAATTGATTTTTACGTAAACAAACTCAAATTTGAGCTTATTGAAGATACTTATCAACCTGAACAAGATAAACGTTGGGTGGTTGTAGCTCCACCAAATTCTCATGGTGTTACGTTGTTACTTGCCAAAGCCTCGAAGCAAGAGCAGCAAGATTTCATTGGCAATCAAGCAGGTGGTCGAGTATTTCTGTTCTTAAATACTGACGATTTCTGGCGTGACTTTGAGCGCATGAAATCTATTGGTATTAACTTTGTCCGAGAGCCAGCTGAACAAGACTATGGAACGGTAGCAGTGTTTGAAGACTTGTATGGAAACTTATGGGATCTTCTTCAATTAAACCCAGACCATCCAATGGCAAAAAGGTAGCATAACAAAGCGTTTAAGACAGATTCCCAACGCTTGGCACTCTCAGTTCAATGTTGGGTTTTGTGTTTACGGTGTAATGGTTTAAGTTGGGTGGTAGCGTTGCTCACTACTTAACGCGGCGTTATGTTGCCCCGGTAAATTTGACAATCCAGAGCTCAAAAATGATAAGGAAATACAATTCAATCGACTTAGATTCAGTTCTTGAAATCTGGCTTGAAGTTTCCGTTAAAGCTCACGATTTCGTCTCTGCTGACTTCTGGGAATCTCAAGCTGAGAACATGCGTAATATTTATATTCCAGCTTCAGAGGTTTTTGTTTACGAAATCGAGTCAAGAATAGTTGGTTTTTACGCGCTGTATGAAAATAACTTGGCTGCTATATTCGTGCTTCCTGCGTTTCAGGGTAAAGGTATCGGTAAGCAATTGTTAAATCACGCTAAAGCTCAAAGAGCGGTCTTAAGTCTTTCCGTATACAAAGAAAATCAGGCTAGTTATCAGTTCTATGTGTCTCAAGGGTTTACAGTAGTCGGTGAACAATTGGACGAGCATACTGGCCACACAGAGTACACAATGAGTTTGGGCACATAACAAAGCGTTCAAGAGGGACAGTCAACGCGTGGCGACTTCGGCTCAAATCTTGGTATCTGTGTTTTCGGTGGTAAATTGAAGTTTGGCGGCAGCGCGTTGCTGCCCCTTAACGCGGCGTTATGCATCAAGGATATTATGAAGTCTACTAAAGAAAAGATTATTGAACATTACGCAGAGTTCTTTGAAGGTCATGATTTCGAGATATTGTCTTGGGAGCTTGGGCCAATTAAGAAAATTGTACCCGATTTTCAGGTTGTCAGGTTTGCACCTGGCCCTCAAATTAATATGTGGGTGTATTGCTCAGTAGGTGCATCAGAGATTACACACAGTGATTCAGCTCTTCACGAGTTTGTTGTCGTATCACCGATCGAGTCAAATCGTCTAGTTGAAATGCTGGCAATGGTAACTTATTACCATTCGAATCATAATTTGGGTTTTGGCCATACCTTGCCTATTGGTGAGCCTTGGCTTGAGGGTTCTAACTGTGAAAACTGGCTAATTTCGTTGCCGTATCCATTTGGAGAGGACTTGGAAATAATGCCTCTAAATAGTTCCCACGCTCACGTAGCTTGGTTACTTCCTATCACTGACGACGAACGAAATTTCAAAATCAAGCATGACCTAGATGCGCTCGAACAAAAATTTGATGACGCAGAGCTTAAGTACTGGGAAGTAAAGCGGTCTTCGGTAGTGTAAATGCATAACAATCTGTTTAAGAGTGATTCGCAACGCGTGGCATTTTTACCATGCGTTGGTTTTAGTGTTTAAGGTAGTATGCGGCGGCATCGGTATTGCGTTGCTCACACCTTAACAGGGCGTTAAATTGCATTTGGGATTCGTGGAATAGAAATGGATAAGTACACATTTATTGTTGAAATGACTAAAGCCCTTGCTTGGCCGCTCACGATTGGAGGCGGTCTATTTTTGCTGCGAAAACCTCTAATTGCCTTAGCTCCTTTTATGCGAAAGCTGAAATATAAAGAGTTAGAAATGGAGTTTTCAGAGCAGGTGCAAGCATTGAAATCTGAAGCAAATATTCAAGAAAAAGAGGAAGTCGATACTCCAGCAATGAACATCCTGTCTTTTTCCACCCGAGCTGCCGTCCTTGAAGCGTGGATGGAATTAGAGAGTGCTTCTGCTTCTAAAGCTGCCTCGTTTTGGAGTACTTCGAATACGACACCCTTTAAGGGTAATTTGAAATTAGGGAGTTATCTCCATCAGTGCGGTGTGTTTAATGATCAACAGCTTAAGTCATTTAATGAGCTTCGACATCTCCGTAATCAATTAGTGCATTCGGATGTCACAAACTTAAATGAGAGTGATGCAAAGGCTTATATTACGGTAGCGTCAAATCTGGTGAAGCAAATTGCAAGCGCGTAAGCTGCAATTTAACAAACTGTTCAAGAGGGATTCGCAACGCGTGGCATTTTCACTATGCGTTGTTTTTAGTGTTTAAGGTGGTATGCAGCGGCTTCGGTATTGCGTCGCTCACCCCTTAACAGGGCGTTAGAGCGCAGGAGAAAAATAATGAATATGACGGACATAATTGAATACATTTCATATCTTATCGCCGGCATTATTATCGCTCCCTTTGGCTTTATGTTGTTCAAAGAATTTATCGGTAAAGATCGCAATACGGTCACAGATGAAGTCAAATCTACGGTAGGAGACGAATCGAGAAAGTTTCTGGGAGGTAGATATGGTGATGCAGTTGTAGGTCAGTTTGTCGAGTTTAAACTGATAATAGCGATAGGTTTGTCAGTAGTTCTCTTTCTAGGGATCTCTTCCTTGGTAAATTCTCTTTTGAAAGTTCTATTCAACCTTTGAGTTGCGCTCTAACAAACTGTTCAAGAGGGATTCGCAACGCGTGGCATTTTCACTATGCGTTGGTTTTAGTGTTTAAGGCGGTATGCGGTGGCTTCAGTACTGCGTTGCTCACCCCTTAACAGGGCGTTAGTTGGTTCAAAGGATTGCAAGCTATGTATAAACAAACAGAGGTTAATAAAGTATTACTAACCCTCCTTTTTATCCTAAGCGCGATCATAATATTTACGTCTAGCCACATAAGCAGCGCAGTGATTGCATTATTAATCAATTTGGTTATAGCTGTATTGTTTTACTCTATGACAGTCGGAGTCAGTGGAAATAAAATTTACTGGTATTTTGGTTTCGGCTTTCTTCGCAAAGAAGTGGAACTGTCTGACATTGTACAGACTTCACTTTATGAGACTAAGTGGTATCAAGGTATAGGGATCCGTATGTTAAAAGATGGCTGGCTGTACAATGCTTCTGTGAGTAAAGCTCTTAAGTTAACACTGACTAGTGGTAAAAATGTTTATCTTGGGTGCAAAGACTGGAAAGGTCTTCAGAACGCGTTAAACTCCACCAACTAACAAAGCATTCAAGAGGGATTCACAACGCTTGGCAGTTTTGGTTTGAATTGGCTTAAGTGTTTACGGCACAATGGTTTAGGTTTGGTGGTGGCGTTGTTCACCCCTTAATGCGGCGTTATGCAGCAAAGGAGTATTATGAAAGAGTATGTCGCAGTGATAGCAGCTGTAGTCGCTGGGGTGTTCACCATTATCTCAGCAATTACAATGTGGAAATTAACACATCGAACAAGTGAAATAGCGCGTGAACAAGCAACGGCAGATGCTAAGTTTAACGAGAAAAAGGCACTGTATGTACGAACTCATGAGTTGTATGAAAGTGCAATCAAGTGTACTAAAAACTACGAAAGCAATAACTTGTCAGAGGCATTTAGTAAATTAACTGCCGAAATTAACCTTATCGCTTCAAGAGATGTCGCCAAGCAATATTTCTATGTCGCTGATCTATTTCAAGATTGGATGCCTCTGTATTTCAAAGCATTTCCTGCGCCACAAAAAATAGGTGATCAAGCTTATATCACAATCCAATCTCCTGATCCGACGCTAAAGTACAAACAACCTGAAAAAGAAGCGTATGATAAATTTTATAGCAGTTACGAAGAGCTGATAAAGTTAATGCGTGTGGAACTAGCAGCTGCATAACAAGGCGTTTAAGAGGGATTCACAACGTTTGGCACTTTCAGTTTGAATCAGTTTTAGTGTTTACGGCACAATAGGTTAAGTTCGGTGGTGGCGTTGTTCACCCCTTAACGCGGCGTTAAATTCTTGAGGGTTTATGAGAGCATTTCGAAATGTATCAAAAGGGGTGCAGGGGAGCCTCAAATCACTTTATTCCGCTCTAGACAATAAAACGAACGAGAGCATTGAAGATTGGCAATGTGTTGCAATCACTGTGTTCGATCATTGGTTAACACGAGAAGAGTTTGAGCAATATTTTACTAATCGTTCGTTAGACCAACAAGCCGATATCGACCTGCGTTGGCATTTGTTTCATCGTCTTCTAGCGGAGGACGTTTCGTGTTACCAGTACAAATATAGATCTGTTAGTCGGTTGATATTTAAGGAGCCAAGAAACAGTTCTTTGTTTGTCCGCCGTTTATCTAGGTTTTCAGTTACGGATGCTGATGCTTTGCAGCTCGTAATTCCAGAATATCGGGCTGTTTTCGTACAAGGTTATGACGATACATGTTCTCTTTACTTTGAGTGTCGAGAGTCTGTAAAGCCTCTACTCCATGAAATTAGAAAGTTGGGCATGTATACGTTAGAACGAATTTAACAAACTGTTTAAGAGTGATTCGCAACGCGTGGCATTTTTACTATGCGTTGTGTTTAGTGGTTAAGGTGGTTTGCGGAAGCATCGGTATTGCGTTGCTCACACCTTAACAGGGCGTTAGGAGGGGTTATTTTGAAGCGATTTTTACTAGCAGCTTTATCCATAGTGTTTTTGACAAGTGATTCAAGTTCTTGCAAAAGCAGAAACGACCCTAGTAGTCCTATAAATATCGCAATTTATCAGATGATTGAGGGAAAAAGCAGCTCGTATGCTCAACGTTTGTTGAAGAAGGGAATGGACGTTAATACAGTCAATTCATGTGGAGCGTCACTATTACTCATGGCGTCATTTCTTGGTGACCATGAACTGGTAAAAACTTTACTATCAAGTGGTGCGCTCCCCAACATACAGAATTATGACGGGAATAGCCCAGTTTTTGCATCTGCTAACTTCTCCAATAACAAAATATTAAAGCTACTTCTTGATAATGGAGGTGATCCCAATTTACTTCTTACTCAGGAGTATGTTTACAACTCACCATTAATGATTGCTGCAATCAATGAGAATATTGAAGGTGTTAGGTTATTATTAGAGGCGGGAGCCGATTGTAATTACCGCAATCAATTGGGAAATTCAGCAAGAAAAATTGGTGAGGCTTCATTGAATTTAGAGCTGAAAGCATTGCTTATGGCGTGCGAAAATCCCACCTAACAAACTGTTCAAGAGGGATTCGCAACGCGTGGCATTTTCACTATGCGTTGCGTTTAGTGTTTAAGGTGGTATGCGGAAGCTTCGGCATTGCGTTGCTCACACCTTAACAGGGCGTTAGGCAAATGGAGATAGGCGTGAGTTTAAGAATAATTGAAGTCGTAGATTTTCAGTCGTCGTGGGCTGATGATTTTAACCGAGAGAAAGCGCTAATCTGTAATGCGTTAAGTCAAGAAAATGTGGTGGGAGTTCACCATATCGGTAGCACTTCAGTTGAAGGTCTATGTGCGAAACCAATTATAGATATTCTACTTGAAGTTAAATGTCTCAGTGAGCTGGATGAGCAAAGTTGCTTGATGGAATCGCTAGGTTATCTTGCTAAAGGTGAGTTTGGTATCCCGGGTAGGCGCTACTTTCAAAAAGGTGGGGTTCAACGAACTCATCAAGTCCACGCCTTTCTAACAGGTTCACATGAAGCGCAAAGACACATTGCTTTTAAAGAGTATCTTATCGCTTTTCCTGAAGTGGCCGATGAGTATGGTGTGTTAAAGAAAACTGGAGCAGCAATCTGCAACAATGACATAGATGTATATTGCCGCCATAAAGACAGCTTCATTAAAGAGCATGAGGCTAAAGCTCTCAACTGGAAATTTGCCTAACAAAGCGTTCAAGAGGGACTTGGCACGCGTGGCATTTTCAATTTGCGTTGTGTTTAGTGGTTAAGGTGTTATGCGGTCACTTTTGTATTGCGTGCCTGCGCCCCTTAACGCGGCGTTATAAGCCAAAGGAGTCGATAAATTGGAATCAGCATTAATAATTACCCTTCAAATACTAATTCTTGTTAGTGTTGGCTGCATTTTTTTGTTTAGAAAAATGCTCTTTTCATACTCGTCTGAAAAAGGTAAGAACTTAGCTACAAAAGAAGATATTACTGAAATTACGAGAAAAATTGAGGATGTAAAGCTAATTCATGCTAAACAGCTTGAAACAACAAGAGCTGAATTGTCTTCTCAAATAAATACTCACGGCTTTAGGTATGAGAAAGAATATGAGGTTCTTTCCGAGCTTTCGGCACTACTAGTAGATGTACGCGATGCAAGCTTAAGTTTAAGACCAGTATTTGATTTTGTAGATCCTAAAAAATCTGAAGAGGAAATCAAGGATGAAAGGTTAACTCGTTATTATCAGGCACTTCGTGCACTTTATGTTGTTCGAGAAAAGAAAAGACCATTTTATCCTGACGATATCTATCACTCTATACGAGCAATTGAAAAAGAAAGCCGTTCCGAGTCTCTTGATTATCAATATCAAGATCCACATGAAAGTGGTCAATTTAAGGATTATTGGGATAAGGCGAAAGATAATCAGGAAAAAATAACTCAACTTGCTGAGGACTCTATGAGCAAAATTAGACAAAGAGTCAACAAATGGGAGGCGCTGGTTAATGGCTTATAACAAAGCGTTTAAGGCAGATTCCCAACGCATGGCATTTTTCATTCCATCGTTGGGTTATGTGTTTACGGTGGTATGGTTAGGTTTAGTGGTAGCGTTGCTCACTACTTAACGCGGCGTTAAGTGTAATGAGGGAGTTATGAAAAAAATCTTATTTCTATTATTGGTAATTTCAACATCTGTATTTGCGGAATCAAGCCCAAAAGAGCTGTCGTTGAGACTGTATGATTTGATGGAAGTCGATGCATCGGTGAAGCAGATGTCTGATTCAATGCGAAATATGCTAGAGAAGCAGGTCGAAGCTAACAAGAACATCCCTGATAGCAAAAAAGATGATGCTCAAATAATATTTAATGACATCATTAATCTTCAAATGAGCATTTATTCTGACCCAAAAATTAAAGATCATATTGCTAGCGCTTATCAAGAAATGTATTCAGATGAAGAGCTAAAAGGGTTAGTAGAATTTTTTGAATCACCTGCTGGGCAAGCTTTTGCGACCAAAGGAAGCCAGATATCACATCATTTGCAAAGCTTTATCCTTTCTAAGTTACAAGAAATTCAGCCTAGCTTGAAAGCTAAGGAGCAAGAACTACATAAGTTACTTGCGGAGTGAAAATTACACTTAACAAAGCATTTAAGAGTGATTCGCAACGCTTGGCGGTTTCGCTTCGCTCAAGTATAGCCAAGCGTCGTTCACACCTTAATGCGGCGTTAGTCGCCAGAAAAAGCTAGCAGTCAAAATCATGTTTTTAAGCTCAAAACTTGGCTACTGGCTGTTTGATTCATAGTTCCATCTTCGACGGTCAAAGCTCAGTTTCATCGGTTCTAAGTCAATGCATTGCTATTTTCCAAGCGGTTGTTTCGTTCTTTGGTGGTGATAGGGCGGGGCAATCGAAAATCTGTTTTGGGTTGCAAATCTGCCCGGTGAGTTTGTTGGTTTAAAAGCTTATTTACTTGCTGAAAGGACGTTTTCTCTGGTGTTGTAAGTTCCACGTGGTTTCAGTGACTTTGTTGAAAGTCCGCACTGTGAAATTGGCTTTCCAAAAACGCTTTTTGGTGTTGTCAGTCCGTTTTCTACGGCGTTGTTTGTTCCAAGTGGTTTCATTGAATAGCTGCTTTGCGACTACGCCTGACTTAAGTGCATCAAAGCACATAAAGTTTGTTGTTCGCAAAGTTTAGTTCGGCTTAAAATTGTCGCTCGGTGCCTCGCGACTAACAAACTGCTCAAGAGGGATTCGCAACGCGTGGCATTTTTACTATGCGTTGAATTTAGTGATTAAGGTGGTGTGCGGCGGCATCGGTATTGCGTTGCTCACCCCTTAGCAGGGCGTTAGTTGTTGCCGGAAATCTTGAACTCATGTACAAAGCAATTCCAATTACAATAGGAGTTAAGTTGCATGAGTTTAGTTGTACGTCAGGTGACTCTCGATGATGCTGAAGGCATTACAAGTGTCCTCAATCCCATCATTATTGAAGGCTTATACACGGTATTGGACACAACCTTTACCCCTGAAGAAGAAAAAGAGTTTATTGCTCAATTTCCTGAGCACGGTGTGTTTACAGTTGTGTTGTCCGGAAGTGACTCAACGGTTATTGGTTTCCAAAATATTGAGCCGTTCGCACAATACACAAAAGCTTTTGACCACGTAGGCATAATTGGTACGTTTGTCTGTGAAAATGCTCGTGGTCAAGGTGTTTCAAAAGAGCTTTTCAACTCGACATTCGAAGTTGCTAAGCAAAAGGGCTATGAAAAGCTATTTGCTTACGTCCGTAGTGATAATGAGCGAGCTTTGGCAGCTTATCTTAAACAAGGCTTTGAAATTGTAGGTACTGCGAAGAAGCATGCAAAAGTTCGTGGGGAATACGTAGACGAAGTCCTCATAGAGAAGTTTTTGTAGGTGTTGAGTAGTAAAAACTAACAAGGCATTTAAGAGTGATTCGCAACGCTTGGCAGTTTCGCTTCGCTAAAGTATAGCCAAGCGTCGCTCACACCTTAATGCGGCGTTATGCTCAAAGAGAAAGCGATGAAATTGTTTGAAAAGGTCATTATTAAAAGTGCGCTCGATTCTCTTTCGATTGACTGGGAAACTATTGTTAATAGTGTAGATCTTAATCAGCAGATTTATTTTACCGGTGCTGGGTACTTTTTGACGCTAAAGTCCCGTTCAATACCCATAAACAGACATGTTGTTTCAGAACCTGTATTTATAGGAAAATTAGGCAATGTTGATGTTGGGTTTATCGTAATAATTGAAAACAACGAGCTGACACTTGAATGCTATACCTATGGTGAAACGATTACCGCTAAAGATAGGGATCACAAGTTTCGGTGCACTCTTGAAGAATGAGCATAACAAACTGTTTAAGAGTGATTCGCAACGCGTGGCATTTTTACTATGCGTTGGTTTTAGCGTTTAAAGTGGTATGCGTCAGCATCGGTATTGCGTTGCTCACACCTTAACAGGGCGTTAGTACGGGGTTGGCATCAAAGGTCAAAATTTAGGCGTTTATCGGTTTCGTTTCTAAACTTCACACCTGATCGGGAGTGCCTTTCACGTTCTTTCCGGTGGCACTATATGCGGAGTTTCCGCTTTGGCTTCACCGTTTACGGCTTCTAACTTTTGGGCTATTTCGTGGGCGCGGCTTCTCTTTTGCGGTTGGTTTTTGCCTTAAATTCGGTTCTTTGGTGTGGTTGTGAATGTTTGGTGACAGAATCCTTTGCTAATTTGAAACTGGTCAAAATAGGGTAGTTTGGTGTGTTTTTCTTCTCGCCAACTTGCGTTTTGAGGTTGGGTCCTAGTTTCGCAGTTGTCCCTTTAGCTTCAGCGTTTTAGGCCACAATTTTTCGTGCTATATTTCAATATCTTGGTGCAAACCACAAGGTTTAATAGCAGCGTACTAACAAACAATTCAAGAGTGATTCGGCACGCGTGGCATTTTTACTATGCGTTGGTTTTAGTGGTTAAGGTGGTATGCGGAAGCATCGGTATTGCGTGCCTCACACCTTAATTGGGCGTTAGTACGGGATTGGCATCAAAGGTAAAAAATTCAGTGTTTATTGGTTTCTTTTCCAAGTTTTACACCTGAACGGGCGTGCTTTTCACGTTCTTTCCGGTGGCACTATATGAGGAGCGCTCGCGTTGATTTCACCGTTTACGGGTTCTAACTTTCGGGCTATTTCTCTGGTGTGGCTTCTTTTGTGTTGTTAGTTTTTAGTTTTAAATTCGGCATGCTGGCGTGGTTGTCAAAGTTCGGTGACCGAATCCTATGCTAATTTGAAAATGGTCGAAATAGGGTAGTTTTGGCGTGTTTTTCTTCTAGCCCACTTGCGTCTTGAGATTGAGTTCTAGTTTGGCGGTTGTCCGTTTGGCTTCAGCGTTTTAAACCAACAGTTTCGTGCTATATTTCAATATCTTGGTGCAAACCAAAAAGTTTTAGAACAGCGTACTAACAAACAATTTAAGAGTGATTCGGCACGCGTGGCATTTTTACTATGCGTTGGTTTTAGTGGTTAAGGTGGTATGCGGAAGCACCGTATTGCGTACCTCACACCTTAATTGGGCGTTAGCAGCTCTAATCAAAAGGAGAACTCATGAGAGTTATATTTGTAATTTTTATTGCAACACAACTTATTGGGTGTGCAAGTGATCAGGCATCTAGTAAAGTTGAACAATTTCCTACCAATG
>NZ_NIGY01000220.1:0-246 GCF_003123985.1 Vibrio sp. T9
CTGGAACTGAGACACGGTCCAGACTCCTACGGGAGGCAGCAGTGGGGAATATTGCACAATGGGCGCAAGCCTGATGCAGCCATGCCGCGTGTATGAAGAAGGCCTTCGGGTTGTAAAGTACTTTCAGTCGTGAGGAAGGCGGCGTCGTTAATAGCGGCGTTGTTTGACGTTAGCGACAGAAGAAGCACCGGCTAACTCCGTGCCAGCAGCCGCGGTAATACGGAGGGTGCGAGCGTTAATCGGAAT
>NZ_NIGY01000221.1:0-245 GCF_003123985.1 Vibrio sp. T9
TGTACTAACAAATTGCTTAAGAGTGATTCGTAACGCGTGGCATTTTTACTTTGCGGTGGCTTATGTGATTAAGGCGCTGTGCGGTAGCTTTTGTATTGCGTTACTCACACCTTAGCAAGGCGTTATACGCTTTATGAAAAATGATACAAAAAGGATGTTATGAAGTTATCTGAGTTACAAAGTCATATAAAAGAATTCGACTATGCGCCAGAGCGATCTGAACACTATTTTTTAAAACTAATCGA
>NZ_NIGY01000222.1:0-242 GCF_003123985.1 Vibrio sp. T9
GGGAACGTATTCACCGTGGCATTCTGATCCACGATTACTAGCGATTCCGACTTCATGGAGTCGAGTTGCAGACTCCAATCCGGACTACGACGCACTTTTTGGGATTCGCTCACTTTCGCAAGTTGGCTGCCCTCTGTATGCGCCATTGTAGCACGTGTGTAGCCCTACTCGTAAGGGCCATGATGACTTGACGTCGTCCCCACCTTCCTCCGGTTTATCACCGGCAGTCTCCCTGGAGTTCC
>NZ_NIGY01000223.1:0-236 GCF_003123985.1 Vibrio sp. T9
GGCATCCACCGTGTACGCTTAGTCACTTAACCATACAACCCGAAGGAGTTTCGAGTTGATAATCAAATCACCAAAGTTGTCTCTCATTATTTGAATGAGCGAGAGACATTCGATTTTGCCGGACTCATCTCTTTACCTTCATTTTTAGAAAAAATGAAAACAAAAAGCCAAGAACACTTGAATGTGTTTTTTGGTGTTTATCTTTCGATAAACATTGAGAACTTTACAAACAACAA
>NZ_NIGY01000224.1:0-219 GCF_003123985.1 Vibrio sp. T9
AACACATTCAAGTGTTCTTGGAATTTGAGTCCGGCAAAATCGAATGTCTCTCGCTCATTCAAATAATGAGAGACAACTTTGGTTGTTTAACTTCAATTCGAAACTCCTTCGGG
The DNA here is from genome assembly GCF_003123985.1 of Vibrio sp. T9. Lineage (NCBI taxonomy): Bacteria > Pseudomonadati > Pseudomonadota > Gammaproteobacteria > Vibrionales > Vibrionaceae > Vibrio > Vibrio sp. T9. The sequence goes on from NZ_NIGY01000224.1 coordinate 114, forward strand.
TTGTATGGTTAAGTGACTAAGCGTACACGGTGGATGCCTTGGCAGTCAGAGGCGATGAAGGACGTATTAACTTGCGATAAGCCCAGATTAGGTAGTAAAAACCACT
>NZ_NIGY01000225.1:0-216 GCF_003123985.1 Vibrio sp. T9
GACTCGAACCACCGACCTCTCGCTTATCAGGCGAACGCTCTAACCACCTGAGCTACAGACCCAGTATCGTCTCTTTACTTTATAAACCGTATCAATCTGTGTGAACACTCATCGCAATAATCATCGTTTAAGGAGGTGATCCAGCGCCAGGTTCCCCTAGCGCTACCTTGTTACGACTTCACCCCAGTCATGAACCACAAAGTGGTAAGCGTCCCC
>NZ_NIGY01000226.1:0-206 GCF_003123985.1 Vibrio sp. T9
CATCGCCTCTGACTGCCAAGGCATCCACCGTGTACGCTTAGTCACTTAACCATACAACCCGAAGGAGTTTCGAATTGATGTTAAACAACCAAAGTTGTCTCTCATTATTTGAATGAGCGAGAGACATTCGATTTTGCCGGACTCAAATTCCAAGAACACTTGAATGTGTTTTTAGTTGTATTCATAAATGAATACTTTGAGAACTT
>NZ_NIGY01000227.1:0-202 GCF_003123985.1 Vibrio sp. T9
TTTGAATTGACTGTGCTGAATCCGAAGATTCAATGGTCACTTCGTATCATTGAAACCTAATTTGAAGCCGAAGCTTCTAATTGGATTATCATCAACGAGTGCCCACACAGATTGATAGGTCTATATTGTTAAAGAGCTTGGCTTTCAGTGCCTTAGCACTTAAGCGAGGTGCGTATAATACGCTTTCCACTTTGAAAGTCAA
>NZ_NIGY01000022.1:0-11408 GCF_003123985.1 Vibrio sp. T9
CACTGCTAACAAACAATTTAAGAGTGATTCAGCACGCTTGGCATTTTTGGTTTGAATCAAACTCAGTGATTACGGTGTCCAATTTGAGTTTGTGGTAACGTGCTTCACACCTTAATTGGGCGTTAGTACGGGTTTGACATCAAAGGTTATAAGTTTTGGTGTTTATCTGTTTTGGCGCTCGTCTTTACACCTTAAAGTTAGTGCCTTTCACGTTCTTTCCGGTGGCACTATATGCGGAGTGTTCGCTTTGATTTCACCGTTTACGGTTTCTAACTCTTAGCCTATTTCTTTGGCGCTTTTTCGCTTCAGCTTTACTTCCTAAGTGAATCTTATCTTTCTTTGAGTGTTGCCATCAAAGTGCGAGGATCGAATCCTTTTCTAATTTGAAGTGAGTGAAAGTAGGGGCGTTCAGTGCGTTTTTCTTCTAGCCAACTTTCATCTCTCAATGACGGTAAAGTTTTGTAGCTGCCCGTCTCACTTCAGTGTTCAAAGCCTTTCATATCATGCCACTTTTCAATATCTTGGAGTGCATAAATAGAAGTAGCGCATGTACTAACAAATTGCTTAAGAGTGATTCGTAACGCGTGGCATTTTTACTATGCGTTAATTTTAGTGATTAAGGCGGTTTGCGGTAACATCGGTGTTGCGTTACTCACCCCTTAATTGGGCGTTATTTCCGCAACGGATCTCTCAGGCTGAATGTACGTGGTTGTAGCCTAAGAGTGAAAGTGGCGGGGTAATAGGGTGGAAAAGCGGCGAAAAGGGCGAATATTGGTCATTTCCATGCTAGCCTTAAAGCGCTTTAAGCGCACCTTAATATGGCGCAGCAATTAAAGAGTGACGCTAAAGCGATTTAAGGTAGTGAGCTGCCAAATACTTCGGCTTCGATTTTTGCCTGCATACCGAAAATTTCTCGTCATATCAAAAGATTAGGCGTAAACATAGCCGACTTTAGTTGCGGAATAACAAGACGTTCAAGCCGATTCGAAACGCATTGGGGTTTTAGTGCCCAAATAGGCACGGATTTATCAGAGTTTATTTTAGGTTAGGGTGGATCTGCGTCTCTCACACCTTAACTGCGCGTTATGCATTTTCGAGGAAAATCGAGTGAAGAATTTGTTTTCAGAGTTTGATATAGATCTTGGTGAAGTGAAACAACACTATCAAGAGAGAAAAGTCGTTTCAAAACAATTACGTAAACTATTAAAACAACATGAAGTAAAAGATTATTGTGAGTTTTCGGACATACATGGAAACTATAGCGCTTACGAGCACCAATTAGGTCCAAGGATCTTAGAAAATAATAGCTATGAGTCCATATTTAACTTGGCTAAGTTACTTTCCGAAAAAAGTATCACTTCTAGATCAGTTGCCAAAAGCATATACGAATCAAACTTACCTTATTTAAAAATTGGTGTTGGCTCTGAAATGGCGTGTATGCTTCAACCTAAGAGACTTTGGGTGGGTAATGTCAGGACTATTTGGTGTCATTTAGTCGTGAAGCATCATGGGAACTGGCAAATAGCTAATGAAGAGTTGGCTTTGTACCGCTTCGATGATACATCCTCTGAAATGCACTATAAAATTTGGCGTGATATATATAGCTCAATGAAAGAAGATTTAGACACAATCTATGAGTTGTCTTTAGGTTGGGCTGAAGAGCAGGGTGTTAAGGTAGGGAAAAAGAAATATCTGTGGGTGGATGCTGTTTGTTCTGCTCTATATGCGTGTGAATAAAAATGCATAACAAACTGTTTAAGAGTGATTCGCAACGCGTGGCATTTTTACTATGCGTTAGTTTTAGTGTTTAAGGTGGTATGCAGGGGCTTCGGTATTGCGTTGCTCACCCCTTAACAGGGCGTTATACCTATAGATGGAGTCAAATGTGGAAGCTATATTCAGAATGATTTCTGAGCAACCTGAGTATTACGCTTGGGTGTTCGGTATTGTGAACTTTCTATGGGTATTCTTTTTATACATAAATAAAAAGAGGCATGACAAAGAGTTAGTTCAACTTAAGCAGTCATTGGACTTGGACCTTGAAAGACGCAAAAAAGTTTTCGAGATGAAGTCAAATCAGTATGAGAACTATTTCAAAAACATTGACGAAATTCATAATCGACATAGAAATGATTACCATGAAATCGTATTACCAATTATCAATGAATTCAACGCCTCCTACTTAAGAGCAAACGCTATGGGGGATCAAGTAGCTGCAGCTGCAGCCACATCAAAATTTTCTGAAGATATAGGAAAACTAACAAGAGATGGCTTTGACGAAGTTCAGGTTATGCGTTCTCAGACCAACTCACTGAGGTTAACCGCCAGTGACAGCGTTGCATCAACTCTCGATGAATTGCAGGAGTTGTACGATAAACTGTTCGAACATTCAGAAAAGATGATTCGGGATATTGCTAATATCGCGTTATATGGCGATCAAGAATTAGCGCGCTCTAATCAAGACAAATTAAATGAGCTTGGTGAGATAACAAAGAAAAAGTCACAAATTCTGAGAGAGCAAATGCGAAGTGAACTGAGCACAATATAGGCATAACAAACGCTTCAAGACGGATTCGCAACGCGTGGCATTTGTGGTTTGCGGTAAATTTTGTGATTTAGGTGGTGTGCGGAAGCATCGCATTGCGTTGCTCACCACTTAAGCGGGCGTTAGGTATTTAGAGGTACTTGTGAAAAATTACGAAGCCCTAATTCGTCAGCTACCAGTTGAAGATCATGCGATCTCAACGAAGTTATCGACTTGGCTAAAATATAAAGATGAAAACCCAGAAGTTTGGAAAATTATCACATCTTTGTTTGGTGGAAAATCCGAATTAAACTTGCGTAGGCAGGACCTTAAAAAGATTGCGGGTAGTCAAAATTACAAAAAATTAGTGATAGCTACAATCATGTGGGGTTACTCCTCAGGGATGAGAGGGAATAACTTTTTAAAGGTTCTGGGTCAACTAGATGTCATCACTAGCTTGTTGAAGTATGCAGCAAAAGGAATTGATGATTGGGAATCCCATTACGATCAAGTCAAAGCTATTGATGGGTTAGGTTTATCTACATACTCAAAGTTTCTTTATTTTATTGGTGGTGAAGTTGAGGGGAATAAAGCACTTATTCTAGATGTTCGGGTTATTCAAGCTATCAAGACCGAATTGTATAGAGAGTTTCAGTGTATTAGGAAAATAACTTATACCAATGCTCCGGTGCTATATCCGGAGTATCTAAAGGTAGCGAGTGATTTTGCGAAGTCCACAGGTTGCTTAGCCGAACAAGTTGAAATGTTCTTGTTTGTTTTTGGGCAAAACCTGAAACAACATACCTAACAAAGCATTTAAGACGAATTCCCAACGCTCGGCATTTTTGGTTTGCTTCAACTTTAGTGTTTACGGCACAATGCTTTAGGTTCAGTGGTCTGTGTTGCTCACCACTTAATGCGGCGTTATGTGCTTGGAGGAAAAATGGAGTATTTTCAGTACTATGGAATCGACTGGGTTGCAATGGTACTTACGTTTCTTGCAATTTGGCAAATTGGAAATAAGAACAAAATCGGTTTTATTTTAATGATGTGCGGTAACACTAGTTGGGTAGCAGTTGGTTATCTTACTGGCAGTGTGGCAATGATAATTGCAAATATCATCTTTTTCTCAATGAACCTTAGAGCAATCATCAAATGGTCGACGCCAGAGAAAGAGCCTAAAGTTAGTGTTGCTGAGCAGTCATCTACAAGCTAGAAGTTCGCACATAACAAACTGTTCAAGAGGGATTCGCAACGCGTGGCATTTATACTATGCGTTAGTTTTAGTGATTAAGGTGGTTTGCAGTGGCTTTTGTATTGCGTTGCTCACCCCTTAACAGGGCGTTAGGCATCCGAATTGTCTGTAAAATTTGAAATATATTATTGGAGGATAAGATTACATGACACTACATAAAGTTAAAGGTAGTGGGACCCTAATGTTTGCTACAGCTTTATTTACTATTGCCGTCATCGGTTGGCTAAATACAGCTGAACAAACTAAAGAGAATCACTTTGAACAGAGAATTATAAAACTATCTGTTGGCCATTTGGTTGATTTAGATTGTGACGAATCAACTCTTACGGAAGCAGGCTATGATCTGTCTCAGTTCGCTAATGTTAGTTCAGCAGCACTAAACCGTTGTCGGGAGGAGGTAGGCAAAAAGGACTTAGAAATTACATTTGGTGCCCTAAAAAATGTTTATTTACCTCTCAGCTTAGCCGTATTAGATATGGTGATTTCTGAAGCTCAAAAATCTACTGAAAACCCTCCACATAGCTGTATTGAACATGTTGTCACTTTAACGAAAATGTGCCCTGATTTACTTCTCTACAGGTTTCGCGAGCTAGAAAGTGCATTGAATGAGATTGATTCTTACGATAACCAAATAAAATAAGACGCCTAACAATCTGTTTAAGAGTGATTCGCAACGCGTGGCATTTTTACTATGCGTTGGTTTTAGTGTTTAAGGTGGTATGCGGCAGCATCGGTATTGCGTTGCTCACACCTTAACAGGGCGTTATGTGCTTTTGAGGAAAATTGACATGGAAGTAGTAGAAGCGAGTTCAGATCTAGCTCCAATATTAGCAAGTTACGCGAAAGAATGTTTGGAGTCGGGCATTCCTAAATATTCCGGCGTTGAGCGAGATCCTGAAGCTTATTTATCAGGTTTGGTTGAACGTTCTAAGGCAACTTCTGAGTTACCAAACGGTTACTTACCCAGCACAACTTATTATTGCGTATCTGACTCTGAAATCTTAGGCGCTATTCGAGTTCGTAAAGGTACTAATGCCAACGTAGAAAATGTCATTGGGCATGTTGGCTACGAAACTAGACCGTCAGCTCGTGGTAAAGGTGTAGCCTCATTTCTCCTCGCTTGGGTGCGAGACCATGTTGTCACTGACTCAGTTATTGTTACTTGTTCAAAGAAGTGGAACTGCCTGACATTGTACAGACTTCACTTTATGAGACTAAGTGGTATCAAGGTATAGGGATCCGTATGTTAAAAGATGGCTGGCTGTACAATGCTTCTGTGGGTAAAGCTCTTAAGTTAACACTGACTAGTGGTAAAAATGTTTATCTTGGGTGCAAAGACTGGAAAGGTCTTCAGAACGCGTTAAACTCCACCAACTAACAAAGCATTCAAGAGGGATTCACAACGCTTGGCAGTTTTGGTTTTAATCGGCTTTAGTGTTTACGGCACAATGGTTTAGTTTGGGTGGAATGCGTTGTTCACCCCTTAATGCGGCGTTAAGCGACAAGGGTGAAATATGATAGAAGTCGATGTTGAAAGAGTAAAGCCAGTCGTAAGTAAGACAGTGACAGACACTGCTGAAAAAATGGAGTCAATTCATAGCTCATTTTGGGATACAAGGATAGATGTTTGTAAAGCATTACTCACGATTACTAGTGCAGTACTAGTAGGTACTATCTCATTCTCTGGTTCGTTAATAGGTCCGGGTAAAGAAGAAATGGTTTGCTATCAAGCGTTAATTGCCTCTTGGGGCTTTTTCGTATTATCGATTATTGCGGCTGTATTAAGTCTCTGGTGTTCTTACCACCTTAACTCCTATAAGGTTCTTTTCTTCAATAGTAAAGGCATTATCGGGGAAAGGCTTAGGGCTATAGGTCCCCAAGAAAATAAGAAAAAACTAACGGGAGCTCTTGATGAAGCTGTACTTGATTTAACATCGCAAACAATCAACTCTTTGAAAAGCTATGATAAGTGGTCGCACTATTCGACAGCTACGCAATTGTTAATGTTTGTTCTTGGGGTCATTTCTTTTCTGGTTTTTGGCGTTGTACAAGTCGCTTAACAAACTGTTCAAGAGGGATTCGCAACGCGTGGCATTTTTACTATGCGTTAAGTTTAGTGTTTAAGGTGGTTTGCAGTGGCTTCGGTATTGCGTTGCTCACCCCTTAACAGGGCGTTATACGCTATATGAAGAAAGCCTAAAAATTCAGGTCAAAAATTGCAGTTTTCAGCGCTGAGTTTTGGTGTTTGGGTGTCCAGAAATCCCGGTTTCAATCTTAATTTTCCTTAGTTCTTGGCTCAGTGTTGGCCTGCCGTTTATCGATGGTTTTCTTCTTTGGTGATGATTGTTTTGGGTCAGCCCAGGCTGAGCTTTTGGCTGAAATTCAGCTCTGTGATTTTGCCTTTCTAAAAGCCGATTTACTTGCTGAAAGTGCGCTTTCTCTGGCGTGGTGAGTTCACGTGGTTCCAGTGAGTTTGTGGAAAGACCTCATTGTGAAATTGTCTTTCCAAAAGTACTTTTTGGTGTTGCTAGTCCGTTTTCTGCGGCGCGGTCTGCTCCAAGTGGTTTCAGTGGCAAGTCGCTGTAAGTCTAAGCTTGACTTAAATGCATCAAAGCACATAAAGATCATGGTTTCAAAGTAGGGCTTGTCGTAGAATTTTGGCTTAAACGTCCATGCGTATAACAAAGCGTTTAAGAGGGATTTGGCACGCGTGGCATTTTTAATATGCGTTGGGTTCAGTGTTTATGGCGCTATGCGGTAGCTTTTGTATTGCGTGCCGGCACCCCTTAACGCGGCGTTATGTGTAATCGAAAGAAAGGAGGCTTTTATGGCGAATAAACATCGAGGTTCATGCCTTTGTGGTAGTGTGAAGTATGAGCTTTTAGGTGAGTTCCAGTCTTTCTTTTTATGCCATTGTACTCGTTGTCAAAAGGGTACAGGCTCGGCTCATGGTGCAAATTTGTTTGCTAAAGCTGGCACCTTAACTTGGTTAAAAGGTGAAAGTGATGTCAGAACGTATAAGCATCCAAATTCATTTCATGCAAAAAGCTTTTGTTCAAAATGCGGGTCTGCAATCCCAACGTTTGCAGAAAGTATTAACAGCGTAGTGGTTCCGGCTGGTAGCCTCGATAGTCCAGTTCCAATTCCGCCTACTGCTAAAATTTTTGTTGGTAGTAGCGCTAAATGGTCTATGAAATTGTGCGATGTACCTAGTTACGAAAGGCTTCCGGAACAAGCTAAGAGCTAAACACATAACAAAGCGTTTAAGAGTGATTCCAAACGCTTGCCGGTTTCGCTTCGCTCAAGTGTGGCAAACGCTTGTCACACCTTAACGCGGCGTTAGATTTTTCTAGAAATATGAATAGAATCAAAGCAATTTTAATCATCACTCTTGCGATGCATGCAATACTGTTTCTTGCAGTAGAACATGCCTTTTCTAGAGGAAGTGATTTTCAAATTATGGCGCTTATCCTACTGTGGTGTGTTGGCTCCTTAACTGCTGCAACTAAGTTTCGCAAAGCAACTCGAGGGCAGCGAGGCAACACGTTTCTTATAAAGCTGAGCCATGTGGTGTTGTGGTTAATAGCGCTCTTACCAATCAGTTTCGGGGGATTTTTGCTATTTCTGGTCGTCGCCTTAAATGGTGTGGATTTTAGGTGACGGGAAACTAAAAAGTACAAATCTAACAAGCAATTTAAGCAGATTCGCAACGCTTGGCATTTTGGGTTTGAATTGGTTTTAGTGTTTACGGCACAATGGTTTAAGTGTGGTGGTCGCGTTGCTCACTACTTAATTGGGCGTTAGGCTAAAGGAGGAAGCATTGAGCAAATGGTATGAAAATGATGACAAAGTAAAGTCACTGTTTGATGGTATTCGTAACTATATATACTGTGGCGTTATTCTGTACGTAGGTGTTTGGACGGTTATTCGTCCTAACGCTGATATTTTTATGATTATTTTAGGTGCTGCATTTAGTATTTTGGCTGTGTATCTTTTTTGGGTTAATACCAAGATAATGGAAAGGAAGTTATTTCAACAACCTAGAGAGTCTTTAAAAGGTACAATTGCTATAAGTTTAATCTCAAGCTTGTTTTTGTTGCTAGGCTTTAGTCTTTTACTTCAACAAGTATCAACGCTAGAAATCAGAGGCATTTGGTAAATTAGCCTAACAAAGCGTTCAAGAGGGATTCTCAACGCTTGGCAGTTTCGGTTCAAAGCTTAGCTTTTGTGTTTATGGCGCAATGAGTTAAGTTAGGTGGCATTGCGTTGTTCACCCCTTAACGCGGCGTTATGTTTACGGAGACTAAACATGATTTTACATAAGTTAATGATAATGTTGTTGGTTTTTCTCTCATCGACTGCCTTTGCAGTAGAGCAAAGCTCAGATGTCAGTCAACTGCGCAAGAATGTAGAGATCAAAAAGCAAGAATATGATCGAGCCAAAAAAGCGTATGAGGAAGCAAAAGCTAGTTTAGAAACCGCTCTCAAATCCGGTAATAAAGATGAAGTTCCATGCACTTGCGTATTTAACAAAAATAGAGCCTGGAATCCTGAAAAAGTCATCTGGAGAGATGTTTTTTGGGAGTGTGCCAATTATAGAGATGACGGGACTTGCTCCAAGGTAAGGAAAGTTGAAGGGGCCGTCGTAGAGTAAACATAACAAGCAATTTAAGAGGGATTCACAACGCTTGGCACTTTTGCTTCTACTTCAGTTTTAGTGTTTATGGCACATTGCTTTAGGTTTGGGTGGAGGCGTTGTTCACCCCTTAATTGGGCGTTAAGCTGCAATGGAACTTGTAGATATGTTTATAAAAACAAAAGAAATATTAGAAGCTTCGGAATCCGCCTTACTAGGATTCTCAATAAATCGAAGTTTGTTAAAACCAGCCCAGCGTTTTTTTGTATACCCTTTGGTTTATTTAAAAATCGGCTTTGGGGACTTCACAAAACCTATGGCTGTATGGTCTTTCTGTAGTTTTGCTGCACTTGTTGTATTAGCTCTTTTTTCATCAAAAATAGAGATGCCTCGAGAGATATTTCTCATACTAACCAACATCTGCATATGGGGAGTCTTGTTACTAACGACCTTTTTGACGCCTAGTACCTATGCGTTCTATGGAGCAACAGAAGTTAGTGTAAATAAAATCGTCGATATACTTGATGAGAATGGGGTTAAATCTGAGTCAGACATAGAACTCTTAGAAAGTAATCTTGAAAAAGTCGAGAAGCGTATTGAGGCTCGAGTAAAGTTTTATAAATGGATAATCGGTGCCTTTTGGGGGCTTTATCTATTAGCCTTTAACTTTCAACTACGTTTTCTAAGATTATCGGATAAACCAATAGACGAAACATTCCTAAAAAGTAGCTTTGAAGGCTTCATGTACGTAATTTTGTTTACCGTGTTCGCTTTGCTGGCAATGATCAGCTACAAACGAGCATCTAATATGTTGATAGCAAACCTCCAGTTCGCATGCGTAGAGCAGAAGTCACGCCAACCAGCAGCTTAACAAACGCTTTAAGGCGGATTCGCAACGCTCGGCGGTTTTGGTTTGATTTGGCTTTTGTGTCTTCGGTGCAATAATTGAGTGTCATGGTAATGTTGCTCACCACTTAAGCGGGCGTTAGTCGCCAGAAAAAGCTAGCAATCAAAATCATGTTTCTAAGCTCAAAATTTGGCTGCTGATTGTTCGGCTCACAGGTTCATCGTCGTTGGTCCAAACTCATTTTCAGCTGTTTTAAGTCCAAAGTTTTGCAAGTGTCCTCGCGGTTGTTTTGTTCTTTGGTGCTGACAGAGCAGGGCAATCGAGAGTTTGTTTTTGATTGCAACTCCGCTCGTTGAGTTTGTTGTTACAAAAGCAGATTTACTCGCTGAAATGACGTTTTCTCTGGTGTTGTAAGTTCCACGTGGTTTCAGTGACTTTGTTGAAAGTCCGCATTGTGAGATTGGCTTTCCAAAAGCGCTTTTTGGTGTTGTCAGTTCGTTTTCTGCGGCGTTGTTTGTTCCAAGTGGTTTCATTGAATAGCCGCTTTGAGACTACGCCTGACTAAAGTGCATCAAAGCACATAAAGTTTGTTGTTCGCAAAGTTTGGTTCGGCTTAAAATTGTCGCTCGGTGCCTCGCGACTAACAAACTGCTCAAGAGGGATTCGCAACGCGTGGCATTTTTACTATGCGTTGATTTTAGTGATTAAGGTGGTATGCAGCGGCATCGGTATTGCGTTGCTCACCCCTTAGCAGGGCGTTATGTGCTAGGGAGATAAACGTGAGAATCGAAGAAACTCAAGAATCTGACTTTCTCCAAGTGGTTGACTTGGTTAAGCGCGTTGTCGACAAAGACATACTCCCTCATTTCAGCAATGAAGGGCAGGCGATGTTTTCTTCAAAAGTGCGGTCTGATGTTGAAACTACATTTGATAAATCAAAGTTTCAAAACCTTAAGCTGATAGAAAACAGCAAAGTCATTGGTTTTGCTGCGTTGAGAGAAAATGATTACATTACTCATCTTTTCATTGACACTAAGTTTCAAAACAAAGGGTTAGGCAAACTGTTGCTAGACAATTTGTTATCACTTACTGAGTCCAGTGAAGTAAGATTGAGGGCGTCTGTTAACGCGCTAAACTTTTATGAGTCTCAAGGTTTTATTGCCACAGAAGGTGAGCAAAATGTTGATGGCGTAAGGTTTGTTCCAATGCGACTTGTTCGCACATAACAAACAATTTAAGAGTGATTCAGCACGCGTGGCATTTTTAGCATGCGGTGGCTTTTGGTGTTGAAGTGCTATGCGTTGGCTTGGTCATTGCGTGCTTCACACCTTAATTGGGCGTTAGTCGCCAGAAAAAGCTAGCAATCAAAATCATTTTTCTAAGCTTAAATTTTGGCTGATGATTGTTTGTTATACAGGGTCTTCATCGATGGTCAAAACTCTGTTTCAGCTGTTTTAAGTCCAAAGTTTTGCAAGTGTCCCAGCGGTTTTTTTTGTTCTTGGGTGCTGACAGTACAGGTCAATCGAGCGTCTGTCCTTGGTTGCAACTCTGCCCGGTGAGTTTGTTGGTTCAAAAGCAGATCTACTCGCTGAAAATCTGTCTTCTCTGGTGTTGTAAGTTCCACGTGGTTTCAGTGACTTTGTTGAAAGTCCGCACTGTTAGATTGGTTTTCCAAAAGCGCTTTTTTGTGTTGTCAGTCCGTTTTCTACGACGTTTTATGTTCCAAGTGGTTTCATTGAGTAGCTGCTTTGAGACTACGCCTGACTTAAATGCATCAAAGCACATAAAGTTTGTTGTTCGCAAAGTTTAGTTCGGCTTAAAATTGTCGCTCGGTGCCTCGCGACTAACAAACTGTTTAAGAGTGATTCGCAACGCGTGGCATTTTTGTTATGCGTTGGTTTTAGTGTTTAAGGTGGTGTGCGGCGGCGTCGATGTTGCGTTGCTCACACCTTAACAGGGCGTTAGTACGGGTTTGACATCAAAGGTCATAAGTTTTGGTGTTTATCTGTTTTGGCGCTCGTGTTTACACCTTTCAGTTAGTGGCTTTCACGTTCTTTCCGGTGGCACTATATGTGGAGTGTTCGCTTTGATTTCACCGTTTACGGCTTCTAACTCTTAGCCTATTCCTTTGGCTCTTTTTCATTTT
>NZ_NIGY01000023.1:0-11051 GCF_003123985.1 Vibrio sp. T9
CACCTAACAAATTGTTCAAGAGGGATTCGCAACGCGTGGCACTTTTACTATGCGTTAGTTTTAGTGACTAAGGTGGTATGCGGCGGCTTCGGTATTGCGTTGCTCACCCCTTAACAAGGCGTTAGCACTGGGTTGGCATCAGAGGTCAAAAGTCTTGGTGTTTATTGGTTTCTTTTTCTAGCTTTACACCTGATCAAGTGTGCCTTTCATGTTCGCTCCGGTGGCACTATGTGAGTTGTTTTCGATTTGATTTTACCGTTTACGGTTTCTAACTTTAGGGCAATTTCTCTGGCGCGGTTGATTTCTTGCCTTAAATTCGGATCATTGTCGTGGTTGTTCAAGGCCGATGTTCGAATTCTTTGCAAATTTTATTACTGCGAAAATAGTGTATTTTCGCATGTTTTTCTTCTTGCCAACTTGCGCTTAAAGTTAGTTTTCAGTTTGGCAGCTGTCCGTTTGGTTTCAGTGTTTTAAGCCATCAGTTTCGTGCTATATTTCAATATCTTGGCGAGTACCAAAGGCTTTAGGGGCAGCGTGCTAACAAACAGTTCAAGTGGGATTCAGCACGCGTGGCATTTTTGGTATGCGGTGGTTTCGGTGTTGAAGTGCAATGCAGTGGCTTGGTCATTGCGTGCTTCACCCCTTAACTGGGCGTTAGGCGACATGAGATAAACGATAGAGTAGTGATAGTATCTTGGCGTGCATCTAGCTTCAGTTAACGGAAAAGGAGGGGGTTAATGAATGGTAAAGCATTTGATAATTGGCAAAAATCGCGAAAGAAAGGATGTTTAAATTGGCTTTTCAGAACAACTTTCGTCACAGCCATTTTGTACATGATTTTTAATGTTATTTTCCTGTATCCATCTTCTGATGCGGCAAGCATTACGATTTTCTTATCGGATAATGCTCTTAATTACTCAATTTACACGATCGGGATGTTTTTCGCATTTTGGGCTATTTGGCTATACAACGAGTCTTCGTATGAGAAAGAAGTTAAACGTAGAAATGTCGCCTAACAAACTGTTCAAGAGGGATTCGCAACGCGTGGCATTTTTACTATGCGTTGATTTTAGTGATTAAGGTGGTTTGCGGCAGCTTCGGTATTGCGTTGCTCACCCCTTAACAGGGCGTTATGGCGCAGGGCGAAATTCAGCTAAGGGAACTAGATGAGTGATAAAGTTAAAGTAGCCTTGCAGTGGCTCAAAGAAATCTTGGATGCAGAGGATGTGGAGTATCAAGTAGTCGGTGGGTTAGCGGCAACCATTCATGGTGGTAGTCGGGAAATCGCAGATATAGATCTTTATATTCATAACTCTGACGCAAACAAGGTGTTATCGCATGTAGCAAAATACATATCAAAGCCGTTAGCTCATTATGCCGAATATGGTTGGGATTTAGAGTATTTCCAGTTGGTTTACCAAAGTCAAAAAATTGAAATCGGTTTGTCTCAACATACGAAGATACAATCACGTCAAGATGGCTCTTGGCACCAGCTTGAAATCTACTTTTCAGAATCAGTTCTTAAAGATTATCAAGGTATCGAGTTACCAGTCATCCCAGTTCATCGTTTAGTCGAGTACAAGCGGATATTGGGTAGGGAAGTAGACCAAATTGATATACAAGAGCTAACTTTGAGTTCAGCGCCATAACAAAGCATTTAAGAGTGATTCCCAACGCTTGGCATTTTCAATTTAAGGTTGGGTTTTGTGTTTACGGTGCAATGGTTTAGGTTTGGTGGTAGCGTTGCTCACACCTTAATGCGGCGTTATGTGTCAATGGGTTTTTAAACAGAGTGAGAAAGATAAAAATGCAGTTTATTTGGGAAGTCTCGGACGTAGAAATAGATACCTTGTTACCTCAGTGGAAATGGTTGCTTAATCCTACAGGGAAACCTTTGTATCTAACCATCATGGGTGACTGGCTATTTGGTGAAGTGGATGGCTCAATTTCATTGTTATCGGTTTTAGATGGTACCTATGAAACAATTGCTTCGGACTTTCATGAGTACAATAAAATGAATAAATCACAAGATTGGTGTGATAATGTCTTTTTAACTAGTTGGTATGACTTGGCGCTCGAACACGGGCTACAACCAAAACAAGACGAATGCTTAGGTTGGAATCTGCATCCAATTATTGGTGGTGAGTTTTGTATGGAAAATTTGCAAGTATTTACTATGAAAGTATATCAATCACTAATGTCTCAGTTGCATTTTAAACTTCAGCACGCAAACACATAACAAACTGTTTAAGAGTGATTCGCAACGCGTGGCATTTTTGCTATGCGTTGCGCCTAGTGTTTAAGGTGGCATGCGGGAGCATCGGTATTGCGTTGCTCACACCTTAACAGGGCGTTAAGTGCTCAGAGGTTATATGAATAAGCAAGCGATTGCATTACATCGGCTAGACAAAGCTATCCAGCTGTATTTCGACGAACAGGATTATATCTGTGCTCTTACTCTGAGTGGTGCATCCGAAGAAATTCTAGGGAAAATTGTCAGTAATACTGGTTCTGCAAATGCATGTGAAGAATTAGTTGTAGCTCTTCATCAGCTCACTGGTTGCACTGTCGATGAAAAAACGATTCGAAATCAGCATATGAATTGGGCTAGAAATGCAGTAAAGCATTTTAACGACAACTCAGAATTTGAGATTGATACTGATTTTTACGCTCAAGCAACACAGATAATAGCTCGCTGTTGCACTAACATCGTTAAATTGGGACTGCCGTTTTCAGCTCAAGTAGAAAGGTTTTTAAACAAGACGTTAGAACGCACTTAACAAACAATTTAAGAGTGATTCAGCACGCTTGGCATTTTTGGTTTGGGTTTAGTCCCGTGTTTACGGTGTTCAAATGAAGTGCTGTGGTCGTGTGCTTCACACCTTAATTGGGCGTTAGTCGCCAGAAAAAGCTAGCAATCAAAATCATGTTTCTTAGCTCAAAATTTGGCAGCTGTTTGTTTGGTATACAGATTCATCGTCGATGCTCAAAACTCAGTTTCAACTGTTTCAAGTCCCAAGTTTTGTAAATATCCTAGCGGTTGTTTTGTTCTTTGGTGCTGACAGTGCAGGGCAATCGAGAGTCTATTTTTGCTTGCAACTCCGCTCGGTGAGTTTGTTGGTACAAAAGCCGATTTACTCGCTGAAGTGACTTTTTCTCTGGTGTGGTAAGTTCCACGTGGTTTCAGTGACTTTGTTGAAAGTCCGCACTGTGAGATTGGCTTTCCAAAGGCTCTTTTTGGTGTTGTCGGTCCGTTTTCTGCGGCGCTGTTTATTCTAAGTGGTTTCATTGAGTAGCCGCTTTGAGACTACGCCTGACTTAAATGCATCAAAGCACATAAAGTTTGTTGTTCGCAAAGTTTAGTTCAGCTTAAAATTGTCGCTCGGTGCCTCGCGACTAACAAACTGCTCAAGAGGGATTCGCAACGCGTGGCATTTTTACTATGCGTTGAATTTAGTGATTAAGGTGGGATTCGGCGGCTTCGGTATTGCGTTGCTCACCCCTTAGCAGGGCGTTAGGCTCCGAGGACGCAATGAGAAAGAAAGTAGAAGAGCGCTTAAATAGGCTTAATAAAGGATGCTGTCCAGTTCATGGGGGTTTTATGTCTCAGGTTGAAGGGTGGTATAAAAATGATCAGGGCATAAACTACACTGTTGTCGGATGTTCTCGAAAGGCTTGCAAAATTGCAGCAAGAGCTTTTTCTTATGATGGTCCTTGGGAGATTGATGAAAAGTACATTCATTTGTTTGACGAAAACAAAGTAGATCCAGATTTCCTCGACCATACTGTTAAACCAAATGCCAGAAAGAGCGCCGTAAAAAAGTATAGGTCGGATGTTTTTAATAAAACCTCCGGTTTTTGCTACTACTGCGGGGTTGGATTAACGCTTGAAACGCTAACTGTTGATCATTTTGTCCCCGAGTCTCGCGGAGGTAAAACAGAACTCTCAAATTTATTTCCATGTTGTAAAACCTGTAATTCCTCAAAAGGAACCAAAGACATTGAGGAGTTTAGGTTTTTATGTCAAATGAAGGCGTTCAAAAAAGAGCACGGAGTAGAGTTCAACCGAGAGCAGATTAACTTTTTATCCAAAAGTGGATTTGACATTCAATTGAATCAACATGACTTCTGGTACGAGGAAAACAGAGCCTAACAATCTGTTTAAGAGTGATTCGCAACGCTTGGCATTTTTACTATGCGTTGGTTTTAGTGTTTAAGGTGGTATGCGGTAGCATCGGTATTACGTTGCTCACACCTTAACAGGGCGTTATATTTTACAAGGAGTGTATATGAAAAAACTGAGTATATTGTCACTAAGTTTTTTAATTTTATGTGGTTGTGCATCAAAACAGGAAGTGTATCTGACACAATCTCCAATAAAAGTTGAGCAACATGACTTAGGTGATTATTGGGTTCAGTCGTCAGAGGATTTTAGATTTAGTTTGAAGTCTAATATAAAGGTGCCAAAAACAGGTGGTTATGTCTTAATTAACTATTTAATAGACTCGAATGGCGAGATATTTAATCCTACAATTGTTGAGTCGTCTCCTAAGGGTGAATGGGATCTAATTGCCTTAAAAGCGTTAAGTAAAGTTGAATACGTACCATCCGAGTCTAACTCACTGAATATACCAGTATATGTGACAACTGAAATTAAATTTTCGGAATAGAAAAATATAACAAACTGTTCAAGAGGGATTCGCAACGCGTGGCATTTTTACTATGCGTTGACTTTAGTGGTTAAGGTGGTTTGCGGCGGTTTCGGTATTGCGTTGCTCACCCCTTAACAGGGCGTTAGCAGTCAAGGATGAATATGAAACAAGACTATCAAGTTCATGAAGACATGTATGTTGAAGCTCGCCAAGCTGGCTGGAAAGGTTGGGGTGGCAACGAGCGAATGTCTAAAGCAGTTTTAGTGGAGCGTTTTCTCGAGCTATTTAAACGACCCGTGCAAGGTAAATTGCTCGAATTAGGTTGCGGTTAAGGACATCATTGCAGAGCTTTCCAGAAGTTGGGCTTTGAGGTGACAGGTATAGATATTTCACCAACCGTAATTGAATGGGCAAAGGAAAAAGCCAGAGCGACAGGAGTCAAGGGTAATTATTATTCAGCTGACCTAACGGCAGAGTCTCTTGAACTTCCAGAACGTTATGATGTTGTCATTGACGGTAATTGCTTGCATTGCATTATCGGTGCAGATCGAGTCATATTTTTGAGTCATGTTTATCGTTCACTGTCTGAAAACGGGGTGTTTTTTGTCAGTAGCTTGTGTTCTAAAAATGAAAATAGCTATGAAACTTATAGGGATGGCAGTCCATATCGCCATGTTACCTCTGAAAGTGATCTTGTCGTTGAACTAGAGAAAGCAGGGTTCCAAGTGCTTCATATCAGTGTCTATGAGCGTGAAACTTCAAACCACATAACGGTGTATGCGATAAAAGCATAATTTGGTGTATAAAAAACTGCTAACAAACTGTTTAAGAGTGATTCGCAACGCGTGGCATTTTTACTATGCGTTGCGTTTAGTGTTTAAGGTGGTATGCGGTGACATCGGTATTGCGTTGCTCACACCTTAATGCGGCGTTAGTTTGCAAGAGGAAAAACGCAGCTATATCGCAAGATCTAGTGGTAAAAGCTCAAAGTTTAAGTTGTCGTATTGGCTTTCAATTTCAGTGTTAGCTGGCGTGGTGAAAATCCCAAATTGTTATCATTGCAACGGTTGATTTGTTCTTTGGTGTGGCGACTTTTGGGTTAACTGCGTTGAGCTTTTTTGCTGAAACTCTGCTCGTTGAGTTTGTTGGTACAAAAGCCGATTTACTCGCTGAAATGACGTTTTCTCTGGTGTGGTAAGTTCATGTGGTTTCAGTGGCTTTGTTGAAAGTCCGTATTGTGAGATTGGTTTTCCAAAAGCGCTTTTTGGTGTTGTGAATTCGTTTTCTGCCACGTTGTTTGTTCCAAGTAGTTTCATTGAGTTGCCGCTTTGAGACTAAGCTTGACTTAAGTGCATCAAAGCACATAAAGCTTATTGTTTTCAAAATTTAAAATAACGTAAAATCAACTCCTTGGGTTTGCAAACTAACAAACTGCTCAAGAGGGATTCGCAACGCGTGGCATTTTTACTATGCGTTGAATTTAGTGATTAAGGTGGTTTGCGGCGGCTTTTGTATTGCGTTGCTCACCCCTTAGCAGGGCGTTATATGCTAAACGGTACTGTTGGTCTAGGAGACAGAGGCATTTTTGTCTGTCCGTAATCCCTCATTTTTACGTTTCCTTTAGTATCATAACCAAAATTGGGGCGTTTGATATCGGTAAGATCTGATGGTACTTGGACAGGGACAAGTTTATTGTCAGTAATATCAGATAAATGTTCCATGATAAGATATTTACCTGTTTGACTGATACTCTTAACTTCCCCAATTACATCGAGTACTGGTTGGTTTTGTGCTGTTTGGGCTTGCTGGTAGTAGTTAGCTTCTCTTTGGTTTGCACCGTTTTGTAGGTTTGACTTAG
Organism: Vibrio sp. T9; assembly: GCF_003123985.1. Lineage (NCBI taxonomy): Bacteria > Pseudomonadati > Pseudomonadota > Gammaproteobacteria > Vibrionales > Vibrionaceae > Vibrio > Vibrio sp. T9. The sequence goes on from NZ_NIGY01000023.1 coordinate 6,511, forward strand.
CTACTTTAATAACTAAGTTTGGCTTGCCAGTTACTTCATAAACATCTCTAGCTGAACCAGTGCCAATGAAGTTACCAATTAAGTTCTCATAATCAATATCAGGGCTTTGGCTCGGTGGAATAGACATGTATTTACCTATCTAAAATCATATAGTTGAGAGAAATTAGTGTAAACGTCTAGTACGCATATAACAAACAATTTAAGAGGGATTCCCCACGCTTGGCATTTTTGGTTCAGGTTTAGTACAGTGTTTACGGCGTCCAAATTGAATGTCGTGGTTGCGTGGCTCACCCCTTAATTGGGCGTTATGTTCAAGGAACGTTAATAATGAAAAACGCAATTTTTATTGCATTAATATCAATGTTTGTTGCTGGGTGTGTTGGTTTCAATGATTCGCCAGAGGCTAGACTAGTTCACAATGCATCCTTGATGAAAGTGCGAATACAAGATGAATTGAACCAGCAAGATGAGTATCTAGGGTACGATGTCCGTGTAAACTTCAAACTTAATGATAAAGCTGAGGTTACCGAATTCTCGGTACTAAAAACTAGTGGGCTTCGCTCGTTTGATAACGCGGTCGAAAAAGCAGTAAAGAACAGCTCCCCATTCGAATTTTTATTGAGTCTAAGTCCGCAAGAGTTCGAGCAGTTTAAAGATATTAACCTTACCGTTGATTTAGAGTAGCCGTGAACATAACAAATTGTTCAAGAGTGATTCGGCACGCGTGGCATTTTTACTATGCGTTGGCTTCAGTGGTTAAGGTGTTATGCGGAAGCTTAGGTATTGCGTGCCTCACACCTTAACAAGGCGTTATGCCTCAAGGTATTCTGACAGTTCGGAGAAAGCATGGATAGCTATAAAGAGAGACTTCAAAATACGTTCTTTAATTCCCTCTGGGTCAAAGCTGTAGGTGATTCTTATCCACAAGATCTTCAACCATACAGTAGTTGTACAAATGAATTATTAGCAAGCCTAGCTGAGACTATCAGAGATTTAAAACCTAAAAGGATCTTAGATCTTGGTTGTGGGTCAGGTGGTTTGAGTGTTTGGTTGGCAAAAGAGTTTGGTTGTACAGTTGTAGGATTAGATCGCTCGTTTGCAGCAATACAATTCGCTCGGGAAAGAACAGAGAAACAAGGGTTATGTGAAAAAGTGAGTTTTGAAGTTGCTTCGTTTGATGACATTAAAAAACTCGAGGGTAATTTCGACATGGTAGTTAGTATTGATGCACTACCATTTGCAAGCGATGAATATTCGGTCTTAACAGATATATATGAGCATTTAAACAACGGTGGGCAGTTATTTTTTACTACCCGTGCCCCTTTAGCTAACTCTTCAAAATTCAAACGTTTGGGCAAGACTTGGAACAAGGCTTTAACATATTCTGGCTTTGTAAATTCAGCTGAAGTTATAGAGAGAGCAGGTGTTTCAGAGTACTGGGCTTCAATCTATCATGAATGGTTAGCGAATGAGCAGCGACTGAGAGCGGAACTATCGGAGCAAGTTGTAGATCTTCTTCTAAACGAAGCAAATGAGGTAGGGTCTAGATTGTTTGACGGTAGACCTTGGTGGTTAATAAAAGCACAAAAGGCATAACAAATTGTTCAAGAGTGATTCGGCACGCGTGGCATTTTTACTATGCGGTGGTTTTAGTGGTTCAGGTGTCATGCGGAAGCATCGATATTGCGTGCCTCACACCTTAACAAGGCGTTAGGCTTTAGGAGAAATATGCAAGATATCTGGTTGGTGATTTCAAAATGGGACTGGAGTGGTATCGTACAAGCTGGTTCGGGGCTACTTACTGTTGTTGTTGCTTATTGTGCTCTTTCTTCATGGAAAATTCAGCAAAAATCAGCGCAAGTAAACGCTTTGTTTGATGAGTTAATTACTGAAGTAAATGAATTTATTCGTCATTCTGTAGTACCCGCACAGATTGTGAAATTTAGCCATATTCGGTTTGAGTCACATAAAGACTACATTGAACTAGACAAGTCACTCCCTCATCCTGAGGTCGTTTATGTAATAAATGAGTTTGGCAATGACTTGTCAAAACAGTTAATTGCGGCTCTTGAGCCATGTGGTCAGAATTCGAGCCGTATAAAATCTTTGCTTGTTCGCATCCAACTTCATCAACCGCTTGGTTTCGAAGATTGTATTAACGCATGTAATTACATTGTTTGGCAACATGACAGAATGCAAGCATTCGCTATGACTTTGGGTAGCCCACATATGAACTGGGAAAACCCAATGGTAGCTAAAAGTGTTGAAAATTCATTAGCCATAACGGCAGAAAACATCGAAGAACACACCAATGAAAATTATGCTAAATTACTAAAATATATTACAAAAACCTACGGCATTATCTACAAAAAGCCTAACAAAGCATTTAAGAGTGATTCCTAACGCTTGGCATTTTTGCTTCGTCTTTGGGTTCAGTGTTTACAGTGGCATGGTTGAGTTTCGTGGTCGCGTTACTCACACCTTAATGCAGCGTTAGCTCTCTCATTATAAATTACAGTACATTCAGAGGTTAGAATGGCAGACTTATTCCAGAAAAAACAATGGGTAGGTGAATTTTTTACAAATGGTGAATATCAAAGCCGATTTGTCGGGGAGTTGAGTTATTGCCCAGAGGCTGGCGTGAAGCTTTCTTACTCGATAACTGGTCATCAAGTCCCCAATCAGTCAAATATAGTTCATGGTGTACTATCTACGGGAGAAGCGTGTACGCTTGTTGGAAACTTTTTTCCTCAAAACTCAGGAGTTAAACTTAGCAAAGGGCTAAGCTCTAGATTTGGAACAGTGGGCTTTTTATGCCTAGTTATTGGGGCTCACCTCGAAGATGAGGAAAGCATTTATAAGGTAAATTTCTCTTTAACTGGCTTGCAGGAGTTTTTCTTTCCCAAAGGATACAAAGATTTAGTTAAGTATTCTTCTGAACCTTTATTATCAATAGATACTAAATATGGCAAGCTATCTGTGGGAAATAATGCTCAATTTGGTTCATTGTCTCGAGACGTTACAACTCAAATTTATAGTAGAGATGAACAAGCCCAGAAAGCCTTACAAGAAACATTCTCAGAACTAGAGGAGTCTTATCCTGAGGCTAACTTTATGTTAAAAAAGGATATCTCTTATCGTATATATCTTCAAAATGAAAATGGTGGGGATATTAAGTCTTTTTATGAATATATCAATGAGATTGCAAATCTATTTTCTTTGTTGATTTACTCACCCGTATTCCCCGATAGCATTAAACTTGTCAAAGAAGTAGGTGGGTTTAGCGAACAGTTAAGCGTCTATCCTACAATGCTCTTGGATAAGAGAACCATGGAACTTTCACTCCAAGAGCGAACACATTTCCATATGCCTATTACAAGGTCAAAGATCGACTTGGAATTAGTTTTGTCCAATTGGCTAGGTAGTGAAGATAATTATTCCACTCTAATTTCAAGAATTCAGAATGAGTCGGGGTTTCGCTCTGAACATGAGTTACATGGAGAGATTGTTCTTTACGGGACACAACTAGAATTTATTAGTTACGATGAAGATATGAAGTTAAAGAAGTATGAGTATCCAATTGACACATACGCTTCAGTTAAAATTAAGAAAACAATAGAGAAAGTTTTCAATACAGTAAATATTACTGATATAGGTGTGGGAATTTCCAGTTTAAGAAATGAGATTGCTCATGTTGGTAGACCTAAAAAAATCCTAAAAGTAATTTCAATGAATCAATTAATGGAGCTCTCTTTGTGCTTGCAACTAACAATTATTGGTTGGGTATTATTCAAACTAGGGGTTTCTAAAGACGTCATTGATGTCTATCAAGACAAACGCTTACCTGACAAGAGCTAACAAAGCATTTAAGAGTGATTCGCAACGCTTGGCAGTTTCGCTTCGCTCAAGTATAGCCAAGCGCCGCTCACACCTTAATGCGGCGTTATGTTGTCAAAGATTAAGTATGAAGATTTTAATAGTATTTATAGCGACATTATTGTCTGGTTGCGCTGGTTTAATTGAAAGTGCTAGTTCCCCAAATTATCAAGAACACAAAGCTCGGGACAGTGTATCGCCTAGGAATCATAAAGGTTCAAGGAAAAACAAATTAGTCGGTACTGTTGTACTCACGTTTAATATTAGTAGTCAGGGTGATGTGATTGACATAATGGTTACTGATTCTGTGCCTAAAGGAGTGTTCGATGCTGAAGCAGTGCGAATATTATCAAAACGGAAGTATGCGCCTTCCGAAAAAGGGGAAACTGGCCCTAAAAAAGCTAAGTTCGAGTTTAAAATTTGACACATAACAAACTGCTCAAGAGGGATTCGCAACGCGTGGCATTTTTGCTATGCGTTGATTTTAGTGATTAAGGTGGTTTGCGGCGGCTTTTGTATTGCGTTGCTCACCCCTTAGCAGGGCGTTAGCATGCGGGAGTAATATGAAGAAAATTCTCATCATCGGTAATTCTGGCTCAGGCAAGAGTTGGTTGTCGAAACAGTTATCCCGAAAACTTCAGTTGCAAGAAGTTAACTTGGACTCG
>NZ_NIGY01000024.1:0-8891 GCF_003123985.1 Vibrio sp. T9
GCAATTGTTCAGAGATTTTCACGGTTCTAAAGTACGTTTCACAACGCGCTCTCAAGTGAATGAGTTTGTAGCGGAAACAACATGCTAACAAACTGTTTAAGAGTGATTCGCAACGCGTGGCATTTTTACCATGCGTTGATTTTAGTGATTTAGTTGGTGTGCGGAGGCTTTCGTATTGCGTTGCTCACACCTTAACAGGGCGTTAGGTTAATCTACTTAAAGTACGGAGTGTAAAATGGAATTTATTCCCGTAAAAATTGAAATGGATGATACGCTCGATTTATGCATGCAATTTCGACGAGATGCACATGCAGTAAGCTTTGGGAATGATGCTGGTTTTAGTGTTGATGAAACTAAAGCGTGGTTTACAAAGCTAAGTACATTTGATAATTCTGGCTTTTATCATGTCCTCAAAAACAATGAGGTCATCGGTCAAATAGAGTTTAGAAATGGCTTGATGGATGAGCAAGGTATAAAGTTTGGCTATATTAACTTGCTGTATTTGATACCTGAATTTCGTAACAACGGTTTAGGTAAAAAACTAGTGGATTTCATATGTACTCAGTTCAAAAACGAGCAATGTGCATATGCTCAGCTACGCTATATTCCTGCAAATTTACAAGCCGTTAGTTTCTATCGCAAACATGGTTGGTTTGATGTCGGAGAGCTTGGTGAACGTGGGCAATTGGCAGAAAAACGATTAACCTAACAAACGCTTCAAGACGGATTCGCAACGCGTGGCATTTTCACCATGCGTTGATTTTAGTGATTTAAGTGGTGTGCGGAAACATCGCATTGCGTTGCTCACCACTTAAGCGGGCGTTAGTAGGTCAGGATGAATAAACAAAAACTCAAGCATCTAATTCAGCGAGTTCCTGAGTTAATCGAAACAGCTGAAGTGTGCCGGGAAATAGGGCTGCCAAACTTCTATATCGCAGGTGGTGCTATTACTCAAATCATCTGGAACAGTATCGAAAGTAAACCGCTTCTTGCCCAAGTTAAAGACTTTGATGTTGTCTATTTCGACAGGTCTAAACATGTCACCGAAAATGAATTCAAAAATCGTATTAGTTCACGGTTAAGTCATGGTGTCGACGTCGATGTAAAAAATCAAGCAATCATACATGAGCGTTATTCTAAGAAGTTTGGTTGTTCCATTCAGGCATATGAGCGTGTCGAACAAGGTATCGAGTCTTGGCTTTCTGCCTTTGCTATTGGGTTCACTCTAGATAGCTCAGGAAACATTAAATTGTTCGCCCCCTATGGGTTAGAGGACGCATTTAATATGTTGATCAAACCAAACAAAAAGGCAATGACAGAAGCTAATTACAACAAAATGACTGCTGGCTATAAGGCTAGGTGGCAACAAGTACAGGTGCTCTCTTGGAGTTGACCTACTAACAAAGCGTTTAAGAGGGATTCTCAACGCTTGGCAGTTTCGGTTCAAAGTTTAGCTTTTGTGTTTATGGCACAATGGTTTAAGTTAGGTGGCATTGCGTTGTTCACCCCTTAACGCGGCGTTATACGCTTATATGGTAATGGAGACATAAATGGCAATTTTCGGTGCAGGTTCAAACTGGGGTGGTACTGAAGTCAAAGGAGAGTTTTTTGAGAACAACAAGTTTGTGCTTGGCTGGAATGAAGACAACTCTAAAGACCTTTATGAAGCGGTTTCTCAGCTTAAAGTCGGCGATATCATCTATTTGAAAAGTGTAAGTCCGAGGTACATTCGCAATATCGAAGTAAAAGGTATCGGTATCGTTACTAAAAGCTTTATTCAGTGCTTACAGTCTGGCGAGTATGGTGCTGTTGATATTTCGGATTGGAATGCTCTGTTTATCAAAGTTAATTGGGTAAAGCAGACTAGCTTTGTAATTGAGGTGCCTGAAGATGAAGGGAAGCTTACAAACGTTCGTCCAGCAACGTTTTATGAAGAGTACCTCCCTTACGTTCAAGAAAAAATCGTGAATGAACTCACATCATCGTTAGCACGCGTATAACAAGCAATTTAAGAGGGATTCACAACGCTTGGCATTTTTGCTTCTACTTCAGTTTTAGTGTTTATGGCACAATGCTTTAGGTTTAGGGGAAGGCGTTGTTCACCCCTTAATTGGGCGTTAGTTTACCAGTGAAGATCATCACCCTAAATCCAATCCTAGGGTGAAATCTTAATTACAGGTGGTTCTGCGGACGTTGTGATTGACCGAGTATAGCAACAACTAAAATGAAGCCATCTTCTTTTGTAAAGTAAGCGGTATGCTTGCCCACTGGGAAATAAAAACCACTTGGGTATATCTCATCGCAACTGCGACCAACAGCCGGGTTGTCAGCAAGCATCTGAAACCCTGTTAGTAAGGTATCTTTGTAGCTTCGCCATTGCATCTCAGAGAAATTGTTGACGGTATAGTTTTTGATTTTTTGTAAATGAGTCTGTGCTAATTTACTTAGCTTATATTTATTCTTTTGCATAATGGGTTATAAGGCGTTTAAAAAGTCTTCACCATCAACCACATTGCCTTGTGCCAAGTCTTGCTTAGCTGACTCGAAACAATGTCTCAGGTAATCAGTTTTCATTGCCTCCAACTCTTCATAGTCCTTAATCGACATAACAACTACGGCATCTTTGCTATTTTTGCTAATTTTCACTGGCTCACGTTGAGCGCTCAGAAGCAACTCACCAAAATTACGTTTGGCATCATTTGCTGTTAATGTGTGCATGATTACTCTCCAAATCTGGAATCACAGTAAGATTATAGTCATTCGCATGAAATGGTCAATATGATTAAATCGTGTGATTTGTGCGAAAAGTAAACTAACAAACAATTTAAGAGGGATTCCCAACGCTTGGCATTTTTGCTTCTACTTCAATTTTAGTGTTTATGGCACAATGCTTTAGGTTGGGTGGTCGCGTTGCTCACCCCTTAATTGGGCGTTATAAGGTTCTTGATTATGTCGAAAACAGTCATAGAGTTTCTAAAAAATATTGATATTGTTGATTTCTCAAAAAAATACAATGATTGGCTGATCTCAGAGTTGAGTGAGCCTGTTGCTGAGTTAGCAAGAAAAGGCTGGACGATCCCCGCATTTATTAATTGGTTAGGTATTACTAGCTATGAACCATTAAAAAACGATCAAAACCGATTGATAGAGTCTTGGGAAAATAGTTATAACCAGAATGCCGAAAGCCTCTTTGAGGACATACTTAATGATTGCCCTGAGCAATGGAAAGACTTAATGCAGGAATGCATAAGTTGTTACCATGCAGGGAAATATGTGATTTGTATCCCTGCACTTTTAGTAATATTTGAAGGATTACTATCTATCAAAATATATAATTTCGATATTGATAAAACCCACTATCGAGATCCAATGATGAACGGTATTAGAAGTAATCATTATGCAGGAATAGATACCCTTAAGATGCTTTCTATCAAAGAATATGTAAGTAATGTTTTTAAAAAATCAACATTTTCAGGTACCGCTCCTAATAACTTAAATCGACATTGGATTATGCATGGTCGTGGGTGTATAAGTTCTAATAAACTTGAAGCTTTACAACTGTTTAATGCAGTTGGAACTTTGTTAACTGTAAACACTTTGTGGGCAGACATTGTACTCAAGTGAGAAAACCTTATAACAAAGCATTTAAGAGGGATTCACAACGCTCGGCAGTTTTGGTTTGAATTGACTTTAGTGTTTACGGCACAATGGTTTAGGTTAAGTGGTGGCGTTGTTCACCCCTTAATGCGGCGTTATGTACTTTTAAAGTTCAAATGATTCTGGTTTTTGAGTTTATTCCAATCAGATCAATGTATTGGATTCCATGTTTGATGATTTTTATCGAACGATGTTGGGCATGTATTTCAAGGATCCGCTGATTGTTGAAACTCTGAGAGTCCCAAATCGCGGAAAGCATAATGTCTTTGAAGCTACCGCTCAATCGCTTCTCACACTGTACTGAAAGTTTGGTTTCACAAAAACTTTCTAAGTTGCTGTCAGTGTCTTTCTTTTGGCGTTGAACATGCGTGCGCACAGAGGACAGTTAAAGCGTTTTGAACATGGGCGATTAAAGTGGCTTTTGCTCTCAAACGAGAGTTTGGTGCATTGAAATTTTGGTCACAAAAGGCTTAAAGTCAGGTACATAACAAACGGCTCAAGAGGGACTGTCAACGCGTGGCGTTTCCAGTCCCAATGAACCGCGGTGGTTACGGTTGTTGCGGTTGAGTTTAGTGGTATGCGTTGCCAGCCCCTTAGCCGAAGGTTATGTACTTTTAAAGTTCAAAACATTCTAACTTTTGAATAACTTTCTAATGAGATCAGTCTATTGGATTTCATCGTTCAAGATTTTTACTGAACGGTGTTGGGGCTGTTTTTCAAGGAACAGCTGATTTTGGAGGCTCTGAAAGTCCCAAATCGCGGAAGGCATAATTTCTTTGAAACAGCATCTCAATCGCTTCTCACTCTGTACTGAAAGTTTGGTTTCACAAAAGCTATTGATGTTGCTGCCAGTGTCTTTCTTTTGGTGTTGAACGTGCGTACGCACAGAGGATAGTCAAAGCGTTTTGAATTTGGGTTTTCAAGTTGGCACCAGCTCTCAAACGTCAGTTTTGTGCATTGAATGTTGGGTAACAAAAGGCTTAAAGTCAGGTACATAACAAACGGCTCAAGAGGGACTGTCAACGCGTGGCGTTCCCAGTCCCAATGAACCGCGGTGGTTACGGTTGTTGTGGTTGAGTTTTGTGGTTTGCGTTGTCAGCCCCTTAGCCGAGGGTTATGTACTTTTACGGAAAATCAGAAATTTATGGATGAAAATGCTGAAATTTGGCGTCAGTACTACGAAAAGGCACTATCTCGCCCACATTCAAAACGTACTGAATTTGCTGTCAGACTCAATGAATCAAACCTCAAAGTAGCCACTGACTGTGGCTGTGGAACCGGCAGTGATATCGAATACCTCGATCAACAGGGTTATCAAGTTCACGGCTTCGATATTAATCCTGATTCAGTTGCTATTTGTAGAGACAGGTTCGGGTCAAAGTCATTAGTGGATATTTCAGCGTCCTCGTTTGAGTCGTTCGACTATCCAAAATCTGGTGTAGTTATCGCAAACTCCAGTTTGTTCTTCGCTGACCCAAACCAATTTGCATCGACTTGGAGCAACATCAGATCTTCAATTGAAATCGGTGGGGTGTTTGCTGGTGACTTCATGGGTTTCAAAGACAGTTGGGCTAACAACTATCGTAGCCCTACAACATCGTTGTCGGAATCAGAAGTAAAGGCTCTGTTCTCGGGTTTTGAAATAGTCAGGTTCTTCGAACGTGATGAAACAGCGAAAACGTCATTGGGTAGAATGAAACATTGGCATACATATTCCGTGGTCGCGGTGAAACGTACATAACAAAGCGTTTAAGACAGATTCGCAACGCTCGGCATTTTTGGTTTGCTTTGAATTTAGTGTTTACGGCACAATGGTTTAGGTAGGGGTGGCGTTGCTCACTACTTAACGCGGCGTTAGTCGCCAGAAAAAGCTGGTAATCACAATCATGTTTCTAAGCTCAAAATTTGGCTGCGATTGTTCGGCTCACAGGTTCATCGTTGTTGGTCCAAACTCATTTTCAGCTGTTTTAAGTCCAAAGTTTTGCAAGTGTCCTCGCGGTTGTTTTGTTCTTTGGTGCTGACATAGCAGGGCAATCGAGAGTTTGTTTTTGGTTGCAACTCCGCTCGTTGAATTTGTTGTTACAAAAGCAGATTTACTCGCTGAAATGACGTTTTCTCTGGTGTGGTAAGTTCCACGTGGTTTCAGTGACTTTGTTGAAAGTCCGCATTGTGAGATTGGCTTTCCAAAAGCGCTTTTTGGTGTTGTCAGTTCGTTTTCTGCGGCGTTGTTTGTTCCAAGTGGTTTCATTGAATAGCCGCTTTGAGACTACGCCTGACTAAAGTGCATCAAAGCACATAAAGTTTGTTGTTCGCAAAGTTTGGTTCGGCTTAAAATTGTCGCTCGGTGCCTCGCGACTAACAAACTGCTCAAGAGGGATTCGCAACGCGTGGCATTTTTACTATGCGTTGATTTTAGTGATTAAGGTGGTATGCAGCGGCATCGGTATTGCGTTGCTCACCCCTTAGCAGGGCGTTAGGCTTTAGAGAGATAAAAATGAATAAATGTTGGATTTGCTCTGAAAAAGCGATTAGTAAAGAGCATGTGATTAAAAAATCAGACCTAGTTAGAGTTTTTGGAAAAGGTCCCTACAAAGATGATAACTCAATTGCTCATGTCAAAAATGGCAAACTGAAGTTAATTCAAGGTCCAGATTCCAAAGCAATAAAATATTCACCTTCATTATGTCACTCTTGCAATACGACGCTAACTCAGCCTTTTGATCGAGCATATGACAAGTTTATTAACTACGTGTATGAAAATGAAGAAGTGATTGTACGCAAGAGATTTATCGATCTTGTTGAAGTATTTGGCGATGATTTTCAAGAGGGGCAGTGTAACCTATATCGTTATTTTGCTAAATCTATCGGTTGCAGGTTAGTTGATGCGGGAGCTGGCGTTCCTCTTGATATAGTCAACTTACTAAAAGTTAGACCATTTCAAACAGGTTTAAGACTTAACTTCGCTGTACATGAAGATATTCTGTTATTACCAAATAATGATCGCGATGGCTTTATAGGTAAGAGTGATTTAAATGAGTGGTGGGACAAGATCGATCCTGAAATTTTCAATGGTTATACATGGGCGGAGCATGTTTCGTGGTTATACTGTAACTATTGGTATTTGTTAGAGCCAGATGGCTCATTAGGTTCAACATGGGTTGCAGACAGTCGATTCTTATATTTAGGCTCATGTCGTTCTCTGACCACTGATGAACGCAATACCTTAATCAAAAAGGTGCAAGATAAAAAAGCCTAACAAACTGTTTAAGAGTGATTCGCAACGCGTGGCATTTTTACCATGCGTTGGTTTTAGTGATTAAGGTGGTTTGCGGCGGCTCTTGTATTGCGTTGCTCACACCTTAACAGGGCGTTAGCCCTTTTTTAGGAAATGATATGGAAATCGTACAAGAAATAGATGTTTCAGAATTGCATCATAAGGCAATCGAAGCATTAAGAAATCAAGCTTTTCCAGACCACCAAGTAAGTCGTTCTTACTTTAAGCAGTTACCTCATATGCGTGCCCTTCATTTTCAAGGTGAACAGTTGGTTGGCTATCTTGGACTGGATTATCGCGTTGTTAGCGTCAGTGGGGAAATACATAAGGTTCTGGGTGTAATCGACTTCTGTGTTGATGAACGTTATCGAGGGCAAGGTATTGGCTCTTTCATGTTGTCAGAAGTATCGGCATTTGCCGAAACTAAAGACGTTGATTTCATAATCCTCATATCTGAGTTACATGATTTCTACTCATCAAATGGCTTTAACAAAGTTCAGTGTATGCAGTCTTGGTTAAGGCTTCACGAGCACACCAACTTTGGAGTTGCTGTAGAGCATATTGATGAACTGTATGTGAAACCACTCAGAGATAAGCAGTGGGGTGTTGGACATTTTGATTGGCTAGGTTATATGTACTAGTCAACCACAGGGCTAACAAAGCATTTAAGAGTGATTCGCAACGCTTGGCAGTTTCGCTTCGCTCAAGTATAGCCAAGCGCCGCTCACACCTTAATGCGGCGTTATAAGCTATCCGTAGTTGTAGGTTTGGAGAGTTAGGTGTACGAAACCCGTAAAGCTGAAAATAGTGACTATGAGTTCCTATTCGAACTTAAGAAATCAGCAGAATTTGAACCAATCAAAGCTGTATTTGGTTGGAACGAAAGTGTTCAAAGAGAAATTCATCACAATGAGTGGGGCGAAGAAAAGCCAACCATCATAGAAGTCGATGGAGTCGCAGTGGGCAGTTACTTGGTGCAGTGCCATTCTGAGCACCTGTACTTTGGTCGCTTTTTTCCTATTACCAGAATATCAGGGTAAAGGAATTGGTAGCCAAGTATTAAAAGCAGTTACTGAGCTTGCTGAACAAAAGTCGTTACCGATAAAGCTTTGCTACTTACAAGGAAACCGAGTAGGGCAACTTTACAAAAGGTTTGGCTTTGAGGTTACAGGGCAGAACGAACAGTTCGTGCACATGCTCAAACCACGCTTATAACAAAGCATTTAAGAGTGATTCGCAACGCTTGGCAGTTTCGCTTCGCTCAAGTATGGCCAAGCGCCGCTCACACCTTAATGCGGCGTTATACGAATAGAGGGAATTTATGTACAAGAGTACTGATTTTAGCTTGGATTCAAAAGAGTTCAGGTTTAAGAAAGACTCATATCCTTTGTCTAAGATAAACAATGCTAGGGTTAAAAAGTTAAGTTTTCTTGATAATTTAGGGCAAGTGTTATTCTGGGTGTTTATTTTTTCAGGGGCTGTTTGGTTAGCCATTCCAAGCTTTGAAGAGGCACCGCAATGGCTACACGTTTTAGTTCTTAGTTTGACGGCTGTAGGTTTCGTTTTTGCTCTTCTTCGTTGTTCTAAATATGCGCTTCAAGTCGAGTTTCGCCACATAGATGAAACGGGCGTTCAATGGGTTAATGTCGCTAAGTCATACTCAAAATCAGATTATGAGTTATTTGAACAACAAGTGCTGGCACTGAAGGAGAAATTCGTATAACAAATTGTTCAAGAGTGATTCGGCACGCGTGGCATTTTTACTATGCGTTAGGTTTAGTGGTTAAGGTGGTATGCGGAAGCTTCGGGATTGCGTGCCTCACACCTTAACAAGGCGTTAGCAAGCTTAAAGGAGTAAGTGTATGTTTTCGCGTTACATATTATATGTATTGAATCAAGAAGCGAGTTCCAAATTCTATGAACATGTATTGGGTTTAACCCCAGTATTGGACGTTCCGGG
>NZ_NIGY01000025.1:0-6145 GCF_003123985.1 Vibrio sp. T9
ACACCGCCGTAAACTTTAGCAAGAGTAGTACAGATAGCTGCAGTTAGAGTTGTTTTACCGTGGTCAACGTGGCCGATAGTACCAACGTTAACGTGCGGTTTCGTACGTTCAAATTTTTCTTTAGACATGAGTGGTCCCTCTAGGTACGGATTTAGGTGGCCCAAATTGACCACGCAACCAAAAAAGATAATTGGTAAATCTAATATCAAAAGGAAATAAACTTGAGAGCTGGTGCTGATAGGCAGACTCGAACTGCCGACCTCATCCTTACCAAGGATGCGCTCTACCACCTGAGCTATATCAGCACTCAAATTAGAGTGGAGCGGGCAGCGGGAATCGAACCCGCATCATCAGCTTGGAAGGCTGAGGTAATAGCCATTATACGATGCCCGCAACACGTAACTCTGAGAGCTATTTCCTAAAGAATATGGTGGAGGGGGACGGATTCGAACCATCGAAGGCAGTGCCGGCAGATTTACAGTCTGCTCCCTTTGGCCACTCGGGAACCCCTCCAAATTTTCAAGCCATTCAGACTACTAAAGGAAAGAATGGTGCCGACTACCGGAATCGAACTGGTGACCTACTGATTACAAGTCAGTTGCTCTACCTACTGAGCTAAGTCGGCATAAGTGGTGCGCATTCTATTGAATGATTTTCGAGGTTGCAATAGTAATTTTAAAAAAAATCATAAAATTCGATTTTTTAGATTCGTTTGCTGCAAATTCGTACAAACTTGGCTTTTTTAAAGTAAACTTCGACCTTTGTCGTTTGCTTTGAAGTTCGCTTGATGTATGTTCTTGCTTCTACTAAACCAAGGATAAAAGAGACCCATGAGTCCATTTTTGTCATTTGACCGTGCAAACTGGGCCGAGTTAAGAAACTCTGTACCGATGACACTTTCTGAAGACGACTTGACTGCGCTTCAGGGCATTAATGAAAACCTAACCATGGAGGAAGCGGTAGAAATCTACCTTCCTTTGTCTCGTCTTTTGAATCTGTACGTCCAAGCCCGTCAAAGCCGCAACTCCGTATTACAACAATTCTTGAATACGGAAGAACATGCCCCTCCTTTTGTGATTGGTATCGCCGGCAGTGTCGCTGTAGGCAAAAGTACGACAGCTCGTATTCTGACCGCATTGCTTTCTCGTTGGGAGAATCATCCCAAAGTGTCCTTGGTCACTACAGATGGCTTTCTATATCCGAAAAAGGTACTAGAAGAACGCGGTATCATGCATCGTAAAGGGTTTCCTGAGTCCTATGATATCAAACGTTTAGTTGAGTTTATGTCTGACGTTAAAGCGGGTAAGCCAGATCTTGAAGTGCCTATTTACTCCCACATCACGTATGACATTACGGACGAACTAAGAAAAGTTGATAGACCCGATGTTCTTATCATTGAAGGTTTAAACGTTCTACAAAGTGGAATGGATTATCCGCATGATCCACATCGCGTCTTTGTCTCTGATTTTTTGGATTTTTCGATCTATGTCGATGCTGAAACAGAGACAATTGAACAGTGGTATGTGGAACGATTTTTAAAGTTTCGCCAAGGAGCTTTTACTAAACCCGGTTCTTATTTTAGTCACTACACGCAACTGTCAGTCGATGAAGCAAAGCAAAAAGCGAAACAAATTTGGCATGATATTAATGGGCTCAACTTGGAGCTGAATATTCTTCCAACCCGAGAAAGAGCCCATTTGATTTTACACAAAGGCGTCAACCACTTGGTTGATAAGGTATCTTTGCGAAAGTAATTGAACGTCAATCGCTTTTACGCAACGAGATTTCACCACCAATGTAAGTCTCTAGCCCTTGGGAAGTTTCGAGTAATATCCCGCCTTGATGATCAATGCCGCGTACGACGCCGTGCACCTTTCTAGGTCCGATGAGCAGCTTGACTTGACGATTGAGAAAGTTATCTAATCGATTCCAACGTTCGACAAAGCTGGTAAGTCCTTTCAGTTCATACTCGATAAGTGCGGAATTCCAATGCTTGATAAGCGTCGTCGCTAGGACATTTCTATCGATCACGAGACTCTCGTTTACCTGATTCAATGTTGTCCATGGTTGATCAATCTCAGGTTGCTCATCAGGCATTCCAATATTGAGCCCCATCCCAATCACAAGATGAGCAGCACCACCGGCCTGCCCTGACATCTCCACTAAGATTCCTGCCAGTTTTTTATCTTGATAATACAGGTCATTTGGCCACTTGAGTTTAACGCCTTGTATGCCTATTTCTTCTAGTGCTTCCACTGCGGCAATACCAATAACAAGGCTTAAGCCCATTGCCGCGGCCATTCCCGCATCTAATCGCCAGTACATGGATAGGTATAAGTTAGAGCCAAATGGAGAGATCCATTGTCTACCGCGGCGACCACGTCCTTGTGCTTGATACTCAGCTATACAAACACGGCCCTTTTCTGACTCTGCGACTCTATCAAGCAAATACTGGTTGGTTGAGTCAATCACAGGAACAAGCTCAACAAGTGACTCCGCACTAGCAGTAAGGAGAGCTTCATCTAGCAACTGCAATGGTGATGCCAACTGGTAACCGCGCCCTTGCACTCGATAAATATCAATGCCCCACTCACTAAGACCTTTAATATGCTTAGCTATTGCCGCTCTGGATACATTCAGGGCTTCGCCCAGCGCCTCTCCAGAATGAAACTCGCCGTTACTTAATGACTTTAAGATATGAAGTTTCGTAGAGTGATCTTTTCTCATCTTAACGCCTCGATCTGAGCCAGGTTGGTTTCCCCGGTACGGTTCAGAAATCGAACTTCATGCTCAAGTTCTATTTGGTATTTATCCCACACTGCCTGCTTCACTAGGGAAGCAAGTGCGACAACATCATCGGCACTGCAGTTGTCCATGTTGGTCAAAACCAAGGCTTGCATAGGGTTGACCTGTGCACCATGCACAGACTTCCCCTTTAATCCGCACTGATCAATCAGCCAACCAGCCGCGACTTTCATTCCGCCAGGAGTTGGATAGGCCACGATATTAGTATGTTGCTTCATGAGCCGATCATAATGATCTTGAGTGATCACTGGGTTTTTAAAGAAACTTCCTGCGTTACCTACCTTGACTGGATCCGGCAGTTTCTCCGTTCGCACTTGGCAAACTCGCTCGAAGATTGTTGCTGGGCTAAGTTGTTCTTCCGGAATATCTTTTAAAGGACCATATTGATTAATCGGTTGCCATTGCTTAGCCAACTTAAGCCCTAGTGCAGTAATAAAGTACTTTTCATGCAAAGCGTGTTTAAAAATGGAGTCTCGGTAGCCAAAGTTACAGTCTCTGGCGCTCATTCTTCTATTTTCAAATGTAGTTAGATCAAGAACATCCACGTAGTCACAAATGTCTTTTAGCTCTAGTCCATAGGCTCCAATGTTTTGAATAGGAGCCGAGCCTGCACAGCCAGGGATCAGGGCTAGGTTTTCTAACCCACCAATTCCCTGACTCACACACCAGGAAACTAAATCAGGCCAGTCTTCACCACCTGCAATATGCAATAGGTATTGGTCATCTGTTTCCGTCACATGTTTACCCATGATTCGATTAACGATCACTAACCCGTCAAAATGCTCAGTGAAAAGAACATTACTTCCTTTACCTAAAAAAAGCTTCGGTAAATGGGTGAATCTCGGGTCTTGAAATAGTTGAATAACCTCCTCGAGCGACTCGATGGTGGCTAAATAGGAACACGACTGTTCAATCCCAAAAGTATGGTAAGCCTTAAGGCTCGCATTTGTTTTAATTTGCATAGTAGGTTTGCAACGTCAGATAAGATTCTCTTAAACTGTCGACATTCTACATTAGTTATCTTTTAACCGCAGTGACAATACCTGACTCATTAATCATAGAAGTGTTAAATCCTATCAAGCTCCCTCTCATTAAGAGGTTGTACAAAGCGTATTACCCTTCGGGTCGAGCCAAAAAGGATGAACTGATCATTACAGCGAGACATAAAAGTGAAATCGTTGCGTTACTACGCTTAAAAACCGTAGATAGATCTCGGTTGCTGACGGGAATGCTGGTCATTCCGACACTTAGGGGAACTGGCATTGGAAAAGAACTACTAACTCATTGTAAAAACAATGTTTTCACTGATGGCGATTATTGCTTCGCGTTTACACATCTCGAATCCTATTATTCCAAGCATGGATTCAAAACCATTGATTGCTCTGAGCTACCACACCCGCTAAAAATGGCATTTCAACGCTATGTAGATAGCGGTAAAGATCTCATTCCAATGCAATTCATCTCTTCAATGACATCAAAACGCGCGCTTTTGTAGCCAGGTAAATCATATCTTTGATAAAATGACTGGTTCGCAATATTGCACTAAACTAAGGTACTCATACCGATATGATAGTAAGTAGGAATCCATTCGAACAGTTGCCAAGTCTCGCTGTCAATCCGGAAGACTTTGATGTTCTGTATTCAGCAGAATCATTCAGGACTCGTCTTTTGGATGCAATCAGCAAAGCAACGTCGCGAATTTACCTAGTCGCTCTATATCTGGAAGATGATGAAGCTGGACGTGAAATTCTCACTGCGCTTTATGAAGCGAAACAGCGCAATCCTGGGTTGGACATCAATATCTGTGTCGACTGGCATCGAGCGCAGCGTGGCCTGATTGGTGCGGAAACATCTGAGGGTAATTCTGCGCTTTACAAAGCGTATGCCAATAAGTACCAACACCCGATCCCTGTCTATGGTATACCTGTGCGTGGCAGAGAGGTTTTTGGGGTACTGCATTTAAAAGGCTTCATTGTCGATGATACTGTCATCTACAGTGGGGCAAGCTTAAATAACGTTTATCTGCACTATCACGAACGCTATCGCTTTGATCGTTACCATGTGATTCGACATGAGTCTTTAGCTAATTCAATGGTGCAATTCATTCAGGAAGAGATGATTGCTCACCCAGCTGTCAATGATCTTGCTGGAAAAGATAAGCCAGAAACCAAAGAAATTAAGTCGGCGATTCGTCAACTGAGAGCTTCACTTGCTCAAGCTAATTATCAGTTTGAAGACCAACCTGCAACAGAGGAAAGTGTAAAAATCACCCCGCTAGTTGGTCTAGGCAAACGCCGCAATCTGCTCAATCAACAGATTGTAAAGTTACTAGCGGCCGCCCAAAACGAAATCTTTATCTGTACGCCTTACTTTAACTTCCCTAAAGCGCTGCATCGTGAAGTGAAGCGAGCCATGAAACGCGGTGTGAAAGTAACTATTGTTGTGGGCGACAAGACAGCAAACGACTTTTATATTGCCCCTGAGGAAGACTTTAAAACCATTGGCGGACTTCCATATCTGTATGAAGTAAACCTACGCCGCTTTGCGAAAGCAAATGAAGCGAATATCGCTGCGCGTAAACTGTCAATTCACCTCTGGAAGCATGACAATAATAGCTTCCATCTCAAAGGCATTTGGGTTGATAAACGCTATATGCTACTGACGGGGAATAACTTAAATCCTCGGGCTTGGTCACTTGATCTAGAAAATGGGCTTCTCATCCAAGACAATTATGCGAAGCTCACTGAGAAGTTCGAAGATGAAGTTTCGCGTATCCTTGAGCATACCCATCTTATCTGTACTTATAAACAGTTAGAAAAAGTGGAAGATTATCCGATAGGGGTGCAGCGGTTAGTAAGAAAAATAACCCGCCTAAAAGCCGATGGGGTTTTAAAACGCATCCTGTAAGCATAATTAACTTCAAAGCTCAGCATTTTCCTGCTGGGCTTTTTTATTATTCCTAGATCCAACAGCTTAATACTCTATTAGACCTCTGTTAGTAGGCTTCAGTAAATAAACTTGCGAGACACAACTGAACCCAAAACGCAACAACCTAGAATCTAGAAAGGTAATACATGCGTAAGTGGCTAGGTGCTTAATAACTCAGTCTTCCGATCTTACTCTTTCTTACACTACGCTAGTGAATAAGCTTTCTAACACGTAAGTCAGCACAGGGGCTCAAAACTAGTCCTCGATACTGGGACCCGGTTCAGTAGAAACCGCACAGAGTTGCGCATCAACTCGTCATGGCAGGGCTTAGAAAGTATCGCGAGAGAAGAGCCTGCCTCTCGATGCAAGGTTTCAATATGGAAATGGGGTTAAGGTAAGTCGGGTAACCAAA
>NZ_NIGY01000026.1:0-4954 GCF_003123985.1 Vibrio sp. T9
GCTGTCATAATCACCCACAACACCTGCGCCAACTGAATTAAGTACATCACGAATGGCTATAACTTCTGTTTCAGGTGCATAGATTTCTAGCTTAAATTCCATCGTTTCTCCCAAAAAACATAACGCCGCGTTAAGTAGTGAGCAACGCGACCACCCGACCTAAAACCTTACACCGTAGACACAAATGCTGAGTCGAAGTGAAACCGCCAAGCGTTGCGAATCTGCCTTAAACGCTTTGTTATGGTGATTTATTTTAGACTTGCTTGAATGATAAGTAACTCAATTTCATTGGCCGATGTATTAACCAAACCATGAGTGCCAAAACGTTTATTAACGATCATATCTCCTGAAGTCACTTTTATTTCCTCACCTTCAATGGTCATAGTGCCTTCACCTTTCAAAATGATATACATTTCTTCATCGTCTCCGTGAGTATGCTCACCCATAGAACTTCCTGGTGGCATAACTACACGGATAGCGAAATCCCAAGCACCATCGAAATCTTTACGCCTAAATGCACGATAGATATCAATTGAACCTTCTCCATCATGGCTATTTTCATCGACTTCTTTATCACAAGTGTAAAAATTACGTATCATTTTTTCCGAATTCCTTTCTGATTATTTTCCGCAGATCTGTAAAGCGCCATAACGCCGCGTTAAGGGGTGAACAACGCCATCCACCAAACCTAAACCATTGTACCTTAAACACTTAAGCTAACCTGAATTGAAATCGCCAAGCGTTGTGAATCCGCCTTAAACGCCTTGTTAGCTGTTTGTTACCTGATGTCTTCCTGCAAACTTATTAAAACCTAGATCTGCAAGTACCCAAAGCATCAAAAACACACCGATGTCTATTAGAAGACTAGTCAGGTCAAAAGGATCTGAAATGATGTTGTAGCTGAAATTGAATAAGCTAAAAATCAACCTGGAACCCAAGTAGGCGAATAGGAATACAATTACATATTTCATGCTTTACCTTATGAAGCCCTTTAATTACTTCAACTTTCTATGAAAAATTTGATTCTTAATAGAATAAGTTACTTTCCTAGTAAGATTGAAACTCTGCTCCAACTTTTCGATGCGAAACGCGAATTCTAAGCAACAACAAAACAGCCTAATGCTCAAAAGTAGATTCAAACAGCTAACGCCTTGCTAAGGTGTGAGTAACGCAATACAAAAGCTACCGCACAGTGCCTTAATCACCATAAGCCACCGCATAGTAAAAATGCCACGCGTTACGAATCACTCTTAAGCAATTTGTTAGTACATGGGCCACTTCTATTTATGCGCTCCAAGATATTGAAAAGTGGCATGATATGAAAGGCTTTGAACACTGAAGTGAGACGGGCCGCTACAAAACTTTACCGCCATTGAGAGACGAAAGTTGGCTAGAAGAAAAATGCACTGAACTCCCCTACTTTCACTCACTCCAAATTATAAAAGGATTCGATCCTCACACTCCAAGGGCAACACCAAAGAAAGATAATTCTGACTTAGTGAAAACCACGAAAGAGAAGAAGCGCCAAAGAAATAGGCTAAAAGTTAGAAACCGTAAACGGTGAAATCAAAACGAACACTCCGCATATAGTGCCACCGGAAAGAACGTGAAAGGTACAAACTGAAAGGTGTAAAGACGAATGCTAAAACAGATAAACACCAAAACTTATAACCTTTGATGCCAACCCCGTACTAACGCCCGCTTAAGTGGTGAGCAACACTACTACAACACTCAATTATTGCACCGTAAACACAAAAGCCAAATCAAACCAAAACCGCCGAGCGTTGCGAATCCGTCTTAAAGCGATTGTTAGTTGTACATACTATCAATTTTACTTTTGTTTTTTGCGACCTCATCATTCTTGAAGTTTTCTATTTTTAAACGAAGAAACGCCTCGGGATTCTTTTTACAATGATAATGATGATGATCTTTTTCGAGCTGCTCTTTTTGCTTTTGGAGCTCACTTGGTGATTTTTTCTTTATACCCCACAGTTCTCGTGCTTTTTTATATGCCTTATACCAACTATAAGCCAAAGCCATAAGTGCGAAGAGTTGACTCGACCAACCCAAATACGCAATGAGAGCAGGAACGACACAAAACCAAAAGGTCAACATCACTAAAAGTAATTTTCGTCCTTTCGCCTGCTCATTTTGTTTTTTAATTACGTCACCTAAAGTCCGGTATGATAGTCCCGAATATATTTGTGAGAGTTTTTCTTTAGACTAAATCGAAATTAGGTTTACTCGAATCATGAGCACTATCATCATAATGAACGATTTTACCGTCTTCAACATAGGATAACAGCGAGTAATCAGAACCTAATTCCCTGATTTTCCACACACCTTCCTCAAGTGTTTTGACCATCGTTAAAATTGGCGTTGGGTATTTTTTCGCCCAAACCTTTAGCTCACAGTCGACAATTGAGCCAATTTGCGAATTAAGTGACCGATCATGAATGTAAATAACTAAATTAGCGAAATCTTGCCCCGTAAATACAGGACTATACTCGACGTAATATCCATTTCGCTTTTCCTCGATATCTTCATACCGAACCCAGTTTTCTCTCATAACTCTCCATTATCGAGTGCAACTAACGCCTTGTTAAGGGGTGAGCAACGCAATACCGAAGTTGCCGCATACTACCCTAATCACTAACACCAACGCATAGTAAAAATGCCACGCGTTGCGAATCCCTCTTGAACAATTTGTTATGTGAACATGCAAACTCAGTATCCAATATCTAGGATCAGAAGCAACGTTAATAAAAAAGGAGACCAGTACCATATGCTCCCTTTCCATTGACGAACTACTAAAGTTTGGTACAGCAAAGCTACAATTAATACTAGCTCTAGGAAAAACTGGAAAGGAAAGAGCAACAATGAGTAAACCATCCCATACCCAGGAGCTTGACCTGCTTCGCTAGGGTTACTCATTACACCGTCGATAAAGTGCTCGAAATATAAGTAAATGAAATGGTTCAGTGTTAGTGCAACTAAAACAAACCTCACAATGCTGACGCTCCAAGCTTATAATTTGAAATAGTATTTGTTCCAGTTCAGAAACTGTCGAGCATCATATTTTCATAAACTCGACATCAATCTCAGTTTTGTTCACATAACGCCTTGTTAAGGGGTGAAGCACGCAACACCGATGCTACCGCATACCACCTTAATCACTTAAACCAACGCATAGTAAAAATGCCACGCGTGCTGAATCCCTCTTGAACAATTTGTTATACGCGTCCTATCGGTTGTACTTAACCTTATTCAAAACTTCTTTTAGTTCATGCGTTTTCTCAAGGTTTACATCATGAATATTGGCTAAAGCACAAACATAGTACAAGACGTCATATAACTCTTCTGCGATTGAACCTTTGAGTTCATCTAGCGTTGGCTGCCCACGTTTACCTTTGCGAATAGATTCCGATAATTCGCCAACTTCTTCGATTAGTTTTAAAAAATAGTGTTCAGATCGCTCTGGCGCATAGTCGAATTCTTTTATATGACTTTGTAACTCAGATAACTTCATAACATCCTTTTTGTATCATTTTTCATAAAGCGTATAACGCCCTGTTAAGGGGTGAACAACGCTACCACCCCAGCCTAAACCATTGTGCCGTAAACACTAAAGCCAATTCAAACCAAAACCGCCAAGCGTTGTGAATCCCTCTTGAACAGTTTGTTAGTTGCCAATACTAAGGCTTTAACTTGAAGTTGATTGCAGCTTTGCCAACACCCATATTTAGTATTTTGAGGGACTTAAATCAGGCGCAGTTTAAAAGCGCCTGTCACTGAAACCACTTGGAATTTACAACGCCGTAGAAAACGGACTTTGAACACCAAACAAACCTTTTGGAACGACAATGCAGCAGAGCAGACTTTCAACAAGCTAATCAGCGTCTGAAACAGAAAACTCAAATCGTACAAGGAGCCAAACACGATTTTCACAACCCCAAATAACTAGAAATTGAAATACGAAAATCTAGCCCAAAACACACAGACATTAACCCTAAATATTCTGCTTTAAGTGGCATTTTTCCCCGTTGGCAACTAACGCCCTGTTAAGGTGTGAGCAACGCAATACCGATGCCGCCGCATACCACCTTAAACACCAAACGCTACGCATAGTAAAAATGCCACGCGTTGCGAATCACTCTTAAACAGTTTGTTATAAAGATGACTAAACGCTCTCACGCATAGGTAAATCACGTAGCTCTCTATTAATAATTTTGGTTGATATATAAGGAGCACCTTGGAACAACATGGCGAAACTGACTAATACCGTGAAACAAGAGACGATTAAACTTGGGTAATTTGGCGACGTAACTATTTGAGATATGCTGTAAGCAAACCATATTATCCCTCCAATAAAACCCGGCAAACCTAGCCCCAAATTATAATATGCATATAGTTTATCAAATTTATCGATAGCAATTTGAAAGTTCTCTTTATGAACATCTTTGAGATTGGGAAGTAATCGGCTACAACGAATTATGTGCTTAAACGAAACCCGAGTGCCAATGATTTCGTTAAGATCTAACATACCGTTTAAGAGTACACGACTAACTCTCACGCCATGAGTAAGATAAAAAGTTTCTATCTCAATCTCCGAATGCAAATGACGCTTTAGCCTTTCATCTAAACTTTCAATTGATACTGAACGCTCCAATGAATCTAAGCGGCGTTTTCTATGGGTTGAATACGTAGAAAGAATCTTTTCAAAGTTAATGACGATTGATATAGCAATAAACAGAAAAACATAACCATAGTTTCCTGCATCAAGGTAAGCCATTATTGTTTCTGTCACTTAACGTATTCCTCTATCTTTATAACGCCTTGCTAAGGTGTGAGTAACGCAATACAAAAGCTACCGCACAGCGCCTTAATCACATAAGCCACCGCAAAGTAAAAATGCCACGCGTTACGAATCACTCTTAAGCAATTTGTTAGTACA
>NZ_NIGY01000027.1:0-3120 GCF_003123985.1 Vibrio sp. T9
CCCGGAACGTCCAATACTGGGGTTAAACCCAATACATGTTCATAGAATTTGGAACTCGCTTCTTGATTCAATACATATAATATGTAACGCGAAAACATACACTTACTCCTTTAAGCTTGCTAACGCCCTGTTAAGGTGTGAGCAACGCAATACCGATGCCGCCGCATACCACCTTAATCACCTAAACCAACGCATAGTAAAAATGCCACGCGTTGCGAATCACTCTTAAACAGTTTGTTATATGCTTTGTGCAACGCCCTTCGAAAAAGCTTCGGTTAGATAACTAAACTCAACCTGCTCTTCGGGAATTACTTTTAATTTTTTACTCTTTACTGGTTCTAGTTGAACCATACTTGTAGCAGAGCATGCTAGACCACCAAAAACGGCTGCAAGTGGATTTAATGATGCACTACCACTTAGAGTTGCCCCCTTAACAAACTCACTCAAAAGTGTCGCTACACTTTGAGACCCTATATTTACCTTTAAATCTGTGAATTTAATTGAGCGCCCAAACCGACTTCGAGATGACGCGACGATCTCATTAGTAACTTTTTCCAAGTCAGAAACAGCCAAATTTAGTGCTGTTTCACTAAACCCAGTAGGAAGTGAAACTTGAAGAGTTACTAAGTCCATGGAGTTTCGAAACTCGCTTAATAGATCTGAATGTTCAGTTTTAAACGCAACTATTTTCTTGAGAGATATATTTTCCGCAGGTACGGGGAGCTTATTGTATAGCGCAACTTGCACACAGTGTTCATCGATAGCATCTTTCGTTCTAGCGATAAACTCTCGGTACGATTGTTGCGGAACCCATATGACGTCTGGCTGAGCTATTGATTTTTTCTTTAATGACTGCGCCTGAAAGTCCAAAAATGTATCTACCCAATTTTTTGCACCCTCTGATTTTAAGCTGTATGCCGACTCTTTAGTGTATATGTTTCCGGCAAAAGGTAGATCTTGGTACTCTTTAAGTAAGATGCCCGCATCTTCTAACACTATCTCATCAACACTTCGCTTCCAGAGCGGAAGTTGGGCACTAACAGGCTGTACAATATAGTCCCAATAAAGACAGAAGCTCTGCATCTGTTCTTTACGTAACTGAACATGAGGTATGTAAGCATCACCACCAAGGTTTTCAAAATGGGGACAAAAAACTATTCCTCGTTTTCGGGACATAAAAACTCCTCTGGCATATAACGCCGCATTAAGGTGTGAGCGACGCTTGGCTATACTTGAGCGAAGCGAAACTGCCAAGCGTTGCGAATCACTCTTAAATGCTTTGTTAGAGCTATTATGGCTGCATATATTCAGGAGCAACCAGTTGATTAGCTACAACTTTTTTATCATACTCTGAGATAAGTTCTACCACTGCATTTCGTAACTTTCGCACAAATGTATAGTTGATAAAAATATAATCATTTTTGTACGCTAATTTAGGATATTTTTCTTTGAAATCTTGAGTTACCTTACCATCAGTATGCACCAAAAAGTGGCGCACCTCTAAGAAAGGTAAAACCTTTTCAATTAATTGATTATCAATGTCTAACCCTAACTTCGATGCTATTTTCTTTAGTAATTGAAGCGTACTTTTTTCAGCTTCAAGTGATTGAAATACAGAATCTGAAATCAGGTTTGCCATATATTCCCAACTACCTGCTTCCAATACTTCTTTTGCGTTAATTTTAAAACTATGCTCACCGATCAAGCGACCAGCTTCAAAGCCATTTTGAGCAGCTAATTCGAGGATTGTTTTTAAGTATGCTGTTACTTCCTCATAGACATCTTTCACATACGCTGAATATACTGTTGAGCGAAGATGGTGAATAACCAACCCGCGACTACCATCAGAGTTACGACGCCTGGCTAGATGCTTATGTTTAGATTCGTCGATTCCTTTCAAAACATTCGCCGAAGATGGATCTGTTAACTCACCAGACATAACATTACGTCTTAATACGTCCATCAACTCAATGTCATCATCGAAATAATGGATTTTTGATTCAAATGATTGAAATGCTTTTGTTTTCATTATGATACAACTCTATTACGCGTTCGTATGACTCAAATCTAAGTAAAAACCTACTATAACAAGATATGTAACCTAAGTGTCTGATAGGAACCATGGTTACTTGAAGTTCTGGTAGCTCTAACGCCCTGTTAAGTAGTGAGGCACGCTATACAAATGCCTCTGCACTACTCCGTAAACACAAAAACTACTGCAAACCCAAAATGCCACGCGTGCCGAATCTGCTTGAACAGTTTGTTAGGTTTATTTTAGTGCGATGTACGCATGCCTTGCACCACTTGTAGAACCCTTAAAAAGATCGTGGTAATCGTCTTGGTGTACACGCCCAATAAATGCATTTTTAGAACGTTCACTATGAGTTAACACTTCAATTCTGGTAGTTAAACGCTCATAGTGCCCATTGGCACCATAGACTTTATAAGTAGTATTGTTTTCTAGTGCTGTCGAGATAATAGGGTTACGAAGGTTAAGTACTATTCTTCCTTTATCAGCATCGCGTTCTGATATAAAAAGTTCCACTTTTAGCTTTTTTGAAGCAAGAACATTTAAGTAACCACGTAAGTCACTATTTTCTTTTTCTAACTCACCTAAACGCTGCTTTAGCTTTGAGTTTTCATCGGACAGACTATCTAAGCGTTTATTTATAGTGTTCTCGATACTAGTAATGTTATCTCTCGAGTCTAGAACTGACTTTTTGGAAGCGAACGCATCGTTCTTCAGATTATCTAGTTTATCACTTGGAATAATCTCATTTTTCGCAAACTCGTTTTCATCTGTGACTACGAATTGACCATTTTTAATCTCTTCACGAAAGTACCCGTCCCGCTCAAAAGATTGTTGTATTTGCGGTTGTATATAAGCGTCAACGAAGCTTTCCCAATTCCACGCAAGCACAACGCTCAAAATGGCAAAAACTGCGGTGACGAAAACTCCAAGTACATGTTCTTGAATCTTATCCCAAATTGCCATTTACTCTCCTATAAACCTAACGCCTTGTTAAGGTGTGAGGCACGCAATCCCGAAGCTTCCGCATACCACCTTAACCACTAAACCTAACGCATAGTAAAAATGCCACGCGTGCCGAATCACTCTTG
>NZ_NIGY01000028.1:0-2945 GCF_003123985.1 Vibrio sp. T9
CATTGAGTCCATCAAAACCCCTTGGGTGTTGTATGGTTAAGCCTCACGGGCAATTAGTACAGGTTAGCTCAACGCCTCACAACGCTTACACACCCTGCCTATCAACGTCGTAGTCTACGACAACCCTTTAGGATACTTAAAGTATCAGGGAGAACTCATCTCAAGGCTCGCTTCCCGCTTAGATGCTTTCAGCGGTTATCGATCCCGAACTTAGCTACCGGGCAATGCGTCTGGCGACACAACCCGAACACCAGAGGTTCGTCCACTCCGGTCCTCTCGTACTAGGAGCAGCCCCTTTCAATTCTCCAACGCCCACGGCAGATAGGGACCGAACTGTCTCACGACGTTCTAAACCCAGCTCGCGTACCACTTTAAATGGCGAACAGCCATACCCTTGGGACCGACTTCAGCCCCAGGATGTGATGAGCCGACATCGAGGTGCCAAACACCGCCGTCGATATGAACTCTTGGGCGGTATCAGCCTGTTATCCCCGGAGTACCTTTTATCCGTTGAGCGATGGCCCTTCCATTCAGAACCACCGGATCACTATGACCTGCTTTCGCACCTGCTCGAATTGTCATTCTCGCAGTCAAGCGGGCTTATGCCATTGCACTAACCTCACGATGTCCAACCGTGATTAGCCCACCTTCGTGCTCCTCCGTTACGCTTTGGGAGGAGACCGCCCCAGTCAAACTACCCACCAGGCACTGTCCGCAACCCCGATAAGGGGTCGACGTTAGAACATCAACACTACAAGGGTGGTATTTCAAGGACGGCTCCACGCAATCTAGCGACTGCGCTTCAAAGCCTCCCACCTATCCTACACATGTAGGGTCAATGTTCAGTGCCAAGCTGTAGTAAAGGTTCACGGGGTCTTTCCGTCTAGCCGCGGGTACACTGCATCTTCACAGCGATTTCAATTTCACTGAGTCTCGGGTGGAGACAGCGTGGCCATCATTACGCCATTCGTGCAGGTCGGAACTTACCCGACAAGGAATTTCGCTACCTTAGGACCGTTATAGTTACGGCCGCCGTTTACCGGGGCTTCGATCAAGAGCTTCGACCGAAGTCTAACCCCATCAATTAACCTTCCGGCACCGGGCAGGCGTCACACCGTATACGTCATCTTGCGATTTTGCACAGTGCTGTGTTTTTAATAAACAGTTGCAGCCACCTGGTATCTGCGACTCTCAATAGCTCCATCCGCGAGGGACTTCACCGTCGAGAGCGTACCTTCTCCCGAAGTTACGGTACCATTTTGCCTAGTTCCTTCACCCGAGTTCTCTCAAGCGCCTTGGTATTCTCTACCCGACCACCTGTGTCGGTTTGGGGTACGATTCCTTACAATCTGAAGCTTAGAGGCTTTTCCTGGAAGCATGGCATCAATGACTTCACATCCGTAGATGCTCGACGTCGTGTCTCAGCCTTAAAGAGAGCCGGATTTACCTAACTCTCAAGCCTACGCACTTGAACCTGGACAACCGTCGCCAGGCCCACCTAGCCTTCTCCGTCCCCCCATCGCAATTGTAAGAAGTACGGGAATATTAACCCGTTTCCCATCGACTACGCCTTTCGGCCTCGCCTTAGGGGTCGACTTACCCTGCCCCGATTAACGTTGGACAGGAACCCTTGGTCTTCCGGCGAGGAGGTTTTTCACCCCCTTTATCGTTACTCATGTCAGCATTCGCACTTCTGATACGTCCAGCATGCGTTACCACACACCTTCAACCGCTTACAGAACGCTCCCCTACCCAATATACAAAAGTATATTGCCGCAGCTTCGGTTTACTACTTAGCCCCGTTACATCTTCCGCGCAGGCCGACTCGACCAGTGAGCTATTACGCTTTCTTTAAATGATGGCTGCTTCTAAGCCAACATCCTGGCTGTCTGAGCCTTCCCACATCGTTTCCCACTTAGTAGTAATTTGGGACCTTAGCTGGCGGTCTGGGTTGTTTCCCTCTCCACGACGGACGTTAGCACCCGCCGTGTGTCTCCCGGATAGTACTTACTGGTATTCGGAGTTTGCAAAGGGTTGGTAAGTCGGGATGACCCCCTAGCCTTAACAGTGCTCTACCCCCAGTAGTATTCGTCCGAGGCGCTACCTAAATAGCTTTCGGGGAGAACCAGCTATCTCCAGGTTTGATTGGCCTTTCACCCCTAGCCACAAGTCATCCGCTAATTTTTCAACATTAGTCGGTTCGGTCCTCCAGTTGATGTTACTCAACCTTCAACCTGCCCATGGCTAGATCACCTGGTTTCGGGTCTATATCCAGAGACTGAACGCCCAGTTAAGACTCGGTTTCCCTACGGCTCCCCTAGATGGTTAACCTTGCCACTGAATATAAGTCGCTGACCCATTATACAAAAGGTACGCAGTCACAGGACAAAGCCTGCTCCTACTGCTTGTACGTACACGGTTTCAGGTTCTATTTCACTCCCCTCACAGGGGTTCTTTTCGCCTTTCCCTCACGGTACTGGTTCACTATCGGTCAGTCAGTAGTATTTAGCCTTGGAGGATGGTCCCCCCATATTCAGACAGGATATCACGTGTCCCGCCCTACTCGATTTCACTGAATATGCGTCGTCAGTTACGGGGCTATCACCCTGTATCGCCAAGCTTTCCAGCTTGTTCACCTGACGCCTATAAAGCTTAAGGGCTAGTCCAATTTCGCTCGCCGCTACTTTCGGAATCTCGGTTGATTTCTTTTCCTCGGGGTACTTAGATGTTTCAGTTCCCCCGGTTCGCCTCGTTATGCTATGTATTCACATAACGATACTTACTTATGTAAGTGGGTTTCCCCATTCGGAAATCCCAGACTCAAGTGGTTTTTACTACCTAATCTGGGCTTATCGCAAGTTAATACGTCCTTCATCGCCTCTGACTGCCAAGGCATCCACCGTGTACGCTTAGTCACTTAACCATACAACCCGAAGGAGTTTCGA
>NZ_NIGY01000029.1:0-2852 GCF_003123985.1 Vibrio sp. T9
CATTGGTAGGAAATTGTTCAACTTTACTAGATGCCTGATCACTTGCACACCCAATAAGTTGTGTTGCAATAAAAATTACAAATATAACTCTCATGAGTTCTCCTTTTGATTAGAGCTGCTAACGCCCTGCTAAGGGGTGAGCAACGCAATACAAAAGCCGCCGCAAACCACCTTAACCACTAAAATCAACGCATAGCAAAAATGCCACGCGTTGCGAATCCCTCTTGAGCAGTTTGTTATGTGTCAAATTTTAAACTCGAACTTAGCTTTTTTAGGGCCAGTTTCCCCTTTTTCGGAAGGCGCATACTTCCGTTTTGATAATATTCGCACTGCTTCAGCATCGAACACTCCTTTAGGTACAGAATCAGTAACCATTATGTCAATCACATCACCCTGACTATTAATATTAAACGTGAGTACAACAGTACCGACTAATTTGTTTTTCCTTGAACCTTTATGATTCCTAGGCGATACACTGTCCCGAGCTTTGTGTTCTCGATAATTTGGGGAACTAGCACTTTCAATTAAACCAGCGCAGCCAGACAATAATGCCGCTATAAATAATATTAAAATCTTCATACTTAATCTTTGACAACATAACGCCCTGTTAAGGTGTGAGCGACGCAATACCGAAGCTCCCGCATACCACCTTAAACACCAAAACCAACGCATAATAAAAATGCCACGCGTTGCGAATCACTCTTGAACAGTTTGTTATGTTTGTATTCTCAGCTTTCCATCGAAATATCAACAACTTGACCATTTTCATCAAATGAAACGCTTATTAAGTAATTTGTGACATCATTGGGCAACGTAAAATCACAGACGTCGTCTTCCACGTAAGCGACTACCAGTGCAGACAAAATGTCGTCAAAGCTTGGATTTTCTTTGCCTAAAATTTCTAGCCATACTGCTGCAGGGAGTTCATCTAAATGATGAGATACAAACAAATCGATCCCGTATTCCCCCGACTCCGTACCGCGAGAGGCTTTTATAGCTTCTAGAGCTAACTCTACTTTTTTATCCATTCCAATACTCTGCTTATATCGAGAAAAACATAACGCCCAATTAAGGTGTGAAGCACGCAACCACAAAACTCAATTTGACCACCCTAAAACCCGAACTCAAACCAAGCCAAAAATGCCAAGCGTGCTGAATCACTCTTAAATTGTTTGTTATGTTACCATTTCTTTGGCTAGCAAATGTATAACCGTTCCATGTACATCACTAATTAGATGTTCTTTTTGTTCAAAGATACAACTTATATAATCCTTGAACTCTTCTAATGTATTCAATTTTAAACTAATCGCTCGTAGCATTGCATCTTGGCACCTAGCAGCACCCATTAACATAACTTGGTTGTAAAAATATAACTCACGAGGAGAATAGTCTATTTTTCTAGAACCATGGTGAATAGAGTCATTACGAAGGACTCGTATTTCCTCTAAAGCAGTCTCCAACTTTCTTGCGACAACTTGATATTCAGGGTGGTTCTCTAGCTCTCTTTTAAACTCCTGATTAAGGAATTGTAGAGACTTTCCGTTAGGAAAGCCAAGAAACCATCTGATATATGGAGCAATATTATCGTTCTGATCTTCTTTTAAAAGGGCTTCTACTGCGAACCAGTCAAAAATCACTTTCAAATGTAAGCTTTTTTCGTGCTTACTATTTCTAGACCAATGAAGTGACCTTTTGTAGCGTTCTGTTAATTCATTTTCATGGAATAAAACATATTGCGTTTGATTATATGTTTGTACGATACTCGGCTGCATTACAAACACATTACCCAACTCATAAGTCTTCTCAATAACTAGGGGTTCAAGTTTTAATGTATCTAGGTTTTTAGCAAAGCCATAATCGGTAAGAGCTAACTTGCTCATCGTATACTCACGAGATTTTAAGTCTAATAGCTCAGTGAACTTATCATCAGCTAAAACGACGGCACTAGACAAATTATCAGCTTCGACTATACAACCAATTCTTGAATTTAGTGATAAATCTATATCATTAGATTTAATTGACTCTTCAATTAACTTGCGCTCTATATCCGTATCACTCTTGGCGGATCTAATTTCCACATCACGGTAAACCGTTGTACTTGGCAATACAGGACCAGAATTCTCTAAAACCTTAACTATTAAATAACTAGCCATTCGCAATCTCCACAAGCTTATTACAAAGTGATGTGTAGACAATTTTTCTCATGTTATCTTCATTTCTTGAATCTAGCTTAAGATTACTTTTACGCAATAGTTTAAATAGATTATATACATTCAAGTAACTCTTAGTAAAATATATTGAATCAACAACAACAGGAAAAAACCTCTCATCATACTTTGTTATTGAAAGAAGTTCATTTAATGTAGATTCTAAATGTTCCGAATTTTGAATTGAATAAAAATACTTAACTCTAAGCTTTAGAAGTTCTTCTTTTTTTAGTTTTTTGTTTTTTGACAACAGCCCGTCAAACTTAACAACCTTATTATAATTAAATGTTCGTATTGCTAATTCATAACCTATAACTTGTACAATCAAATGATCTGGCTTTAATTTCAATAATTCATTATGAAAGAACTCTGCTTCAATTATTCGTCCTTTTTCAAACAAAGATTGAACATACTTTGTTAAATGAATATGTTTTTTCTTATCTGAAGAACCAAGATACTTTGCTTCATTTAATTCTATTTGTTTCATTTATCTATTAGTACCTCTGAACTCTCTGGTAACATAACGCCCTGTTAAGGTGTGAGCAACGCAATACCAAAGCTGCCGCATACCACCTTAAACACTAAAACCAACGCATAGTAAAAATGCCACGCGTTGCGAATCACTCTTAAACAGTTTGTTATGTT
>NZ_NIGY01000002.1:0-528037 GCF_003123985.1 Vibrio sp. T9
AGGGTTGTCGTAGACTACGACGTTGATAGGCAGGGTGTGTAAGCGTTGTGAGGCGTTGAGCTAACCTGTACTAATTGCCCGTGAGGCTTAACCATACAACACCCAAGGGGTTTTGATGGACTCAATGAAAGAACATTGAATGTGTAAGAACAAAAACAGCTTTCCAGATTAAAGAATTTGCTTGGCGACCATAGCGTTTTGGACCCACCTGACTTCCATGCCGAACTCAGAAGTGAAACGAAATAGCGCCGATGGTAGTGTGGGGCTTCCCTATGTGAGAGTAGGACATCGCCAGGCTTTAAATTTGAAAAAGCCCACTCGAAAGAGTGGGCTTTTTTGCGTTTCTGGGTTTTGAAAATTACCTAAGCACTCAGAACTCAAAACATCTATCGTTATGGTGTAATGTATTTACTCTCTGCCACTTTCCAAAAAGCCTTCACTAATGGATTCTCTAACTGATTTTTGGTACAGCAGACACCAAGTTCAAACGGCTTAATTGGTAACACTTTTAAGCGATTTATCTTCTCTCTCACCGGACTATTGCTGATCACGACATCAGGTGCTATACCTACACCGCATCCTAGTGCAACCATACTTACGATGGCTTCATGCCCTGACGTTTGCGCGTAGATATTCGGCTTTATTTTCATTCGTTTGAGCCAAGTATTGGCTCTATCTCTTGCTGTCCCTGCTTCTGGGAGAATGAATGGAATGACTGACCAGTTTGGTCTTTCTTTTTGTAGCTCTTCCGCAAATGAACTCACGCCGACAGGAGCGATGACAGAAAGCGGTATTTCACTGATCGTTTCAAATGCGATTTTGCTTGGCATCTGCTCAGATTTGGCTGAGATGGCAATATCGGCTTCATCTGCTAAAATTTTGTCGATCGCTTGAGCTGGATCGCCGGTTGATAGCTTAAATTCGATAAAAGGATGCTGAAGACGAAAATCAGAGATTAACTCTGGCAGGTGGCTGTAGCTTGCAGTAACCGAACAAAATAGACGGATTTCTCCTTTCAATTCGTCCTCTGCTCCCTTTAGGTGACTTTGGTACTGCTGCCATTCGCCAAGAATTTTTAAGGCGACAGGAACCAGTTTTTTGCCTTGGCTCGTTAAATCAACGCTGCGATTGTCCCGCAAAAATAATTGTTGGCTAGTTTCTTCCTCTAGCTTTTGTATTTGTCTGCTCAAGGCTGAAGGACTCACATGCATCGCTGCTGCGGTCTTAGCGAAACTTTTACTCTCACACAGATGAATAAAAAGTTGCAGGCTTTTGATATTCATTAAATCTTCATTTCCATGTTGCACAAATTGCAATAACTAATTGTGAATATATCACTTTAAGCAATTTAATGTCTGTTTTAGTATGAAGTTATTCGGTAAGGCAATTACCGACCTCAATGGAAGAATCTCAAAGGAGCACCCAGATGGCTAATTATTTCAATACCTTAAACTTGCGCGAGCAGTTGGACCAATTAGGTCGTTGTCGCTTTATGGACCGTAGCGAATTTGCTTCAGAAGCGGATTACTTAAAAGGCAAGAAAGTGGTCATCGTAGGTTGTGGTGCTCAAGGTCTTAACCAAGGTCTGAATATGCGTGACTCTGGTCTAGACGTTGCTTATGCGCTTCGCCAAGCAGCGATTGATGAGCAACGCCAGTCATTCAAAAACGCAAAAGACAACGGTTTTGAGGTAGGTAGCTACGAAACGCTAATTCCACAAGCTGACTTAGTAGTAAACCTTACTCCTGATAAGCAGCACACAAACGTTGTTGAGACGGTAATGCCGCTAATGAAAGAAGGCGCAGCACTGGGTTACTCTCACGGTTTCAACGTTGTTGAAGAAGGCATGCAAATCCGTAAAGACCTAACGGTAGTAATGGTTGCACCTAAATGTCCGGGTACGGAAGTTCGTGAAGAATACAAGCGTGGTTTCGGTGTTCCAACTCTTATCGCTGTTCACCCAGAGAACGACCCAAAAGGTGAAGGTTGGGATATCGCGAAAGCTTGGGCTGCAGCAACAGGTGGTCACCGTGCAGGCTGTCTAGAGTCTTCTTTTGTTGCTGAGGTGAAATCTGACCTAATGGGTGAGCAAACTATTCTTTGTGGCATGTTGCAGGCTGGTTCTATCGTATGTTACGAGAAGATGATTGCTGACGGTATCGAACCTGGCTACGCAGGCAAGCTTCTTCAATACGGCTGGGAAACGATCACGGAAGCTCTGAAGTTTGGTGGTATCACTCATATGATGGATCGCCTAACTAACCCTGCGAAAGTGAAAGCATTTGAGCTTTCTGAAGAGCTAAAAGAGCTGATGCGTCCGCTATACAACAAGCACATGGATGACATCATCACAGGTCACTTCTCTAGCACGATGATGGCTGACTGGGCAAACGACGATGCGAACCTACTAGGCTGGCGTGCAGAAACGGGTGAAACCGCTTTCGAAAACTACCCAGAAACTGACGTAGAAATCTCTGAGCAAGAGTACTTCGATAACGGTATCCTGATGGTTGCTATGGTTCGTGCGGGTGTTGAGCTAGCATTCGAAGCAATGACGGCATCTGGCATCATCGATGAGTCTGCTTACTACGAGTCTCTACACGAGCTGCCACTTATCGCAAACACTATCGCACGTAAGCGTTTATACGAGATGAACGTGGTTATCTCTGATACGGCTGAATATGGTAACTACCTATTTGCTAATGTAGCAACGCCGCTACTGCGTGAAAAATTCATGCCTTCTGTTAGTACAGACGTCATTGGTAAAGGTCTAGGTGAAACGTCTAACCAAGTGGATAACGCGACTCTTATCGCTGTGAATGAAACAATCCGCAACCACCCTGTAGAATATATCGGTGAAGAACTACGTGGTTATATGACAGATATGAAGCGCATCGCGGTTGGTGGCTAATTTTCTTTGCTTCAAAGTAGAGAAAATATTAAATGAACTCTGGCCAGACTGGAGTCGATAAATACAAAAACACAACATCTAATCAAAAGGCTTGGTCGCCGTTGACCAAGCCTTTTTGTTTTTAGCCGATTTATCTGCGCGCCGATAAGAAAAACGCTCCTTTGTGAGGAGCGTTTTAACACTTATTTTTCTGCAAGCTTCTCTTCAAGCTCCGCCAATTTCTGTTCCATTTCTGTTAGCTTTTGACGTGTACGTAGTAAAACTTGAGTTTGAACATCAAACTCTTCACGACTTACAACATCTAGCTTGTTTAGTTGGCCTTGGATTACTTGACGAACTTTCTGATCAACATCAGAGCCCAACTCTTTTACAGGTTGAGGCATTGAGTCGTGAATCTGTTTAGCAATTTGCTCTAATTTCTTTGGGTCAAACATAGTGGCTAAAACTCCTTTTGATTTGTCCTCATTTTAAGTAAATGATACGTGAAAGTCGCCATTTAGATGGCAAAAAAGAGAGCGGCAATAAAAAAGGTCACCGAAGTGACCTTTTTGAATGCCTTAAAAGCTTATCTGTTATCCGCTAATTCACGGTGGGCTGCTTTCGCTTCATCAACTCGTGCCAACTTCTCCAAGTCTTTGTCTTCAACAAATACTGGCAGTGGTTTGTGTTTTTCTGCTAGGTAGCTGTAAATCACAGGTAGTACGAATAGTGTGAACAATGTACCAATTGCTAGACCAGCAACGATGACGATACCGATACTGAAACGTTGCGCGGCACCTGCACCGGTAGCGTACATCAGCGGGATCAGACCTGCGATCATTGCTGCGGTTGTCATTAGGATAGGGCGAAGACGTACTTTCGCAGCCTCCATCACAGCATCAATACGAGACAGTTTATTATGTAACTGCTCTTCTTTGGCTACTTCACAGATCAAGATACCGTGCTTGGTGATCAGGCCGACCAGCGTGATCAAACCAACCTGCGAGTAGATGTTCATTGAGGCAGTACCCCACGCCAACGCGATCAAAGCACCACATATTGCTAGCGGTACAGATACCATGATGACAATAGGGTCGCGGAGTGATTCAAATTGAATCGCCAGAACGAGGAAGATGATCGCAAGTGCAAGACCAAAGGTTGCATACAAGGCACTACCTTCCGTTACAAACTGACGAGATTCGCCCATGTAATCGTGGTTATAGCCTGCAGGCAGTTTGGTTTGTGCGATGTCTTCAAACCAGTTAATTGCATCACCCATAGCAACGTTAGGCGATGGCACCGCACCTACCGTCGCGGAGTTTAGCTGGTTGAAGTGTGGCAAAGAGCGAGGCTCTGCTATCACATCAATCGTAATCAAGCTGCTTAGTGGGACGGCTTTACCATCAACAGAACGCACATAGTAGTTCTTCATCGACTCTGGGTTTAGACGCCATTTACGTTCAACTTGAGGAATCACTTCATATGAGCGGCCGTTAAGGTCGATACGGTTAACGTAACCATCAGCCATCATGGTGCTGAGAGTGATACCAATATCTTGCATGGTCACACCGTAGGCACCCGCTTTGTCTTTATCGATCTTAATCTTCATGGTTGCTGAATCGTAGTTCAGGTCTAGATCGGAATAGACAAACATTGGACTACTTGCAACATCGGTCAGGATATCGCTAGCGATAGTAAACAAGCTTTCGAAGCTATTTGGTGTCGTAATTACAAACTGGACAGGTAGGCCTGAGCCCGCACCAGGCAGTTCTGGCATTTGGAACGCAGTGACAGACATACCTGGGACACTTGAAACTAGGCCTCCCACACGTTTTGTGATTTCAGATTGACTTGCTTCTCGTTCACTCCATGGCTTCAATGTTGCTAGACCAAACGCTTGGTTTGAGTTCGGCACACCGTTAAATACCTGAGCGTATTCTACTTCTGGCTGATCAGAGAGAATCTTATTCACGTCATCCATGGTGTTTTGGATGTAGTCCAAGTTCGCGTTTGATGGTGCGGTACCCATCAGAACAACTACACCTTTATCTTCGGACGGCGCCAGCTCACTAGGAATAAACTTAAATAGAATCGGTAAGCTCGCAAATACAATTATCGCAAATGCAATTACAACAGGACGGTGAGCCATGACTGCTGTAAGCATTTTCTCATAGCGATTAGTCATGCCATCAAGGATATGATGAACTTTTTGCTCAAACTTGCTCGGTTTTTCATTCGCCTTCAGCATCTTTGAACACATCATAGGTGATAGCGTTAAAGCGATGATACCGGACACAAATACCGAACCTGCTAGCGTTAAAGCGAACTCTTTGAACAACGAGCCTGTAATACCGCCCATCAACGCGATTGGTGCGTATACCGCACCTAGCGTTAATGTCATCGCAATAACTGGCACTGCAATTTCACGCGTACCAATGATTGCTGCACGGAATGGTGACTCGCCTTCTTTGATATGACGATCCACGTTTTCTAGTACCACGATCGCGTCATCCACCACCAGACCGATGGCAAGTACCATCGCTAGTAGTGTCATTAAGTTCCAAGAGAAGCCCATTGCCTGCATAACCATCGCCACACCAATCAAAGAGAGTGGAATAGTGACGATAGGAATGATGACCGCACGGAACGAACCTAGGAACAGTGTGATCACTACAAGTACGATAATTGCCGCTTCAAGAATCGTTTTCACTACTTCGTGAATTGACTCGTTGATCGCAATGGTAGAGTCGTACATCACGTTCATTTTGATGTTACTTGGTAAGTTGCGCTCAAGTTGAGGTAATAATTCAAGCACATCAGCAGCGATGTTGATTGGGTTGGCACTTGGCGCGGCGTTGATTGCAGCAACAACTGCTTCTTGGCCGTTTGCACTTGCACGGTAAACGTCGTGACTCTTCTCAAGTGTTACCTTCGCGATATCACCTAAGCGAATAACGTCCCCTTCACCCGTTTTTACGACCAACGCTTCAAGCTCAGCGACGTTTGATACCTGAGTATCCGCGCTGCCGTTATAAAGCACGAACTCACCCGTCGCTTGACCCGTCGCAGATTGGTAGTTGTTGGCGTTAAGAACGCTCATCACATCCGTTGCAGTCAGCTTTAATGCGCCCATTTTTGCTGGATCTAGCCATACGCGCAGCGCGTATTTCATACCACCGTAAAGGTCGACTTTTGATACACCATTTACAGTGAATAGCTGTGGGTTGATTACACGCTCAAGGTAGTCGGTGATCTGGCTGGAAGACAACTCGTCACTGGTAAAACCAATATACAATACCGCGGTAGTTGAACCAGTCGACATCGTTACAGTCGGGTCTTCAGCTTCTTTTGGAAGCTGGGAACGTACCGAGTTAGTTTTCGCTAAGATGTCAGCCAATGCTGCGTTCGGGTCGGTATTCAACTTCATGTTGACGGTAATGGTTGATTTACCTAACACCGATTGCGAGGTCATATAATCAATATTATCGGCTTGCGCCACCGCTTGCTCCAATGGCTGAGTAATAAAGCCCTGGATCAAGTTGGCACTTGCACCGTAGTAACTGGTGGTCACGGTGACCACTGTATTCGTCATTTCAGGGTATTCACGAACTTGCATTTTGAACACGGCTTGCAAACCAAGCAATGCAATCAAAAAACTGATCGATACCGCTAAAACTGGACGTTTTATAAAAACATCTGTAAAGCGCATGATGCCTCCAACTTAAAGCATTGGTGTTTCAGCAGGTGGGGTAGTTGCATCGCTTTCGACAATGCTTACTTTTGCGTGGTTACTTAAACGGACTTGGCCCGATGTCACCACTACATCACCTGGCTTCACGCCTTCTAGAATGTGTGCGATATCTTTAGAGCGTTCGCCAACTTTTACCACATGCTGCTTAACGCGTTTCTCGCCATCTTCTTCCGTTACGATGTAAACATTGTCGCCGTATAGCGTAAACGTGATCGCAGTTTGAGGCAGAGTGACCTGATTTTCTAATTTAGGCAGAATGATGTTTGCACGTGCGAACATACCACTACGCAGTTTGCCATCACTGTTAGGGATATCTGCTTGAACCTGAATCAAACCACTTTGTACGTTAACCGCAGGCTCAATTGCAGAAATTGAACCTTTGAAAG
This sequence comes from Vibrio sp. T9, assembly GCF_003123985.1. Classification (NCBI taxonomy): domain Bacteria; kingdom Pseudomonadati; phylum Pseudomonadota; class Gammaproteobacteria; order Vibrionales; family Vibrionaceae; genus Vibrio; species Vibrio sp. T9. The sequence continues at coordinate 7,028 of NZ_NIGY01000002.1, forward strand.
GCTGATCTGGGTAGGCATCCACGAAGATATCCACTTCTTGGTCGATATTGATACGTGAAATATCGGTTTGCGGCACGGTAAAGCGTAAGCGCATCACGCTGGTGTCTTCCAGGCGAACAATATCGGTACCCGCTTGTAGGTACTGACCTAGATACACGTTACGAATACCTACTACACCATCAAATGGCGCTTTGATCTCGCGTCGGTCGATGGTCGCTTTCAAGCTTTCAATGTCCGCTTTTAAGGAGAAGTAGTTCGCTTCTGCTTCGTCATACGCTTCTTTAGAAATAGAGCCTTTTTTAAATAGCCCTTGGTAGCGTTTGTATTTCGCTTCTGCTGCTGGCAACTTGGCTTGCGAGCTCTTTAAATTCGCTTTCTCAACGTCAGAGTCAAGCAGTACTAATGGCTGACCTGCTTTGACTTGAGTGCCGGAATCAAATGCGATTTTGTCGATAACACCACTGGTTTCGTTTGCGACCGTCACACCTTGGTTTGGTTCGATAAAACCGATAGCCTCGATCACTGGTACCCAATCAACCGCTTGTACTTCCGTCACGGTTACTGGGAACTCAGGTTCAGGACGGTTTGCCATGTATTCAGCAATCTTTTGTTGCTTAAATAAATTGAAACCTATCACGCTGCCGAACAAGAGAACGGCGATAAGTAACATAAAGAAAGTCCACTTTTTCATTCTATTAAGAACTCCAAGTTAGTGTTTAATAATTGCATCCCAACTGGCTTCAATAGCAGCTTCTAATGCCGCCTTATCCAGTTGATAAAATCCCAAAGCGTGTTTCCTAGCAAGTGCAACACTTGCCTCAAAACTCAACCCAGAAAGCACTTCGTTATCGAGAGGCTTGAATACGCCCTCTTCTTTCCCCTGATTAAAAAGAAGATCTACTTGGGCAAACATTTGTCTTTCAAGTTCCCGAGCTTTGCTACTATTTGAACAGGGTAGAGACTCATATTGAACTCGATTGCTGAGCGCATTTAAATTCGAGCTCGCTAGATTCCAAATATTGAGCCACATGGTTCGATATCGCTGTTTTAAAGGCATCTCTTCACTCACGCCCAGTTGCACAGCCGTAGCGACGCGCTTTGCAACGTTAAGGCGTAACTCCTCCAAAAGATGTTCTTTATCTGAGAAATAACGATAAATCGTTCCTGCTGCGACACCTGCTTCATTGGCGAGCTTTTGCATGGAAAGCCCTTGAAAGCCCGATTCAGCAATGAGTTGCTCTGCAGCGACTAAGATTTGTTCTCGCTTATCTACAGCAGGGTTATCCTTCATAATCCCACCACTAGTGAATGAACGTTCATTCATTATAGCTCAAAAACCCGCCTTTTATGCAACAGAATGTTGCGCTTGTTGGTATGAAAATTACAAGAAATCAGCGTAGCTTTCACGAGGCCACCCCTTTATCATAGGCGCCACATTTATCACCCGCAGAGAATTTCTATGAAGCTGAACCCTAGTCAAGATGAAGCCGTGAAATACGTGTCTGGTCCATGCCTAGTGCTAGCTGGTGCTGGCTCGGGCAAAACTCGTGTTATTACCAATAAAATCGCTTATCTGGTTCAGCAATGTGGCTACAAAGCGCGTAATATTGCAGCGGTGACGTTTACCAACAAAGCGGCGCGTGAAATGAAAGAACGTGTCGGCCAAACGTTGGGGAAAGCTGAGTCTAAAGGTTTGATGGTATCAACGTTCCACACCTTGGGATTAAACATCATCAAACGCGAATACAAGCATTTAGGATTGAAAGCGGGCTTTTCACTGTTTGATGACCAAGACCAACTGGCGCTACTCAAGGAACTTACCGAAAAGCAGCTTGATGGTGATAAAGACCTGCTACGTCAGCTTCTGAGTTGTATTTCCAATTGGAAAAACGACATGTTGACGCCAGAGCAAGCCAAAGCGCGTGCGCAAGGTGAGCAGCAGCAATTGTTTGCGTTCTGCTTTGATATGTACCAAAAGCAAATGAAAGCCTATAACGCGCTCGATTTTGATGACCTAATTTTGATGCCCGTCTTACTCTTGCGCAATCATGAAGACGTTCGTCAACGTTGGCAGAACCGTATCCGCTATCTGTTGGTCGATGAGTACCAAGATACCAACACGAGTCAATATGAATTGGTGAAATTAATCGTCGGTGAACGTGGGCGATTGACGGTCGTAGGAGATGATGACCAGTCCATTTATTCATGGCGTGGTGCGAAGCCTCAGAACCTAGTCTTGCTGGGTGAAGATTACCCGAATTTGCGATTGATTAAGTTGGAGCAAAACTACCGCTCTACGAGTCGAATCCTGCGTGCGGCCAACATTTTGATAGCCAACAACCCTCACGTCTATGAGAAGTCCTTATTTTCAGAAATTCCTGACGGTGAAAAACTCAAAGTGTTGTTGGCTAAAAATGAAGAGCATGAGGCTGAGCGTGTCACGGGGGAGTTGATTGCACACAAATTTTTGAATCGAACCGACTATCGTGATTACGCAATTTTGTACCGTGGTAACCACCAATCGCGCTTAATTGAAAAGTCTCTGATGCAAAACCGTGTGCCGTATAAAATTTCTGGCGGCACCTCGTTTTTTGCACGAGCAGAAATTAAAGACATCATGGCGTATTTGCGTGTTTTGGTTAATCCAGATGACGACAATGCATTCTTACGTATTGTGAATACACCACGACGTGAAATTGGCCCAGTAACGTTAGAAAAGCTAGGCAGTTATGCCAATATGCGTGGGAAGAGCCTGTTTGAGTCGAGTTTTGAAATGGGGCTCGAACAGCACTTAACGGGACGCGGCCTGGAAAATTTACGTCGTTTCACCCAATGGTTAGTGGCGATTGCTGACCAAGCTGAGCGTGGTGATACCGTCGAAGCGGTTCGCTCCTTGGTTCGCGATATCCATTACGAAGATTGGCTATACGAAACTTCAGCGAGCCCGAAAGCCGCTGAAATGCGAATGAAGAACGTTTCTGATCTTTACTCGTGGATAGTGGCGGACCTAGAAGGTGACAACTACGATCAAGAAGAGAAAACGTTAAAAGAAGTCGTTCAACGTTTGACCTTGCGTGACATGATGGAACGTGGCGAAGAAGATGAAGACAGCGATGCAGTACAACTGATGACGCTGCACGCATCAAAAGGCCTTGAGTTCCCATATGTATACTTAATTGGGTCTGAAGAAGGTATTTTACCGCACCAAACCAGTATTGATGAAGACAACGTCGAAGAAGAGCGTCGTCTGATGTATGTTGGCATTACCCGTGCGCAGCGTGAACTGACTTTCACTATGTGCAAAGAGCGTCGACAGTTCGGCGAGTTGATCAAACCGACTCAAAGCCGCTTTTTGGATGAGCTGCCATTTGATGACGTTGAATGGGAAGCCAATAAAAAGCCAGTATCAGCAGAAGAGCGTATGGCGAAAGGTCAGGCACACATTGCCAATATTCGAGCAATGTTTAAGAAGTAGAGTAACCTTGTGTTCACTGACTAAAAACAAAAAGGCTTGCCAGTTGGCAAGCCTTTTTCGTTGATGTCTTTACTTATAGACCTTCAATCATGTGGTCGATTGCTGCGATGATTTCATCGTCAGAACAGTCCATACAGGTTCCTTTGGCAGGCATCGCATTGAAGCCTTCTAACGCGTGCTTCACTAACGTCTCTTTGCCTTGTGCAATACGCGGTGCCCAGTCATCGGCATTACCCGTTTTAGGTGCGCCGTTTACACCAGATGCGTGACAAGCAATACAAAAAGTACCATAAACTGTGGCGCCATCACGTGGACCGGTTGGTTCTTCTTTCACTGGCTCAGAACCCGCTAGATAAACATCACCGACAGGTTGGATGCGTTCTGCGATCGCATCGTATTCAGTTTGGCTGATGTCAGAAGCTAAAGCTGCCGTAGAAAACGTTAAGGCAGCGAACAAAACGCTAATCATTTGTCGAGACATATCCATTAAACCCACTTCACATTCCCGAGGTAAGTGACTTACCTATTTATATAGTTAGAGTATTAATGCCGAGCAGAGAAATCACTAAATTCCACTGAATGGCATAGAATGATTAGACAACTTGGTTGCAGCTGTTAAATCAATGTAAATAATGGGTGATTATATCCCGATAACTTGTTGCAATAAACAACAAGTTATCCATGACAGGGCGTGAATCACATCAAAAATTCAGTTTAAAGGAAGATAACTGTCGAAAAAGAGACCAAACGATAAAAAAAGTAAAAAAAGTACTAGACGGCATAGTGTGATATCCGTATTATTCCACTCCGCCGATAGGGCATGCGCCCGTAGCTCAGTTGGATAGAGCGTTGGCCTCCGGAGCCAAAGGTCGAAGGTTCGAATCCTTTCGGGCGTACCATTGCCTCGGAGGATACATCGGTAAAAATCAGTGGTGGCTATAGCTCAGTTGGTAGAGCCCCGGATTGTGATTCCGGTTGTCGCGAGTTCAAGTCTCGTTAGCCACCCCATTCTTTCTTTTTTAGATTGAATGCGGTAGCATTGCTCCCAATCTTGATTAAATCAAGATAAAACATCGTCGGTGAATAGCGCAGTTTGGTAGCGCATCTGGTTTGGGACCAGAGGGTCGGGGGTTCGAATCCCTCTTCACCGACCACTATTTAGTTTATGGCTGAGATAGCGGTAAACATGACAATTTGATGGTGGCTATAGCTCAGTTGGTAGAGCCCCGGATTGTGATTCCGGTTGTCGCGAGTTCAAGTCTCGTTAGCCACCCCATTCTTTATTTAAAGAATATATGCTCGGTGAATAGCGCAGTTTGGTAGCGCATCTGGTTTGGGACCAGAGGGTCGGGGGTTCGAATCCCTCTTCACCGACCACTATTAGAAAGCCTGCTTTTTAGCAGGCTTTCGTCGTTTTAGAGTTTATGATCTCGCTTGGACTGTATTAGTCGGCAACGTATCAATGGATTTGAACCCAAGGGGTTCGCCTGAAGTTAGAATTCGGCTCTTCACCGACCGCTATTTAGAGCCCCAGTCGAAAGACTGGGGCTTTTTTGCATCTATCCTCTTAGAAAGAATCTGCATTCGATTTCAATTTCACCAAAAGTGTACAGCTCTAGGGGCTTTTGACCACCTATGATCCAAATGCTTTTCGAGCTGACAAAATAAACCCCAGAACGACGTCTGGGGTTTTGTGTTTTTCTAATCCACTACTTTTATTGGGCGAGTGTTTTAAGGATTTCTCTCAGCTCTACCGTTTCTTGGATTTCAAAATTTGGCGTTATATTTGTTGAGTTACTTGCGCCTGTCGCATTTACCCACACACTCAAAATGCCCATATTGTTAGCGCCTGCTATATCTGCTGGTAAAGAGTCGCCAATGTGTAGGGCTTCTTCTGGTTTTACTTCGACCAAGTCGAGCGCTTTTTGGAAAATGCTCGCAGCGGGCTTCTCTTCAGGCTCTTCTCCCCCCACAATAATATGGTCCACCCAGTCGCTCATCTGTGTCGCGCTGAGTTTAGGGTGTTGAGAAAAAATCGGGCCGTTAGTGATCACGACGAGTTTATAATGCTGACGAAGGTCGCTGAGCATTTCTTTTACACCAGGGAAGAAAGTGAACGCGCCCATACGTGCAGAGTCAAAGTAGTCTTGAGCTTGTTGAGCCTCTTCGGCATTAATGCTGACTCCGTGCTCCGCCAATATGTTTTGGATCAGGCCACAACGGAACGCGTTTTCATCAGGTAGCAGAGCCACAAGGTGAGGGAATTCCGCATTCAGCTTCTTGTACACACCCTGTAAGTAGCGCTGTAAAAAAGCTTGTGGTTCGGTAACTTGCGGGTAGGTCTTATGAATCCAAGTCGTAAACTTTTGTCCTGCAACTTTATCGGCTTGTGACGTCGCACATAAAGTCTCGTCCATATCAAAAAAAATCGCTTTAAGCACAGGGGCTCCTTTCATTTACAGCTTGGCTCTAACATTGATTATCTATTATCCCACTCTCAATTGTGCCGTAAAGGGTTAAAACCGACGTGTTTCACCTACAATGGGAGAGTGATGGTAACCGCACTTTCTTTTGTTTAGTCAACAAACCGCTTAAGCGGCGCATAATCGTCGTCGACAGAGGATTTGTGTGGTTTTGCTGTTGTGTTCACGTTTTAGCCTATCCTTTCTCTTTCTAAGTTTGGCTTTTTATATTTGCCGACTATTTTATTAATAGTTTTTTATGTTGAAAAATTGCTTTTCGCATACGATATTGTTTGTTAAATGTTAATAATCGCACATGAATAGTATGGTTAATGGTTCTGGTTGGCCCATGCTTATTTTTAGAGCATTTTTCTAGTTTTATTGGTGCATGGCGCACAAAAATAGTGTGATATGAAAATGGTTAAATACTTGTTAATGCATTTTTATTCGCTCATTGTGCGTTTATTTAATGTTTTCTCGGCGGAATATACTTTAATTGTTGCTTTTTTGTGTGATTTTTGCCAAATTGTTTCCGCATTAAGATTTCAGAGTATTATTCTGAATTTGAACGGATTCATTCAGGTGATGAATGGTGCCTTTGGCGCGATTCGATACCACAGACAAGGCAGTAGAGGTCTGAAATGTCACTATTAGAAGTGAAAAACCTTCGTATTGAATACCCATCCCGACACGGCGTTCACGCTGCCGTGAAGTCACTTTCTTTTCATATTGAACGTGGTGAAATCGTGGGTGTTGTTGGCGAATCAGGTGCGGGTAAATCCACCGTTGGTAACGCCGTTATTGATTTGCTTAGCCCTCCAGGTCGCGTTGCTAGCGGCGATGTTTTCTTGGATGGAGAAAAAATTTCTGGTTTATCACCAGAAGCGATGCGTAAGGTTCGCGGATCGAAGATTGGTTTTATTTTCCAAGATCCAATGACCTCACTTAACCCACTTTTTACGGTTGAGCAGCAACTGAAAGAGACGATCCACGCCAACATGAAAGTCTCTGATGAAGAGGCGTATCAGCGTGCGCTTTCTCTAATGCAGCAAGTTGGCATCCCGCAGCCAGAAAACCGCTTAAAACAATACCCACACCAATTCTCTGGTGGTATGCGTCAGCGTGTCGTCATTGCGATTGCTTTGGCTGGTGAGCCAGATCTGATCATCGCCGATGAGCCAACCACTGCACTGGACGTATCAATCCAAGACCAAATCCTCAACTTGATCCGAGAATTGTGTATCAAGAATAATGTCGGCTGTATGCTGGTTACTCACGATATGGGTGTGGTCTCCAACGTCACTGACCGCGTCGCGGTAATGTATCGTGGTGACTTGGTGGAGTTTGGGCCAACAGCCAAAGTGTTGGGCGACCCTGATCACTCCTATACTCGCAGCCTAATTTCAGCCGTTCCACGTTCAGACAGAAAGCTCGATCGCTTCCCTTTGGTCAGCTACATCGAAGAAGCGGCAGAAATGGAGCCACTCGACATCAAGAATCACTGGCTAGGACAAAGCCAGGATGAGCGCGAGTACACAGGCCCGCTCTTAGACGTGAAGAACGTTAATCTACGTTTTGTCACCAAAGACTCTTTATTTGAAAGCCGTCGCGAATACGTGCAGGCATCCAATAATGTGAGCTTTGAAGTGCATGAAGGCGAAACCTTTGGTTTAGTGGGTGAGTCTGGCTCTGGTAAATCAACCATTGCGCGAGTTATTGCTGGTTTATATCAACCTAACTCTGGTCAGGTGAAGTTTGAGGGTATTGACCTGACAGCTTTAACCTCTGAGAAAGAACGCCGCCCAATGCGTCGTCAAATGCAGATGGTGTTCCAAAACCCGTATACCTCAATGAACCCTCGTATGAAGGTATTCGATATTATTGCTGAGCCAATCCGTTTTCATAAACTGACGAAAAACGAGTCGGAAACTCGCCAAATCGTGAATGACCTTCTCGATCATGTTGGTTTGGGTCGTATGGCAGGGCTTAAGTACCCTCATGAATTCTCCGGTGGTCAGCGTCAGCGTATTTCTATTGCGCGTGCGTTGGCGACTCGTCCTCGACTTTTGATTTGTGATGAACCGACATCGGCACTGGACGTATCGGTACAGGCACAAATTCTAAACTTGCTGAAAGATCTGCAAAGTGAGCTGAACTTGACTATGTTGTTTATCAGCCACGATTTACCTGTTATTCGTCAGATGTGTGACCGAGTAGGTGTGATGCAAATGGGCACACTGTTAGAAGTGGCACCAACAGAACAGTTATTCACGGCACCTCAACACGAATACAGCAAAAAATTGATTTCTCTGATGCCGGAGTTTACTGGCTTGCGAGAAGAGATCGAAACGGCATAAACCAAGCACCTCGCTTGGCTAACCTTTAGTCATAACAAAGACGCAAACACAACAACAAGGGATCCGTATCCCCGCATGAAGGAGTTATGCAAATGAAAACCATGAAAAGCAAATTAGCAGTGGCGCTAATGGCGGCGGGCCTAAGCTTTAATGCACTGGCAGCAGATATCAAAGTTGGCTACGCAGCTGACCCAGTATCGCTTGACCCACATGAGCAGCTATCAGGTGGCACACTGCAAATGTCACACATGGTATTTGATCCGTTGGTTCGCTTTACTCAAAAAATGGATTTCGAACCTCGTCTAGCAGAGAGCTGGGAGCGCATTAACGACACTACCGTTCGTTTTAAATTGCGTGAAGGTGTGAAATTCCACTCTGGTAATACCCTAACGGCTGACGACGTTGTATGGACGTTTGAGCGTCTACAAAGTTCTCCTGATTTTAAAAACATTTTCGACCCGTACGAGAAAATCGTCAAAGTGGACGACAACACGTTCGATCTTGTAACCAAAGGTCCTTACCCACTAGTGTTGCAAACTGCAACGTACATTTTCCCTATGGACAGCAAGTTCTACACGGGTAAAACAGCAGACGGCAAAGACAAGTCTGAGCTAGTGAAGCACGGTAATTCATTCGCATCGACTAACGTTTCTGGCACGGGTCCATTCATTGTGACTTCACGTGAACAGGGCGTAAAAGTGGAATTTGAACGCTTTAAAGATTACTGGGACAAAGAGTCGAAAGGTAACGTTGATAAGCTAACGCTTGTTCCAATCAAAGAAGACGCGACTCGTGTAGCTGCGCTACTTTCTGGCGGCGTTGACATGATTCACCCGGTAGCACCAAACGATCACAAACGTGTGAAAGACGCAGACGGCATCGACCTAGTAACGCTACCTGGTACTCGTATCATCACGTTCCAACTAAACCAAAACAGCAACGAAGCACTGAAAGACGTTCGCGTTCGCCAAGCGATTGTTCACGCAATCAATAACGAAGGCATCGTGAAGAAAATCATGAAAGGCTTCGCAACGGCAGCTGGTCAGCAAAGCCCTGCAGGTTACGTTGGTCACGATGACAAACTGGTTCCTCGCTACGATCTGAAGAAAGCGAAAGAGCTGATGAAAGAAGCGGGTTACGAAAATGGCCTGACGCTAACTATGATCGCACCAAACAACCGTTACGTGAACGATGCGAAAGTAGCACAAGCGGCTGCAGCAATGTTGTCTAAGATCGGTATCAAGGTTGATCTGAAGACCATGCCAAAAGCGCAGTACTGGCCTGAGTTCGACAAGTGTGCGGCAGACATGCTGATGATCGGTTGGCACTCAGATACAGAAGACTCAGCGAACTTCAACGAGTTCCTAACCATGACTCGTAACGAAGAAACCGGTCGTGGTCAGTACAACTGTGGTTACTACTCAAACCCAGAAATGGACAAAGTGGTTGAAGCTGCGAACGTAGAGACGGACCCTGCGAAACGTGCAGAAATGCTGAAGGGCGTAGAAGCGACACTATACAACGACGCAGCATTCGTACCGCTACACTGGCAAAGTGAAGCATGGGGCGCGAAGTCTAACGTGAAAGCGGCAGATATCGTTAACCCAATGGTAATGCCTTACTTCGGTGACCTAGTGGTTGAATAATCACGGTTAGTCGACTTTGAGGAGGGATGGATTTCCCTCCTCAACTTAAAGCACTCGACTCAATTTTGTTTCAGTCGGATTGAGTTGGTTACTTAGACTGAATTTTCTCTCTAATTTAGAGATCTATGGATAGTTAAGGGGCAAGGAATGTTTTCGTTTCTGGTCAAGCGCCTGTTTCAGGCACTGATAGTGATGTTTGTGATCAGTTTGGTGGCGTTTGCCATTCAGGACAACCTGGGTGATCCGCTGCGTGAGCTTGTAGGTCAGTCGGTTTCGGAATCGGAGCGTCAAGCGCTACGCGACGACTTGGGCCTGAACGATCCCTTTATCACAAAGTACACGCGCTTTGTGGGTAATGCACTGCAAGGTGATTTGGGTACCTCATATTTTTTCAAGCGACCTGCGGTTGAGGTGATTCTCGACAAGCTGGTGGCTACATTAGAGCTCGTGTTTGGCGCGACGCTTATCATCATTGTTTTCTCTATTCCGCTTGGGGTGTACTCTGCGATTCATCCTAAGAGTGTTTTTACCAAATTTGTGATGGCGATGAGCAGTGTCGGTATCTCGATTCCGGTGTTCTTAACCGCAATCATGCTGATGTATGTCTTTTCAATAGAACTCGGTTGGTTGCCTTCCTATGGGCGGGGCGAGACCGCTAATGTGCTCGGTTGGGAATCTGGCTTCTTTACCATTGATGGTATCAAGCACCTCATCCTACCTTGTATTGCGCTAGCGTCTATCATGCTGCCGTTGTTCATCCGTCTGGTACGTTCAGAAATGCTGGAAGTACTGAGCTCGGAATACATTAAGTTCGCCAAAGCAAAAGGTTTGAACTTACAAAAAATTTACTACCAACATGCACTTAAGAACACCATGCTGCCAGTACTGACGGTAGGTGGCGTGCAGATTGGTACCATGGTGGCTTACACCATCCTAACCGAAACCGTATTCCAGTGGCCGGGTACAGGCTTTCTTTTCCTAGAGGCAATCAACCGTGTCGATACACCGTTGATTACAGCTTACGTTATCTTTGTTGGTCTGATTTTCGTGGTAACCAATACCATCGTTGATTTGCTGTACGGCATCATCAACCCAACTGTGAACTTAACTGGAAAAGGAGCTTAATCATGAGCCAATCAAATGTAACACCAGCTCCTGAAGCCGCTCCATCAGCATGGCAGCGTTTTAAAGAGTCGGACTTCTTGTATTACTTCAAGCGCGACAAAGTGGCGATGGCAAGTTTTACGGTCTTTATGATGTTCTTAGTGTTGGCATTAGCTGCGCCAATTCTAGCTCCGACTGACCCGTATGATCTGACGTCTATTGATATCATGGATTCAGAGCTACCACCGTCTTGGATGGAAGAGGGCGATGAGCGTTTTGTTCTTGGTACTGATGAGCAAGGCCGTGATATTTTATCGACCATTCTTTACGGTTCTCGTTTGTCTTTGACGATCGGCTTTTTAGCCGTCGGTCTTCAGTTGATTTTGGGTATCATCATTGGTTTGTCGGCGGGTTACTTCGGTGGTCGTATCGATAGCTTCTTGATGCGCTTTGCGGATGTTCAACTATCGTTCTCAACCATGATGGTGGCGATCATCGTATCGGCCATTTTCAAAGCCAGCTTTGGCAGCGATTTTTACAGCCAATATGCGGTGGTGATGCTGGTGGTGATCATCGGTGTGGCTGAATGGCCACAATACGCACGTACCATTCGTGCTTCAGTACTGGCTGAGAAGAAGAAGGAATACGTAGAAGCGGCACGAGTGATGGGCTTTAAAGCGCCACGCATTATGTTCCGTCACATCCTGCCAAACTGTCTATCACCAATCTTGGTTATCTCGACGGTACAGGTAGCGAATGCGATTATGTCGGAAGCGGCACTGTCATTCCTAGGTTTGGGTCTTCCTGTTGATCAGCCGTCACTAGGTGCGCTGATCAGCATCGGCTTTAACTACATCTTCTCAGGTGCGTGGTGGATTACTGCCTTCCCAGGCATCGTGTTGGTTACACTGGTTCTGGTTATCAACTTATTGGGTGACTGGTTACGAGATGTATTCAACCCGAAACTGTACAAAGGTTAAGAATTTTCCCGCCAAGCGTTGTAAATTCGCTTAATTCCTTCCTAAACTGAGAGCCGGATGCAAATTCCGGCTCTTTTTTTGCTAGTTATTCTTTGTTCACATTTTTTTGGCGCTTTGCCGCCATAATGACCTTACCCACTAATTTAGAGTGAAGTGTATGGAAATGAAGAAGGCACAACACCCATCTCGTATCTTCCGAGCAAGCCTAGCTTTCGGCTTGCTGCTGGTATGCGCTCAGTTTTCTAGCCCAGTATCGGCAGAGGAGTTCCTTTGCCAAGCTACTCAAGCCAGCGAGAAAGAACTGCCGATGCTTGAGAAAACGTGCCCAATTGGTAACGGAGTATGGGGAAAGAAAGTGCCGCAAGGAGGCAACTACCTCTACTGGATTCAATGCGGATTACTACCAAAGCCAATGTCACTCGCGAAAGCAAAGCCGCTTTACAGCAAGATTACGACCGACGTGTGGATGAAGCCGGAGTCCCAAGGTTATCGCTGTTTGATTGGGCCTTACAAAGATCTGTCTGATGCGAGGGGAGATTTGCGGGAAGTCAAAACCTTGTCGAATTACAAAGAGGCTTTCATCCGCGTGGTTGGAAAAGAGAATAAACAGTCTACGACACCATCTAAACCCGCTGTGCCGTCGAAATCAGCCGCATCTTCGGTTAAGCCAACACCGACGGTGACCCCGAAACCCGCGCCAGTTCCTGCCGTGCGAGCTGATACCGACGCCTTTACAGCGCCGGCAGAGAAGTCAAAGACCAAGGTAAAAAATACACGTGATAATTCTTCTTCCAAGCCTGTTGCTAAGACCAAAGCGAAGCCAGTTGTGAGCGGGAATGATGACATTGAAGTTCGGTTGAGAACCTCCTTACAAGGCAAAATGTACGTGGTGCCATATTTACTCGACCACCACAATCAGTTTTACATGGAATACGGCAAGCCGTGGAATCGTCTCAACTACGAAAACTCGCAAAAAGTATGTCAGCAACTGGGTATGAGCTTAGCCAGCCCTGCAGAATTCAAAGTGTTGAGGGCGTCTGGTGTGATGGAAAAAAATCAATGGCCACTGCAACTGCCGTATTGGGGCAAAGATAAGAAAGGTTTGTTCGCAGATCGTGAGCCAAACCAGCTCACCGGAACCTCATTATTGAACGTAGTGTGCGTGAAATAACGACTCAAATATTGCGGTCAAAAAGATAGAAGAAAGCCCCGAGTTCGGGGCTTTTTTGCGGTCTCAAATATTATCGCTATTTGAGTGGCGTTTCTTTGTGACAGTTAGAGCAGATATACACTTCTTTGATGCCGACCAAGCGTTCCCAAAGCGTTCTGCGTCTTCTACGCAAATGCACGCTATCACAGCAAGGGTTAACGATGGTTGCTTTAGTCATCATCGCCAGGCTCCAAAATCGGGAGCGAACTCGCGATGCTCGTCATGGCTTCTTTGTTGTGAGAGTACAGACCATATTCCGGCGCGGATTCATGACCGTTTTGCTCTTTACTCCAACGAATACCGATGTAGAAGTCACCAAAATCACGGTTGATGTAACGATGACGAGTTTTGTAATCTGACTCTGAGCCTGTTTCTTTTAGAATCAGCAGCTCACGGCCTTCATCACTCTGGATTTCCCAATTACCTGGAGTTTGGAATCCTGTTGGCATGAACGACGTGTAGTTGTAAGTATCAGCGTTGTACTCGTACGTACCTGACGAGTATTTCAGGACTTTGTCGTCGCCCGAGCCTTTACTTTCTACCATCAAGTCATGCTCTACCGTGCCGTGTTTGATGTGTTCTGCAACCGAAAGTGATTCTGCGAATGGTGTATTGCTTGAATCCATCCAGAACAGCTCATCATCTGAGATTTTAACGATCATCTGAGTGCCGTTATGCTCGGTTGTGTGCTGGTACAGCATTTCATACTCTTCGCCGTAGCTGTTGTATAGCTTGCCGTCTTTCAGCTCGACGTCTTCACAGTCTTTATTGTGGTATTCCGCGTAACCAGTTTGTTGGTCCAGATCGGAAAGAATAGCGTAGGCATCGTGTTCCCATGTGTTTTCTAGGAAGTCGCTGATGCTCGCTTTGTACTCTTGATTCATCTCATCATGGTTTGAGCCCCAGCAGAATAGTAGGCCTTCAGAGTCTTGCATCAACATGGCATAGCCAATTTCACCGTCTTTTTGCGCAAAGCTACCCATTTTCCACTCTTGACCGTTGAAGTGCTCGTGAGTGAAGCCCAAAGTCGGCACTACTGGTGGTGGCGTGACGCCTTCGATAACCGTTGGCATGCTGAGCGCAATCTGTACCGCGGTATGGCCATCTGTTGCGCTAATCGCAAGTGCTGCACCAGCTTCGCTCGCTTTTGTCGGTGTGCCTTTAATGGTGACAATCGCATTGTCATCCTCAGATACTGTTAGACCTTCAATGTCCACATAGTCCGCTGAGTAGTCGGTGATATGACCGTCTTTATCTTGGAACAAGCTAGAAATATCGAGCGTTTGTTCAAATACTTCACCTTGTTGTAGGTACCAACCATCAACGATGGACTGTAGATGCGCTTGTTCTGTTTCTACAACCATTGGTGGTAAGTTTGCTGATTCGATTTCGAACTTAAATACGGTGCTTACCGTACCCAAAACCTTACCTGAAGAATCAATGTCTTGCGCCGTTAGGACGATCTCAAAATCACCAGCTTTTTCTACGATAGCAGTCGGATATAGAACAATCAGGTTGCCAGTTTGTGCAACTTCAATGCCTGTGCCTGCTAAGTTGTGCGTCAGTTTGGTTGTCACAAGGTTTTGGTCTTTGTCTGTGAAAAGACCTTCGATGTTTAATTCAACGCCATCAAAGCCTGCGCCTTGTACGATTTTTGGTAACTGACCAAGCTTATCTTCAGCTGCTTCTTCGATGGTTTCGTTTACGGTTAGCTTGTTATTGATTGCCGTTTCAGGTGCTAAGTTGTCGCTATTTGGGGTCGCGTCAGTGATGATTGGGCGTAGGCTTGCATCATTGATGTTTTCGCCGGATGCGATAAGACGATCGACTTCTTGGTTTGCCGCTTGAGCAAATTCAGTGGCCTTTTTCTCGTAGTTAGCTGGGTTTTGCGCTTTTGAGTCGGTCAGAATCTGAGCGGTTTTATGTAGTTCGGCGTTTTTTGTCGCACCTTCAACAAAATCACTGTACAGATCAATTGGTGCTTCTTCTGAGCCTCCTAGCGCTTGGTTTACCTTGGCTTTTGCGTCTTCTTCACTAATGGATGGATCTTTTGCCATTTCAATCGCAACAAGGTCCGTGATAGGTGAAATCACGTTTGACGATGTTGGTGCACGGAACACGATTTCGTGGGCCATGGCTTGGCCTGGATGATCCATATCAACCGTGTATTTGCCAGCGTACTCTTTAGCATCCAAAGCGATAAGCTGTTTCTGCTTTGCACCGTTTGGTGTAATGGTCTGCAGCGCTAGAGTGCTTTCTGGTTTTGCATCCAATTTAAGCTGACCTTTCTCATCGGTCAGACCAAGGAATGTTTCTTGAGTGTCCCATTGGCCGTTGTTGTTCGTATCTTCAAAAACAACTGCATGTTTGAAGTAGCCGTCAAAGCCTGTGATCACAACACCGTTGTTAGCACTGTTTGAACCACCATCTGAACCGCCACAGCCAGTAAGAGCGATAGCCACTGACGCTGCTAATAAACTCACCTTATTCATTATTCATTTGTCCTTGTTTCGTTTCCGAATGAGAAAGTCGCTTTTTTATTGTTTTTGTCTTTCAATCTCACTAGTGAGATTGAAGAGAGTGGTGTCTTTTTAATGACTATTGAGCCTAGGTTCAAGACACGAAAAACCGCACAAAACCCGTAAAATTTATTTCTATTTTTTGTCTATGATGGAAAATGGATAATTTGATCACGGTTCCAGTTTTGTTTTTGGGATGATTGTTTTGTCAAAATAACCACCTGTAAAGAAAGGTTTATTGGGTGTTAATAAGGACTGGGGCGTGATAAATCATGTTGATCTTAAATTCCTCAACGCGATCAGCAAATTGAGGGTGAGGTTTAAGCACATAACTGTAGACTTCGCCTGGAATGAATATGTCGTAATCTGTGTATTCAAGGTTGTAAAACATAAATGTTCGTTGCCAGTAATCATCTGGCCATTCAGCACAATGTATTGGATTTATGCCGTCAAAATCCATTGAGCTAGAGATAATATCGGCAAACTCTCCTCGCCCCGCTACGATAGAGCTGTACCAGTAAAATAAATAATCATGACAAAATAGGTCATGTTGGTTTGATTTCATATTGAGATCAGAGTCCAGTTTGTGCACAGGTTCGTTACCCTGAACACTTCTATCAAATATGTAGTTGCTAGCAGTCCCGTTTATATAACCTCCTCCTGAAATGGGAAAGAGGTAGTCAAACAACGTTCCTTGATATTCGTACTCACCAGTGTGGACATTGATGCGTTTTTCCATCGATTGCTTGTTTTTTTGCATGGTGTAGCTTTCGAATTGTTTGCCATCAAATACGGTGGTGAAATAGTTCTGAGTCTCTTTATGAACCTGAGATGCGTATACCTTTTTGGTGGTCCAAATTTGGCGTACGCCGTGGACATAAACAATCAACGAGTCATCACTGATTTTGTACTCACCCACCTTTTTTAAGTCTCCCTTTTCAGGACACTGGTGTTTGTTGTTTGAGGCGGCATAACGTACCTCGTCATCCTCAAACTGAAACGCTTCGCAATACACCACTTCATACGCGTACGCGGTACCGCCAAGGTTTTGCGTCGTCTCCAAGCGATAGACAGTGTCGCCAATTAACGGGTGTTCCGTGTCATTGTGACCTGGAGTGACAACAGGCAACTCAAAACGTGTTGTGACCCACGCATGGTCGCTGTCGCCGTGGTAATCATCACGCGCCGCTACCGCCAGGTATGTGGTGGTTTTAATGTTCTCTGGTGCACCTAGCACCATCATTTGTCCTTGGTTTAGCACCCTTAATCCATTGGCGTTTTCGAGCCAAATCCGAGTGGTGAGGAGATCACCATCCGGGTCTTCAAACAGTTGGTTAAGATTGAGCGAATAGCTAATCGGAGAGTTTTGGTTGAGCTCCCAAGCATAAATAATGGTTTGTAGCTGTTGTTCCACCGTGAGGTTGATGATGGGTTTATTGTTCTCTGATGGGTCCTCTTTTGAGCGGCTGTCTTCATAACCCAATGACGAGTCGTAAAAAGAGCCGTCTTCTGTAGTATGAAATGGGTTCGTAATTGGCCCTGGTTGTCCTAAAATGGCAGAATTGAAGGCGTCATCATCGTCTTTTGTGTGGGCGTTCTCCAACGCAGAACCTGTCAACGCTTGCTTTACTTCAACTAAAGATGTGCGCTCATATTGACGATGTGTTCGCGTGGTTGATTGGCTCGTGCTGTCTGATGAGTCCGCCGCTGATGCCAAGCTGGATTCGTCTGACATGCAGTATACGCCGAGCAAACCAACGCAGATTGCGCCGATTATCCAAAACTTTTTGCATCTCATTACGCGTGCGCCATTCGTGATTGCAACCAGCTGCGAGAGAATTTTAGGTCTTTCTCTATTAAGCTTGCGCTGCACTCGAGCAGTTCACTGATTTCTTGGTTTTTCATTCCCATTAAATACTTGAGTTTGAGTGCACTTGATTGGCGTGGGTAACGGCTACTGAAGTTATCCAGCGCTTTATCCATGATGATCAATTGTTCGAAGCGATCTTCTTCATCTCTCATCAATGTGATGTGTTGACGCTTTTGTGCTTGGTGCGAGCGTGCGTTATCGATCAAGATTTGACGCATCACTTTGGCGGCCATCAAAAAGAAATCACGTTTTGTTTCAATTTCACTCATGTCGCAGTTGGACATCTTCAGGTAAGCATCATGAATTAATGCCGTGGTGCTGTTGACGCTATCGGCCAATACTTTGTTGTCGGTGCCGTACTTTTCCGCGTTTCGTTCACGCTCGTGTTGGGCGATCTTACGTAACTGCAAATACGCAAATTGGTAAAGCTCACTCTCAGCTTGTTTATCACCAGATTGCCATTGTTGAATGATTTGTGTCAGTGCTACTGCTGTTGCCATGGTTATACATCCTCGCTCACTTTGACAAATTCAGAAATGGTATGGGTTTCAATGCGATCAGAGCCGTCTCGGTTGCGGAGAACATCTTGTTGATAGCGATATAAAATGCCTTGTTCCCAAGTTGCGCCAGCGGGCAGATATTCCCAAGTGGTGTAATTGATTTCGGCAGGGGTCGTTGACCAACGTACCATGACATTCATTTGCGCAAGCTCGGCTTTGGGTTCGTCATTGTTGACCCACCACATGTCCGCATACTCTTGGGTGACATCTTGGGTGTATAGGCTTGCGTCGGTTGGACAGGTGTCTGCATTGTGCGGCAGTCGCATGACTTGTTGGTGGCGCATCAATAGGCACGATTGTGTCATGGACTGCTGGTGGTATTGGGTCTGCTGCCATACCCCGAGGTAGTCGATGTCGTGTTCGTTCGTGTTGGGGTAGGTAAACCACAGCATTTCTGTACGATTGTGGTGGTGGATGTTTTTTTTACGCCCAAGGCCTTGTACTTTTTCCATCAGTAGCTCAGTACTGGGATCAAAGTTGAGTGCAACGGAGCGGTATTTCCAGTCGCCTTCATCATCAAAGTCTTCAAGAGAGAAGCCATTCAAATCGTTGCGGGTGCATCCAGTGATTGAGCAACCGACGATATTAAACCAATCCGCAAATTTGCTTATCGGCTCGACAATGTCTTCCGTGATAGGGCGCTTCATCGAGAGGAAGCAACCTTGAAAATGATCGCCAATGCTTGGATGCTCAATCAATGAATCTTTGGTGATGGTGAATCGAGTTTCACCAAACGGAGGGCGATATTTAGGATGATGTTGATAACGTAAATCGTAAGCACAAGCGCGGCCTTGCCAATCTTTCTTTTTGATCACGATGTTTTTGAACGTCATGCCGCGAGGTTCAAAGATGATCTCATCTGAGGCAAAGTTTTTTTCAATGTACTGCTGGCTTTCGTTTAGGTGCTCGATTGCCTCATCGACAGATACCCAGTCGAGATTGAGGTGACGTTTGGCGTCATCCAGATAATTGAGGTCAAGGCCCTTGAGCTGGTTTTGAAAGCGAGCATCAGACAACACGCGGTTGGCTAAGACAATTTCCTTACGATTCTCAGGCGTGCTGTCGAGAGAGAGCAGCAGGCGCGTCATATTGATGCTACGACTGGGTTTGGTTGTTGCCATCGTCGGTGTAAGCACTTCTTGGCTCGATAAGGTTGTCAGCAGATAACCTTTATCATCGTTGCCAAGGAAGAAGCTAATCACATCACCAGGTTGGTAGTGAAATGCCCCTTGTTGGGTAACGCCAGTGATATTGGAACTGGTTTTGTAATACAAGCCAGTCACTGGCGCATCGATAAAGTAGCCTTGCCTCAAGGTTGAAGTGGGCGGGTGTGAAGTAGCAGCAGAAGTGTCTGCTGCTAACGTGGAGGTAGCCGTCAGTGCAGACAGCCAAAATACCACTGAACGTGTATACATCTTGTTTTAAGCCTCATTAGTTGGTGCTGTCCTCAGACGCACAATTTGGCTGACAACTCATTGGAGTAGTTAGGTGCTTCTTTGGCACCGGTGTCATCATCGCCAACAACATTTTTTGTTTTATGTGTTTGGGGATATCTGGATTAGAGAGTATCCGCCTTCGTGTTAACTCCATCATGGAGCTCACTGAGAGGTGTTCGACATTCTGCCCCTTCGCGTGGAAGATAAGGCGAGTCATTTCGTACATCATATCTTCTGCAATCTTCTTCTCTTGTTGCAGTTGGATATTCTTTTGCATCATGGCGCTGCCAAATAGCACACCTGATAGCACGATGATGCCTGACAATGCAGAAGCAAGAGGGCGCCGTTGCACCAAGCGAAAGGCACTATACAAAGGCCAGTGTTTTTTCTGCTCGATAGGGCGACATTCGATAATTCGCTCGATATCAATGCGTAGCGCTCGCACATCTGGGTATCGCACTTGGGTGGCTGGACGCGTCGCCCGTCTTATCACCCAATACACATCAGACCAAACCGCTGGTGACGGAAACATCAACGCGAGGATTTTGCCCAATGAATAAACATCGCTTTGCTCTGTCAGTACTTGTCCTGCCTGCTGCTCAGGGCTGGCAAAATTTTGGCTAAACGCAATCAGTGCCGAGGGTGCTCCCTCTCGGGTGGAGTGCGCTTTTTGAGTCAAGTTGAAGTCGAGCAGTTTGGGTCGTTTGCTACGATCAATCAGTATATTTTCTGGTTTTAGATCGGCATGCAAAACATGATGCTGGTGGGCGTGCTCCATCGCCTGACAAATCTGCTTAAACAGCAGCAGTTTTTCTGTCTTTTCCAGCTTATTTTCTGACAGGTATTCATCTAAGGTTTGACCAAATACCCGCTCCATCACGATGTAAACTGAATCTTGATGAAGGCCGCCATCAAACACTTTCGCTATGTATGGATGGTTTAGGCGCGCGAGCAGTTGTGCCTCATCGAAGAGTGCACGTTGTCCCAGCACATTACTCAAATTGCTTTGAATAAACTTGATGGCCAGATCTTGTTCGAACGTTTCATCTGCACGTAGGGCGGCGTAAACGACACCCATGCCACCGCGACCCAACTCATGAGTTAGGCGATACTTACTGATGACTTCTCCGCTTAGATCGACGTCTCGGTTCGTAGCCTGGTGAGCACCAAAGTAAAGTAACTGCGTTAGTTGTTCTTCTGGTGTCTCGTGGGCTAAAAGAGGAACGAGTTGTTGATACAGCTCAGGTTGACTTTGTTGCAATGCTTGGAGGTATTGCTGCTTTTGGGAGTCGTCCAGATCAAGCAAGTGATAGTAAATCTGGGTTTCGCTAGAGCCTAACTGCACTGTGCCTAATGTCTTATTCTTTTAGGTACGGCATTTTATAAGAACTTTGATATAAATGTCATTTATTTATTCGGCTTTGACTCACAATGTATGAAACGCAATTTGGTGGCTAATAGAATAATAACGTCATGATTTTGCGAATTATTTTCACTGAGCTTGTCGACAGAGAGTCTATTCGTCATAATGTTACTTGTAACATTACTGATAAATCACATATTTATGGCTCAACAGAATAAGAAAACTCGCACGACATTGCAGGATGTCGCAGACCAAGTTGGCGTCACGAAGATGACGGTTTCACGTTATATGCGTAACCCTGAATCGGTGGCAGAAAAGACTCGGGCCAAGATTGCGACTGCGATTGAAGAGATGGGATACATCGAAAACCGCGCCCCCGCTATGTTGTCAAAGTCGTCCAGTAAAGCCATTGGTATTTTACTGCCCTCATTGTCCAACCAAATTTTTGCTTCCTTTGTTCAGGGCATCGAGATGGTGACCAAAGCCAATGGCTATGAGACGCTTTTAGCGCATTTTAGCTACGATGAGCTTGAAGAAGAACGCAAGATCGCGTCATTACTCTCTTATCAGGTCGATGGACTTATTCTAACTGAAAGCCATCACACGCCGCGTACATTGCAAATGATAAAAAATGCAGGGATCCCTGTAGTGGAAACCATGGAACTACCACCAAAGCCGATTGATATGGCGGTTGGGCTAGATCATGAAGATGCCTCGTACACGGCGGTTAAGCAGATGCTAGATTCAGGTAAGCGTACAATCGTTTATTTTGGGGCGCGTTTGGATACGCGAACCAAGCTGCGTATGCAAGGTTATGATCGCGCGATGACGGAAGCAGGGCTAGAGCCTAAGCACGTATTAACGGGTGATCACTCTAGCTTCTCTTTAGCGCATGATTTGCTTGAACGCGCGCTAGAAACTCACCCAACGCTTGATGGCGTATTCTGTACCAACGACGACATCGCGATAGGGACCATGCTGAGCGCGCAACAACGTGGCATTCAAGTTCCGCAGCAGCTGGCAGTTGTGGGCTATAACGCGCTGGATATTGGTCAAACCATCAGCCCGAAACTGACTAGCGTCGATACACCGCGTTTCAAAATCGGAGAAAAGAGCGCAGAGCTTTTGATCGCGCGTCTGAAAGGTGAAGCGCAAGAAGAAAAAGTGGTTGATATGGGGTATCAAATTACCTCCGGAGAGAGTGTTTAACTCGCAGTTAACCGCTCTCTGTATTCGCTCATCAATGGTATTGGCAGGTTAGGGTATGGCACATCAGCTGGATGCATTGGATCTCAACTTAATGCGTTTATTAAAGGCCGTGGTGGAAAACCGCAGCATCAAGCTGGCCGCGATGCAGTTGGGCATTTCTCAACCGAGCGCCAGCCGCGGCGTGATGAAGCTCAAGCAAGTGTTTGATGACCCGCTGTTTGTGCGTAAAGCGCATGGGGTTGAGCCGTCACCGATGGCGATACGCCTCGCCGCCGAGTTCGACAACATGATTGCACCACTGGAAAAAGTGGTGCAAGAGTTTGAAGTGTTCGACCCACTGCAATACCAAGGGCAGATCGCGATTGTGACCGACCCTTATTTGATGGATGAGCAAGGGCAGCGATTGCTAACTGGCTGCCATCGAGCCTTTCCCAAAGCGCACTTTGCCTTTTCCAGTTGGAACAGTTACTCGCACGATGAAATGTTAGAGGGTGAGCACGATTACTGCATTCTAGACCAAGAGACCGAGCTGTCGAAAGACATTTATATGCGTCCGTTGTTTGTTGAAAAACGGGTGATTTTGGCACGTAAAAACCACCCGACTTTGTCGAAAGTCAGCAATGATTGGGACACGGTCTCCAAACTGCCTCTGGTGTCTCTGCCTGCGCCCGCCTCGTATAAACCACTTTGTACCGTGGAGTCCGAATATCGTCGTATGGGCTATGAGCCTGTGGTGTTACTGAAATCCTATAATTTGCGTGTGGCGTGCCAAATGTTGCAAGAAACCGACGCGATTATGTATGCCAGTCAAAGCTCAGCAGTATTGATGCCGGAGCTGGACTCTTACGCGATGCCTTTGGTCAACCGTGAGTTTAGCCAGTTTGTCGTCTCTGGCGGTTTCTTACAAACCAATCGCAACCATCCTTTGCACCGACACTTACATAAAGTGGTACGCCAAACCCTGAAGACGCCATTAATTTTCGCACAGTGATGACGGATTATTGTCTCGCGTCACCGAGATTCTCTGCATAAGATAACCATGAAGAAAATGTGTGATTACATAGACAACTCGATCCTAAAGATATTCAAAAATGAATATCTCAATTACCTGTCTCTTTTTCCTGCTCAGCGCTAACCTTATCTCAAATAGTCAGGAGAAGTGGCTCATTTTTATCTTTTTAACTTTTTGAATGTCGATACAGATGCGTGACATTCACCATTCTCCGTTATGCAGTTTTTTAATTTCTGATGGAGGATTCATCATGCTAGTTGCACGTCTATTTTTATTGCTCGCCATCGTTGCCGAAGTAGCAGGCACCAGCACCATGTCTTTTATCGGACAAGGTCATGGATGGTTGGGCTACATCGTGATGTACGTATTGATTGCGGTGTCGTACTACTTCCTCTCGATTGCAGCGAAAAAGATTTCTATCGGCGTGGCATACGCTGTTTGGGAAGGGTTGGGTATCTCATTGATCACGGTCGTTTCAATCGTGTTGTTTGATTCTGACTTAAATACCCAAGAGCTGCTTGGTTTGATGTTAGCTGTCATCGGCATCGTTTGTGTGACTTTAGGTGAGTCACACGGTCAATCTAACACCAAGAAAAACGCCGATAAATCGGCAAAAGAACGTTCATTTTCTACAAGTGTAAGGTGTGAATCATGAGTCAATTTTTTACGATGTCATTTGGATTTGTCGTGATGGCTGCCTTGGTCGACATCGTGGCCAATATGGCGCTCACACGTTCTCACGGCTTTAAATACAAAGGCTGGGGCATTACCGCGATTGTGTTGGTACTGGCTGCGTTCACGCTGTTGGCGCAAGCGGTGAAAGAGATCGACTTAGCCATTGCTTATGCCTCTTGGGGCGCGATTGGTATCTTGGGTACCGCAGTGGGTGGTGCCTTGCTGTTTAAGCAGAAACTCAAGCCAATCGGCTGGTTTGGTATCTTTGTGGTGATTGCTGCGGTCGTGGTGATGAAAACCGCTTAATCAAGCCAAACAAAAACAACGAAGACAAATACAAAGAGCGGAGTATCAAACTCCGCTCTTTTTGTTTTTCTGGCTTAAACAATGAAGCTTGCGCCTTCTTCTGCGCTAGAGACGTTTTGGCGGATCACGCTAAACAAGCCTCGTCCCCAGGTTTGTTGGGTAGATTCGGTGTCGAAATGAATCAACTCGCGACCAGTGGTATCGCTTAAGTTGTTCAGTTCGCCCGTTTGGCAATCCAGACGAATCAAATCGCCGTTGCGCACCAAACCAATCGCGCCACCACGAATGGCTTCTGGAGAAACATGAATCGCAGACGGAATTTTACCTGACGCGCCAGATAAGCGACCGTCAGTAACCAACGCCACTTTAAAGCCCGCTTTTTGCACGTTACCTAAAATTGGCATCAGCTTGTGCAGTTCAGGCATGCCGTTTGCTGCTGGGCCGTTGTGTGTGACTACAACGATGCAATCTTTGTTCAGCTCACCACGTTTGTACGCGGCTTCCACTTCGTGTTGGCATTGGAATACGATCGCAGGTGCAACAATCACGCGTTGCTCTTCTTTCACCGCAGACACTTTCACCACGGCTTTGCCCAAGTTGCCAGTCAATACGCGAGTGCCGCCAGTATTTTGGAAAGTGGCGTCCGGTTTGGCGATCACGTCACCGTCTTGGCTGCCTTGGCACGGTGTCCAAGTCAGTTGTCCATCGACAAGGCACGGCAGCGTCATTTGGTTTTCAAATTCACCAAACACGGGTTTCACATCGCGATGCAAAAGCTCGGATTGGTTCAAGCGGTGCAATAACGCAGGCACGCCACCCGCGTCTTGGAACGCGTTCATATCGGCTGGGCCGTTCGGGTAAACGCGAGCTAACAAAGGAACCACATCCGACAGATCGCTGATGTCTTGCCACGTGAGCAAGATGCCAGCAGCACGCGCCACGGCGATCATATGAATGGTGTGATTGGTGCTGCCGCCAGATGCAAGTAGAGCGATGATGCCGTTGACCAAGCTCTTTTCTGTGACCACCTCGGCCAGCGGACGGAAGTGTGCAGAACCCGCCGTCATTGAGGCGATTTTCAGAGCCGCGTGATCGGTTAACGCTTTACGCAGTTGGGTATGGGGATGAATGAATGCCGAACCTGGCAGCATCAAGCCCATGGCTTCGAACACCAACTGGTTGGTGTTGGCGGTGCCGTAAAACGTGCATGTACCCGCAGAGTGGTAAGCGCGACACTCCATATCCAGCAGAGCGTCTTTGCCGACTTCTCCCGCTGCGTATTTTTGGCGCACGTCGACTTTCTCTTCGTTGCTGATGCCTGTTGCCATCAGACCCGCTGGTACAAACGCAGTCGGCAGGTGCGCGTAAGACAGCGCGCCCATCAGTTGCCCCGGGGCGATTTTGTCACAGATGCCAAGCAGTAATGTGGCATCAAAGACATTGTGGCTCAAAGACAACGCCGTTGATTGCGCAATTAAGTCACGCGAAAACAGCGACATATCCATGCCGGCTTGACCTTGAGTCACCCCATCGCACATCGCTGGCACACAACCTGCGACTTGCGCTGTATGGCCGTAGTCCGCCAGCACTTGTTTGATTTGCGCTGGGTAGTCTTGGTACGGCTGGTGGGCGCTCAACATGTCGTTGTAGGCGCTGATCAGCGCGACATTGGCATGAGTAAAATCGAGAATATTTTTCTTTTCAGAAGAGCAAGAAGCGGCGACTGCATGGGCTAAGTTACCACAAGATAAACCAACACGGCCTTTGCCAGCTTCGGCTTGCACTTCGGTGCGAGCAAGAAACGCAGCGCGCGCTTCACGGCTGCGCTCGGTCAAACGTTGTGTGACCTCAAGAACAACAGAGTGAGTCATTACGCTACCTCGATCGCTTGCATTTTGATTAGCTCAGTGGCAGAGCGTTCCACCACGTCGCTGATGTCTCCGTCGATACTGACGATCAGAGTTTGAGGCTCGTTGTCTGGGCGCTCTAGCGTCTCGAATTGGCTCTTCACCATGTTTTCTTTCATGAAGTGGCCTTTGCGCATACGCATGCGATTAAGGATCAACTCCATATCGCCATCAAGGAACAGGAAGGTCACGTTGTCGTTGCCTTCGCGGATCTGATCGCGGTAAATCTTTTTCAGTGCTGAACAGACAATAATGCCGTGTTCGTTTTTGCTTTCTAGGCTGTACGCCGCATCACGAATGCGTTCTAGCCATGGCTTGCGATCATCATCGTTCAGAGGCTGGCCCGATGCCATTTTCTGAATGTTCGCTCGTGGATGAAGATCATCACCATCAATGAATTTACGCCCTAGCTTTTTCGCTAGATGCTCACCAATTGTGCTTTTACCACTAGCACAAACGCCCATAACGATGACACTACTACCAGCCATAACTTATCCTCATAACCAAATTTGCGCGTGATCTCAATTTTTGAATTCACTTTAAAATATGGGTTTATCTTATTCATGTTATCGGTAACATGTTACCGGTAACTGAAATAAATGTGAACCATAACACAAACAATAATTCTTAAAGGTGAACCTATGGAGCAATTAACCCAAGCCCCAGATCCTACGTTCCTACTGACGATTGCAGTCCTTGCCATTGCAGCGTTACTCGTTCTGATCATTAAACTGAAAGTCCATGCTTTTGCTTCCCTTACTATGGTGAGTTTAGGTACGGCAATCGCCACTGGCGTTCCTTCTGAGAAAGTCGTATCGACCATGATGGGTGGCTTCGGCGGCACACTGGCTTCCGTGGCATTACTGGTTGGTCTTGGTGCGATGATCGGTAAAATTCTTGAAGTGACTGGCGGTGCGAAAGTGCTGGCAGACACTTTGATTGGTCGCTTTGGTAAAGAGCGCGCACCATTTGCTTTGGGCGTCGCTTCATTACTGTTTGGCTTCCCAATCTTCTTCGATGCAGGCCTTGTAGTGATGATGCCAATCATCCTAAGTGTGGCGGCTCGTTTTGGTGGCTCGCCAATTAAATACGCGTTGCCTGCAGCCGGTGCTTTTGCGGTTATGCACGCGTTTGTTCCACCACATCCAGGTCCGGTTGCAGCGGCAGAATTCCTTGGCGCAAACATCGGTCTGCTATTGGTGGTGGGTATTCTGGTTGCTATTCCAACTTGGTACCTTGGCGCTTACCTATTTGGTTTGTACGCGGGCAAAAAATTCGATATCCCACTATCTAAAGCCTTCTTTAATGGCGAAGCAATGGTGGATGAGCGCAACGCACCAAAATTTGGCACGGTTATGACCATCCTTGTGCTGCCAGTCCTGCTAATCTGTTTGGATACGGTATTGAACACACTGGCGGTTGCAGGTTTGATTGATGGCAAAACGGCACTGGTTGAGTTCCTACGTATGCTAGGTAAAACCCCAGTCGCGTTGCTGATTACGTTGATTGTCTGTCTGGCTGTGTTTGCCAAAGACTACGGCATGGCAAAACTAGAAAAATTGTGTGGTGAGTCATTGGCTCCAATCTGTGGCGTTATCCTAGTAACGGGTGCTGGTGGCATGTTTGGCGGCGTACTGCGCTCAAGCGGCATCGGTGATGCACTGGCTGACGTTCTTACAGACACAGGTATGCCTGTGATTGTGGCGGCGTTTGTGATTTCAACCTGTCTGCGTGTTGCTCAAGGCTCGGCAACTGTAGCGCTAACCACTACGGCAGCTCTTATCGCGCCAGTTGTGGCTGCATCAACAGGTTTGAGTGAACTAGACCTTTGCTTTATCGTAATCGCGATTGCGGGTGGTGCAACGGTACTGTCTCACTTCAATGACTCTGGTTTCTGGTTGGTCTCTCGTCTGCTTGAGATGGATGAGAAAACCACATTAAAAACTTGGACGGTAATGGAAACGTTACTTGGCGGTATCGCGTTTATTATCGTCGCAACATTAAGCTTTATTCTTTAGAGGTTCCCCATGACAACACTTGAACAACGATTAAGAGAAATCAAAATCGTCCCAGTTATCGCAATCAACGACGTAGCACACGCTCTGCCACTGGCAAAAGTGTTGGTAGAAAACGGTTTACCATGTGCGGAAGTGACATTCCGCACCGAAGCGGCGGCGGAGTCGATTCGCATCATGCGTGAAGCGTACCCAGAGCTGTTGATTGGCGCGGGCACCGTTCTGACCACAGAACAAGTGGATATCGCAATCGAAGCGGGCGTGGACTTTATCGTTAGCCCAGGCTTCAACCCAACCACAGTGAAATACTGTCAGCAACGCAACGTGACTATCGTACCGGGTGTAAACAACCCAAGCTTGGTTGAGCAAGCGATGGAAATGGGTCTGCGTACGTTGAAGTTCTTCCCTGCTGAGCCATCAGGCGGCGTAAACATGCTGAAAGCACTCACGGCGGTTTACCCAGTGGAATTCATGCCAACAGGTGGCGTGAGCCCATCCAACGTGGAAGATTACCTAGCGCTGAAATCGGTTGTAGCTTGTGGCGGTACGTGGATGGTGCCAACCGCAATGATGGACAACGGCGATTGGGAAGGTATTGCTGAATTGGTTCGCGCAGTTAAGTAAAACGCACAAACGGCTCCGAAATACCCCCGAACGTTAGAAAAAGTGATACGAAAAAGGGTCATCAAGTTACTTGATGACCCTTTTGCTTTTTGGAATGAAACAGCTTTAGAAGTGATGCTTCATAAAGCGCTTAATAAAGCGAATGAAATCTGCTTCGGCTAGCTTCGCGCACTTCAATGTTTGGGCGTGAGACAATTCTACATCTCCCAAGCCTTCTGCCATGTTGGTGATCGCACATACTGCCAATACGGGTAAGCCGCAATGCGCCGCAGAAATCACTTCTGGCACGACCGACATGCCCACCACATCACCACCGATGATTTGCATCATGCGGATTTCGGCTGCGGTCTCAAAGTTGGGGCCTGTGTAAGAGACAAACACACCTTCATTCAGGTGAATACCATTGGCTTTGCCGACTTCAAACGCTTCTGCGCGCAGGTCTTTGTCGTACGCATTGGCGAGGCTGAAGAACCTCGGGCCGTACTCTTCATCATTCGGACCGATCATTGGCGATTCAGGCATGGTATTGATGTGGTCATGAAATACCACCAGAGAACCGACGTCGATGCGTTCAGGGCGAAGTGAGCCTGCTGCGTTGGTGACGAGCAAAAACTCACAGCCCAGCTTTTTAAAGGTGCGCACGGGCGTTGTCATGACCTTCATTGAGCCGTGTTCGTAGTAGTGACCGCGACCTTTCATGCACACTACGTCTACGCCGCCCATGGTACCAAGCACCAACTCACCAGAGTGGCCTTGCACGGTGCTAACCGGAAACCCTTCGAGCTCTTCGTATGGAATGACCACTTTGTCTTGTAGTTCGTCTGCCAATACGCCTAAGCCAGAGCCTAAAATAAACGCTGCTTTAGGTTGGAAGTTTGGTTTGCGTTCGCGAATGGTTTGTAGCGCGCCGATTACTGGATCCTGATTCATGTTAGTCACCTTCTGGTTGTGTGTTGATTCCATTGTGTGACTTTCTGCGCTGGTTATCTTTGCTTTATTCGCTACTATCATCCTTAAAAAGAGGATGATGAAATTCGCTAGGACTCAATGCATGAAGTCAGAACCATTTGAGCGCGTGACGCTGAAGATGCTGCGTTACTTTTACGAGGTCGCACAAACCAAGCATTTCACTAAGGCGGCCGAGAATCTCAATATCACCAATTCGCCGTTGAGCAATCGCATCAAAGAGTTGGAAGAGGTGCTTAACGTCAAACTGTTTGAGCGTGATTCAAGAAACGTCATGCTGACGGAGGCCGGGCGATTGTTGGAGTCCAAATGCCAACTGATTTTTCAGACCTTGGATGTCTCGCTCAATCAAGTGCAGCAAGTGGGCTTGAACCAGAGAAACATTTTGCGAGTTGGTGTGGTAAGTAGCGCATTTTGGGGCGGATTTGATCGTCTGTTACAGCGCTTCCATGCTGAGCATGACACTTATCACGCCGACATTTTTGACCTCAACCCAGAGACGCAAAAGAAGCACCTGAGCGAGAAGAAAATCGATGTGGGCATTGTGCGTTTTGCCGATGCACTCAACATTTATCCGTATCAGTCGGTATCTTTGGGCAAAGATGTGTTTGTGGTGGCGGTGTCGGAGCAACATGAGTTAGCCAGCAAATCTTTGCTGCGACTCCAAGATTTAAAGACGTGTGAGTTTGCGTTTATGAGTTTGGCGAATTCTGCCTCGGCAAACTTCATCATCAATGCCTGTCTGCAAGAAGGCTTTTCACCCCATATTGGCAAACAAGTGGTGGAGCCAAGCACCTTGATGGCGTATGTAGCAAACAGCAATACCGTGACGTTGGTGCCGTCGACGTTTTCTCAGCATCATTGGCATGGGATTCGTTTTATCAAGCTGAAAGAGTCACTGCGTGCAGACTTGTGTCTGATTCATGACGGTAAGCAGGAGAGTGCTATTAAAGCCGAGTTTATTCGCACGTTATTGGAGAATGCGAGTTAAGCATGGGCTAACAAAAAAGGTCACCCCTAAGGTGACCTTTTCAAATGATTCGCTGAAATCAGCAATGCGATTAGCGCGCAATTAACGCATCGTTACGAACTCTTCTGAGCCCGTTGGGTGGATAGCCACAACAGAGTCGAAGTCTGCTTTGGTTGCGCCCATCTTCATTGCTACGCCGAAGCCTTGGATCATTTCATCTACCGTGAAACCTATGCCGTGTAGGCCAACAACCGTTTCTTCTTCGCCCGCACATACAAGCTTCATCTTACATGGTTGACGGTGCTTAGTAACAGCGGTGTACATCGCAGTAAAGCCAGATGTGTAGACTTTGATATTGTCTTTGCCGTACTTCTCTTCCGCTTCTTGCGTTGTAAGACCGATAGTGCCGATTGGTGGGTGGCTAAATACCACAGTTGGTACCAAATCGTAGTCCATCTTCGCGTTTGGTTTATTGTTGAACAAACGCTCAGAAAGTTGACGACCCGCTTTCACTGCTACTGGCGTTAGCTCGATACCGCCTTCCATGATGTCACCCACACAGTAGATGCCTTTCACGTTGGTTTCTTGGTATTCGTCTACCTTAATGTAGCCTTTTTCGTTCGTTGCAACGCCAGTTGACGCTAGGTTGATTGCATCAGTTGCTGGGTGACGACCGATTGCCCAAATCAGTTGGTCAACGTTTTGGCTCTCACCGTTTTCTAGGTGCAGAGTTAGGCTACCATCGGCTTCTTTTACCACTTCTTTTGGTACAGAATGGGTGTGCAGTGTTGGGCCTTCTGCGTCCATCACTTCAACCAACGTATCGATGATCATTGGATCGAAGCTACGTAGTGGTGACTCTTTACGTACGAACAGGTGCGTTTCTGTACCTAGCGCGTGCAGTACGCCAGCAATTTCAACTGCGATGTAGCCTGCGCCCACAACCGCAACGCGTTTTGGTTGCTCTGCTAGGTCGAAGAAGCCGTTTGAATCGATGCCGTATTCAGCGCCTGGAATGTTTGGAATAGTAGGACGACCACCAACCGCGATCAGAATGTGATCCGCAGTATAATGTTCACCGTTTACTTCTACGGTTTTCTCGTCAACAAACTTAGCAAAGCCTTTAATTACGTTTACTTTGTTGTTGCCAAGAACGCGATCGTAAGATTGGTGAATACGACCAATGTACGCCTGACGGCTCTCAACCAGTTTGCTCCAGTCGAAACCTTTCACGTCGACATCAAAACCGTAATCTTCTGCGTACAGGTTCATTGCTTCTGCGATTTGTGCGCCGTGCCACATCACTTTCTTCGGTACACAACCTACGTTGACACAGGTACCACCGAGATCTTGAGCTTCGATTAGCGCAACTTTCGCGCCGTACATCGCCGCACGGTTTGCAGATGCGATGCCGCCACTGCCGCCACCGATACAGATATAGTCAAAATGAGTCGCCATTACTTTCTCCAAGAGCTTATAAATTTTATCTGGTACATAGATAGATTGGGATGACCTTGCCTGAACTCAATGCCACCGTTATCCCACTATCATAAATCGAATGTAACGAATTCCTAAATGGGAAAAAGTGACATTGCTTATGACAAATAGCGATGAGAGGTATAAAAAGAAGAATAAGCGCGATCAGACTGCGGGTTTGAGAGCATAAAAAAGCGCAACGAGAATGTCGTTGCGCTGAGAGGTTTCGGTGCAGAAGTGCTTACTCTGGAACAATCCAGTCCACTTTCCAGTGGCCAGTGGCTGGTGCGATCGCGTCTTGCAGGAATGGCAGAATCTCTTTCATCTGGCTTTCCAGTTTCCACGGCGGGTTAATCACAATCATGCCGGATGCCGTCATGCCGCGCTCGTTGGTATCGGGTGCGACACCTAACTCGATTTGCAGAATTTTACGAATACCGAGTGCTTCCAAGCCTTCGATCATATCTTCGATGTCGTGACGGTTTACCACTGGGTACCAAATCGCGTAGATACCGGTTGCCCAACGCTTATGGCTCTGATGAATCGCGCGCACCACATCGCGGTACTCTTTCGCGAGTTCGTATGGTGGGTCAATCAGCACCAAACCACGACGCTCTTGTGGCGGTAAGCTTGCTTTTAGACGCTGGAACCCGTCCTCTTTGAAGATGCTCACTTGGCGATCGCGATGGAATTCTTGCTCTAACAATGGGTGATCGGCTGGGTGCAACTCGGTCAGCACCATGCGATCTTGTGGGCGGATTTGCGCGCGCGCCACACGTGGTGAGCCTGGGTAGTAACGCAGCTTCTCGCCGTTGTTGAGCACTTTGATGGCATCGATGTAGCTTTTGATGTCTTCAGGAATGTTTGGGTTATCCCAAATACGTGCGATGCCTTGTTTGTATTCGCCCGTTTTTTCAGACCATTCGTGAGTCAGATCGTAACGGCCCACACCCGAGTGGGTATCGTGATAAACGAATGGCTTATCTTTTTGTTTCAGCGCATCAAGAATGAGGCTTTGAACGATGTGTTTGACCACGTCGGCATGGTTGCCAGCGTGGAAGCTGTGGCGGTAACTTAACAAATTAAACTCTCGAAACACTCTTTGGCTGAGTGTGGTCTGTGATTTTCACTCTATGGCGGTATTATACTCAAGTAACTTAAAGATGTAGAACTTCCAATCAAATCTGTTCCTCTGATAAGGGGACGCTATTGAAATTTCTTTAAGTCACCCACACTTACTATTGGTAATCGAATTGAACTAGGTGAGTTTCTCGTGCTCAAAGAGTGTGAAATCTCATTTAGGTATAACAAGACTCAAGGACAGAGTAGCGCTCGTTGACTATATGGTCATCGCAGCATAGAGAAAGGGAACGGAGCTCCCCCAATCCATGTTGCTGGCTCGTCTGTACATTGAGTTGGCCTATCTACACAAAATAGACAGGCAATCACAGAGTCAAAACACAAAAGGAATTATTCATGTCTAATCCTCTTCTGACGTTTACGGACTTACCTCCGTTTTCTCAAATTAAACCAGAACACATCAAGCCAGCCGTTGAACAAGCGATTGCTGACTGCCGAGCGAAAATCGATGAAGTTCTAAAAGATAATGCTCACCCAACTTGGGACAGTGTGATTGCGCCAATTGAAGAAGCGGATGACCGCTTAAGCCGCATTTGGTCGCCAGTGGGTCACATGAACTCCGTGGTGAACAGCGAAGATCTGCGTGAAGCGTACGAAAGTTGTTTGCCAATTTTGTCGGAATACGGCACTTGGGTTGGTCAGCACAAAGGCCTGTACGAAGCGTACAAAGCAATTAAAGCCAGTGATGCATTCGCAACGCTGACTCGCGCTCAACAAAAAACCATCACCGATGCGCTACGAGACTTTGAGTTATCGGGTATTGGTTTGCCATCCGATGAGCAGCACCGTTACGGCGAAATCAGCAAGCGCATGTCTGAGCTCAGCTCTAAATTCTCTAACAATGTACTGGATGCCACTATGGGTTGGACCAAGCACATCACGGATGAGAAAGACCTTGCTGGGATGCCAGAATCGGCGCTGGCAGCAGCGAAAGCCGCGGCAGAAGCAAAAGAGCTAGATGGTTACCTCATTACGCTGGATATCCCATCTTACCTACCTGTCATGACGTACTGCGACAACCAAGAGTTGCGTAAAGAAGTGTACGAAGCGTATGTAACACGCGCCTCTGATCGCGGTCCAAATGCTGGTAAGTGGGACAACTCAGAAATCATTACTGAGCAACTGAGACTGCGTCACGAAATTTCACGCATGTTGGGTTTCAATACTTACAGCGAGAAATCGTTAGCAACGAAAATGGCCGAAACGCCAGATCAAGTGTTGGGCTTCTTGAATGACCTAGCGACACGTGCGAAACCGCAAGGTGAACGTGAAGTCGAAGAGTTGCGTCAGTTTGCGAAAAGTGAGTTTGGCGTTGAAGAATTGAATGTGTGGGATATTGCTTACTACAGCGAGAAACAAAAGCAGCACTTGTTCCAAATCTCGGATGAAGAACTGCGCCCGTACTTCCCTGAGTCTAAGGTTGTCAGTGGTCTGTTTGAAGTGCTAAACCGCGTGTTTGGCATGACAGTTACTGAGCGCGAAGGCGTGGACACTTGGCACGAATCTGTGCGTTTCTTCGATATCTTTGACGCTGAAGGCGCACTGCGTGGCAGTTTCTACTTAGATCTCTACGCACGTGAGCACAAACGTGGCGGCGCGTGGATGGATGACTGTCGTGGTCGTCGTATTACGCTCTCTGGCGAACTGCAAACGCCGGTGGCTTACCTAACGTGTAACTTCAACCGTCCAGTGGGCGACAAGCCAGCACTGTTTACGCACGATGAAGTTGTGACACTTTTCCATGAATTTGGTCACGGCATCCACCACATGCTGACGCAAGTAGAAACTGGCGCGGTATCAGGCATTAATGGCGTACCTTGGGATGCGGTTGAATTGCCAAGTCAGTTCCTGGAAAACTGGTGTTGGGAAGAGGATGCTCTGGCGTTCATTTCTGGTCATTATGAGACAGGTGAGCCGCTACCGAAAGCGATGCTAGATAAGATGCTCGCGGCGAAGAACTTCCAGTCGGCGATGGGCATTTTGCGTCAGCTAGAATTCGGTTTGTTCGACTTTACTCTGCACACCGAATACGACCCAGAAGTGGGTGCACGCGTTTTAGAAACGCTGGCGAAAGTGAAAGAGAAAGTCGCGGTGGTTCCAGCCGTTGAGTGGGCGCGCTTCTCGCACAGCTTTGGTCACATCTTCGCTGGAGGTTACAGCGCGGGTTACTACAGCTATCTGTGGGCGGAAGTGCTGTCGTCAGACGCGTATTCTCGCTTTGAAGAAGAAGGTATCTTCAACAAAGAAACGGGTCAAAGCTTCCTGAACAACATCTTAGAAATGGGTGGCAGTGAAGAGCCAATGGAGCTGTTTAAGCGCTTCCGTGGTCGTGAACCACAAATTGATGCGCTATTGCGCCATTCTGGTATTGCAGCGTAAGCGCACGCTGTCTTTTAAAAAATACTAGGGCCAACCATTCGGTTGGCCTTTTTTTGTCCATTTTTTATAAAAAATTCACGGATTCACACTGCGGTTAATTGGGTTCTGCAGCGATATCAATGTCTCCGTAGACTGAACCTCATCAATGGCTTGCAGCTTATCAATCAGCACAAATTGCAGTTCTTCAATCGATTTGCACATCAATTTGACGAATATGTTATACGCGCCCGTGGTGTAGTAAGCTTCAACGACCTCGTCGAGCGCGTTGAGTTTTTCTAGCGCGGAATGGTAATCGCGAGCTGCGTTTAGGTTAATACCAATGAAGCAGCACACATCGTAGCCGAGCTTTTTGGTATTTACGATCACCTCCGTTCCTTCGATGATGTCAGCCGATTTCATCTTCTCAATACGCACATGGATAGTGGCAGGGCTGACATCGAACTGCTTTGCCATTTCTGCGTAGGGCGTTCTGGCGTCAGCCATCAGTGTTTTTAATATTGCGCGGTCAAGGTCGTCGAGTTTCGGCAGGCTCGCATTCATACTATTATTTCCGTTAGGGATAGAGTTTTACCTCCCTTTTATACTCATAGCGGATAGGATTCACAAGGTTTGGCAGGAGTAACTGCGGGTTAACTCCGAGCTATGGAGATAATGTGCAGCGTTTTCTGGTTATTGTCGCGCTATGTTGGAGCGCGTTTGCCGCGGCCTCAGATCCGAAAGTTTTGGTCGTGCACTCCTATCATCAAGGTTTTTTCTGGACGGATTCCATACAGCGAGGTATCGAGCAGCAATTGGGTGATCGATCGCTGGATATGCGCGTGCTTTATTTAGACTCGAAACGTAACCAGAGTGAGCAGTTTTTCGCTCAGCTTGAATCCTTATATCGTACGAAATTAAGCACAGAACGATTCGATGCCATTTTAGTGAGCGACAACAACGCGCTTGAACTGATGCTGCGTTTGGCGCCAATCATCAAAGACACCCCGGTTATATTTAACGGCATCAACAATTATCATCCTTCTTTGCACCAATCTCTGAATGCAACAGGAGTAACAGAAGATGTCGATTTGGAGGCAAATTTAGCTCTCATAGAGCGCCTACACCCTGATTACACCCAAATTCTTATTGTCAGTGACCATTCCGTAACGGGGGAGGTATTACGCTATCAAATCGACGATTTTGTACATGAACATCCGCAATATCGCGACAAAATCGTGCAAGTTATTCCCGATAGTATCATTGACTTAAAGCAACAAGTAGCGAAGCTGAATAAAGATAAAGTCGTCCTGTTTTGGACCTATTACCGAGATAAACAGGGTGTGGTTGGCAGTGAACGTGACTGGATTGGCGTCAACAGAGCCTCAAATGCGCCGCTGTTTATGGTGCACGACATTGGCTTAGGGCACGGTGCGGTTGGTGGCGTGATCCAAAGTGGTTATCGGCATGGCATTGAGAGCGCAGAGATACTTGAGTTTGTGTTGGATAACCCTGACCAAGCTTTGCCAGCCGTGAAGAAAAGTGATTCTGAAATCAAGCTCGATTATCAAGCTGTAGTGCGCTGGGGGCTGGGTGCTGAGCAAGAGGTCTCTGCGGTATTTTTTAATAAACCGATGAAGTTTTCTGAGCGTTTTGCCAAAGAAATTCGCTTGTTTGGTAGCCTGTTTGTGGTGATGTCGGTGGTCATTTTGTTGATGGGTTACTATTTACAGCGGATGCGTCGCAGCGAGAGTGCCGCGCGAGAAAGCCAAGCCATCTTAGAATCGATTTTTGATCAGAGCATGCAGTATATGGGCATTTTGGATGCCAACGGTGTACTTAAATCGGGCAACGATCACCTGCAATCTTTGCTGTATCACCAAGGGCTGCGTTTAGACCGACCACTTTGGTTTCATCCCAATTGGAGTGAGAAAGCACAAGCGTTGCTTGAGGCGTATTTCCACGTGCCTCACCATCAAGTGTCGACGTTTGAGGCTGAAATTTGGAGTAAAGAGCACGGTACATTGGTGTTGGAAATTTCACTCAAGCCTTTTTCTCAGCAAGTAGGAAATCAAAAGCAATACTTGTTTGAAGCGCGCGATATCACTAGTCGTAAGTTGATGGAAGATAAGCTCTATCAACGCGAATCAACCCTGCGTAACTATTATGAGCAACAGCCTGTCATGATGGTGACACTCGACAGCAATAACCGCATTCAAGAAGTGAATCGATTTGCTCAGCTACTCCTTGGCTACAAACCGATGGACATGCTCGGACACCGCCTGAGGGAGTTTTATTTTGATGACAAGGTACTGTTTCCTCGCCAAGTGCTATTGCAACCCAATCAACAGGTGCATGGGGTCTGGCGACGTGAAGTCGAGTATCGCCATGCAAATGGTCATCGTGTTTGGGTACGTGAGAACATTCGTCCACTGAGTGAATCTGATCAGCTGTTGATTGTGGGTGAAGATATTACAGAAACCAAACAGCTTTCCGAGAAATTGGAATATCAAGCGCGCTATGACTTACTGACAGGGACTTATAACCGAAACCACTTTGAACTAGAGCTCAAGACCGCACTGCGTGAGGTGGACAGCCATCGTCGCGTCCACGCCATGCTGTACCTCGACTTAGATCAGCTAAAAGTCCTCAATGATACGGTTGGGCATGATGCGGGTGACGCGGCGATTCAATTTTGCGCCAGCATGTTAGAGGAAGTGCTGCCATACAATTCCATCTTGGCTCGAATGGGAGGCGATGAGTTTGCGGTACTACTCAAAGATTGCGACGAATACGGCGCCATTAATATCGCCAAACTGATCATCTCGACGTTGAGTGAACATCTCTTTATTTGGGAAGATACACGCTTGTTCATCAGTTGTTCTATTGGTATTCGTATCATCGACCATACGGCAGAGACGCCGCAAATGGTGCACGCTCAAGCAGACTCTGCGTGTCATGCCGCCAAGGAGCAAGGCCGTAACCGCTACAATCTGTTCAGCTTAGATAACGAAGAGCTACAACGTCGCCAGATGGAAATGCAGAGCGTCAATTTGGTGCATGAGGCATTGTCGAATCAGCGTTTAGAGCTGTTTGCTCAACCGATCAAAAGCTTACAACAGCACGATGCTCAGATGTATTTTGAGATTTTAGTGCGCATTCGCAATGGATATGGTGATTATGTTTCTCCTGCACTGTTTATTCCGGCTTCCGAGCGCTACAACATTGCGCATTGGATTGATAAACAGGTCATTACTCAAACGCTAGAATGGTTTGAGCAACGCCCAGAGGTGGTTGAAAAACTCGGTCGTTGTTCGATAAACCTTTCAGGTCAATCTATGGGGAATCAAGAGTTTATCGATTTCTTATTGGAGCGATTGGAACGTTCGTCCATGCCGTGTGAAAAAATCTGTCTAGAAATCACCGAGACAGCAGCGATGAGTAATCTTGAGCAAGCCATTGAGCTCTTCACCAAGCTCAAAGCGCTGGGTTGCATGATTGCATTGGATGACTTTGGTTCGGGCTTGTCTTCATTTGGTTACTTAAAGAAACTTCCCGTTGATATCGTGAAAATTGATGGTCTTTTCGTGCGAGATATCAACGTAAATGAAATGGACCGTGTGATGGTTCGCTCGATCAATGATCTGGCAAAACAGCTAGGCAAAGTGACGGTGGCGGAGTTTGTCGAAAACGAACAAGTCATGCAGCATTTGATCGATCTTGGTGTGGATTATGGCCAAGGCTACGGTATTGGGCATCCTCAACCGCTTTCTGAGTTAGTTGAGCGACTGACGGCTGAGTAGTCTGTCATATCAAGCTCAACCTAGCATTGAGAGGTAACTTAGGTATACACTCAGCGCCAGTTACCGCGATTTTTTATTGGAGCCTCCTTTTGCAACTGCAATTGATCTGTGAAGACCCGTCTCAACAACCTCATCTGGATGAACTGGCTGCGCGCTGGCAGCTTTCTCACACTGACGAGAGCGATTTTGCTTTGGTGCTGACCACCGAGCGTTTAGAGCTGCGTAAAGTGGATGAGCCAAAGTTGGGCGCTATTTTTGTCGATTTAATTGGTGGCGCAGTGGGACATCGCCGAAAATTTGGTGGTGGTAAGGGCCAAGCCATCGCAAAAGCCGCAGGTTTGAACAAAGGGGCAACGCCAACCGTTCTAGACGGCACGGCGGGGCTGGGACGTGACGCATTCGTTTTGGCTTCGCTCGGCTGTAAGGTACAGATGGTGGAGCGACACCCGGTAGTCGCAGCGTTGCTGGATGACGGCTTAGCGCGTGCGAAACAAGACCCTGAAATTGGAACTTGGGTATCAGAGCGTATGTCGCTGATCCATGCCTCCAGTCATGATGCATTGGAACAGCTGGCACAAGATGAAGACTTTGTTCAGCCAGATGTGGTGTATCTCGACCCTATGTATCCGCACCCAGAAAACAAGAAGAAATCGGCGCTCGTAAAAAAAGAGATGCGCGTTTTCCAATCGTTGGTTGGCGCCGATTTGGACGCCGATGGTTTGCTAGATCCTGCCATGGCGTTAGCCACAAAACGCGTGGTGGTGAAGCGCCCAGACTATGCAAACTGGCTGAACGAGCAAAAGCCGACTATGGCGATTGAAACCAAAAAAAATCGCTTTGATGTCTATGTTAAAGCCTCAATGGCATAACTTCCTGACCGCTCAACTTTTCTTGTCACAGTACGGTGTATCGTGCTGTGATCAAGCCTCTCTTTCTGAACCGTTACTGATAGTTTTCTCTTGCTAATTCTCCTCCCTGACTGTATATCTAACTAAGAATTATTATTATTTCACTTGTTGTGATGCGGTCGATAATTGGGAAGCTGGAGTAGTAGAATGGCTAAACGCTTATGTAAAATGAGTCGTAAACAGATCGCGGCGGAGCTTGGCGACATCCATCGTTTAGTTGTCGCACCAAAGTTTGTTTGTCGCTCTTGCGCACGCTCTTCAGCGGCCAAAGATACCCTGTGTAAGCCAGCCGCTATTCCGCCGCAAAAATGCCAAGACAAGCCATTGAACGAGCAACAATCATGTGGCTTATTGGCTGAAGCGCTGCCAGTACAACCGATTCCTATGACAACAAAACAAAGCAACGAAAAAGCAGCGATTGTGAAGCGTGTTGTTGAGCGCGTGAAAGAGAAAAAGCAAGCCGAAAAATCCCTGGAGCCAGTAAGAACCGACGCACCAGTATGGTTTGATTTAGCGGATAAAAAATCGCTTAAGAAAGCGAAAAAAGCACTGAAAAAGCATTATAAGCAGCAGAAGAAGTTGTTAAAAGTAGCGAAAAAACAACAAAAGTTACTTGAGCGTCAGCGCAAGCTTGAAGCGCGCAATGCCAAGCTAGAAGTGTTGTTGCCAACGTCGCCCAAGGCGTTGATGAGCGCAAGTTCGCAAATGAAAGTGCATTAATCTAATCCAAAAAAACGCTCTCCAGTTGGAGAGCGTTTTTTATTGTCGGTATGTGTGTTGGGAGCGGTCGCTTTACTTCTTGGCGTAGCTCATTTCGACGCGCTTTTTCACCCAGGTTTCGTTAATCCATAGCGATAGCATGATGATCGCACCGCCAATGGCGAGTCGCATGACGTCAACATCGCGGTTCCAAATCACAATGTTCACAATCAAACCCGCCGGAACTAATGCGTTGTTCATTACTGCAAGTGCTCCTGCGTTCACCATGGTTGCGCCTTTGTTCCACGCGAAGTAACCAAAACCGGAAGCAATTAAACCAAGGTACGTCAGAATGCCCCATTGCGTTGCGGTGGTGGGTAGTTTGTCGAGGTTGCCCATCAGAGCGAAAGCCACGGTTGCTACACAAAGCGCACCTAAGTAGAAGTAACCAAACACGGTGTGTTGTGGCAAATCAACCGGCTCACTTTCCATGATGTATTTGTAGCCTACCTGACCAATGGCAAAACAGAGGTTTGCTCCTTGTACGACCAAAAAGCCCAGCAGGAAGTCTTCATTAATGCCTGCAAACTTAATCCAGGCTGCGCCAAATACAGCAATCGCCGCGGTAACCAAATACCAAGGTGAAAAGCGACCTTTCAAGAAGTCATAGATCAGCGTGACGTAAATGGGTGTGAATACGGTGAACAGCAATACTTCTGGCACGGAAAGGAGCAAAAAAGATTGGTAGTAGAAGCAGTACATCAGACCGAGCTGAAAGCCACCGACCGTCATCAGTTTCGCGATTAAGGATTTGCTAACGCCGCGGAATTTTAAAAAGGGAATGAAAACCAGACTCGCCAGTGCCACGCGCATGAACACCGAGAACCAAGAATCAACCTGACCAGCGAGGTAAACGCCGATCAGGCTAAATGAGAATGCCCAAAGTAGGGTAACTGCGGATAGATAAGCCATGGATGAGAATCTTTATCAACAACAAATGTGCCCGCAGTCTAACCAAGTTTTAACGTCGCGCCAATCAGTCTTTTAGCGGTACGACCAGCATATCGACTGGAGAGCAGTTAATCAGTTGTCGAGTCGAAGACAGAATCTTGCTCCAGAAATCTTGGTGATGACCACAAACCACCAAGTCGATACTGTAATCTTGAATGGTATCGCACAGCTCATTACTCAAATCGCCACTACCGACCAACGTATGGGCTATTGGGTATTGCGCATATTCTGCGAAATTCGCCAATTGTGTGCGCGACGCTTCCATTGCTTGATGTTGCGCTTCTGCCATATTGATGTCGATAAGCCCGGTGTAGAGCTCTGCGTAGTTCACGTCGATGTGAATAAAAGAGACTTTCGCATCCAGAGGTTTAGCCAGTGATACGGCTTTTTTAATCAACACTTTACTGTCGTCTGACAGGTCGACTGCCACAAGTATGTGTTTGTAACTCATATTGCTATCTCCTTGTAAGGTCATAGTTTTAGATTAGCACTAACCCCCAAAAAAATTTGCTGAAGTGATCTCATATCAGTGTCGTAGGTACAAAGTCTTGTCTCAGTAATCATGTTATAGTGGCGTTATACCCAAGTGACTTTGAGATGCGGAGTTCAGCGCTCCGTTACTGACTATAGTTCAAGTAAAACCTTGCCTCTGATGTAGAGTAAGTCAATCTCGCGGCGTCGTTTATCTCGAGGTTACTTGGGTATATTGCATGCACATTAATAGGAGTTAACATGCTGTCTCAAACTATGGTCGAACAATTGAATGAGCAAATTAACCTAGAATTTTTCTCATCCAATCTATACTTACAAATGAGTGCTTGGT
The DNA here is from genome assembly GCF_003123985.1 of Vibrio sp. T9. NCBI lineage: Bacteria > Pseudomonadati > Pseudomonadota > Gammaproteobacteria > Vibrionales > Vibrionaceae > Vibrio > Vibrio sp. T9. The sequence goes on from NZ_NIGY01000002.1 coordinate 49,909, forward strand.
GTGAAGACAAAGGTTTTGAAGGTGCGGCTGAATTTTTACGTGCTCACGCCGTAGAAGAAATGGAGCACATGCAACGCCTATTCACCTACGTAAGTGAAACTGGCTCAATGCCAATTTTGGGCGCTATTGATGCACCAAAGCATGATTTTGCTAGCTTAGGTGATGTTTTCCGCGAGACCTTCGAACATGAGCAAATGATCACGGAAAAAATCAATAAATTGGCGCATGTTGCATTTACTAGCCAAGACTACTCAACGTTTAACTTCCTACAGTGGTACGTGTCTGAACAGCACGAAGAAGAGAAGTTGTTTAAAGGGATTTTAGATAAGATCGAATTGGTAGGTGAAGATGGTAAAGCATTGTTCTTCATCGACAAAGATCTAGCACAAATGGCGAAAGAAGGTTCATCTTCAATCATGGATGCTCCAGCTGCGTAAATGCGTTTTTTGACGCTATAAGTAGCGGGTAAAGACGAAGCATTGATCGTCTTTTTCTCTTGAGCATTGTTGAAGATGTAGGGAGGAAAAGATGATCAGTGGAGACACAATCTTATTTGCGCTAATGGTGGTAACTGGAGTCAACATGATCCGGTATCTCACCGCTCTTCGTTCTCTAATTTACATCATGCGTGAAGCGCATCCGTTGTTATATCAGCAAGTTGATGGCAATGGCTTTTTTACCACCCATGGAAATGTCACCAAACAGGTGCGTTTGTTCCACTACATCAAAAGTAAAGAATATCACCATCACCACGATGAGATTTTTACTGGTAAGTGCGAAAGGGTGCGTGAGCTATTTGTTTTATCGACCGCTTTGCTCGGTGTTACCCTACTCGCGGCCTTCATTCTTTAAAGAATCAATAATCTAGCGAGTTAATCTCCTAGGATTGTACGGGCATGCATAGCGCTTACCGTTTAAGCGCTTTTCCCCTTCGAGATTTGTCGGTAGAATGTCGCGCCTAGAAAGCAAGGATGTGCAATGTGCACATCCTTTTTTATTTCGATTCGATACCAATCAGTCTAAGAGCTACCGATGAGTAAGAAATTTGATGTTGTTGTAATTGGCGCAGGCGCAGCGGGTTTGATGTGTGCTGCAGAAGCCGGCAAGCGAGGCCGCCGTGTTTTGGTGCTCGATCATGCTAAAAAGCCAGGACGTAAAATCCTTATCTCAGGCGGTGGCCGTTGTAATTTCACTAACTACGACGTCTCAGCCAGCAACTACCTATGCCAAAACCCGCATTTCGTTAAGTCGGCGCTTTCTCAATACACTAACTGGGATTTTATCTCGATGGTGTGTAAGCATGGTATTGAATTTGAAGAGCGCGATCACGGTCAGCTGTTTTGTGTCGATGCGTTTACTGCGAAAGACATCGTGAAGATGCTGCTGGCTGAATGTGACATGCCGAATATCGAGCAGCGTTACCAATGCGATGTTCACTCAATTGAGAAAATCGATGAAGGTTTTCGTTTGCACGCGGGTACCGAGCCAGTTGAGTGTGAGTCTTTAGTTATCGCAACAGGTGGCTTGTCGATGCCAAAACTGGGGGCGACACCATTTGGTTATAAAGTCGCGGAACAATTTGGTCTTCGAGTTATCCCAACTACGGCAGGGCTGGTGCCATTTACGTTGCATAAAGAAGACAAAGAAGACTTTGCTGAGTTATCTGGTATCGCGGTACCTGCGGAAATTACAGCTGAAGATGGCACCATGTTCAAAGAAGCCCTGTTGTTCACACATCGTGGTTTATCTGGCCCAGCCGTTTTACAGATTTCATCATTCTGGCGAGCGGGGCAAAAGGTGTCGATTAATCTGGTGCCAAACGATGATGTTGCCGAGTTATTAGAACGCAGCCGTGAAAAGCACCCGAATCAGTCGCTCAAAAATACGCTCGCTAAAGTGCTACCAAAGCGCTTGGTTGAAGTCTTGATTGAACGTAAAGAACTGGTCGATAAACCGCTAAAGCAGTTCAATCAAAAGGAGCTTGCGGCGATTGTGGCGCGCTTAGAACATTGGGATATCGCCCCTAATGGCACTGAAGGCTACCGAACCGCGGAAGTGACACTAGGCGGTGTGGATACCGATCACTTGTCTTCGAAAACCATGGAATGCAAAGACATCAAAGGGCTGTACTTCATTGGCGAAGTGATGGATGTGACTGGCTGGTTAGGGGGCTACAATTTTCAGTGGTGCTGGTCGAGCGGCTTTGTCGCGGGTCAGTGGGTGTAATCAAACGCTACACATCCGCATAAAAGATAAGATAAAAAAAGAGCACTGAATCGTATTCCGTGCTCTTTTTGTATTCCTATAGCGAGTTACTCGTCTTGATACTTTTCGAGTTTGTTGTAGAGCGTTTTCACGCTAATGCCTAATTCCTGCGCTGATTCCGTTTTATTGCCTTGATTCTCTTCAAGGGTATTGAGAATGGCGGCTTTTTCTAGCTCTTCTAGCGAAACGCCCGCTGGAACAAGGTCTTCGATGCTGGTGCCTGTTTCCAATGGTGGCGTATCGAAGATCAGGTGTTCATCTCGGATGGTGTCATCAGCCAAAATAAACGCGCGCTCGATCGTGTGTTTGAGCTCACGGACATTACCTGGCCAATCGTGCACGGCGATTTTTTGGATGGCAGAATCAAGAATGGTTTTGGTTTTAGCCTCATTTGCGTTGCGGTGCGCGATAAAGTGCTTAGCCAGACCGACGATGTCACCGCCTCGCTCTCGCAGCGGCGGTATCGTTAATGGAAAGTGCGATAAGCGGAAAAACAGATCTTCACGCAGGAACTGCTCTTCAATGGCGACTTTAGGATCACGGTTGGTGGCGGCAATGATGCGAGTGTTGGCGATATGCACCGTATTACTGCCCACTGGGCGATACTCTCCGGTTTCCAACACACGCAATAGCTTCACTTGATGCTCGATAGGCATCTCGGTGATTTCATCTAAAAACAGCGTGCCGCCTTCTGCCTGTTTAAATACACCTTGGTGAGTTTTATTCGCTCCGGTAAAGGCACCTTTTTCATGGCCAAACAGTTCACTATCGACCAATTCTGGGCTAATCGCACCACAGTTAATCGCGATAAAGGGTTGTTGCTTGCGATCACTGGCTAAATGAATGGTCTGTGCCACTAACTCTTTACCCGAGCCGCTTTCACCGACAATGAGGACGTTGGCTTCTGTTTTTGCGACGCGTCGGATCATGCGATAGAGCTGATGCATTGGCGATGAGGAACCCACCAAAAGGCCAAATTGGTCGAGATCGCTAGTGGACACTTTACGTCCTTGATCTTGTTTTTGCTGATAGTACTGGCTGACTTCGCTTAGGGTGTCCGTCAAAATGGCAATATCTACGGGTTTTCTGTAGTGAAAAATTGCACCTAAGTTCATTAGCTTATCCAAATTTTCGTTTGGAGCACCAGAGCTAATGATGATCAAGTCCATATCGTAGATGTCTTCGATATTAGAAAGGCGCTGGTAATCTGCGCTAGTAAAGTGGGCGACTTCAACAATCGCAACTTCCGGTTTGAGTTGTAGGAAATCTTCAATCCAACCATCTTCGGCATCGGTATTATGCAGACGAAATTTGTTCAGTTCCTGGCAAGAGGCGATAGCATCTTTAAGTGTCGGGTCTTGTATTCGTAGAAACAGGCTTGGCAACGACATAGAAATGTCCTCTTTACTATGACAGAAACAATGTACGTGGATTATTCTAAGTACACAAGACAAAATATTGTCAGCAGAGATTTAAGGGTCTGTAGGCTATTTTAATTTTGTTGATCCTCTCTTGGTATATATCAGTAATAATTCTGATAAATATTGCTTCTTTATTCGGGTGCCTCACATTTTAAATAATAATTCTGCGATTAAGTGAAGTCGAAGAAATAATGTCTCATCTTTTATTGGCGTATTATGTAATTGATTGCGAAATTATTAACGATTAAAAATTACATTTCTTCTGTGTAAATAATTCATGCTTATATTTTCTTGTTCGTCTTATTTTTATCTCTTGTTTTTATTATTCCTTTAAAAATAACAAGTTACAAACTTGGCACATGGTTTGCTCCTATGGAAATACAACGTCAATAAAGGAGAATTACCATGAATAACATCGCAGCTAAAATTGTACTTACGTCAGTTCTTGCTACTTCATCTACAGCAGTCTTAGCGAGTGATAAATGGGAAAAAGAATCCATGGACGCTTGGCTAGATGGTAAAGCTGAAACGACGCTGCTGCTAAACAGTAACCTTAACTCTTTTGATATCAACACCGATGTTGAAAATCAGGTAGTTACCCTTTCTGGTTCGGTAAACAATGACCTTGAAAAATCGCTTGCCGAAGAGCTTGTAACAGGTCTTGATGGTGTGAAAAAAGTAAACAACGAATTGTCAGTGGTGAATGAAGGTAAGAAAGAAACCGATTCAGAGGCATTAGCCACACTGACCGACTCTAAAATCACGACTATAGTTAAAACTCGCCTACTGATGGATACCAATGTAAGTGGTACGGACATTGATGTAACGACGGAACGTAAAACGGTAACGTTGGCAGGTAAGGTTAATTCAGATGCGGAGCATGATCTTGCACTTTCAATTGCAAATAATACCAATGATGTAAATAAGGTGATTGATAAGCTAGAAGTGGTTCAATAATAACGAGCCGAGTGACCTAACCCAATTTTATTAGGAGGTAACACTATGGTTCGTTGGATGTTTATTTTTCTGGCTTTGGCACTGGTTTCTGCACTACTAGGTTTTACTGGTATTGCAGGGGCGGCAGCCTCTATCGCGCAAGTGATATTTTACCTATTCCTATTGTCATTAATTGTATCAATAGTGATTGTTCTGCTAGGAAGAAAAAACGTAAATAGATAGGAGATTTCATGCGACTTACGTCATTAATTTACCGTATCGCCGCAGTATTTGGTTTGGTGTTCGCACTGGCTGCTTGTAGTGAAGAAGGGCCAATGGAACAGGCAGGCAAGAAGATAGATGAAGCCGCCGAAGAAACTCAAAACGCGATTGAAGATGAGTGTGAAAATATTAAAGAGAACTTGAACGCAGAAGACCAAGATTGTTAGTCGAGTCAGGTCAGCTTTTTGTTCACAGCAATGTAAGAGAAGGGCGGTCAATCACCGCCCTTCCTTTTATCTCAATTGTTTACAATCAGATAAGGAGTCAAAGATGAAAAACATATTTGATGTACTAAAAGAGAGTCATGAAAAGCAACGCCTTTTACTCGATGCTCTGATGGAAACGTCTGGAGATTCCCCTGCACGTGAAGAGTTTTACCACAATCTGAAGGATGAACTCGAACAGCACGCCGCCGCAGAAGAGCGCTTTTTCTACGCGCCTTTAATCGAGAGCGATAAAACCATCGATCTTACTCGTCATGGCATCGCAGAGCACCACGAGATTGATAAAGTGATTGCACAGCCACAGCTTGATGCAACCGACATGAGCTCGCCAGCATGGCTCAACCTCATGAAAACTTTGCGTCACAAAGTATTGCACCACCTCGAAGAAGAAGAGCAGCGCTTTTTCCAATTGGCTGGTAAGGTGATGACCGATCAGCAGAAAATGAAACTAGCGGATAGCTACGTCGAAGAAATGGCTAGTTAGGTGGAGTATTGGTCCTTTTCGTGCCATTTCGGTACGGGAAGGGGCCCAATCAAAGCGTTTACCAAGCTAATTAGCCTAACCTAAAACCAGCTTATTCTCACTTTCACTAAAAAAGCGCACTCGCTGAAGGCAAGGAGAGCGAATGTTTATCATCAAATATTATATTCTTGGCGCTCTGATCAGTTTATTGGCCGCTATTTATATTCCCCAAATCATGGTTAGCCTGTTGTTCTTGTGGGTATCTCTTTCTTTAGCATTAGTCAGCGTAGCCTACGTTTTCGACATTCCCTCCATTTTTAGAAAAAACCAAGACGGCAAGATTGTCAGATGGATCCGCTGGGCATTCATCCCCTTTTTGCTGGGTGCTAGAGCGTATAATGCCTGGGAAAGACGGCGCGATACCGTGCCTCCGATACAAAAAGTCAGCGATAATTTATACCTCTCCCGTCGGCTATTTCAGAGTGACTTAGATTTTCTCGAATCCAATGACATCTCTTGTATTGTCGATGTCACCGCAGAATTTGCTGGGCTTGAAAGTGCGATGACCGACAAGCAGTTTCACTACCTTTCGATTCCGGTACTTGACCACAAAGCCCCAACGCTAGAGCGCCTTCGCCATGCGATTAACTGGATTGATACGCAAATCTCGTGCTCGCGAGCTGTGGTTGTGCATTGTGCGTTAGGGCGTGGTCGCTCGGTGTTTGTTGTTGCGGCGTATCTACTGAGCAAAGATCCGTCGCTGACGGTTGAATCTGTGATGAAAAAAATCAATGACGTGCGCAGTACCGCGAGATTGAATAAATTGCAGATCAAAACGTTACGAGCGATAAGTGAAAAAGGCGTACTGGGTCTGGATCAGTCCACTTGGATGGTAGTTAACCCTGTTGCAGGTGGCGGCAAATGGGAGGAAAACGAACAGCACTTGATTCGTGAACTAACCAAAAAATATCGCTTGAGTATTCATCAAACCACCACAAATCTCAGCGCCGAGCAGCTAACACAACAGGCAAAAGAAAGTGGTGCTAAGCAAATTATCGTAGCGGGTGGCGATGGCACAGTGACGGAAGTGGCGAGCCAGCTGGTAGGTACTGATATCAAACTCGGTATTGTTCCGCTCGGAACCGCCAATGCGTTATGTCATGTGCTCTATGGCGTTGGCGCAAAATTCTCACCAGTCGAAAAAGCGTGTGAAGCATTGCTAGCAGGTCACTGCCAACGTATTGATACGGCGGAGTGTAATCAGAGGCTTATATTGTTAGTCCTAGGTATTGGCCTAGAGCAGAAAATGATCGAACATGCGCAGCGAGAAGAGAAAAACACCTTTGGACAATTGGCCTACTTAACGGGCTTTTTTAACGCGGTGGTGGCGGAAGAGACGCAGACGTTGACTGTTGCGATGGATGCGCCATTTGAAGATGGAAACCGCGAAAATGGATCACAAACGCTAGAAGTTCATAGCTTTGTCGTTGCGAACATCGCTCCTTTTAGTACGTTGCTCGCGCAAGGTGGTGGTGCTCCGCAGCCTGACGATGGCAAGCTGCATATCACGTATTTAGATAACACCGAATCTTTAGGTGGACGCCTCATCGCATTGTCTGATCTGACATTAACCAGCGTAGGTGCGCAGGAGGAATCGACTCATTTTCAATACGCGACGGCTCAGAATGTCACTATTTCTGCGAACAAACCGATTGAGTATGTGATTGATGGTGAGCTTTATTCTGATGAGCAATTAGCGATCAAGCTTCGTCCAAAATCGTTGAACGTATTTGTCCCAAGCGGGAGAAGTAAATCGGCTTAGCTTTAAAACAGATAAGCAGTGGATAATGCACCATTTGCCTAGTGCTTTATAGCGTGCCTTTGTTTACCGGTTTAGTCGTAGTTTTGAAGGAACCAATAAGGTCGCTGCGTAGGTGCAGCGGCTTTTTTATATCGGCATTTTTTGTATCTGAGAGAGCGTCTATTTATCGTTCTCGAAGTGAAAGGAAGAAGGGGGTGAGTATGACTACTCACCCTGGGGTAAGTGCTTTTCAATTTCATCGTTTTCGACTTGTAAAGCAGCTAACCAGTAAGAAACAAGCGCCGTTAAGTTTGTGTCGTCAATGGCTCTGAGTAGCGCTTTTAAATCATCTAACAACAACTTGTTCATGAAATGCATTTCTTTGTAATTACCTAGTTCGGCAACGCCGTATTCGGTGGCATTTTCCGCAATGAATTGTTCACCATCTTGGTCGAAGAACAACTTCGCCATCTTTTTGATCATCACTTTTTCTATTTTAACGAATCGATACGCCGCTCTTGCGAGTGTCATATGCGATTGCGGATTAACGAGAGGCAAACACGTTTGGCGATGGTGTGTCATTTTTACGAGTAGCTCCCTTACTCGATTATTATCCAATGTCATACTGACCTCTTTATTTATGACTACCGTGTTGATTACTCGGTTTAGTGTTTTCTAGTTTTGGTTGTATTGAGGTGCCTGTGGTCTTATCAGAAATGGCCAAAACGAGTTGGCCATTTTCTCTGCCAGCGCTTGATTGCAAAGGCGACCACTATGGATCAGCTGATAAGGCTGATGCTGCTGAGCTTTTCTTTACAGCTTTTGATATCACTGCGAACTTTCAGTAGAACCGAATTATCCGCTTGCTCTGGGTGGCTAGTAATTAGGTTTTCGATCTCTTTGAGCACCTTGCTTTCAACACCTTCGAGCTGTTCCAAATACATGGACTCTTTGTCAGAAGACACCTCCTTCATCACATCGCTGTATACCTCACGCGCTTTAATGGTGTAGGAAACCGGAGTGTCGTCGGCAGAGTCTTCCTGGTTATTTGCCAATGTGTAGGGAGTAAGCTCAAGCACCGCTCGCTCACGTACTCTAAGCAGTTCTACCAACACATTATTCAAAGAAGTGTTGTCAATGTTCTCAATGGCCTTGTTGTAAATGTCATTTCCGCTCTCGATAAGCTCAATGATTGAGGCGATATTTTCATTTTTCATATCTCACTCCTGATTTGGTTGGTGATGGGAGTGTTTGTACGTATGGGGAACAAACACAGATGTTTCATCTTTAGTTGCAGGTTGTATGCCAATGAATGTTATTTTTCTATTAATCAATTGGTTATGAGTTTATTGCGCAAGAATTGGAGGGTTGCAGACGTGGTGCTAAGAAAAAATTACAAGAATGTTGGGGAAGTCTGGAAAGAATTACACGTACAGATAAGGGTTTGTCGTGAAACAAAATAAAAATCAAATAAAAACAGCTGCTTATAGTTTTGGCACGGATATGGCTTTGTTGTGAGTAAGTGAGTTCAAAAGTTGTTTCACTTGATTTACTACTCAACTCATCAACGGAGGCTAGTTATGGCTACAACAAAAGAAAGCACAGTAAAACCTCAAGAGCAGTTAGAAGAAGCATATCACTTAGCGGAGCAAGCCACGACGGAAGCCGTCGGCGCAATGAAAGACCAAGCTAAAGAGAAATTTGATGTGGGCGCGGAACACGTTCAGCAGGCGACCAAGTCGGCAGAGAACGTTATCAAGGAGCGTCCATTGCTGAGCATTGGTTGTGCCTTCCTTGCGGGTTGGGCGGTTTCGAAGCTGATCAAATAATCACGGTCCAACGAATTAAGCCACATAACAGAAGGCGAGGGTTCCAATGAATAACTCCGGACAAGTCACCAACCAGCAACCAGGCTCGGCCGCAGCAGACAGCGGTCGAGCCCCAAGTGGGGCACAAGAGCAGGATATCCAACAAACCATCAATGGATTGAGCAGTATTCTTTCACAACTTGACCAATTGACTCAATCGCTGAAAGCGTGGTCGGGTTCAACGTTGGATTTGTTCCTCTTGGAGGTGAAAATTAATGCGTCCGCAGCGCGACAGATTTTGCTGTGCACCATTGTTTTTACCTTATTGTCGGTATTGTTCGTGTTCAGTTTGTGCCTTGCCTCTGGTGTGGTGGCTTATCAGCTGACCGCTAACGTGTATGTTGCCGTGGGCGTATTTATTGCGTCCTTAGGTTTGGCATTACTGTCTTTAGCTTGGTGGCAGAAGCGTTTAGTTGGTTTCCTTGGATTCAAAAATACGACAGAACAGTTGCAGGAGGGGTGGGATGCGCTCGCTACAAAAGCTCAATCGAGCCATGCGAATCAAGCGGATGGAAGGTAAGGCATCTTTAGAGCAATGCTGCTTGTCGATGGAAATGTTCACGTTTACCACTAAGAAGTTTGTGAAAGAAAATCCTTGGACGACGCTAGGTATTAGTGCTGTCGTTGCCGTTACCGCTGCCAAAGCGGGTCGATTGTCTCGACTGACTTCCTCTATCTCTTCCATGGGGCTATTGGCGAGTAGTGTCTCCGAACTGACGGATTCGCTTGCCAAGCCAGTTAGGGCCGCGTCTTCTAACCAGTCGGGCGTAGAACAAGAGCGAAATGCTGAACCACAAGCAGGCACTACTGCTTCGACAGAAGAGACCGCGACAGAAACAGAAGTCGAGCAACCCCAATAACGGCTTTCGCCGATAATGATTCCTACCGACCTTGAGCCTTTTTATGACAGCGAAATTGAACATCCCTGCCAACACCGCGATTGGTGCAACCCTTCTTGTCTTATTGCTCGTTCCTGGGCTGTATTTTGCTAAGCCAATCTTGTTACCTATTGTGCTTAGTACCTTTATTTCTCTGTTATGCAGTCCTTTCATTAACTATCTTGAAGACAAAGGTTTACCGCGCGCGATTACCGTCGTGGTGACTCTGTCATTCTTGGTTGGTGCTTCAATTATTGGCCTTGCTGCCATGTCGGAGCCTGCCAAGCAGTGGTGGTCTGAACTACCCAGTATCGTGAAAAATGTGTCGCAAGAAGTGAGTGAAGTGACTCAAGCCTCGGCGGATCACCTTAATACGCCGCTGAATATTGCCAGCGATATGGGTATGGATGAAGTCGGGAACAACACCGTATTTTCTTTGGTGAAGACACTCGCGACCACGACGCCGACCATTTTGACACAAGCGATGATCGTGCTGTTTATGGTGTATTTTATGCTCAATCATGGACGCAGCTTATTTCGAAAGTCAGTGTCGTACTTGCATGGGTTTGCCAAGCAGCGCCAAGCGATTGAACTGGTCAAAGCACTACAGAAAGACCTATCTCGATACATTGGCACTATCACGTTAGTGAATGCGGGACTTGGGTTGAGTGTTGGGGCGGTGTTTTTTGTTTTAGGCCTTGAGGATCCGTTCTTGTGGGGCGCGTTTGCTGGCGTGATGAATTTTGCGCCGTATCTCGGCCCAGTCATCTCCATGGTGAGTTTCGGTTTTGTGGCTTATCTGCAGTTGGAGTCGGTCAGTTTTATGCTCACTGTGGTGTCTATCTATTTGTTGATCAACTTGATTGAAAGCCAGTTTGTCACGCCAACGTTATTAGGGAAAAGGTTCAACTTAAATCCGTTAGTGATCTTCGTTTGGCTCGTGTTCTGGGGTTGGCTTTGGGGCGGTATGGGGCTCTTAATCGGTGTACCGCTATTGGTCTGCATTAATATTTTGGTTGAGCGTCTGGAGCTGTGTCAATCAACTCAAAGTCAACCAAGCCAAACCATCCCCGAGGATATGGCTCCACGAGAATGACTTGGGCGACAAGCTGGCTCAACGAAAAAGTTTTTCCGCACTTACTGGTCGGCTAAAAAGATACCCTTGACCGTAAACACAGCCTTTTTCGAACAAGTAATCGGCTTGCTCCTGAGTTTCTATTCCTTCCGCTACGACTTTCAATGACAGTGTTTTGCCCATGGCGATAATCGCATTCACAATCGCATTGCTATCGCTATTGCTGGGTACATCACTGACAAACGAACGATCAATTTTCAGCTTATTGATGGGTAAACCTTTCAAATAAGACAAAGACGAATAGCCTGTGCCGAAATCATCCAGAGAAATCTCGATGCCTAACCCTCTTAGTTGATTTAACGACGCAATGGCTTGTTGAGGGTCGATCAGTAAAAAGCTCTCGGTTATCTCCAAATCCAGCCGTTGAGCAGGAAAACCGGTTTGATTGAGGATATCGCTCAATCTCTGAATGAAATTCGACTGCTGAAGCTGTAATGCCGACACATTAACCGCAATTCTGCCAAACTCAATGCCTTGTTTCAGCCAAGCATTTCCTTGCTGACAAGCGTGTAGCAAGACCCACTCGCCAATGCTTTGGATAAGCCCCGTTTTTTCTGCAATTGGAATAAAGTCGGCTGGTGGTACAAGGCCAAATTCGGGGTGCTGCCAGCGTAATAAGGTTTCAACGCCAACAATCGCATGTTGCTCCAAGTTATATTGTGGCTGGAACTCTAATCGAAGTTGCTGTTTTTCTATCGCTTGATGCAAAGCAGATTGAATGCGCACATGGGATACCGATTTATCGGTTAAATCTGGTGAGTAAAATGCGTAGCCGTTGCGCCCATTTTTCTTCGCTAAGTACATTGCTGTATCTGCGTTTTTGAGTAAGGTTTCGCTGTCTTGGCCGTCTCTTGGGTATAAGGCTATGCCAATACTGGTCGAGACGCGCAGTGAGTCGTGATTTGCCAAGTCGAACGGTTGTTGGAAAACGCTGAGAATATCGCCGACGGTTTCCAGCAAAGCCACATCACTGTGGACGTCCGGCAAAATGATCACGAACTCATCGCCGCCAATGCGAGCCACATGCGCATTTAAGTGAAGAATATCTTGCAGACGGATAGCCAACTTAGACAGCAACTGATCACCACAAAAGTGACCCATGCTATCGTTGATGTGTTTGAAATGGTCGATATCTAGAAATAGGGTGGCAAACGTCTGTTGGTTCTTGTGCCCGGTTTCAATGTGTTGCTCAAGCAAGCTAAGTAAATGGGTGCGATTAGGCAGATTCGTTAACGGATCATAAAAGGCCATGCGCTGCAGTTTTTCTTCGTGCGCTTTACGCACGGAAATATCTTCAAATACACAGATGTAGTTAATGAGATGATTTTTATCGTCCATTACGGCACTAATGGTCGCTAACTGCGGGTAAATGCTGCCATCTTTCTTTCGGTTGATGAACTCGCCTTTCCATTGACCTTTGGTTTCGAGTTGATGCCACAACTGTTTATAGAAGCCTTGGTCATGATGACCTGAGCGCAGAATTCTGGGGTTCTTTCCAATCACCTCTTCAGAGCGATAGCCGGTGATTTGAGTAAAGGCTGTGTTTACATCAATGATGTTGGCATTGCGATCAGTAATGACCATGCCTTCTTGTGAGTTATTAAAAATTTTGGACGCCAATGAGAGTTGTGTTTCGACCATTTTCCGGCGTGTGATGTTGCGCGTCATGCCCAGAATGCCAATTAAGTTTCCGTCATTATCACGGACAGGAGACTTAATGGTTTCTAGCCAAGTTGGGTTATTGTTTTCATCAATTTGGCGGCATTCTTCGACGATGTTCAGCGTGCCTGTCGCCACGACCAAGTTATCGGCCTCAATGAACTTCTCTGCTCGCTCGTGGCTAAATAGTGCGAAATCATCTTTGCCGATGATCTCACTGTTGGTCTTTTGCCACGCATTTTCTACGCTTCGATTGGTCATCGAATAAAGACCATCCATGCCTTTTATCCAAATATGGTCTTCAAGACAGTCGATAAACTCTTGCAGCGTCGGTAATGGTGTGGTCGCTGCAGTTTGATGGCGTGTTCGTTCTTGCTGGTAGTGTGAGCTGACATCAAAGCTCATTCGTCCCACTAATGCACTCAGCCAAGCAGAGACTACTGTGATTTGATCGTCAGGGTGAGTCAGCGCTAATACGGCAAACAGATCGCCATTTGGTAGCCAAATCGGACCTATGCTCAAGGTTTGCTGTCCAAAGGATATGTGGCTTATCGTCAAGTCTGTCGGTGTAAATTGAGCGGCAACTTGCACTACCACTTCGACGATAGCGCAATGATTTTGAACCGAGGTGGACACCTCAGTTGATAGCCACTGCTGGGTATCGCTCAGAGTATAAAGTTGTCCCTGAGCTTGAGTAGCATCACAGCATTGTTGCAGAGCCTGTTGCCAGTCTGCCATCAAAGGCGAAGGAATAGCGAAGCGAAACATAATTAATAACGTGTCCTGAAGCGCCCAAAGATAGTGGTATTAGAATCTAGCTTAAGCTATTGGGCCGTGTTGGTATCGTATCCAACGCTTAGGTAATTCCCAGCAGCGTAAGGCGCTTTCTATCATTAAACTGTTAGCTATATCTCTTTTTTATCCAACTCATTGCATCGTTTATTGAGGTTTTTTGTTCATCATTGAGAAGTGCTCATGGCTTTGTTTTTTTTACCCCACGATACTTGTTGGACCACTAATCCACTGATGATCAGTATTAAACCAATCAAGGTTGATGGATGAATTTCTTCACCAATGATGGTTGCCAATAGCATCAGTGAGATGAATGGCGAAGCAAAGATCAGATTACTGATGCGGGCTGTGTTTTGCGTCGATTTGAGGGCGCTTAGCCATAGGACGAAAGTAATCCCCATTTCAAATAGCCCGACATACGTCACCGCTGCCCAGCCTTTAATTGAGATTGCCTGCCAGCTCGCACCTTCATAAATACTTAAACCAATGGCAAATGGAATAGCGACCAAAAAACCAAGTAATACACCAACCACAGGGTCGGCCTTATTTTTGGTGTTTAAAATCCAGTAACCAGCCCACAACAGTGTCGATAGCAGCGCCAGTCCCACGCCCAACGGGCTCTCGAATTGCATGCCGAGAACATTGCCTTGTGTGGCAATCACAATCACGCCTACATAGCTAAAACCGCAAGCGAGCCAATCTTTAGCACGGATCTTCTGCCCTAAGAAAACAGCAGCCATTAGCGTCAAGGTAATGGCCCAGCTGTAGTTGATCGCTTGGGCTTGGGATGCAGGCAGCAAGTCATACGCTTTAAAGAGAATGACGTAATACGCCAAGGGGTTAATCAACCCAAGCAGTAGGTAATACCAAGGATTTGAGAGGAAGGTGGCACTTAACTGGCCCAACTTGCCTTGCACACCACAGATTATCGTCAGCGCAATCGCAGAGACGATACTGGCAATGCACAGCATTTGGATTGGCGTAAATTCTGCCAACGTGAGTTTAAATGCGGTTGCAACGGTAGACCAAAGTAATACTGCTGAGAGCCCAAATCCTAGGGCGCGACGCTCGTTCATGATGCCTCTGCGTGATGATGTGCCGCTCGGTCTGGTTCATTTGAGCGGAAGAAAGAATATTATAGGAAGGCCTAGTGTATGCGAGGATTTTTCATCCAACAAACTGGACATTTATCCAGTGTCTAAATACCATTGTTATAGATACAAAACACAGGCTAACTCGCTATTATGCAATGGATTCTTGAGTACCAATCTCTCATTCTCTCTTCTCTTTGCGCTGCCACGCTTAGTGGTGTCGCCGTCGGTTGGTGGGTGAAACAGCGTTTTATCACCCAAACTCAGCTTCTCGAACAACAACTTGTTTCAGAAAAGCAGCTTCACCAACAGCAGCTTGAACAGGTTAAACAAAGCCTTGCCAATGCCCAGCAAGAGTTGGATGAATTAGATGATGAGCGCGATAAAGCCGCGTTTGAAGTACGCCAAACACACGGAAAGCTGATGGCCGCAATGGAAAAACTGCGTTACTTCGAGGCTGTAAAGCAAGAGCGCCAGCAATACTTTGATGAGCTTGGTCAGATGCGTGAGCACAAATCACGTCTAGAAACGCAACTGCGTGAGCAGCAAGCACGTCATGAGCAAATCAACCAAGCCAATGCCGAAAAACTGCAAATTCTAGAGCAAGCGGAAGCGCGCCTGAAACAGCAATTTGAGCACTTGGCCAACCAACTGTTTGAAGAAAAAACCGCGAAGGTCGACTTGCAAAACCGTCAGAGTTTGGAAGGTTTGTTGTCACCGCTCCGAGAGCAGCTAGAAGGATTCAAAAAGCACGTTAATGACAGCTTTAGCCAAGAAGCTAAAGAGCGCCATACCTTAGTGCATGAGCTCAAAAACCTGCAACGTTTGAATGAGCAAATGACGCGCGAAGCGGTTAACTTGACCCAAGCGTTGAAAGGGGACAACAAGCAGCAAGGTAATTGGGGTGAAGTGGTGCTCGCGAGGGTGCTTGCCGAGTCGGGACTGCGTGAAGGGCACGAATATCAGACTCAGGTGAATTTGCAAAATGAAGCAGGCAAGCGCTACCAACCTGATGTGATTGTTCATCTCCCACAAAACAAACAAGTGGTTGTGGATTCCAAAATGGCGCTAGTCGCCTATGAACGCTATTTCAACGCCGAAACTGATGCCGAGCGAGACCAGGCTTTGAGTGCGCACTTAGCCGCACTGCGTACTCACATTAAGGGTTTAAGTATGAAGGACTACCACAAACTCAAAGGTATTCAGAGTTTGGACTATGTGCTGATGTTTATTCCGGTTGAGCCTGCGTTCCAAGTCGCGATTCAAGCCGATCCAAGTTTGATCAAAGAAGCGATGGAGCAAAACATCATTTTGGTGAGCCCAACAACGTTGCTGGTGGCACTGCGCACCATTGATAATCTATGGCGCAATGAACGCCAGAATGAAAACGCCAAAATGATTGCGCAGCGCGCGACAAAACTCTACGACAAATTACGATTGTTTGTGGACGACATGGAAGGGCTCGGCGGTGCGCTGGATAAGGCGAATCAAAGCTATCAAGGCGCAATGAACAAGCTTGCCACAGGGCGCGGGAATGTGATTCGTCAAGCCGAAAGCTTTAAGCACCTTGGGGTTGAAATCAAACGACCAATTTCTTCTGACCTCGCACAGTTAGCGCAGAGTGATTCATTTTCAGAAAATGACCCGTTAGTAGAAAGACATCCGGCTGAGGATAAAGTAAACTAATCGCCCGCAGTGCAGTGGGCGATTTTATTTGTCAGCAAACGCCCCGCAGAGAGAAAGCGCTGCCTAAGAGGAATTAGAATGACGGACACAAGTTTGCAATCCAATACAGCGTTAGAGAATGAAACCACTCACTTTGGTTTCTCTACAGTGGCAAAAGACGAAAAAGTGACTAAGGTTGCCGAAGTATTCCACTCCGTGGCAACAAAATACGACATCATGAATGACCTGATGTCTGGTGGTATTCACCGCCTTTGGAAGCGCTTCACTATCGATTGTAGTGGCGCTCGCCCTGGCCAACGTATTCTTGACCTAGGTGGTGGTACGGGTGATTTAACGGCGAAATTCTCGCGTATTGTTGGTGATGAAGGCCATGTCATCCTTGCCGATATCAATAACTCAATGCTTAATGTTGGTCGCGATAAACTGCGCGATAACGGAATTGTGGGTAACGTGCATTACGTTCAAGCCAACGCAGAAGAACTGCCGTTCCCAGATGATTATTTTGATGCCATCACCATCAGTTTTTGTTTGCGTAATGTGACTGACAAAGACAAAGCGCTTCGTTCAATGTTCCGCGTACTGAAGCCAGGCGGCCGTCTATTGGTGTTGGAATTTTCAAAACCAGTGCTAGAGCCGTTATCGAAAGTATACGACGCATATTCATTCCACTTGTTGCCGAGAATCGGTGAGCTAGTTGCGAATGACTCAGAGAGTTACCGCTACCTAGCGGAGTCAATCCGTATGCATCCAGACCAAGAAACGCTGGAAGGCATGATGCAAGACGCAGGTTTTGAAAACACCAAATACTACAACTTAACTGGTGGTATTGTGGCTTTGCATCGCGGTTATAAATTCTAAGGGTTAACGGCATGCCATTTGAACCACTTATCACCGCTGTGATTGAAACGCCACTGAATACTCTGATCAAAGACGACCCTGCATTGGGCCGTCGTTTAGCGCGTCTAAAAGGTCAAGTTATTCAAGTTCACCTGAAAGAGATCAATAAAACACTGACGTTCGTTTTTAGTCAGCAAATTGATGTGCTCGGTCATTACGAAGGACAGCCAAACTGCTACTTATCGCTCAACTTGAGCGTGTTGCCAGAGCTGCGTGACCAGGCCAACATCACTCGCCTTATTAAACAAGATAAACTTGAGCTTGAAGGCGATATTCAATTGGCGCAGAAATTCTCTCAGTTGATGGTGGATTGCAAGCCAGATGTTGAAGAGTGGTTGTCTCGCGTAACTGGCGATGTCGCCGCACATACCTTTGTGCAAGGTTCAAAAAACATAGGCAACTTCCTCGCATCTCAAGCAGAGAAACACCAGCGTCATCTTGCGCAAGTAGTGACTGAAGAGTGGAAGTTGGCACCTGCTCCTCTAGAAGTGGCGTATTTTTGCGACCAGGTTGATGAGGTTCGCAGCCAGGCTTCTCGCGTTGAAGCACGCTTGACTGCTTTGCTGAATAAGCTGGATGCAAATAAGCCGGCATTGGAGAAACCATGACGCCAGCAGAACTAAAGCGCTTATACCACATCGCCAAAGTACAACTGGAATACGGCTTAGATGAGCTGCTTCCCGATCACCAACTGACCAAAGCTCCGTTATTACTGCGCAAAAGCCTGTTCTGGATTAAGAACAAGCATCCAGAAAAACCACTCGGTGAGCGCCTGCGTTTAGCGTTGCAAGAGCTGGGGCCAGTTTGGATTAAGTTCGGTCAGATGATGTCAACGCGCCGTGACTTATTTCCTCCGCATATTGCTGATCCCCTAGCTTTGCTTCAAGACCAAGTCGCGCCATTTGATGGTGAGCTAGCAAAAAAGCAGATGGAGCAAGCATTAGGTGGTCCGTTAGAAAACTGGTTTACCGAGTTTGATATCAAACCACTGGCGTCAGCATCGATTGCTCAGGTGCATACTGCGCGTTTAAAAGACTCTAACCAAGAAGTGGTATTAAAGGTTATCCGCCCAGATATTCGCCCGGTCATTGATTCAGATCTAAAACTGATGCACCGAATGGCGCGTATAGTCGCCGGAGCGATGCCTGAAGCACGTCGTTTGAAACCAGTTGAAGTTGTACGTGAGTACGAGAAAACATTGCTTGATGAACTCGACTTACGACGTGAAGCGGCGAATGCCATTCAGTTGCGCCGCAACTTTGAAGGCAGCGAAGAATTGTATGTTCCTGAAGTTTTTCCTGACTTCAGTAATGAAACTGTCATGGTTTCTGAGCGAATATATGGCATTCAAGTCTCTGATATTGAAGGCTTGAAAGCAAATGGCACCAATATGAAATTGCTCGCGGAGCGCGGCGTGAGTGTGTTCTTCACTCAGGTGTTCCGAGACAGCTTCTTCCATGCCGATATGCATCCGGGGAACGTGTTCGTCAAACCAGAACACCCAGAGAACCCAATGTGGATCGGGCTAGATTGCGGAATCGTTGGTACACTTAATAGTGAAGACAAGCGTTATCTGGCGGAAAACTTTCTGGCGTTTTTCAATCGAGACTACCGCCGAGTGGCGGAGTTACATGTGGACTCAGGATGGGTGCCTGCCGATACCAATGTCGATGAGTTTGAGTTCGCGATTCGTATTGTGTGTGAGCCTATTTTTGCTAAGCCGCTGTGCGAAATCTCCTTTGGTCATGTGCTGTTGAATTTGTTCAACACAGCACGTCGATTCAACATGGAGGTTCAGCCACAGCTTGTATTGCTGCAAAAAACGCTGCTGTACGTGGAAGGGCTTGGTAGGCAGCTGTACCCTCAGCTTGATTTGTGGGAGACCGCAAAACCATTCCTTGAAGAATGGATGATGAATCAAGTTGGGCCGCAAGCTTTGGTGAATGCGATTAAAGATCGCGCGCCATTTTGGGCGGAGAAGCTACCGGAACTGCCAGAGCTGCTTTACGATAGCCTGAAACAAGGTAAAGCGATGAACCAACGCATGGATCAGCTTTACCAAGGGTATCGTCAGAGCAAGCGCCAGCAGGCGACAGGAAAGTTTTTATTTGGCGTTGGCGCCACTTTAGTCGTATGCTCGGCAATATTGGTGAACAATGCTTTTGAGCAGCTTTCGTTGGCCAGCGGTATCGCAGGTGTCACATTTTGGCTGCTTAGTTGGCGAGCTTATCGTCAATAGACGTTAAACTCTTGAAATATTTTTTGTTTATTTAAAGACCCGAGGTAAAGAGAATGGGTGGTATCAGTGTTTGGCAACTTCTAATCATTGCTGTAATTGTTGTATTGCTATTCGGAACTAAGAAACTACGCGGTATCGGTGGCGATCTGGGTGGTGCCGTTAAGGGCTTCAAAAAAGCGATGAGCGAAGATGAACCTGCGAAAAATGACAAAGACGCAGACTTCGAACCAAAAAGTCTAGAAGAGCAGCAGAAAAAAGAAGCTGCTCCTGAAACGAAAAAAGACAAAGAGCAGGCGTAAAACGTGTTTGATATCGGTTTTTGGGAACTGGTATTAATATCTGTTGTTGGTCTGGTCGTTCTTGGGCCGGAGCGTTTGCCTCATGCTATTCGCAGCGTGTCTCGCTTTATCGGTGCCGCTAAGAGTATGGCAAATAGCGTCAAAGACGAATTGTCACACGAGCTGAAAGTCCAAGAGCTGCAAGAAAACTTGCGCAAAGCAGAGCAAATGGGGATGGATGATTTGTCCCCTGAGTTGAAATCTTCAGTCGAAGAATTGAAGAAGGCAGCGCAATCTGTAAATCGTCCTTACGCAAAGAACACCGATTCAGAGGCTGAGCCTGTAAAAACAGAGCCAGTAGCAGAAAAGGTAGAGAAAGCGGAAGAGAGCAAGGTTACAGCGGCAGATAAGAAAGCCGAATAGTCTCATTAGGAGGAGCTACTAGTGATTGGTAGCTCCTTTTTGATCTGGTTTTTAATAAGAGGTTTGCAATGTCTACCGTCGAGCAGACACAACCTTTAATTAGTCATTTGTTGGAGCTTCGCAACCGACTACTGCGCTCAATTTTGGCAGTGTTGGTGGTGTTTGTCGGACTAATTTATTTCTCTAACCACATTTACGAGTTTGTTTCCGCACCTTTAGTAGAGCGTCTACCTGAAGGCGCGACCATGATTGCTACGGATGTGGCTTCACCCTTTTTCACGCCACTGAAGTTGACGTTAATCGCTTCGGTATTTATTGCGGTGCCGTTTATTTTGTATCAAGTTTGGGCCTTTGTTGCTCCTGGCTTATACAAACATGAGCGTCGTTTGATTATGCCGTTGCTGTTTTCCAGCTCACTGCTGTTTTATTGCGGTGTGGCATTTGCGTATTTTGTGGTGTTTCCACTAGTGTTTGGCTTCTTTACTGCTATCTCATTGGGTGGTGTAGAGTTTGCGACCGACATTTCTAGCTATCTCGATTTTGTACTGGCGCTATTTATGGCGTTTGGTATCGCATTCGAGGTGCCTGTTGCGATTATTTTGTTGTGTTGGACTGGGGCCACCACACCAGAAGATCTAAGACAGAAACGGCCTTATATCATTGTGGCGGCGTTTGTCGTAGGTATGGTGTTAACGCCACCAGACATGATCTCACAAACCTTACTCGCCATTCCGATGTGCTTACTGTTTGAAGTCGGTTTATTCTTTGCGCGTTTTTATACGCGTCGAGGCGAAGAGGCAGAAGCGGAAACCGAAGAATAAGTTTACTGTAGATGTAAAAAGCGGCTCAATTGAGCCGCTTTTTTTTGCGGTTGGTTTGTTTCTTGGGCTAACTACTTAACTTTCATGACGTAACCACACTTTGTGCATACGTATACTTCCTTGATGCCCAGCAGCTTTTGAAAAAAACTGCGCGGTACGCGTTGTAAGTAAGCACCATGTGTACACACTTCAACTTCCATATTCATGCTGTTTTACATTTGTGCTAATTAATGGGCATAAAGCAGTATAGAAAAAGAATATGTCTAATTGTCGACAGTTTTGCAAAACAGACGAAGTAAAGTGGCGATATGAGAGGTAAGTAGAGTTGCTAGTTAATTATTATGTTTATCAATAACTTTGTGTGGGTTGTTCTATTATTTCAATAGGTTGAATCATTCATTCAATAGTTTAGGGAATAAAAAAGCGACGTTGATTTCGTCGCTTTTTTCAATTTTCGTGAATTAAATATTAAACAGCTTTTTGGCATTTTCAGTCGTTATTGCATCGATAGTTGCGACATCGACATCACGCAAGTCGGCAACACGTTGTGCAACGAGAGAAGTGTAGGCTGGTTCATTACGCTTACCACGGTGCGGTACAGGCGCTAAGTATGGACAATCGGTTTCTAAAATGACCCACTGCATATCCAAATGTGGAATTACTTTATCCATCCCGCCATTCTTAAAGGTCGATACGCCACCCAAGCCTAAGTGGAAGCCTAGCTCATTGATTGCTTGCGCTTCTTCTAAGCTGCCTCCAAAACAGTGGAATACACCACGCAGACGACCATCTTGCTCGTGTCTTAGCAAAGTGAGTGTTTCTTCAATCGAATCACGAGTGTGGATAACGACTGGTAAATCCATCTCTTTTGCCCAGTTTAGCTGAGTCACGAATGCCATCTCTTGCTCGGCGCGATAGGTTTTGTCCCAATACAGGTCGATACCAATTTCGCCCACCGCAATAAACTTGTGTTTCTCAAACCAGCCGCGGATGATTTTCAACGTTTGCTCAACGTTGTTATCCACATAGCAAGGGTGGAGTCCCATCATTGAGTGGCACACGTCAGGATATGCCGCTTCGGTTTGTAGCATGGGCTCAATAGAGTCCAGATCGATGTTTGGCAACAGGATCTTATTAATGCCTTGCGCTAAGGCGCGTTGTACTACTTCATCGCGGTCGTTATCAAATTCGCTGGCATAGATGTGCGCGTGGGTATCGATCATCGTTACTCTCTGTGCTTCATGATTGGTTTCGTATTCGAAGTATACTTGAGTGTGAGTGCTGGGTCATTTTCAGTTTTTTTCATTACCTTTTTCCAGATTGTCACTCGCAACATGCATCAAGAGTGATATGATTTTGTTCACCAGATGATTTGATCATCATAACCGTCCAGACAAGGAGAAAATGGTGTCTGTATCAATTCAAGGTCCATTCCCTGCACGCCGTATGCGTCGTTTACGTAAGCACGATTTTAGTCGTCGTTTGATGGCTGAGAACCAACTTTCTGTTAATGATCTGATTTACCCAATGTTCATCCTAATGGGTAAAGATCGTCGTGAGAGCGTGGAGTCCATGCCGGGTGTAGAGCGTTTGTCGATTGATTTAATGCTAGAAGAAGCGCAATACCTTGCAAATCTAGGCGTTCCAGCAATCGCGCTTTTCCCTGTCGTAAACCAAGACGCTAAAAGCTTATGTGCTACTGAAGCCTACAACCCAGAAGGTTTGGTTCAGCGAGCAGTACGTGCGCTTAAAGAACATATTCCTCAAATCGGTGTGATCACAGACGTGGCACTTGACCCATTCACGACGCACGGCCAAGACGGCATCATCGATGAAGATGGCTACGTAATGAATGATGAAACCACGGAAGTACTGGTTAAGCAGGCTTTGTCTCACGCTGAAGCGGGTGCTGACGTCGTCGCGCCTTCAGACATGATGGATGGCCGTATTGGTAAGATCCGCGAAGCATTAGAAAATGCGGGCTACATTCATACACAAATCATGGCTTACTCGGCTAAGTACGCGTCGAACTACTACGGACCATTCCGTGATGCGGTTGGCTCTTCTTCAAATCTAAAAGGCGGCAACAAGAAAAACTACCAAATGGACCCAGCAAACATTGACGAAGCGATCCACGAAGTGGCGCTAGACATCAATGAAGGTGCGGACATGGTGATGGTTAAACCTGGTATGCCATACTTAGATGTAGTTCGCCGAGTTAAAACCGAACTTCAGGTACCGACGTTTGCTTATCAGGTGTCTGGTGAGTACGCGATGCATAAAGCGGCGATCATGAATGGCTGGCTCAAAGAGCGCGAAATTGTGATGGAATCACTACTGTGCTTCAAACGTGCAGGTGCTGACGGCATCTTAACGTACTTTGCGAAAGATGTGGCTGAGTGGTTGGCAGAAGAGAATGCACAAACTGCTCAACACCTAAATCGTACTCCGGAAGCGACTGAAGAGTAATTATCGCTCAGTGAGAAACACCAGACCAACAAGAGTTGTTCGTCTGTATATACCCAAGTAACCTCAGGCGGATTACAACAGTAACAATCCAAGGTGCTTGGGTATTTTTATTTTGGAGAAGAGAACAATGACAATGCTGATTCGTGAAGGCACATTGGAAGAAGCACTTCAAGTTGTGGCACGTGTTACCGAATTTTCGAAAGGAGAAACGGTAGACTCCATGACTCAACGTTTAGAAGAGAAAAACAGTTTAATCCTCGTTGCAGAAAAAAATGGCACGATTGTCGGCTTCAAAATAGGTTACGAATTAGAGGATGGTGTTTTCTATAGCTGGTTAGGTGGTGTAGTTCCTGAGGCTCGAAATGAAGGCGTGGCACAATTGCTTTTGGAAGCACAAGAAGATTGGGCGGCTGAGCAAGGCTATAACACGTTAAAAGTGAAATCTCGAAATCAGTTTCCTGCTATGCTTCGATTGTTATTGAGAAATGGCTATATCATTGAAAAATTTGAAGAAAAAATTAATCTTCGTGAATCTCGAGTTCATTTCATTAAAGCGATGTGAAAATAAATGAGATTTTTTCTCATTTAACTGTTGACTACGAAATGAGAATCATTATTATTAAACCTGTCTTAGGGAATGAGGAAGAGTTCACAAGGACGTTGAATGACTTATTAACAGAAGTTGATTAACTGAAAGTTGAGAAGTGATGAAACATTTTTCCGAGAACTTGCACGAATTCTTTTTGACACGACATTGCTCACATTGCTTCCAGTGTAATTTATAGCTTCTTGGTTAAGCTGCTCTATTTACAGAATTTGCTTTACCACTTCTGCTAGGCGACCCCATTCGGGTCGCTTTTTTCTTTTCTACGATTTCTATTTGACGTCACTATTCGTATTTTTTCCACACACGATGATCATTTAAGGATCGTTGTTCTTCTCGCCGTTTTATAAAATAAATATTTAAAAACAATAACTTAACGTGCGTGTTTTTTGTGTTTTCTATCATTGGATAACCAGTGGATAATTTCTATAAACAGAGTTATCCACAGGGTGAGGTTATCTTCGTGAATAAAATCGAAAAATTTACGCGACCTAGATCGAGCGAACAAGATAGATTCGGATCAGCAGTCATGGCATCCTAGGCAGATCTCTCAAGTACTGAATTGGATACAGACAATTATGGCAAGTATTCCTGAAAATCCGTTGATCCTTATCGACGGCTCTTCTTACCTATATCGCGCTTTTCACGCCTACCCGGGCACCATGAGCAATGGTGAAATTCCAACTAATGCCGTTTACGGTGTCGTGAACATGTTACGCAGCATGATGCGTCAGTTTGCGTCTGAGCGCATCGCGGTGGTTTTCGATGCGAAGGGAAAAACCTTCCGTGATGATATGTATGCAGAATACAAAGCTAATCGTCCGCCTATGCCGGATGATCTGCGTTGCCAAATTGAACCATTGCACAATGTTATTCGCGCGATGGGTTTACCACTGATCTGCGTTCCTGGTGTCGAAGCGGATGACGTCATTGGTACGTTGGCGCATCAAGCATCACAAAAGGGCATGCCTGTATTGATCAGTACTGGTGATAAAGACATGGCGCAGTTGGTGGATGATAATATTACCTTGATCAACACTATGACGAACGTCGTGATGGATCGTGAAGGTGTGGTTGAAAAGTTTGGCATTCCACCTGAGTTAATCATCGACTACCTAGCGCTGATGGGCGATAAAGTAGATAACATCCCTGGTGTACCAGGCGTGGGTGATAAAACCGCGACCGCACTACTGCAAGGTATTGGCGGTCTGACTAAGCTGTATGAAAATCTCGATGACATTGCTGCGCTTGGCTTCCGTGGTTCTAAAACCATGGCGAAGAAGCTCATCGATAACAAAGAAAATGCCATGCTGTCGTACGAGCTCGCGACCATTAAATTGGATGTTGAACTTGAAGAAACGCCAGAATCACTGCTGAAAGCGGAACCAAATAAAGACGAACTAGTGAAGCTGTATGGTCAACTGACGTTTAAATCTTGGTTGAACGAACTACTTGAAGGTGGTTCTGGGTCGGTAGAAGCTGTTGAGCTTGCTGGCTCTGCTCAAGCCTCTGCTTCTCATGCCGAGATGGAAACTTCCGCAGTGACAATCGACCGCAGCCAATATGAAACGATTCTGGATGAAGAAACCTTCAATGCGTGGCTAGACAAACTTCAAACGGCCGAGTTGTTTGCGTTTGATACGGAAACCGACAACCTAGATTACATGCTAGCGAACCTAGTTGGTTTGTCATTCGCTGTCGATGAAGGTATTGCCGCTTATGTGCCTGTTGCACATGACTACCTAGATGCACCTGAACAGCTTGATCGTGATTGGGTTCTAGAACAGCTTAAGCCAATTCTTGAAGATGCAGCGAAAGCAAAAGTTGGTCAAAACTTAAAGTATGATGCGTCTGTATTGGCTCGTTATGATATTGAGCTAAAAGGTATCAAGCACGACACGATGTTGGAATCGTACATTTACAACAGTGTCGGCGGTAAACACGATATGGACAGCTTGGCGCTGCGCTTCCTACAGCATAGTTGCATTTCTTTTGAGCAAATTGCAGGTAAAGGCAAAAATCAGCTTACGTTTAACCAAATCGAGTTGGAACAAGCATCGCCATACGCGGCAGAAGATGCGGATGTGACCCTTCGTCTGCACAATCGCTTGTTTGCGAATATCGAGCAGGATGAAAGCCTGAAGACAGTGTACGAAGAGATTGAAATGCCGTTGGTGCCAGTTCTTTCGCGCATTGAACGCACCGGGGTCTTTATTGACGAAATGAAGCTGAGTGCGCAGTCGGTCGAGATTACCGCTCGCCTTGATGAGCTTGAAAAGAAAGCGTATGAAATTGCAGAGCAAGAGTTCAACATGAACTCGCCAAAGCAATTACAAGCCATCCTATTTGAAAAAATGGGGTTACCGGTGGTGAAGAAAACGCCATCAGGTACACCATCGACGAATGAAGAAGTGCTACAAGAGCTTGCCTTAGATTACCCACTGCCAAAATTGATTTTGGAATATCGCGGTTTGGCGAAGCTTAAATCGACGTACACGGACAAGCTGCCGAAGATGATCAACCCAACAACAGGGCGTGTGCATACTTCTTACCATCAAGCAGTAACCGCAACAGGTCGTCTATCTTCTACCGATCCGAACTTACAAAACATTCCAATTCGTAACGAAGCCGGCCGTCGTATTCGCCAAGCGTTTGTCGCACCATCTGGGCATAAGATCTTAGCGGTCGACTACTCGCAAATCGAACTGCGCATCATGGCTCACCTTTCTGGCGACCAAGCGTTATTAGATGCCTTCCGTGATGGTAAAGACATTCACGCGGCAACTGCGGCAGAAATTATGGGTCTGGATATTGAACAAGTATCGAGCGAGCAGCGTCGTCGTGCTAAAGCCGTTAACTTCGGGCTTATCTATGGCATGAGTGCATTTGGTTTGGCGAAGCAGCTTGGTATCCCTCGCGGCGAAGCACAAGCCTACATGGATAAATACTTTGAGCGTTACCCTGGCGTTATGCAGTACATGGAAGACACGCGCAGCACGGCTGCAGATAAGGGCTATGTTGAAACGATTTTTGGTCGACGTTTGCATTTACCAGAAATCAAATCGCGCAACGGGATGCGTCGTAAAGCCGCTGAACGTGCGGCAATCAACGCACCGATGCAAGGTACGGCTGCGGACATCATTAAGAAAGCGATGCTGTTGGTTGATCAGTGGATTCAGGAAGAAGGCAATGGCCGTGTGAAGTTGTTAATGCAAGTACACGATGAATTGGTCTTTGAAGTTGAAGAGTCATCATTGTCCGAAATTGAAAGTAAAGTACAGAAATTGATGGAATCTGCAGCAGAGCTAAAAGTACCGTTGGTTGCAGAAGCAGGGCACGGTGACAACTGGGATCAAGCTCATTAGTCACTTTTAGACCAAAATAACCAATTAATTATGAGCCAGCGCACAAACGCTGGCTTTTTTTTGCGATTAAAAAAGCTAGCGCAAAGTTAACTTTGATGTTGCTTAATAAAAATTTCATGAAAAAAAACTACAAAAATTCTTTGCAATTCTGACCAATTGTTGTACATTAATACTCGTAGGGTACAGAGGTAAGATGTTCTATCTTTCAGACCTTTTGTTTCACGTTATTGGATTAGGCTGATTCAGCCGCCCCAGTCAGCTTTTGACTGGGGCGTTTTTTATTGGGCGAAAGAAAATTTTTCTTTTTGTTCAATGTGTTGGGTTGGTAACGACTTGTCTTTATATTTCTCCCACCTTTAACCTATTGTCTACACTCCAATTTTCTTCAAAAACTCGCAAACTATTCAGTCTGTAAATTTATGCCAATCACACTATGATTTTTTCTTGAAGGAAACTAAGTTGACGTGAAAGTGGGTAGGTTTCTGTCTAACTTGTTGAATTGTATTTTCTTTATTGGTTATGGTTGTGAGTTAATTAAGCGAAAGCTAAAGTTAGTCGGCTTTTTAAGCTATTGAAATCATCCGATAGTTCAGCAATGCTTCGTCACATAACAATAATTACCAATTTTTCTCTCCCGTTATCCCTGCCAGGAAGGTGGGGATTTTTATTGCCTGTTATTTAGCTCAGATAAACAAAAGCCCCACCAAATGGTAGGGCCGTGTCGAAAAGATTTAACAAATATTGTTAATTATTCTTCGTCGCTTGCTGGGGTATCCAGTTCGCCTTCTTCTATCAGGTGTGCGAGCGCTGGTGCAAACCAGGTATCCAGTTTTGCGCGCAGCTGATCAACGCCTAATCCTTTAAGGGAAGAGAACACATCAACGGAAACGTCACCACCGAAAGTTTCTACTTGCTTACGAACTTTCAGCAGGGTTTGTTTGCGTGCGCCACTTTTTAGTTTATCTGCTTTGGTTAGCAAAACTTGCACAGGAATGTGGCTGTCGATGGCCCAGAAAATCATTTGCTGGTCGAGATCTTTCATTGGATGACGAATGTCCATCAGAACCACTAAGCCTTTTAGGCACTCGCGTTTCTGTAAGTATTCACCCAAAGATTTCTGCCATTTGTTTTTCATCTCTACCGGTACTTGAGCAAAACCGTATCCAGGTAGATCGACAATGTGACAACCTTCTTCTACTTTGAAAAGGTTGATTAATTGCGTACGACCAGGTGTCTTTGATGTCTTGGCTAAGCTTTTTTGATTAGTTAGACGGTTAAGTGCACTCGATTTACCAGCGTTTGAGCGTCCTGCAAACGCAATTTCGACACCTTCGTCTTCCGGTAGGTGACGAATATCGGGTGCGCTGGTGATGAAATGCGTATTTTGGTAATGAATTTTTACGCTCACTGTTAACTCCATCTCGACTTTGTGTAGTCGATTGATTACTTTTTTGTGAAAATGTGTAAAATAACCGTGCTCGGCATAAGGTCGCCTATTGTACCATGAGTGTACGCGGTATGTTCACATTCCGTGGTACTGGAAGCTTGATAATTATAATGGAATGTCATGAAGAAATTAGCGCTAATTTTGAGTCTTTTAGCCAGTTGCTCAGTATGGGCCCAAGGTAATATTGAGGCTGGTAAAGCAAAATCACAAACCTGTGTCGCCTGTCACGGAGCAGATGGCAACAGTGCAATAACAACGTACCCGAAACTCGCAGGCCAACACGCTAAGTATCTTGAGAAGCAGTTAAAAGAACTTAAGCTAGGCATGACAAGTGGTGGTAAACAAGGTCGTTACGATCCTGTAATGAGTGGTATGGCAATGCCACTGAGCGATGAAGATATCGCAGACCTATCTGCTTACTACGCTTCGCTACCAGTTTCAGAAAACTCAACACCTGAAGATGTGGTAGCAAAAGGCAAAACGCTTTATACCGCTGGTGATGCCGAGCGTGGCCTAACCGCATGTATTGCATGTCATGGTCCTCGTGGCAATGGTACAGAGCTTTCAGGTTTCCCTAAAATTTCTGGTCAGCATGCTGACTACATCAAAGCTCAGCTAGAAAAATTCCGTGATGGCGACCGTGGTAATGATATGAATGCCATGATGCGCGACATCGCGAAGAAAATGACAGACGAAGATATCGAAGTGCTGTCTAAATACGTTGGCGGTCTGCACTAATATACCTAAATCGCTCAAGATCCTGCATCTTGAGCTGGTTGGGTAGATGTCCCTACATCGTTCGAGCAACTTGTACAAAAATGCCCTAGTGAATTCACTAGGGCATTTTTGTTCGTGACAGATATCACAGTCGAGTTTGGATGCGAAAGCGATAGTTGGCTCGGCAGTTTGTGAGACATTTGCCATACTTGATGTTGGCTTTTTCTTGTTAGTGTTTTTAAGTTTTTGATTAAATGATAATTTTGATATTTTTAGAAAATAGGCGGATTATTTTTTCAACCCATTACTTGTGAGCATCGCGGGATGGCGTAAAGTAGAAGTCGTTCACAGGGGGTGAATGTAAGGATTTTAGACCACGGTTTAGGTCTCCAAGGATGTAGCTCGGATGCTTGGTGATTTAGAAAGGGATTTAGATAGGTAGGGAGCCTATCTGATAAGGATGGTCATCTCGTCTGACGGTTAAGACAGTGAAACGGATCAGGCACAGGAAGTTGCTCAGTAGACAGGAAGTAAACGGATAGCCAAAACTCATCAGGAAGATGAAAAACAACTCTTTTTGGCAGGGAAAGCTCGAAAAACAAAGGGATCATTGGTGCACCAAATGTGTGCAACACAGTTTCGCCACTTGATGGCACTTAGAAAGCGACAGTCTGACTGTCGCTTTTTTTATATTCTTTTCCCTTGGTAAGTCGCAATCTGAATTACGATTACTGCACTTATTTACTTCGATGGGTTGTAAACAAAGTTTTTTAACAAAAATTGCTGAAAAAATACTCAGTAACACTCCAATCTGAGTTCACTTTCTGGTATGTTTCGCATCCCTGTTTGAGGAAGTCAGCATGCATACCTGTCCTTTATGCCAAAATCAGCGTACTCACCACTATTTTGAAGATAAGCGACGTGAATATCTTCAATGTGAGCAGTGCTGTTTGGTGTTTGTGAATCCAGACCAACGTTTGGATGCGGAAACCGAAAAAGCTCACTATGATTTGCATGAGAACAACCCTGAAGATTTAGGTTACCGACGCTTTTTGTCGCGTATTGCTGACCCGCTCACAGAGCGAATTTCTCCACAATCAAATGGTATCGACTTTGGTTGTGGTCCTGGCCCAACGCTCTCCTTGATGCTGGAAGAGGCGGGGCACAACATGGCGTTGTACGATCTCTACTACCACCCTGATACGTCGGTTTTAGATAAAACGTATGACTTCATGACAGCAACAGAGGTGATAGAGCACCTCTACCACCCAGATTTGGTGTGGAAGCAATGGTTGAATTTAGTTAAGCCAGGGGGCTGGATAGGCCTGATGACGAAAATGGTCATCGACGTGGAGGCTTTCAAATCATGGCATTATAAGAACGATCTCACTCATGTAGTGTTCTTTAGTCGTGACACGTTCCAGTTCCTAGCAGAGCGGGATAAGCTCGAACTCGAATTTATTGGTAATGATGTAATTTTACTGAGGAAACCCCAGTAATGAGCCGTAGTAAAAAATCTAGAAAGCCAGGTGCCGCTGGCGCACCTGAGTTTGTTGTAACTCGTAACCGTACAGAATCTGATGTGGAAGGCCGCCTACGCAAGCGTGCTAAAAAGCGCAAAGGCTTGAAAACGGGTAACCGTAACTCAGAAGTTAACGAGCAGAAAAAGCAAGCTGCTGCACAAAACCGCGACCCGCGTTTAGGCAGTAAAAAGAAAATTCCTCTGGTTGTTGAGCCTGCGAGGAAAATGACGAAGCAAGAGCGTCGTTTGTCGGCAGAGCAAGAACTAGAGATGCTAGAAAATGATGCGCAATTGAACGTGTTGCTAGACCGTATTGAAGCGGGTGAAAACCTAGGCACAGGTCTACAGAAATACGTCGATGAGAAGCTCGACCGCATTGAGAAGCTAATGGACCAACTAGGTTTGTTGGAACCTGAAGAAGAGGAAGACTTCACTGCTCCTGCTGAGAAAAGCACGCGCAATGATGATGACTTGCTGGCAGATTTCGACGACATTAACTTCGACGACTACAAAGGATAATTAAGCTATGAATGTAACCTTATTAGCTATTGCTGGTGTTGTGATTATCATCGCACTTGCTTCTTATGCAGGTTACCTTCTGCTTCAATTGAAAAAGCAAAAGGAATTGCAGCTAAAGCATCAAA
Organism: Vibrio sp. T9; assembly: GCF_003123985.1. NCBI lineage: Bacteria > Pseudomonadati > Pseudomonadota > Gammaproteobacteria > Vibrionales > Vibrionaceae > Vibrio > Vibrio sp. T9. Next base: position 81,836 of record NZ_NIGY01000002.1, read on the forward strand.
AATTGGCGATAGATAAACGTAACGCCAACATTTTTGAGAATGTGCATACCTTGTGTCAGGCGGGTATTCAAGGCCAATGCGATTTATCTGAAATCAGTATTCGTGTGTATAACATCATGGATTATGTACAAGGTGAAGACCGTGTCGATTTCGATAAAACGTACCCTGCAATTTCTGAGCTTTACCATATCGTGAAAGATATGGCGCGTGGTGAAGAACGCCAACAACTTGCCAAGAAAGAGCGTATGCAACAGAACTTGACGCGTCATAAAGCGGAAAGCCGCCTCACTGATGCGATCATTGAGGAGCTCAAAGTGTTGCAGAAAAACGTCCAGCCACTGAATAATCAAATCAATATTCAGATGATTTAATAGTTACCCCCAATGGTTTCCTTATGACTGTTGGGGGTATCGTGATCACGCTAGCACTTCTTTAGTTTTATAATTAAAAAGCCAGTCGGCGTTGCCACGCTTGTCATCGTCGTATGGCAAAATAGCGGCTCTGAATATCGGGTGACGGCTTTCGTTGCCCTAGCATTTAACGGAAAGTACCACCATGTCGAATCAACACACTGAATCGAAGCAGCAAATCGTCTGGGATCAAGCGGTATTGGATAAGTACAACTATTCCGGTCCTCGCTACACGTCGTACCCAACGGCGCTGGAGTTCCATGAAGCGTTCACCATTTCTGATTATGATATGGCATGCACTCAGTACCCAGACCGCCCATTATCGCTGTATGTGCACATTCCGTTCTGTCACAAGCTTTGTTACTACTGTGGTTGTAATAAAGTCATCACGCGCCACTCGCACAAAGCGGACGAATACCTCGATGTGCTTGAGCATGAGATTCGTCAACGTGCAGCCTTATTGGTGGGCAGAACGGTAACGCAATTGCACTTTGGTGGTGGTACGCCAACGTTCCTTTCTGAAAAGCAAATTACACGCGTAATGAGCCTGTTGCGCCAAGAGTTTACCTTTAGCAGTGATGCTGAAATCAGTATCGAAGTTGACCCGCGTGAAATTCAGATCACCATGTTGGATCACCTGCGTAGCGAAGGCTTTAACCGCTTGAGCATCGGTGTTCAGGACTTCAACAAAGAAGTGCAAAAACTGGTGAACCGTGAGCAAGATGAAGAGTTCATCTTTGCGATGGTTGCGCGCGCAAAAGAGTTGGGTTTTCGTTCGACAAACCTAGATTTGATCTACGGCTTGCCAAAGCAAACCAAAGTCTCTTTTGCCAAGACGTTAGAACAAGTACTGGAAATGCAGCCGGGCCGTCTGTCCGTATTTAACTACGCGCACATGCCACAGCTATTTGCAGCGCAGCGTAAGATTAAAGACGAAGATCTGCCTAAAGCAGAAGAGAAGATGGCGATTCTGCAAGACACCATCGCGACACTGACTGGTGCTGGCTACCAGTTCATCGGTATGGACCATTTTGCATTGCCTGATGACGAACTTGCCGTTGCTCAGCGCGAAGGTATTTTGCATCGCAACTTCCAAGGCTACACCACACAAGGTGAATGTGATTTGGTTGGCTTTGGTGTCTCTGCAATCTCGATGATCGGCGATGCATACGCGCAAAACCAGAAAGAGCTGAAGAAATACTACGCTCAAGTCAACGAACTTCGTCACGCACTGTGGAAAGGGGTCTCGCTGGACTCTGATGATTTGCTACGTCGCGAAGTGATCAAGCAGCTGATTTGTAATTTTAAACTAGACAAGAAAGCGATCGAGTCTGAGTTTAAAGTGAAGTTTGATCAGTACTTTAAAGAAGACTTGCAGCTACTTCAGACCTTCATCAATGATGAGCTGGTGGAAGTGGATGACAATGAAATTCGTGTGACGCTGCGAGGTCGTTTGCTGATCCGTAATATTTGTATGAGCTTCGATAAGTACCTGCGAGCGAAGGCGCGTCAGCAACAATTCTCTCGTGTTATCTAATCATAGACGCCGATTCAAGATATAAAAAAATGCCAGCAGATGCTGGCATTTTTTTATGTTTTCGCTGGATTTAAGCGCGATCTTTTACTTTTGCTTTCAGTTCCGCTTTTTCTGCTTCTGAAAGGAATGCAATCTCAAGACCATTGATTTGTGCTTGGCGAATCTGGTCTTGGCTCAGACCAGCTGCTGGTGCCGCTACTTCGTATTCGTATGGCAGCTCGATACCTTCAACCGCTGGGTCGTCAGTGTTCAGACACGCAAGAACTCCATGCTCTAGGAACTGTTTGAGAGGGTGGTTTTCTAACGTTTCTACCGTGCTTGTTTGGTAGTTTGATGTTAGGCAAGACTCAATACCAATGCGGTTTTCTGCTAGGTAATCCATCAGTTTTGGATCGTGGATCGCTTTTACGCCGTGACCGATACGAGTTGCGCCCAGCTCATTGATTGCTTGCCACATGCTCTCTGCACCTGCTGCTTCACCAGCGTGAACCGTTACCCCAAGGCCAGCGTCGCGTACTTGTTTGAAGTGAGACACAAAGCGATCGCCCGGTTGGCCCAGTTCGTCACCCGCCAAGTCGACAGCAACGATGTGATCTTTTTGGCTCAGAATGCCGTCCAGTTCTTGTTGGCACGCGTCGGTGCCAAATGTGCGGCTCATGATGCCGATCAGGTTGGCTTTCACGCCAAAATCGCGCATACCCGCTTGCACACCGTCCACGACTGCTTCAACAACACCCGCTACTGGTAACTTGTGTTTCATTGCCATGTAGTATGGTGAGAAACGCAGTTCAGCGTAATCGATTTGAGCGTTTAGTGCGTCTTCTACGTTTTCGTACGCCACACGACGACATGCATCTAGGTCGCCCAGTACCGCAACACCCCAGTCGAGCTTAGAAAGGAAAGCAACAAGAGAGGGTTCCGCTTCTACAATTTGAACGTGAGGAGTGAGAGACTCAATATCGTACGCTGGCAGAGCAATACCAAATTTTTGGCCAAGCTCAAGAATCGTTTTAGTACGAATGTTACCGTCAAGGTGGCGGTGCAAATCAGTAAGAGGAAGGTTCTTCGTTATCATTATGTCGATCCGGATAGTTATGAACTGGAACAGGGCCCAAACATCATCTGTGACAATACATGGGTAAGATTTGCAGTTAAGTATAAATAACAGTTAGGTAGATTGTCAGTAGAGGATGACTAGGAAATCAACGATTCTCGCTCTTTTCTACTTCATGTTAACCAAATGTGTTGGCCACTCTTCTAGTGGCATTGGACGACTGTAATAGAAGCCTTGCACTTGGTTGCAGCCTAAAGAGCGCAGTAATTGTGCTTGATTGCTATCCTCTACGCCTTCTGCGACGACATTGGTTTTGAGGCCTGCGGTGATATTGATGACCGCAGCAACGACCGAACTGTCTAAGTTTTCTTGCGTGAGTTGATTGATGAAGGTGCGATCAATCTTCAAACAAGTAAATGGCAGTGAGTGAAGATAACCCAGTGATGAGTAACCGGTACCGAAATCATCGATCGCGATCCCAATCCCCATATCACGCAGTTTGGTCATGTTTTCCAGTGTGGTTGGTGCGCTATCAATAATGCGCGACTCGGTGATCTCCAGTGTTAGGTTACTGGCGGGTAATTTTGTGATATCCAATACGTTGGTCACTGTATCGACAAAATCAGGGCAGGACAGTTGATTAACGGAGATGTTCACATGCAGTTGGAAGTCTGATGGCCACTGATTACTTTGAATGGCTTGGTATGTATCGCGGCAAGCTTGTAACAGAATTTGTTGGCCAATGGCTTTGATCATGCCGCTTTCTTCTGCGATTGGAATAAAATCTAATGGTGACACCATTCCTGAGTCACTGTGCCAGCGCGCCAGCGCTTCTGCGCCACACACATTACCACTAGCGAGATCCACAATAGGTTGATAATGAGGGACAAACTCTTGGTTTTCGATGCCAGTTTGAATCTTAGTCAGCATTTGGGTGCGGAACTTTGAAGCGCTTGCCAGTTCAGGGCTGTAATGACAGACACCGGTCAGTGAGTCTTGCTTGGCGTAGCTTAATGCGATGCTGGCGTTGCGAAGCCACAGCGGCATGGTTTCATTTGGTTGGGTTTGCACAATGCCAAGTGAAATCTTCATCACTACATTCTCACCTTCCACCATAAATGGGGTGGAAAAGAGTTGCTGTAATCGACGCTCGGTTTGTTTAACTTTGGCTTCCGTATCGGCGTTTGAGAGAAACACTGCGAACTCATCACCACCAATCCGAGCCAGTAACGCGTTATCACTAAACTCTTGTTTTAGCCTTTCTGCGATGCTGACCAGCAGTTGATCACCGTTATGATGACCCACACTGTCGTTGATATCTCTAAATTTGTTGATACCAAGTAAAAATAAACTGCCGTGGCACAGGTGAGATTGGTTCTCACAGATTTCGACCAAGCCTTGACGACTGTATAAGCGTGTCAGAGAGTCATAAACCAACTGCTCACGCAACGCTTTAAATGAGGCTCTGAGGTTACTCGTCATCTCATTAAAGGCATGCACAAGTACCGTTGTCTCATACACATAACCAGGTTTTGGCATACTGCTGTCCCAATCGCCATTCGCAAGGTGTTGGGCGGCGTCAGCCGTCGCGTTAATCGGCCTGGTGACTCGGTTGAAAATGATCCAACTGATGGCGATACCAAATAAGCTGACGATAAACCCGACTAGCCAACTCTTTTGTTGGCTTTTCGGCAATGTACCCAGCAACTCGGATTCAGATATAGAGGTGCCAATAAACCATGTTAAACCGTTTTGATCTCGGTATGGGGTTAGTCGGCTGAAAATACGTTGGCCGTCATGCTCAAATGAAAAGGTGTAAGGTTGCTTAGTATTGTTGAGATCAAACGACCGAACGCGGCTCGCACTGATTTTGATGATCGGATCTGCGTTTTCAGCCGCAAACAAACGCTGCCCTTTATCAGAAAACTTTGTACCCCATGAGATGACGCTTCCCGGGCCTGAGTGAGCGATTAAACGATGCTCTGGGTCCATGATGTAGACCGAAGCTTTGGTGTTGTATTTTAACTCACGTAGAAATTCGTTAAATGTGTTGATGCGAATGTCTGTCACCAACACGCCAGCAAATTGGTCGTGTTTATACACCGGTGTCATGGCTGACAGCGTAATATCCTGGCGTTCATCGGCATTCGTATAAATCTCAGACCACATCGAGGTTTGAGTCTCTGCGACGGGCGTATACCATGGGCGAGTGCGAGGATCGTATGGAGAGATAACCGTTCGAATGCTATTACTCACATGGTTGGTGCCATAAATAATCAGATCACCATCGGTATATCGATCTTGAACCATTAAGGTGTAATCGTCGGAAAGCTCGCGGCGGAACCCGGCAAAGTCACCGCTTTCTGAACCAAATGCGATGACATCCAACTGCGGTATCGATTGGTAAAGGTTTTTGAATGCACTCAGCAGGTAGCTTTGAATATCTGAGGTGTCGTGAGGGTGATAAAGGTTGTGATAGCTGACGTTATGCGCGAGAGCCATAACCGCAGTAAACGGCTTGCGCAGATAGCTATTAAGGTGGTCGTGGACACTTTCGGTTAACACGGAAAGTTGTTTGTCGCTGATATCTGTGACCACTTCTTCGTAGCTTTGTTTTTGGACGTAGACAATGACACCGATCGCCAGTAAGAAGATCATGACAAATGGAATGAGAACAGCGGTACGCAGTGTAATTTGAGTCGTAGCAGTAGACATTGCCTAATCACATAGATGGTGGTGCGCCACAATTGTACTGATATTTTTGTTAATATCGAGTGACAAACGACTCTCGTTGTTAACGCACCACGTAAGTGATTGTCAGTACAATTCTTTTAATTTTCTGGTAAGCGTGTTTCGCCCCCAGCCTAATACTTTAGCGGCATCTTGCTTGTGACCTTTAGTGTGCTCCAAAGCTGCCTCTAATAAAATGCGCTCAAATTCTGGTAAAGCATAAGAAAGCAGTTCTTTATCTCCTGCCGCGAGTGATTGACGTGCCCAATCCGCCAATTGTTCTTGCCAGCTGCCATGTTCAGAGTCCGAAATGGATTTTTTCTCTTCGAGCAGTTCGCTTGGTAAGTCGTTTGGCAATACCTCGCTACCACTGGCCATGACGGTTAACCAACGGCAAATATTCTCTAATTGACGCACGTTGCCCGGCCAATCAAGGCGGTTAAGAATTTCAACGGTCGACGGATGCAGAGTTTTGGTTTCGACCCCCAGCTCATCAGCCGCTCGGATAAGAAAATGCTGCGTAAGTTTTTCGATGTCCTGCTTACGTTCACGCAATGCCGGAATCTGCACTCGAATCACGTTCAAGCGATGGAATAAGTCTTCACGGAAATCGCCTTCATGCACCAGCTTTTCTAAATTCTGGTGTGTTGCCGCGACAATCCTTACGTCGACGCTGATTGGGGAGTGACCGCCCACTCGATAAAACTGTCCGTCGGCCAGAACACGCAGCAAACGGGTTTGAATATCTAACGGCATGTCACCGATTTCGTCTAAAAATAGGGTGCCGCCATTGGCTTGTTCGAATCGACCCTGACGAACATTGTTCGCCCCGGTAAATGCCCCTTTTTCATGACCAAACAACTCTGACTCAATCAGATCTTTGGGAATCGCCGCCATATTGAGTGCAATAAAAGGTTTGTTGGCGCGAGGACTATGGCGGTGCAACGCATGAGCAACAAGCTCTTTACCCGTGCCCGATTCACCGTTAATCAATACTGAAATTGAGGAGCGAGAAAGACGACCAATGGCTCGAAATACTTCTTGCATGGCTGGCGCTTCACCGATGATTTCTGGCGTTTCCGCAGGAATGTCTTCTGGAGAGAGTTGCTCACGTTTATTTTCGTGACTGTGTGCAATCGCTCGTTCAACCAGAGTTAAGGTTTCATCGATATCAAAAGGTTTTGGTAAGTATTCAAAGGCACCTTTTTGGTACGCATTCACTGCCGCATCCAAATCTGAGTGGGCGGTCATGATAATCACGGGAAGGTCTGGGTAATCGCGCTGTACTTGTTTTAGCAGCTCTAATCCATCAATGCCCGGCATGCGAATGTCTGATACCAGCACATCTGGTACTTCGCGTTCGAGCGCCATCAAAACGCTTTCCCCATCGGCATAGGTTTCGCATTTTATGTTGGCAGAGGAGAGCGTTTTCTCCATCACCCAGCGAATAGAACTGTCGTCATCAACGACCCAAACATATCCTTTACTCATGTAGTAATCCTTGCAGCAAACCGAAAAACTGATGCGACTTGAAGTCCATTAGTGCAATCAGATCGGCAAATAAATAGTAAATGTTGTGTGACCAGGCCAGCTTTCTACGTCTATTTTTCCATTGTGCTGGTCGATCAAATTTTGTGAAATAGACAGCCCTAAGCCAGTTCCTCCCTCGCGGCCACTGACCATGGGATAGAACAGCGTGTCTTGTAATTCCGGTGGAATGCCTGGGCCGTTGTCTGTGATTTCGACACGTGCAGCGAGTTTACAGCGTTTGCCGTGAATATTAGCTTGATGCACCGTTCTGGTGCGAATGGTGATTTTGCCGTGTTCTTGATGGCTAAGAATTTGCGCTGCATTACTGACGATATTAAGCATCGCCTGTTCGATTTGGTCCGCATCCATCAAAATTTCTGGCAAGCTCGGGTCGTAATCGCGTTCAATCACGATTGAACGTTGCGATTCTAATTCAACCAACTGGCGGACCTTTTCCAGAATTTGATGCAAGTTTTCTTGTGTCTTCTTACCTGGCTTTTGTGGCCCGAGTAATCGATCAACAAGCGCTCTTAAACGGTCGGCTTGCTCAATAATGATGTGCGTATACTCGGTGAGAGAAGGCTCTGGCAGCATTTTTTCTAGCAATTGCGCTGCACCACGTAATCCACCTAGCGGGTTTTTGATCTCATGTGCAAGCCCTCGGACTAACAGTTTCGCCGCTTGTTGTTGGGCGTGCTGGTTCAGTTCTTGAGAGAGTCGGCGCTGTTGATCAATTTTGCGCATCTCAACCAGAAGCATCAACTGCTTTTGCCAAGTGATTGGGCTAACTGTCACCTCTAGCATTAAGGGGCGGCCATCAACTACGAAAGTGACGTCACTGTCGGTGATGCTTTGGCCACTTTGCAATGGTTGAGTGAGCAGCGCGAGATCCAGCGACGCATGTTGAATCAATTGAGAAAGCGATTGTTCAACAATACGTTTCGCGCTTTGAGAAAACAGCAACTCGGCAGCCGGATTGGCATAACGGATAGCCAATCCATCATCAAGAATCAGCGTTGCTGTCACCATGTTATTGAGAATGGCACTAGGAAGACTGGTATCCACATTACGTCCTTGTTTTGCTTTAAGATTGTGCGTTGCACAATAATGGTGCAATTGAACGTTAAGTATGGCGAATAAATCTCAGAAGAAAAAGTGAAAAGCACCGCAGTGATGCTATTTTTTTCACCAGATATTCTATTTTGCCCCTTTTACGGTCGGCTTAACACTTGCTCTATGTAAATGCACCGTTATAGGGCTAGTAGATGCAATAAGCTTGCCGCTTCTTTTCGCGTGCACGGCCAGTGTGTGGGTGCCTCGGTCAATATTGTTTAACTGCCACATCATATGGCTTTGTGGCGCACCATAAGGTTTTCCGTCGAGCAGCAGTTGCAACTGTTCGCCGATACCAAGCTTGCGATTGGTTTCCAGTTGAATATTGATGATGCCTCGGTTGCTGCGGATGGTTTCGTTATGTTGAGGAGTCAGCATCGAGAGCTTTAATGGGAGAGGTTTATCGGTTTTCTTTTCCGGCTTGTCTTGTGGCTCTTTCGATGGCTTGGTCTGAGGGGCGAGTGATTCCGTGCTTTCTACCTTAGGAGCGGGTGCGCTGGCTTCAAGGTTTGGCAGCGCGATGGCTTTTGCACCTTGGTTTGGCGTATCACTAAAATGAACCACGCCATTTTTATCTACCCATGTATAAGCAACCTGCGCTGATGCGATGGAGGCGATTAACAATCCGCTGAGAGCACATAGCGATGGAATAAGCTGAACTTTCATTGCCCACCTTCTTTTGATCGATGATTTCACGTTTCAATGGCTTAGCTCTTTGACCTACAAGGTAAAAAGTCCAAGCGTATTTTTATTATCCCCTCATGTTAAACGTCGAATCTTGACTGACGAATACAAAAAAGGCCCGCCTGCGAGGCGAGCCTAATATTTTGTTGCTATGTTTACATTTTACACAGTGTCGACCTTACACAGAGTAGTAAAGTTCGAACTCAACTGGGTGAGTTGTCATGTTCACGCGCTCTACGTCCTGAGATTTCAGCTCGATGTAAGAGTCGATGAAGTCGTCAGAGAATACACCACCTGCTGTTAGGAATTCACGGTCAGCATCTAGCTCTGCTAGTGCGTCTTTCAGTGAGTATGCAACCGTTGGGATTTCTGCTGCTTCTTCTGCTGGTAGATCGTAAAGGTCTTTATCCATTGCTTCGCCTGGGTGGATCTTGTTCTTAATACCGTCAAGACCAGCCATTAGCATTGATGCAAAGCATAGGTATGGGTTAGCCGCTGGGTCACCAAAGCGAACTTCGATACGACGTGCTTTCGGGCTTGGTACCACTGGGATACGGATTGAAGCAGAGCGGTTACGTGCAGAGTAAGCAAGCATAACTGGCGCTTCGAAGCCTGGTACAAGACGTTTATACGAGTTTGTTGATGGGTTAGCAAATGCGTTGATTGCACGAGCGTGTTTGATGATACCGCCAATGTAGTAAAGCGCCATTTCAGATAGACCGCCGTACTTGTCACCAGCAAATAGGTTTACACCATCTTTCGCTAGAGATTGGTGAACGTGCATACCGCTACCGTTGTCACCAACAAGTGGTTTAGGCATGAATGTTGCCGTTTTACCAAACGCGTGAGCAACGTTGTGTACAACGTACTTGTAGATTTGGATTTCGTCAGCTTTGGTTGTTAGCGTGTTGAAACGAGTTGCGATTTCGTTTTGACCCGCTGTTGCCACTTCGTGGTGGTGTGCTTCAACAACAAGACCCATCTCTTCCATTACTAGACACATAGCAGAACGGATATCTTGAGATGAATCCACTGGAGCTACAGGGAAGTAACCACCTTTAACGCCTGGACGGTGACCTTTGTTACCTTCTTCGTAATCAGAACCCGTGTTCCATGCTGCTTCTACGTCATCGATCTTGAAGAAAGAGCCTGACATGTCAGTCGCGAATTTCACGTCGTCAAATAGGAAGAATTCTGGCTCAGGACCGATAAGTACAGTATCTGCAACGCCAGTAGAGCGCATGAAGTCTTCAGCGCGTTTTGCGATAGAACGTGGGTCACGGTCGTAGCCTTGCATTGTTGCCGGCTCTAAGATGTCACAACGGATGTTGAGTGTTGCGTCTTCCGTGAATGGGTCAAGCACAGCAGAAGATGCGTCAGGCATCATTACCATGTCTGATTCGTTGATACCTTTCCAGCCAGCAACTGATGAACCATCGAACATTTTACCTTCTTCGAAGAAGTCTGCGTCGATTTGGTGAGCAGGGATCGAAATGTGCTGCTCTTTACCTTTTGTATCAGTGAAGCGTAGGTCAACAAACTTAACTTCGTTTTCTTGGATCAGCGATAGAACGTTTTCTACTGACATCTTGGATAACCTCCAGTGTTAATAAGCGGTAAAAGCTCGATTTATGAATTATTCATGAAACCTGGCATTGATTAATCAATTTGACTTTTCATTAATCGATGCTGTTTTAACTAAAGCCAAAACCGTGCCAAAAAAAATATTCCATTAATTTCAAGCAATTGTGTTTTTTGGCGCTAGCTTGGTGCAGATGATTGCACCAAAATGATCTTTACTCGCACCATTGTGGTGCGGAAAATCATTATTGCACCATAATGTGACAGGCGCATTGCTTATTCAGCCCAGTTTTTGAGCAAGAGTCAATTTGAATTATGCATCGATTGGAATAAAGTTGCGTTTAATCAATTCGTTCTGAGGAAGAAAATGGGCATTAAGCGTAAAAATCGCAGAAATGCTCGGGAGTAGATCACATATTTCTAGGCTTTTTGCTAAAATCTGGTACATTATGGCCGTTTTTTTAATCAGCAAATGTCGCCAGAGAGCACCCGTTCTCAGCGTGGGGGCATTTCATCTATCTAAGTGAATCAATATCCATGGCTACTCCACAGATTGATAAATTAAGAAATATCGCGATCATCGCGCACGTTGACCACGGTAAAACCACGTTGGTTGACAAGCTGCTACAACAATCAGGCACGCTTGAGTCTCGCGGTGAAGCTGAAGAGCGAGTCATGGACTCGAACGACATCGAGAAAGAGCGCGGTATTACCATTCTTGCTAAAAACACAGCAATCGACTGGAACGATTACCGTATCAACATCGTAGATACTCCGGGACACGCGGACTTCGGTGGCGAAGTTGAACGTATCATGTCGATGGTAGACTCTGTACTACTTATCGTTGACGCGGTTGATGGTCCAATGCCTCAAACGCGTTTCGTAACACAAAAAGCGTTTGCTCATGGTCTAAAACCAATCGTTGTTATCAACAAGATTGACCGCCCGGGCGCACGTCCTGATTGGGTTATGGACCAAGTGTTCGACCTATTCGACAACCTAGGTGCTTCTGACGAACAGTTAGACTTTAAAGTGGTTTACGCTTCTGCTCTTAACGGTTGGGCTTCTCTAGAAGAAGGCGAAACTGGCGAGAACATGGAACCGCTATTCGAAACTATCGTTGGCGAAGTAGCTGCGCCAGAAGTTGACCTAGATGGTCCACTACAGATGCAAATCTCTCAGTTGGATTACAGCTCTTACGTTGGCGTTATCGGCGTTGGCCGTGTAACTCGTGGTAGCGTTAAGCCAAACCAGCAAGTAACGGTTGTTGGTGCAGACGGCAAAACTCGCAACGGTAAAGTGGGCACAGTAATGGGCTACCTAGGCCTAGAGCGTCACGAAGTTGAGCAAGCTAACGCGGGTGATATCATTGCAATCACTGGTCTTGGCGAGCTTAAAATCTCTGACACTATCTGTGCACAAAACGCAGTAGAAGCACTACCAGCACTGTCTGTTGATGAACCAACAGTAACCATGACGTTCCAAGTAAACACGTCTCCATTCGCTGGTAAAGAAGGTAAGTTCGTCACTTCACGTAACATCCTTGAGCGTCTAGAGAAGGAACTGGTACACAACGTTGCACTGCGCGTTGAGCAAACAGACGATCCAGACAAATTCCGCGTATCAGGCCGTGGTGAGCTTCACCTGTCTATCCTGATCGAAAACATGCGTCGTGAAGGCTTCGAGCTTGCCGTATCTCGTCCAGAAGTAATCATCAAAGAAGAAGATGGTCAGCTAATGGAACCGTTTGAAACGGTAACCATCGACGTAATGGAAGAGCACCAAGGCGGTATCATGGAGAATATCGGCCTACGTAAAGGTGAGCTGAAAGATATGGCTCCAGACGGTAAAGGCCGTGTACGTATGGACTTCATCATGCCATCTCGTGGTCTGATCGGCTTCCAAACGGAATTCATGACACTGACTTCTGGTTCTGGTCTTCTATACCATACGTTTGACCACTACGGCCCACACAAAGGCGGTAACATCGGTCAGCGTATCAACGGTGTTCTGATTGCTAACGCTGCGGGTAAAGCGCTAACTAACGCACTGTTCAACCTTCAAGAGCGTGGTCGTCTATTTATCGGTCACGGTGTGGAAGTTTACGAAGGCATGGTTATCGGTATTCACAGCCGCGACAACGACCTAACAGTAAACGCACTGAAAGGTAAGCAGCTAACCAACGTTCGTGCATCTGGTACAGATGACGCACAGGTTCTAACTCCGCCAATAATCATGACACTAGAGCAAGCGCTTGAGTTCATCGATGACGACGAGCTAGTAGAAGTAACACCTGAAAGCATCCGTATCCGTAAGAAATTCCTAACGGAAAGCGATCGTAAACGTGCTTCTCGTGGCGCGAAATAATTTTCGTTAAGCGATTCAATTAAGAAGAAGCCCTGAGTTATGCTCAGGGTTTTTTGTATCTAGAGAATGAACATATCAGCATGAAGCCAATTGTGATTACTGGTGGCCCAGGTGCGGGGAAAACCACCCTACTGAATGCATTAGAGCGGCAAGGGTATGCGACGTTTGCAGAGAGCTCTCGTACGCTGATTGAACAGCAAAGCCAGTTAAACGACGGTATCTTGCCGTGGACGAACCTGCCTGAGTTTGCTCAATTGTGTCTCGACTTGATGAGCAAGCAAAAGAGTGATGCGCGTTGTCATGACGTTGCGTTTGTTGATCGCGCGATCCCAGACATCATTGCTTACTTACAAGTGGGCGGTTGTAAGGTTGACCAAGCTTTCTTAACCGAAAGTGCTGGGTACTATAGCCAGGTGTTTACTTGTCGACCTGAAGCATCCATTTACGTGCAAGATGAAGTGCGTCCACACAGCTTTGAAGAAGCATTGGAGATTCATCAATCCTTAGTGGATATCTATGCTGAGTTGGGTTACGAAGTGGTAGAAGTGCCATGGGGCAGTGTGCTAGAACGAGTAGGCTTTGTTCGAAGAGTCATCGGTTTAGTTGGTGAGGTCACAGACTAAAACCTCCTCGCTAGGAGGAGGTTTGAATCATTTACTTTTGATTGAGCTTTTGTAGGAATTTATCAGACTCTGCAATCGCTTCGTTCATCTGTTTGATGGCAAACTGAATGTCTTTCTCTAGACTATAAAATTCACCTTGTAGAGAGCCAATCGCACTCGCGTTAAGGTTGTGTTTCAAGTACAACGTGTTGTCGCGCAGTGTATTTAGTACCGGCGTCATCTTTTTCTCTGCACGCTTCATTGCGCTAAGCATGGTTTTGTACGAGGCTTTGGTTTCACGTAGCTTTTGCTCGCTTGAACGGCGCAATTTCGCGCTCGAGTACAGCTCTAGTTCGTCTTGCCATTCATCGAACAGTGCGCCGGAAACGTCTTCAATCGCAGCAATGCGGTCACGAACGTCTTGCGCCGCTTTTTCGCTGTCTTCGTACTTGTCATTGATTTTGTTGTAGACACTTTCTAGCTCACCACCATCAAAATTAGTGATCGCAGATAAGGCTTCAAGTGCACTGGTGAATTCTTCTTGTGCATCTTGTTGAGATTCTTTGGCATCTTCAACGCGGTCGACCATAATATCTCGTTTATGGTACCCAACTTGCTCCATCGCTGAGTAATAAGCAGATTGACACCCTGTTAAAGTGAAAATTGATAGTACAATTGCTAATAAATAAGGCATTCTTATGTCCTCGACAATAGGGTCTGTCGACCTTTTGTGGTTGTTTTTTGTTCGATATAAAAGCGTTTTAATCGCGGCGAGAGGGTTGTAGCATAGTCATTCTAAGCAAAACGCCTCTCAACAAAGAGTAAAACGCTTCTAGACGAACCCTTCGGGCAGCGCTTGTGGTTTCTTTCTACTGCGTTATCGGCTTCTCTGGTAGGTTAACTACAATTCAAAGCCTCTGCCTTGTATAAAGAACCCACAAACTGCTGCAAAAATCAGCTCAAAAGGTCAACAGACCCTTATTATGGGATGAACTATGAACCAGTTATCAGAGAGTTACAAGGCAAGATTAATCAATCTACTGCCAAGTTGCGTCGCGTTTTTTAAGTATCTTCTTAAGCGATTAACGCATGATCGCGTCAATGTGAACGCGGGCTATCTTGCCTACATTACCTTGTTATCCATCGTGCCAATGCTGACGGTATTGTTATCAATATTGTCGAAATTTCCCGTTTTTGCGAACGTCGGTGAGGTGTTGCAAGGCTACATTATTGAGAATTTTGTTCCGGCATCTGGGGAAGCTGTACATACGGCATTGCAGGAATTTGTGGCGAATACGGGCAAAATGAGCGCGGTTGGCGGTGGGTTTTTATTCATTGCTGCAGTCATGCTGATTTCGAACATTGATAAGAACTTAAACTACATTTGGCGAGTTAAAGACAAGCGCCGTTTAGTCTTTTCATTCTCTATGTATTGGATGGTACTCACGTTAGGGCCGATCATGGTCGGTGCGAGTATCGCGGCGACATCGTACGTGACCTCACTGCAAATTTTAGAGAACGAGACATTATCTGGTGCGTTCAATCTGTTTTTACGTTGGTTACCGCTGTTGTTGTCTTTTTTCGCTTTCCTTGGCTTATATATTCTGGTGCCGAATAAAAAAGTGCACCTGGCTCATGGCGCGATGGGGGCAGCAGTCGCTGCGATACTGTTCGAATTAAGTAAAAAGGGCTTTGCACTCTACATCACGCAGTTCCCATCTTATCAGCTCATTTACGGCGCGTTAGCCGCGATTCCTATCTTGTTTGTTTGGGTGTATTTATGCTGGATGATCGTGTTATTGGGTGCGGAAGTCACAGCAGCGCTTGGTGAGCGAGAGCACTGGAGTGAAGATTTAGACATGATACACTCGACCGCTGAATCTCAGTTAACAGATGAAGGAAGCGAGAGTAGTGATAGCGCTAATTCAACGAGTCAGTGAAGCTGCCGTCCGTGTGGATGGTGAAGTCGTAGGGGAAATTGATCGTGGTCTGCTGGTCTTATTAGGAGTAGAGAAAGACGACGATGAGGCCAAAGCAAAACGCTTGATGGAGCGTGTTACGACCTACCGCGTGTTCGAAGATGATGAAGGTAAGATGAACCTAAACGTCAAACAGGTAGCAGGCAAAGTGCTGGTGGTTTCTCAATTTACGTTACCTGCGGATACAAAAAAAGGCACTCGTGCTGGCTTTTCTCGCGGTGCGCATCCTGCTGATGCTGAGCGCTTGTATGATTACTTTTCTGATTTGTGTGAACAAGTTTTACCCACACAGCGTGGCCGCTTCGCTGCCGATATGAAAGTGTCCTTAGTGAATGACGGTCCGGTGACGTTTTGGTTGCAGGTCTAGTCTGGTAACACCGGTGCCATAGTCTAAGCTTTAACTCCAAGCTCATGGAATTGGCTTGGAGTGATTTTCCCGACATTTATTAGTGTTGTGCTTTCAAAGGATTGATATGTTCAAACTCATTACTCCCAAAACCGATAATCAGATAAACAAGTATTATCAGTTTCGCTGGCAACTGCTTCGTGAGCCATGGCGTATGCCAATTGGCTCTGAACGCGATGAATACGATGAAATGAGCCATCACCGTATGATTGTTGATGGCCGAGGTCGTCCTATGGCGATCGGTCGTTTATACATTACGCCGGATAATGATGGCCAAATCCGCTATATGGCGGTTAAAAATAATCGCCGCAGTAAAGGTATGGGCTCGCTGGTTCTGGTCGCGCTAGAGTCGTTAGCACGCCAAGAAGGGGCGAAGCGCTTGGTGTGTAATGCCCGTGAAGATGCCATCGCCTTTTACGAGAAAAATGGCTTTGAGCGTCGCGGTGAACTGACCGACGAGCGCGGTCCTGTGCGTCACCAGCAAATGGTGAAACCATTGGATCCGATGGCGAATGTGTTGCGTCGCCCAGAATGGTGCACTGAACTTCAGCAGCGCTGGGAGCAACAGATCCCAATTAGTGACAAAATGGGGATAAAAATTAACCAGTACACGGGTTACCAGTTTGAATGCTGCGCGCAACTTAATCCAAACCTTAATCCGCATAACACCATGTTTGCGGGGTCGGCTTTTACTTTAGCTACCTTGACGGGGTGGGGTATGACGTGGCTGCTGCTTAAAGAGCGCGGTTTGCATGGTGATATTGTGTTGGCCGACAGCTCGATTCGTTATCGTCAACCAGTCGAACAAAACCCCGTGGCAAGTACTTCGTTAGATGGGATCAGTGGTGACCTAGATCGATTGGAGTCAGGGCGTAAAGCACGCATCGTCATTCACGTGGTGATTTATAGTGGCGACACGCCAGCCGTAGATTTTGTTGGTACCTATATGCTGATACCGAACTATTCGCAATTACTCAGCTGTTAATTGAGAGGGCGCCTTACTGATCTGTAGGGCGCTTATCTGTTTCGTTTTCTCGCTCTGTCGGTGGGAGGATTTGTTCCTCTGTGGTGGGATCAGTGACAGATGCTTCGTCTTCTTCGACAATTTCTTCGGAAAATTCTTCCTCTTGAATCTCCACATTGATGTTATCAATCGCAGTTGGCAGCTCCATGGCTGATTCACTTGTTTGTGGAGTGCTTTCAACATCAGCCGGTGCTTTTGGTGCTGGTGCTTTTAAACATTCATTATGATGGATTTCGCCACTGAGTAGATCGCCTTCAACGCTCCCGCACGATTCTTTCCATTGATAAACAATGCCATTTAGCGGGTTGTTGGCCATATCAAACTCGCCCCAAACCCTACCACTCATAGCTTTCCCAGAAATGGTGACTGGTTCTATGGCGACTTTCCCTCGTTGCGCGCTTAAACGCAGCGGACTTAAGGTAATGGCTTTGAGCGAATGATTCGCTTGGGATTTAAAACGGGTATCTCGTAGGTTGGCTTCCACTTCACCAGATAAGCTGTAGGCCAGCATGTTGCGATCACCTGATAATCCTTGTAAATCGAGGCTGAGATCGGAAAAACCATCAATGGCCAGTGTGTTGGGTAAATAATCGTGGAAGAGTGATAAGGGAATGCCATCGGCATTGAGGTTGAGTACCCAAGGCTGGCTCGGAGTACTTAGGTTTATCTGTCCGATGCCTTCTACGTAGCCTTGCTCGAGTGGTGCAAAAAGGCGTGTCAGTTTCCAAAAGCCATTCTCACTTTGCATGGCAAGTGCAGCATGAGACGTGAGCACTTGGTTATAACTGGCGTTTACAACGCTAGCGTCCAGATCGCCATGCCAAAGGCCCCAACGTTGATTGACCTGTTTAAGATCAAGCTGCTGCCCTTCGATGTTTAAACCGGAGAACTGCCAATAAGGTTCGTGAGATAGCTGAATGATCTGGCTGCGCTCGATGTCGAGTCGTTGGATTGTGACATGATCTAACTTACTGATGGCTGCGTGCCACCAGTCTTGGTTATCTTCAGGTTGTATTGCCCACTTGAGGCCTTGAATGGAGGCTTCTTCGAGTTGCCATTGCGTTGGAGTGAACACCCCAGAGACCTGCACACGACCTTGCTGCCAATCTAAGCTGAGATCGTTGAGCTGGATTTTTCCAGGCTCTATAGCAGCACTTAAACGCGGCTCTATTGCGGTTTGCTGTTGGAATTGGACGCTATCCGCCTGCAATGAAACTTGAGCCGTTGTCTCCCAGAGAGATAGTGGCAGTGTGGCGTTTTCTACGGAGAGCTCTAAGTTTTGCCAGTGCCAATCGCCCCATTCAATATCGGCGTTCAGTAAGTCTAAGCTATTAATGTGATTAATCTTGAATGGTATTGCTTGCCAAGGCTTAGCAAGTAGTGATTGGAGCTGGATATGATTGAGTTGCAACTTATTGATGGTCACATTCACTAAAGACCAGCCTTGTGGATACTGCTCGCCTTGCCCTGAAATTTGACTGTTACGCCAGTTAAATGAAGTGCCATAGAGCGTACTGTCTTGCGGTTTGTAGTCCATGTCGACCAAGACCTGATTAAAGGCTTCACCATTCCAATAGATCTGGTCGGCTGCAAGTTGAACCTCGCCATATGGTATTAACTGGCCATTCCACTGTGGTGATTGAATTTGAAGGTCAATGCCATTACCAGAAAACTGCTCGTCGGCGTAATCAATATTTTTGAGCGCGATTTGATGGAACAAAACGTTATCTAAAGGCTTGAGCTTTGGCGCGCCATACTGCAAATTAAGTCCATCAATCAATAAGCTATCAACGATCCATTTACCATCGCGATAAACATCGGGATTCATCCATAAATCGACTTGCTCGATATAAGAAGCGTCGTCTACGTTTGTGTTCACACCCTGTAAAGTTAGGTGGTAGGGAAAATCGTAACGCACGCTTTCTGCTTGAAAGGGCAAGGAAATGCTGTTTGATAGCAGACGCCAAGTTGCATCGGCGTAAGATGTTGTTAACAGCGCAATCATAGTGGCCGGAATGGCAACTAAGATAACCAGTAACAGAATTAGAACTCGACGCGCTGTTTTCATCCCTGCTAGAACCTACGTTTGCAATTAAATAAAACTAGATAGGCTTTAGCTTGTATCAATATTCTGCGGTATTCAATAAAAAGCCCCTCAAAAGAGGGGCTTGAAGCGGTTTTTTGTAACTTGGTCTACGTAAAAGTGATAAGTGGCTGCCCACTTATCACTGTGGTTTACGCGACGTCGTTGTTACTCGACTTAATCAATCTGAGGGCCAGCGGCAACCAGAGATTTACCTTCCGCATTGTCCGTGTATTTATCAAAGTTATTGATAAAGCGTTCAGCCAAGTCTTTCGCTTTGCTTTCCCACTGAAGTGGATCAACGTACGTGTCACGAGGGTCTAGAATGCTTGGATCCACACCTGGTAGTGAAGTCGGTACCTCAAGATTGAAGATAGGAATGTGCTTAGTTGGTGCATCTTCAATCGAACCATCAAGAATCGCATCAATAATTCCGCGCGTATCTTGAATCGAGATACGTTTGCCAGTGCCGTTCCAACCTGTATTCACTAGGTAAGCCTCAGCGCCTGCTGCTTCCATACGTTTAACCAGTACTTCTGCGTATTTAGTTGGGTGAAGCGTTAGGAACGCTGCGCCAAAACATGCAGAGAAGGTTGGCGTTGGCTCAGTAATACCACGCTCTGTTCCTGCCAGTTTTGCAGTAAAGCCAGATAGGAAGTGGTACTTCGTTTGCTCAGGTGTCAATTTAGACACTGGAGGTAGCACACCAAATGCGTCCGCCGATAGGAAGATCACTTTATTCGCGTGACCGCCTTTTGATACTGGCTTAACGATGTTGTCGATATGGTAGATAGGGTAAGAAACACGAGTGTTTTCTGTTTTCGAACCATCATCAAAGTCGATAGAGCCATCGCTACGTACCGTTACGTTTTCTAGCAGTGCATCACGGCGAATCGCGTTGTAGATGTCCGGCTCCGCTTCTTTCGATAGCTTGATGGTTTTCGCGTAACAACCACCTTCGAAGTTGAAGACGCCGTCATCATCCCAACCGTGCTCATCATCACCAATTAGCGCACGTTTAGGGTCAGTTGATAGTGTGGTTTTACCGGTACCAGAGAGACCAAAGAATACCGCTACGTCGCCGTCTTTGCCCATGTTAGCGCTACAGTGCATTGATGCGATGTCTTTTAATGGAAGGAAGTAGTTCATCATTGCGAACATGCCTTTCTTCATCTCACCGCCGTACCAAGTACCACCGATAAGTTGCATGCGCTCGGTTAGGTTAAATACGGTGAAGTTTTCTGAGTTCAGACCTTGCTCTTCCCATTTTGGGTTAGTGCATTTTGCGCCATTCATTACCACGAAGTCTGGTTCAAATGTTGTCAATTCTTCTTCTGTTGGGCGGATAAACATGTTTTTAACGAAGTGCGCTTGCCATGCGACTTCAGTGATAACACGAATGCTCAAACGCGTATCTGGGTTTGCACCACAGTAACCGTCAACAACAAACAAGCGTTTGTTAGAAAGCTGGTTTGTGACCAGTTCTTTCAGCTCGTCCCACACTTCTGGAGTGATTGGTTTGTTGTCATTTTTTACTTGATCAGACGTCCACCACATATGCTCTTCTGTCGTAGCGTCTTTGACGATGTATTTATCTTTTGGTGAGCGACCAGTAAAGATGCCAGTGTCAACGGCAACCGCACCTAGTTCAGTAACCACGCCACGCTCATAACCTGTTAGGTCTTCACGCGTTTCTTCCTCAAACAACATTTCGTAGCTAGGGTTGCGAATAACCTCTTTAACGTTATGCAGTCCGTGCTTGGTTAGATCAAGTGTTGCAGCCTTAGTATGTTCCATAACGGTCATAGGTGCTCCTTATAAGGATTTTTGTAGGGATTTTGTAAGAATGTTTTAATTTTAATCTGCTCACCATGCTAGCAACGGGGCGGGGAGAAAACAGGGAGATAGCTCAAAATTTATCCATGATTTCAATAAGGTTTTAGGTAACCCGTCACATATTGGTGGGAATAGTTTATCGTGCACGCAATCCTTTGCGCTAGGGCAAAATCATTATTAATTGTTTAAAATTAAGCAGTTGTTTTATTACGCTTGAAGCGAGGCATTACGAGGGATTGATCACAAAAATGCCAGCATTAAGCTGGCATTTTGTAGGGTAAATTACGTGCTTGATAAGCTATGTAAATTAATGCAGGGTTTTCTTGTCCGCAGAAGCTTGTGCATACAGCTCGGTGACTTCCGCTTCGTCGAACGTATAGGTCGTGCCACAGTAATCACAATGTAAAGAAACGGATCCTACTTCAGCCAAAATGTCATAAATTTCAGCTTTCTCAACGGTGATGATAGCGGCACCACTACGATCACGAGAACAGCCACAATGGAATTCGACAGGTTGCGGTTCGTAAAGGCGCACTTTGTCTTGGTTATATAGGCGGTATAGTAGTTCGTTAGCTTCTAGACCAAATAGCTCTTCATCTTTTACCGTGTCAGTCAGTTGCTCTAGATGCTCGAAATCATCTGGTGAACCAGTGCCATCAGGGATTACTTGAATCAACATACCTGCTGCGTGGGCTTTACCTTCATGCTCGCCCGTGCGGATCCATAGGCGCGTTTTTAGCTGCTCTGAGTTTGCGAAGTAGCCTTCTAGTACGTCGGCTAGAGTATCACCTTCTAATCCAACGACACCTTGGTAACGCTCACCGTTTTTTGGTTCGATAGTGATAACGAGGTAACCTTTGCCCATGAGATCGTGGAGGCTTGCATCATCGGCAATATCGCCTTCCCAGCGAGCCACGCCACGAACGCGTTGCTTGTGGTCACCGTTGATAACGGCAAGAGATACAGGGCCGTCGCCTTGTAGCTGA
Source organism: Vibrio sp. T9 (assembly GCF_003123985.1). Lineage (NCBI taxonomy): Bacteria > Pseudomonadati > Pseudomonadota > Gammaproteobacteria > Vibrionales > Vibrionaceae > Vibrio > Vibrio sp. T9. The sequence goes on from NZ_NIGY01000002.1 coordinate 103,758, forward strand.
ATGGTGATTGAGCCTTCGAACTTAAGAGTGGCAGTTAAAAGAGTAGTTGAAACGAGTAGCTCACCCAGCAGTTTCTCTATTGCTGCCGGATATTCCTTGCTGGAGATAACACGTTGGTACGCTTCATCCAATTGTACCAACTCGCCACGTACTGAAAGATCTTCGAATAGGTAGCGGTTTAAAACATTATTTGCCATGGAGTGCTTTCCTCGTTGGTAATTCCGGCTTTTATTGGTGTTTGAACTTAATGATGTCTCTGCGCTGCTTTTTATCTGGGCGGCGTTCTGGACTTGGGTTGTGGGCATTAAGCTTACGTTGAGTCGCGTGTTCCTCACGTTTCGCTATACTTTCATTAGTTTCGCGATACAAGGTCTGTGCGATGGGAGCGCCTCGGCGTTGATCAGAAATTTTTTCGATGATCACCGTTTTTTCTTCGTTGCCTTGACGAAGTCTTACTTCGGCGCCCACTTCAACGATTTTACTCGGTTTGCTTCGTTGGCCATTATAGTGGACTTTACCACCATCGACCATGTTACGAGCGATAGAGCGGGTTTTATAAAATCTTGCGGCCCATAGCCATTTATCTAGCCTAACGGCTTCATTTAGGGAACTCATAGAACACTACGCTATCTAATCATTGCCCGAATATGGCAATGAGTGATGGATTATTCACCTACAGATGGAGTCAAGGCGTATTTTTTTCAAGGGAGTTGGCAAAAACTGCATAAGAAAAAGGTATGAAAGACAACTTGTGATATAGTTCACTGCTCTTTGTTGAGTAATAATTTTATTGCAAATTTAGCAATTTAAAGTCGATAGCTATTGTTATAGCTTAAATGACGAACGTTAGAATAAAGGAATCCATTCAGTGAAACGTTTAGAGCTAAGTGCAGGATTATCAAGCAGACCGCTACTGGCTCAGATCAAGTCCAATAATTATACAATTCAAGCCAAACTTAGCTTGTTGCTCACCTGTCTGTTTATTGCGATAACCGGATGGATACTTGGCAAAATTGTATGGTTAGCCATACCTCAATCGTCGGAAGTGCCGCAATGGCGTCCATCGACGAGCAGCGTTGTTGCGAGCAATAAAGGCGACGCGATAGATTTTAATGCCCTTCAGAATGCCAACCTATTCGGTAAATTCACTGAACAAAAGCCTGCAGTTGTAGAACAACCTGTTGTTAAAGACGCCCCTAAGACGCGCCTTAACCTTACACTGGTTGGCGCGGTTGCAAGCAGTGATGCGAATACCAGTCTTGCTGTCATTGCCAACCGCGGTAAGCAAGCAACGTATGGTTTAGGTGAAGAAATTGAAGGTACGCGTGCGACACTAAAAGCCGTATTAGTGGATCGCGTCATCATTGATAACCAAGGTCGAGACGAGACCTTAATGATGCAGGGTATAGAATATAAGAAGCTATCTGAATCGCCGCAGATAGCCAGAGCCCAATCTCAACGAGCAGAATCAACGTCTGACGTTGGAGAAAAATTAGAGCAAATCCGAGAGGAAATTGCGAAAGATCCACAAAGCGTTTTCAAATACATCACCATTTCACCCGTCAAAAGAGACGGGGGCATTGTTGGTTATCGAGTGTCACCTGGTCGTGATGCCGCGCTGTTTAATGATGTGGGTCTAGAACCTGGTGATATTGCGGTGCAACTTAACGGGATCGATTTAAGCGACCCGTCTTCTTCAGTACAACTGATGCAAGTGATGAGCGATCCGCAAGAATTAAATTTAACTGTTGAGCGCGACGGCCAACAGTACGATATCTATATCCAATTGTAAGACTTAGGCAACCGGCGTAAGTTCAGGGAGACATACGTGAAACATTGGTTCAGCAAAAGTGCTTGGCTACTAGCAGGAAGTTTACTCTGCGTCCCAGGTGCAATAGCAAACGAATTTAGTGCCAGCTTTAAAGGCACTGACATTCAAGAATTCATCAACATAGTGGGTCGTAATCTCGAAAAGACCATCATTGTTGACCCTTCAGTGCGCGGTAAAATCGATGTCCGCAGCTATGACGTGCTTAACGAAGAGCAATACTACAGCTTTTTCCTTAACGTACTCGAAGTATACGGCTACGCCGTCGTAGAAATGGACAACGGTGTACTTAAGGTTATCAAAGCGAAAGACTCAAAAACGTCAGCAATCCCTGTATTAGGTGATGGCAGCGCGCAAGGCGACAGCGTTATCACTCGAGTTGTTGCGGTGCGTAATGTGTCGGTTCGTGAGTTGTCTCCTCTACTTCGTCAACTGATTGATAATGCTGGTGCTGGTAACGTAGTTCACTACGATCCTGCGAACATCATCTTAATCACAGGTCGTGCGGCGGTCGTAAATCGCTTAGCAGAAATCATTAAGCGTGTTGACCAAGCGGGTGATAAAGAAATTGAGCTGGTGGAACTGCGCAATGCTTCTGCTGCTGAAATGGTGCGTATTGTTGAAGCACTGAATAAAAGCACCAATCAGAAGAGCACGCCTGAGTTCCTTGAGCCTAAAATTGTTGCTGATGAACGCACCAACGCGATTTTGATTTCTGGCGATCCTAAAGTACGTGCGCGTCTGAAGCGATTGATTCGTCAACTTGACGTTGAAATGGCGACCAAAGGTAATAACCGCGTGGTTTACCTGAAGAACGCGAAAGCTGAAGATTTGGTGGATGTATTAAAAGGTGTCTCCGATAACCTACAAGCTGAAAAGCAAGTCGGCCAGAAAGCCTCAGGTGCCCAGCGTGGTGAAGTGGTGATTGCTGCGCACGCAGCGACCAACGCCTTAGTATTAACGGCTCCACCAGATATCATGAATGCGCTACAAGATGTTATTGCTCAGCTTGATATTCGTCGTGCTCAAGTCTTGATTGAGGCGCTGATCGTTGAAATGTCAGAAGGTGACGGCATTAACTTAGGTGTTCAGTGGGGCTCACTGGAAACCGGTGCGGTGATTCAGTACGGTAACTCTGGTGCACCGATTGGTCAGGTAATGGTTGGTCTAGAAGAAGCAAAAGATCAAACTCGAACTGAATACTACACAAATGCGAATGGCGAACGAACGCCATATGATGTTACTGAATCTGGTGACTATTCTACTCTTGCATCGGCACTGAGCGGTGTTAACGGTGCTGCGATGAGCATCGTGATGGGTGACTGGACTGCTTTGGTCAGTGCGGTAGCGACCGACTCCAACTCAAACATTCTATCTTCTCCAAGTATCACTGTAATGGATAATGGTGAAGCATCATTTATTGTTGGTGAAGAAGTGCCTGTTATCACAGGTTCTACTGCTGGCTCAAACAACGACAATCCATTCCAAACGGTTGATCGTAAAGAAGTTGGTATCAAGCTTAAGGTTGTGCCACAAATTAACGAAGGTGACTCTGTTCAGTTAAATATCGAGCAAGAAGTGTCCAATGTATTAGGTGCAAACGGTGCGGTTGATGTTCGCTTTGCTAAGCGTCAGCTAAATACCTCAGTCATGATCCAAGATGGTCAGATGCTGGTTCTTGGTGGCTTGGTTGATGAACGTGCACTTGAAAGTGAGTCAAAAGTACCGCTACTGGGTGACATCCCAGTGCTTGGTCATTTGTTCAAATCAACCAGCACGCAAACAGAAAAGCGTAACTTGATGGTGTTCATCAAGCCGACGATTATTCGTGATGGTATGACCGCAGACGGCATTACACAGCGCAAATACAACTTTATTCGCGCAGAGCAGCTCTACAAAGCGGATCAAGGATTGAAGTTGATGGCTGACGAGAAGATCCCAGTCATGCCGGCCTTTGGTCAGGAGCGTCAGCACCCAACCGAGATCCAAGCGTTTATTGATCAGATGGAAAATAACTAATGGTTGATATGTTAGACACAGCGCCAAGTATGCGTCGTCTGCCATTCAGTTTTGCCAATCGCTTTAAACTGGTGCTGGAGACAGAGCATCCTGAGCGTCCGCCCATTCTTTACTATGTCGAGCCGCTCAACCCAGCGGCTCTGGTCGAAGTCCGTCGTGTGCTGAAGAAAAGCTTCGTACCGCAGCCTATCGATAAAGAAGCCTTTGATAAAAAGCTGACCGAAGCCTATCAACGTGACTCGTCTGAAGCGCGTCAATTGATGGAAGACATCGGTGCCGATAGCGACGACTTTTTCTCATTGGCTGAAGAGCTGCCGCATGATGAAGACTTGCTAGAGTCAGAAGACGATGCACCAATCATTAAGTTGATCAATGCGATGTTGGGTGAAGCAATTAAAGAAGGGGCGTCGGATATTCATATCGAAACTTTCGAGAAAACCCTTTCGATTCGTTTCCGTGTCGATGGCGTATTGCGTGAAGTGCTCACTCCAAGTCGTAAGCTTGCACCACTGTTAGTGTCGCGAGTGAAGGTCATGGCGAAGCTGGATATTGCAGAAAAGCGTGTACCTCAAGATGGTCGTATCTCGCTGCGTATTGGTGGTCGTGCGGTTGATGTGCGTGTTTCTACAATGCCGTCGTCACATGGTGAGCGAGTCGTTATGCGTCTGTTGGATAAAAACGCGACGCGTCTCGATTTGCATAGCTTAGGTATGACGCCTTCCGTGCACGACAATTTCCGTCATCTTATTCAGCGTCCTCACGGTATTATCTTGGTCACCGGCCCGACGGGTTCTGGTAAGTCGACGACTTTGTACGCTGGCTTGCAAGAGATCAACAGTAACGAACGCAATATCTTAACGGTTGAAGACCCGATCGAATTTGACATTGATGGCATCGGTCAGACTCAGGTGAACCCGAAGGTCGACATGACTTTTGCGCGTGGCTTGCGTGCTATTCTGCGTCAGGACCCTGACGTGGTGATGGTCGGTGAGATCCGTGACTTAGAAACCGCACAAATTGCAGTGCAAGCGTCCTTAACGGGTCACTTAGTAATGTCGACCCTTCACACCAACACCGCTGTTGGTGCGATCACGCGTCTACGCGATATGGGCATTGAGCCATTCCTTATTTCTTCATCGTTATTAGGTGTGTTAGCACAGCGCTTGGTTCGTACGCTTTGCCCGAGTTGCAAAGAACCGTATGAAGCCGATGCTGAACAGAAGAAACTGTTTGGTATGGAAGCACATGAACCACTAGAGCTACACCGTGCTAAGGGCTGCGAAGCGTGTAACCAAAAAGGCTACCGAGGTCGAACAGGTATCCACGAGCTCATTATGGTCGATGAGCAAGTGCAAGAATTGATTCACCGAGAGTCTGGTGAGCAAGAAATTGAGAGAGCCGTTCGCGCCCATACGCCAAGTATTCGCAGTGATGGTCTAAGCAAAGTACGTCGCGGTATTACGTCACTTGAAGAAGTGATGCGAGTGACGAAGGAAACCTAATGGCGGCATTTGAGTACAAAGCGCTAGATGCAAAAGGCAAGCATAAAAAAGGCACGATAGAAGGGGACAACGCCCGACAAGTGCGCCAGCGACTCAAAGAGCAAGGGATGATCCCGATTGAAGTGGTTGAGACGAAAGCTAAATCGGCTAAGTCTTCAGGCTCAGTCAGCTTTAAGCGCGGCATCTCAACATCTGAGCTGGCACTAATCACACGTCAATTGTCTACGTTAGTCCAATCAGGTATGCCTCTGGAAGAATGTTTGCGCGCGGTCTCTGAGCAGGCTGAAAAGCCGAGAATTCGTTCTATGCTGGCTGCGGTTCGCTCGAAAGTAACCGAGGGTTATCCGCTCGCCGACAGTTTTGCTGATTACCCTCACGTGTTTGATGAGCTCTATCGCTCCATGGTTGCGGCGGGTGAAAAGTCAGGCCATCTTGATACGGTATTAGAGCGTTTGGCGGACTACGTCGAAAACCGTCAGAAGATGCGTTCCAAACTGCTTCAAGCCATGATTTACCCGGTGGTTTTAGTGGTGTTTGCGGTTGTTATTGTTTCTTTCTTATTAGCGACAGTGGTACCCAAAATCATTGAGCCAATCATTCAGATGGGACAAGAGTTACCTCAGTCAACACAGTTCTTACTGGCAGCCAGTGAGTTTGTGCAAGATTGGGGGCTTATCATCTTCGTCGTGCTGGTGGTGTTTTTCTATGGGCTCAAACTGGCGTTGCAAAAACCAGACTTTCGCTTAGCTTGGGATAGAAAAATCTTGAGTCTACCGCTATTGGGCAAAATCTCTCGAGGTTTGAATACCGCACGATTCGCACGAACACTTTCGATTTGTACTTCCAGTGCGATTCCAATTCTAGAAGGCATGCGTGTCGCGGTGGATGTTATGTCTAATCGCTATGTGAAGCAGCAAGTGTTACTTGCTGCAGATAACGTTCGAGAAGGTGCCAGCCTGCGTAAGGCGTTAGATCAAACTCGTCTGTTTCCACCAATGATGCTACACATGATCGCCAGTGGTGAGCAAAGTGGTGAATTGGAGAGCATGTTGACGCGTGCTGCCGATAACCAAGATCAAAACTTTGAATCTACAGTCAATATTGCGTTAGGCGTATTCACTCCGGCATTAATTGCCTTAATGGCTGGATTAGTGTTGTTCATTGTGATGGCGACCTTGATGCCAATGCTAGAAATGAATAACTTGATGAGCGGATAAATTCGAATTAAGACGTGTCTACTTACGGCATGGCTTGAATCTAACTTTCGGAGAAAAAAATGAAATTTAAACGTAGTAAACAACACGGTTTCACACTTTTAGAAGTGATGGTTGTTGTCGTTATCCTTGGTATTTTGGCAAGTTTCGTTGTTCCAAACCTATTGGGTAACAAAGAGAAGGCTGACCAACAAAAAGCGATTACGGACATCGTAGCGCTGGAAAATGCCCTAGATATGTACAAGTTGGATAACAGCGTTTACCCAACGACAGACCAAGGCCTGGAAGCATTAGTTAGCAAGCCTTCTAACCCAGAGCCTCGCAACTACCGTGATGGCGGTTACATCAAACGTCTTCCTAATGACCCTTGGGGTAACCAGTACCAGTACCTAAGCCCAGGTGATAACGGTACGATTGACATCTTCACTCTAGGCGCAGATGGCCAAGAGGGTGGAGAAGGTCCAGCTGCAGATATTGGCAACTGGAACATGCAAGATTTCCAATAAATAGAGCCTAAGCCAGCACTAATGAAGCAAATGCGAAAACACAACGGTTTTACATTGATAGAAATTCTATTGGTGCTGGTTTTGCTATCTCTCACGGCAGTGGCCGTGATCTCGACATTACCGACCAGCCAAAAAGATCTTTCCAAACAGTATGCTCAAAGCTTTTTTCAGCGTTTACAGCTGCTTAACGAAGAAGCCGTACTAAGCGGTAAAGATTTTGGCGTTCGAGTGGATGACGCTAAATCGACGTACGCTCTACTGAGTTTGACCGCGGAAGGTTGGCAGCCTCTTGAGTTAAAGCAGATTCCGAGCAAAACCAAGTTGGAAGATGACATTACGCTACTGCTCGAGCTAGGTGGCGGTGCTTGGGATAATGATGATCGCCTATTCAAACCGGGCTCTCTTTTTGATGAAGACATGTTTGCTGAAGAAGAAGACGACGAAAAGAAAGTTAAGCCACCGCAAGTGTTTATCTTTTCCAGTGCAGAAGTTACGCCATTTACTCTGTCTTTTTTTCCGCAAAATGGTGACGCCTTTAATGACGGCTGGCGAGTCATCGGCAAAGAAAGTGGACAAATCTTGTTACTAGCGCCGGGCGAAGAAGTGAAAGAGGATGAGAATGCGAAATTCTAAGCAAGCTCGCCCACATTGGAGTCATCGCCGGACGAGAGGCATGACACTACTGGAAGTATTGGTCGCACTGGCTATTTTCGCCACCGCTGCCATCAGCGTCATTCGCTCGGTGAGCCAGCATATTAATACGATCAGTTATTTAGAAGAAAAAATGTTTGCAGCCATGGTTGTGGATAATCAGATGGCCAACGTGATGTTGAGTACCAGTGAACTTAAAGTAAAGAACGGCACAGAAGAGCTGGCTGGGCGCACTTGGTACTGGAAAATCACGCCTGTTGCCACCACGCAGCCATTGCTGAAAGCATTTGATGTGAGCGTCGCGCTCGAGAAAAACGCGAGCCCAGTCGTGACGGTACGAAGTTATGTGGCGCAATAAGAATCCACGCGCAAGTAAGCGCCAACTGGTAAAAGGTTTTACACTTATTGAAGTGTTGGTCTCGATTGCCATTTTTGCCAGTTTAAGTGTCGCCGCGTATCAAGTGGTATCGCAAGTGCAGCGCAGCAATGCACTATCACAAGAGCGAACTCAGCGCTTAAATGAAATTCAGCGCGCCATGGTGATGATGGATAATGACTTTCGTCAAATGGCGATGCGCCAAACGCGGACAAATGGTGAAGAGCCCGCGAGCCAACTGATTTTTTGGTCAGATTACTTGCTCGACTCCGACACTAAAGGGCTAATGTTTGCTCGTTTAGGATGGCACAACCCTCAACAGCAGTTTCCCCGAGGGGAGGTCACCAAGGTTGGCTATCGTTTAAAAGAAGAAACATTACAACGAGTATGGTGGCGCTACCCTGACACGCCAGTGGGTCAACAAGGCATCGTTACCCCATTACTAACGCAGGTCGAATCGTTTGATATGCGTTTTTACGATGGTAAACAATGGAAAAAAGAGTGGGATGACGAAAAATCGCTACCGAAAGCGGTTTCTGTGATCCTTACTCTCAAAGATTATGGAGAGATTGCCCGCACCTATCTGACTCCTGATGGCACATTGAGTCAGAAAGAAGGAAGTTCAGGAGGCAGCAATAATGGTTAATCGTCAGCGCGGTGTCGCTTTGATTATTGTGCTGATGTTACTGGCGATTATGGCGACAGTTGCCGCCAGTATGTCGGAGCGTTTGTTTTTGCAGTTTCAGCGGGGCGCCAATCAAGTTAACTACCAGCAAGCGTATTGGTATAGCCTTGGGGTAGAGGCGTTGGCAAAAGTCGGTATCGAGCAAAGCTACAAAGACACCGATACGATCAATATGAGTCAGCCGTGGGCAATAAAAGAACAAGTCTATCCGCTAGATTATGGTCAAGCGGCGGGACGAATTAGAGACAAACAAGCGTGCTTTAACCTCAATGTATTGAGCCGTGTGCAACCGACGGGACAGCAAATCGCAAGACCTTATTTAGTCAATGTGCTGCAGCGTTTATTGGAAGAATCGGATGTTGAATCGTATCAGGCAGAAATCATTGCAGACTCTACCTGGGAATACATTGATGCTGATGACACCGTTCGCTCCACAACCGGGGTCGAAGACAGCACATATGAAGCGATGAAACCCGCGTATTTAGCGTCAAATGGCTGGATGGCAGATGCTTCCGAGTTACGGGCTGTCTATCAGGTGAGTGGTGAGATTTTCCAAAAATTGGAACCGCTAATCTGCGCATTGCCTAGTGATGATTGGCGTTTAAACGTAAATACGATTGAAGTCGAGCAAGCTCCGATTTTGGTGGCAATGTTCTCACCAAACTTAAGCAGTAGTGATGCGATTCAGCTAATTGAAAAACGCCCATTTGATGGGTGGGATAGCATTGATGAATTTTTAGCAGAGTCAGAAATGGCTGGCTTAAGTGAAGATGTAAAGAAAAACGCCAAAGGCTATTTGGGTGTGGATAGCGCCTTTTTTGAATTGGATGCACAAGTGTTGGTGGATGAATCACGTGTACGTATCCGAAGCCTTTTGCAAAGTACAAATAGAGAGACGGTGACCGTAGTTCGCCGTCGTTTTGGAGGGATCAGTGAGCGAGTTTCTGACCGTTCGGCTGAGTAGCGAACAACAAAGTACCATTCCTTGGGTGGTGTGGTCGACAGATCAACAGGAAGTGATTGCCAGCGGTGAAATCGCCGGATGGGAACACTTAGATGAGTTGATCTCTTATGCAGGTCAGCGCCAAGTTGTGGCGCTATTGGCGAGTAATGATGTGGTCTTGACGCAAGTGGATATACCGCCAGGCGCAACACGTCAGTTCGACGCGATGTTACCATACCTCGTGGAAGATGAAGTCGCGCAGGACGTTGATGGCCTTCACTTTACCGTGTTAGGTAAACAAGCGGATAAAGCGCAAGTGTGCGCTGTTGAACGCGCTTGGATTCAGACCGTATTGCAGCGTTTTTCAAGCCAAGGCATCACCATCAAACGCATCATGCCAGATGTGCTTGCGTTACCTGTTCAGGGAGAGCATAGCAGTGCCGCGATGCTTGGTGATCAATGGTTGATTCGTCACTCAGCGACAGAGGGTGCGGTTGTCGATGCTTCTTGGTTAGACCTTTACCTCTCTTCTTATCTACAAAATCATGAAGGTTGGAAGCTCGATTGCTATAGCTCAGTCCCTGAATCTGCGTTACCTGAAGTATGGGAGCCGCAGCCAGAAGAAATGACCATGGGGTTACTGGCGAAGGGGGTTACAGAAAGCAAAGTCAATTTGCTGACCGGGATCTTCAAGCCTAAATCTTCTTGGGGTAAATACTGGAAGCTCTGGCAAAAAGCCACCATTGCTGCGGGCGTGCTTATCGTTGTTATGGTTGCGCAGCAGTTGCTCGTCGTCCACAAGTACGAAGCACAAGCACAAGCGTATCGTGAGGAGAGTGAGCGTATTTTCCGCCAGGTGTTCCCGAATAAACGACGAATTCCTACCGTTAGTTATCTCAAACGACAAATGGATGATGAAGAGCGCCGCTTATCTGGTGGTGGCGGTCAGCAGGCGATGTTGTCTTGGTTGGCGGCACTGCCCGCGACACTGGGTCAGGTCAGCGATTTGGAAATCACCAGCTTTAAATATGATGGTCAACGTGGCGAAGTGCGAATTCAAGCTCGCAGTTCAGACTTCCAACCTTTTGAGCAGGCTCGCGTGAAATTGGCAGAGAAGTTTAATGTTGAGCAAGGACAGCTGAACCGTAGCGATAACGTTGTGGTTGGCAGCTTTGTTTTGAAGCGTTTGTGAGGTGATGATGAAAAACTTAATTTCTCAAGCTCAGGTTTGGTGGAGCAGCATCTCACAGCGTGAGCAGCGTTTGGTCATGGGATGTGGCGCTATCGCCGTTGTCGGCATTATTTATTGGGGGTTGCTACAGCCAATGAGCCAACGTGCGGATCTAGCTCAATCACGTATTCAAAGTGAAAAACAGTTGCTGGCTTGGGTACAAGATAAAGCGGATGGCATTACTGCACTGCGCAAAAGCAGCGGTGTGAGCTACTCTAGCCAACCGTTGAATCAACTGGTTTCTTCTTCAGCCCGTCGTTATAAAGTTGAGTTGATTCGAGTACAACCTCGCAATGAGAGTGTTCAGGTGTGGATCAAACCACTCGCGTTTAATCAGCTGGTGGATTGGTTACGTTACTTGAAAGAGCAACAGGGTATTGAAGTCGAATTTTTAGATATCGACCGAACGGATCAAGCGGGCATGATTGATGTGAACCGCCTTCAGTTTAAGCGAGGTTAAGGTGAAGCGAGCAGTACTTTACGTTGTTATCTTTATCGTCTTTTTTTCAGTCAGTCTTTTAATGGGGTTACCCGTTTCTTGGGTGTTACAGCAAGCACCAACCGTGAGAGGACTAGACATTCAGGGGGCCAATGGCTCTGTATGGCAAGGTCAAGCTTCTAGTGTTCGTTGGCAGCGCCAGAACCTTGGAGAAGTTAATTGGGATTTCCAGTGGTCGAGTCTACTAACTGGTAAAGCTGAGTTTGCCGTACGCTTTGGTCGTGGTAGTGAAATGGACGTTCGTGGTCGCGGTTTTGTTGGCTATAGCTTGAGTGATGGCCCTTATGCCAAAAACTTAGTTGCCTCGATCCCGGCAGTAAAAGTTGTTGAGCAAGCACGTCTCCCTGTTCCCGTCGGCGTTGATGGGCAACTTGAGTTAAATATTCGTCATGCGACTTATGCCGCGCCTTGGTGTAAGAATGGTGAAGGCACTTTAGTATGGAATGCCAGTGGTATTCAAAGCCCTGTTGGTAGTCTAGAACTCGGTCCTGTGATTGCCGATCTAAACTGTCAGGACAGTGTGTTGACGGCTGCAGGTGAGCAAAGCAGTAAACAAGTCTCAGCGGCGTTCTCGGCAGAGCTGATGCCTAATCAGCGATACTCAACCAAAGCCTGGTTTAAGCCAGGAGCTGAGTTCCCATCCAGCATGAGTGAGCAACTGAAATGGTTGGGCAAGCCGAACCCTCAAGGTCAATACGAGTTTAATTACCAAGGTCGCTTCTAACCTATCATGACAAAAACCAAAATTCTCAAAGAGCTGCGATTGTGCAGCTCTTTTTGCTTTTGGAACATAGTAGGCGAAACCCTCTATTCGCTGTACAAAGATCGTGGTGATAATAGGATGTAATTATAAGATCTTGATTTTAAAGGGATGTTTTTCTTGTGTTCAGCGCTTTAAGCGATTGGAACATAGTAGGCCAAATGCTCCTAACGCTGTACAAACAGGTCAAAAAGAAAAGGCCACGAACATATTCGTGGCCTTTCTATTGCTAGAATTTTGTGTTCTAAATTTTACCGATAGGGGCTTAATCTTTGCGTTGTAAAATCTCATTCCAAGGTAAATCCGCATCACCAAGCACAATAAAGTTTGGGTTCTCTAGCGTTTCCCGCTCGTTATATGACAGCGGCTCCAATTGCGTGCTGAGAATGCGACCGCCCGCTTCTTCAACAATGCATTGTGTCGCAGCGGTGTCCCACTCACCTGTTGGGCCTAGTCTGAGATAGCAATCTACCGCGCCTTCTGCAACAAGACACGCTTTTAATGCCGCAGAGCCGAGCGGAATTAAATCGTAATTCCAAGCACTGCTCATGCGGCTAGTGATGCGATTGATATCTTGACGGCGGCTAATAGCAATCGCGATGCTTTGCCCTGGCTGCTCGTGTTTGTGCGTATGGATTTTTACGCTGTCCGACATGTCGGGAATTTTCCAAGCACCTTTGCCACTATAAGCGTAATAAGTCACGCCAGAGACAGGGCCATAAACGACCCCCATGGTTGGTTTGTTGTTGTCGACCAGTGCAATAATAGTCGCAAAGTCGCCGCTGCGAGCGATGAATTCTTGAGTACCGTCAAGAGGGTCGACTAACCAATACCGTTCCCACTGAGCTCGTTGCTCGAGGCTGATGTCTGCGTCTTCTTCTGACAATACGGGAATGTCGGGTGTGAGTTCACTCAAGCGTTCTGTGATGAGCTTGTGAGCCGCGATATCTGCGCTCGTTACCGGAGTCTCGTCACTTTTTGTGTAGGCCTCGTACTGTTTTTTTTCATATATTTCGAGGATCATTTGCCCGGCACTACGGGCAATTTCGATGACTTGAGGAAGCAGGTGAGATAGATCTTTTGTCATTGGCATAAGTGATAGTCCTTACTCACAGTATTATTCGGTTCTCATGACCGTTATTGGTTATGTTTGTGAGTGGTGTTTGGTAAGTGTTTCAGTGCCAACATTAGCGCGGTGATGCTTCGTGCTTCACAGAAATCCATGTGAGTTAATAACTCTTCGGCTTGCGCAAGTGGCCAACGCACAATTTCCAGTGGCTCAGGCTCATCGCCTTCTTGCTTCTCTGGATAAAGCGCCTGTCCTAAAAATAGAGTCATTTTGCTCGAAAAGTAAGACGGCGCGAGGATAACTTGTTTCAACGGAGTCAGCTGATTGCAGCCAAAGCCGATTTCTTCTTTTAACTCTCGATCCGCAGCTTGGTGTGGGGTTTCACCTGGATCAATCAACCCCTTCGGGAAGCCCAACTCGTAGCGTTCAGTCCCAGCGGCGTATTCACGTACCAGTAATAAATCACCTTGCTCAGTCACAGGAACCACCATCACCGCATCGCGTCCACTTGGCTTCATGCGTTCATAAGTACGGTGTTCACCATTGGAAAAACGAAGGTCGAGCGCTTCCACGGCAAACAGTTTGGATTTTGCGACCGTTTGGCATGAGAGTATCTCTGGTGGGGTCCGTTTCGACATGGCGCTGGCTCCTTGGTGTCGTTGGCGTTTACGAGATGCGTAAGATTCTTAATATATGAGAACTCCGCCCGAGTTTCTAGCGGATTTTGCGGGCAGAACTAAGCATCTCAAGGTTACCTCAGTATCGATACAAAAATGGGAGACCGAAGCCTCCCATTTTCTGACCGTATTTACTCTTAGTAGTAAGAGTGATCACCACGGTCATGTTCTGTAGCATCACGAACTGCGGTGAGTTCACCAATGAACTGGTTTAGCAGTTCTTTCTCGATGCCTTCTTTTAGTGTTACGTCAACCATAGAACAGCCATTACAGCCGCCACCAAATGCAACAATAGCAATGCCGTCTTCAGTGATCTCAACCAAGTTTACGTGACCACCGTGGCCAGCAAGCTGTGGGTTGACTTGAGTTTGGATAACGTATTCAACGCGCTCAACCAGTGGCGCGTCGTCCGCAACTTTACGCATTTTAGCGTTCGGAGCTTTTAGCGTTAGCTGAGAGCCCATTTTATCGGTAACAAAATCGATTTCAGCGTCTTCAAGGAATGGCAGGCTTAGCTCATCCACGTAAGCTGAAAAACCGCTGTAAGGGATTTCAGTGTCGGTCGCTTCTACTGCTTCTGGTGGGCAGTAAGACACGCCACACTCAGCGTTTTGTGTACCTGGGTTCACAACGAAAATACGAATGTTAGTCCCTTCAGGCTGTTGACCTAAAAGGTTAGCGAAATGCGTTTGCGCAGTTTCTGTAATAGTAATATTTGACACGACGAATACCCGAGTAAATTTGTAGGTTACTGCTGCTATTCTACTCTTGTTGACGTATGGGTCTAGTCTTTTTGATGCTAAGGCATGGCGAAGCGATCTAGAGAGAACGAGGAGCAGGTGTTCTGCAGATGCAGTAAATATCGATGCTTTCTACGCCAACTTCAAGTAGTAAATGACATAATTGTCGGACGGTACTGCCTGTGGTGACTACATCATCGACGATGGCAACATGGGAAGATTGCGGTCGCTTATTGAGAATAAACGCGCCTTTTAAGTTTTGTTCACGGCTTGCTTTGGTATTACCACGCTGTGATTGAGCGAGCTTTACTCGACGAAAGACCTTCGCATCAAAATTGGTCTGCAATTGCTTGGCGAGGTGTCGGGCTAAAATATCACTTTGATTAAAGCCCCGGCGCAGGTAACGCTGCCAGTGCAATGGCACACTGGTAATGATTGGAGCTGGCGTGGTGATGCGCTGTGCCAGTTGCTCGGTTAATGCTTTTACATGCCAAGACTCTCCGTGATCTTTAAAGCGTTGTACTTCCCGTGAAAGGGGAAAGTCGTAATCGCCTAACGTGTATAGCCTTTGCCATGGCGGTGGCTCTGAAAGACATTCACCACAAATACTATCCGTACTCATTTCTTCTTTCTGTAATGATAAACCGCAGCGTTGACATCGTTTTACCGGAGTTAGGTATTTTAAACAGTGCTCGCACCAGCGCAGAGTATTTGTGTGGCTTGGTGTGTGAATAGGGAACCGACACAGACCGCATTGACTGCTCAACACGCGATGCATGATGTTTTGCCAGTGATGAGATAACATAGCGCTTATTCATGGTGATATTTTACTCAGCCTAACGCTTGGCTGATGGCGTAGGGAATAAAATAAGTGGGAGAGATTGAGAGCATGAGCACGAAATTACATTGGCAGTCGTTTGGTGAAGGACCTGATCTGGTGTTGTTACATGGTTGGGGTATGAATGGCGCGGTTTGGCAGCAAACCGTCGAATCACTTCAAACCGATTTCCGTGTTCATGTTGTTGACCTTCCGGGCTATGGACACAGTGCCGAGCATCATGGTGAAGATTTAGACCATATTGCTAACTTGGTCGCGCAAAGTGCGCCAAAGAAAGCGATTTGGCTTGGCTGGTCCCTCGGAGGCTTAGTGGCGACGCATGTCGCATTAAACATGCCCGAGCGTGTGACTAAGTTGATCACCGTAGCCAGTTCACCAAAATTTGCCGCAGAGAAGCCTTGGCGCGGTATTCAACCGAATGTACTGAGCGCGTTCACCTCTCAGTTGTTAGAAGATTTTTCACTGACCATTGAGCGCTTTATGGCGTTGCAAGCGATGGGCAGTCCATCTGCACGCAAAGATGTGAAACAACTCAAGCAAGCGGTACTGTCGCGCCCTCAGCCAAACCCTGAGTCGCTGTTGGTTGGGCTAAACATCCTTGCTGATGTGGATCTGCGCGATGCATTGACGTCTCTTTCTGTACCAATGCTGCGTCTTTATGGTCGTTTGGATGGATTGGTGCCGATTAAAGTGGCGAATGATTTAAGTGAACAGTTACCTCATACTCAGCAGTTTGTTTTCAATCAGTCCTCTCATGCGCCCTTTATGACCGAACATGACGAGTTTTGTGCCCAAATTCGAGAGTTTGCTCACGATTAGTCAAATACAAGCGGAAAAAGCTCAAGCTGTTTAAAAAGTGGTCGATATAAAGGTTGGTGAGGTTTTATTAGCCAATAAAGCTAAGCCATATTGACGAGTTGGGCGACTCTGAGGAGGGTTCGCAATGATTGTGTCACCGACCAACGTAAGTGTGCCACTGATCGCCCCATCCGTGAATGTGCAGACGGAACAAGCAGCTCGCGACAATAAAGTCCGAGAGCCTGTGACGCCAACGGTCGCATTGGCCAAAACCAATGCAGAGCGAAAAGTAAAAGGTGATGACAAGCGCCGACGTCAGTCTTCTTGGGATCCTTCAGAGCATCCTGATTATGACATGGAAACAGAAGTCGACACGCGTTATCAAGAAGAGCCGGAAGATACACTAGAACGGCTTTTTAGTTTGCTTGCGCTCAAGTCGTACAGTGAAGACCAAGGTAAGGGCTACGCAATTCGTTTTCGCTTACCAAAGCGCATTTTGGATGCTGCGATCAATGAAGGATTAATGGAAAAGCGCAGGAAGGTGATCAAGTTTCATTATGGTCATGCAGTCGCTCCCCATACCCCGTCAGAAGTGATAGCAGTATTATGACGACTCAATATCCTACTCAAACAAAAACGCTCCAAGCAGATTGAACTGATTGGAGCGTTTTCTTTTTAGCTATGAAAGCTCGTTAGCGGTAAGCCTAGGCGAGATTACTTTTTCGCTTTAGCAAACGCTGCCGCAAAAGCACCGCCCATTGCACTGTTCGATGAAGACTCATCGCGGCGAGGCTGACGACGTTGTGCTTGGTCATTACGACGCGGTGCGGCTGAAGAGCGTTGGCTTCGGTTATCTTGACCCGGTTCGTCTTTCATACGCATCGATAGACCAATACGCTTACGCTGTACGTCCACTTCCATCACTTTTACTTTGACGATGTCACCTGCTTTCACGACTTCACGTGGATCAGAAACATAGCGGTCAGTCAGCGCAGAAATGTGGACCAGACCATCTTGGTGAACACCGATATCGACGAAGGCACCAAAGTTGGCTACGTTCGAGACCACGCCTTCTAGGATCATGCCCGGTTCTAGATCAGAAACTGAGTTTACGCCTTCTGCAAACGTAGCGGTCTTGAATTCAGGACGTGGGTCACGACCCGGTTTATCCAGCTCTTTGATGATATCGGTAACCGTTGGGACACCAAAGTGTTCATCGGTATAGTCCACAGCGTGTAAGCCTTTGAGGAATGCTGAGTCACCAATCAGTGCCTTGATGTCTTTGCTGTTTTTCTCAGCAATTGCTTTGACTACTGGGTATGCTTCCGGGTGGACTGCTGAAGCATCAAGTGGGTTCTTGCCGTCCATAATACGTAGGAAGCCCGCACACTGTTCGAACGCTTTAGGACCCAAGCGAGGTACTTTCTTCAACGTCGTACGTGCTTCGAAGCGGCCATTTTCGTCGCGGAAGTCGACAATGTTCTGCGCGATGGTGCTTGATAAGCCTGCTACGCGCGTTAATAGTGCGGCAGAAGCCGTGTTAACATCAACGCCAACCGCGTTTACACAGTCTTCCACAATCGCATCTAGGCGTTTTGCCAACATAGATTGGCTTACATCGTGCTGGTATTGACCCACACCGATCGATTTCGGATCGATTTTCACGAGCTCAGCCAATGGATCTTGCAAACGACGCGCAATCGACACTGCACCACGCAGTGATACGTCCATATTCGGGAACTCTTTCGCTGCGAGTTCAGAGGCCGAGTACACCGATGCGCCTGCTTCGCTGACGATGATTTTCTGAACTTTTAGGTTGCCGCGTTTGATTACGTCTGCGACAAAGCCATCGGTTTCACGAGAAGCCGTGCCATTACCAATCGCAATTAAATCCACGTTGTACTTACGCACTAACTGGTCAACGATTTGCGCTGATTTGTCGTATTGTTTTTGCGGAGGGTGAGGGTAGATGGTTTCCGTAGCCAGAACTTTACCCGTTGAATCGACAACCGCGATTTTTGAACCGGTACGCAGACCAGGATCGAGACCAAGTGTTGCACGAGGGCCTGCCGGCGCCGCCATCAACAAATCTTTTAGGTTGGTCGCAAATACTTCAATCGCTTCAATTTCAGCACGCTCTTTCATTGCGCCCATTAGCTCGGTTTCCATGTGCATCGATACTTTGATGCGCCATGCCCAGCTGATCACTTGTTTGCGCCATGCATCTGCTGGTGCGCTACTTAACGTCACACCATAATGGTCAGCAATGATGCTTTCACAGTAAGATTGGCGAGCGCCTTCTTCCTGCTCTGGGTCAGCGTTCATGGCTAAAGTCAGGAAGCCTTCATTGCGGCCGCGCAACATCGCAAGTGCACGGTGAGAAGGGACTTTGCTCAGCGGTTCGTTGTGATTGAAGTAATCTTTGAACTTCTCACCTTCTTGCTCTTTTCCTTCAACGACTCGTGAGACAAGTTCCGCATTACGATTTAAGTGGTTACGGATTTTTTCCAGTAAGTTTGCGTCTTCAGCAATGCGTTCCATGATGATCGCACGGGCACCGTCTAGGGCGGCTTTGATATCTATGATGCCTTTGTCGGCATCAAGATATTTACTTGCTTCGCTTTCTGGCTCGGTTTGCGGATGATTCCACAGCATGTCAGCTAGCGGTTCTAGGCCGGCTTCAATGGCGATTTGGCCTTTAGTGCGGCGTTTAGGTTTGTAAGGTAAGTAAAGGTCTTCAAGACGAGTCTTGCTATCGGCTTGAATAATTTCTTGCTCAAGCTCAGGCGTCAGTTTGCCTTGCTCTTGGATCGATTTGAGAATGGTTTGACGGCGGTCATCCATTTCACGAAGGTAAGACAGACGGCTGTCCAGAGTACGCAGTTGGGTATCATCAAGGCCACCCGTCACCTCTTTGCGGTAACGTGCAATAAAAGGGACGGTGTTACCGTCATCAATTAGGGTGACAGCGGCGTTGACTTGCTCTGGGCGAACATTCAGTTCTTGAGCAATCATACGACAGATAGCTTGGCTCATCCGTGTTTTCTCTTTCAATTCGGTTTGGGTTGTATAGAACATTGGGGTCGTTCGAAGAATTTGCAATGTTTTAAATTAACGAGACAAAAATTTACCGGGCGCTGGTGGACATCAGTCAGATTTGTGTCAAAACTGTAATTAAATTGAGAACTTATATCCGCAACTATCGACTAACCTATATCCACGGTTATTGATATAACTAAATGTACCTCGGCTTATTCGGATAATCATGATGAAAAAAATGTCTTTGGCGTTAGCGCTTACGAGTGCCTTACTTGTCGCCCCGCTTAGTTGGGCACAATCCATATCAGCAACCACACAAGACCCTGTATATCAGCTTGATGACAAGTTGGTGCTTGGACGAGTGGAGAGCGTTTACTACAGTGATATTCCAGAGCTAAAAGCGGTACCATTTATTGGCAAGATTGATACTGGTGCTGACACCACGTCTATGCATGCAGAGAACATCCATGTCAGTAGCTCTCATCCTGACTACCAGAACTTGAAAGACAACGAGTTGTTGTGGGCGATTGTCGATGATTTAGGTGGGACGAAGGCGAAGTGGGATGCCGATACTTTTAAACCATATCAAGTGAAGGTGAGCTTTACGGTTCCTCATCCTTACACAGGAAAAGAAATACAGATTACCGATGATCTGGAGCGAGTGAGCGCCATTCGTAGTCGAACAAGCAAAAAGCCTATTTTACGCCCGACGATAAAAATGCCGATGACGATTGCAGGCCACACCGTTGATACAGAAGTGAATCTGACCAAGCGCACGCAATTCTCTTCTCCTATCTTGATTGGTAAAACCTATCTCGATAACAATGCGTGGGTATTCGCTGGCTACGACTATCTTCAAGAGCAACCAAGCGCAAAAATGATCGGCAAAAAAGAGACGGTGGAAGTCGAGGGCGTGCCATACAAGATCAGCATATCAACCACCAGCCGCTACACCAACGTTCACGCACTGGATATCAAGGTTGATAAAAAGAACAATGCAGTTTCTTTCACGCTAGAAGGTGAAAACGGCAAGCGCCACCCAATGACGTTACCTTTGGTACGCATGCTGAAAACCACTAAGAGCGAGCGTCCGTTGGTCTACTTACCAGTGAAAATCGACGAAAACGAAACTCAACGTTGGTTAGTCTATTTGCGTGACCGCAGTAAGTTCAGTTCACAAATTCGTTTGGGTCAGGATGTCGCGAGCCAACACTTTGTGATTGATACCGACAGAGAAAACCTATTGGGCGGTGTTGAAAAAACGTTCAAGAGCGCACTCAAGTCAAAGCCCCTTGTGATTTCACCGGAAGAACAAGTCACCATTGATGGTTATACCGTTCCTGCTTACCCCACGTTTACGGTGAAAACGCCATTACTGCGTGTAAATGGCTTTGAAGTAACAGAAAAAGGTAAGGATGAATCCGTCACGTTTTATTTAATGAACGATGAGGGTAAAGAAGAAAAAATTACCAAGCCCGTGGTGAAAAAGCTCAAAGTGGGTAGCACTGTGCGTCCCGTTGTTGATGGCGATTTCCTTTTCGGTAGCAAAGAGACATCAATGGAATTTGCACTCGATGTGCTAGATGAAGACGAGACGCAACCATTTTTCGTTTTTGGTCATGACATCGCCAAAGGCGGTGTGCTGCTGAATACTCGCGCCGACCATTTACTAGATGCAAGGCCACTTTTCAAAGCTGGTCATATCGAAGTGGCTGAAGTGGAAGGGATGTCTTTCCCTGTTAAATTGGACACTGGTGCTGACGTGAGCTCGATTAATGCCAAGGACATCAAGCGCTTTCAAAAAGACGGTAAAGATATGGTGAGCTTTACTTATGAAAACGATCTAGGCATGACCAAGGCGTTTACCCGTGAGGTGGTGGATGTCATGCGTATAACGGCCAAAAAAGGAGAAAAGGCCAATGAACGGCCTGTAGTAGAAATGCACGTTAAGCTTGGCGAGTTAGAGAAGAAGATCCGAGTCAATTTGCAAGACCGAGGTCGCTTCCATTACAGCATGATTTTAGGTAAAAACTTCCTAAAACATGGCGCGGTTGTTTCGAGTGATACGAATTACATCGTGACGCAAAAACCAGATTACGAAAAGTAGCACTCTGGCCGCCTTATTATCTTGATACCCAAAGCCCGAACGAAGCCAGTGCTTTGGGTATATCATCTCCTTAATGCTGCTCAAGAGCGGCATTTTTTAGTTGAGATAGGAGTTAACTTGAAAACTAAGCTGATTACCCGTGAAGGTTATAACAAACTCAAACAAGAGCATGATTACCTTTGGAATGAAAAGCGTCCTGAAATCACCAAAATCGTCACTTGGGCGGCGAGCCTGGGCGATCGCTCAGAAAATGCGGATTACACCTTCAATAAACGTCTGCTTCGTCAGATCGATCGTCGTGTTCGATTTCTTCGCAAGTTTCTGCCTGAAGTCACGATCGTTGACTATTCTCCACAGCAAGAAGGCAAAGTCTTTTTTGGTGCTTGGGTTGAAATAGAAAATGAGGCAGGAGAGGTGAAGAAGTTCCGCATAGTTGGGCCTGAAGAGATTTATGGAGATGCGAAAGACTACATCTCTATCGATTCACCTATGGCGCGAGCGATGTTGAAAAAACAAGTGGATGAAGAGTTCACGGTGCGAACCCCAGAAGGTGAAAAAGAGTGGTTCATTAACTCGATTGAATACAACAAACCAGCCTTGGAAGACTGAGGCTTTATCACCGATTCAAGTCTCTTGAAGTTCACTAGAAGTGACTTGAGTCTCAACGTCAGCTTATTGGATACAAAGGCATGGTGCCTTTATCGGAGAAGTAAAATGAACAAAGCAGTCATGTGTGGTGCTGCACTAACAATAGGATTCTCACTCTCAGTTTTTGCTCAAGATGAAGTGAAAGGCTGTGACGCCAAAGAGTTAGCGGTAGAACAGCAGCTTGAGTATGCGAAAGCACAAGGTAATGAACATCGAATTAAAGGCTTAGAACAGGCACTTACCGCTATCCAGAATGAATGTTCGGAAGGTGAACTGCGTCAAGAACTGCAAGCGGAAGTGGACGAAAAGGCGCGAGACGTTGAGGTGCGTGAGCAAGAACTAGCGGAAGCGCAGCGTTCAGGGAAAGCAGACAAAATCGAGAAAAAACGTCACAAATTGGCAGAAGCACAACAAGAGTTGCTTGAGGCCAAACGTGAACTGGAATGGAATTATGGCCAATAGTAGGTGCTGAAAATACCTGCTAGAGAGAAAATAAAGCGCTTAAGATAAAAAGAGTAACAATTTGCTTGAGCACGTTAGGAAAAACAGTGATACATTTTCGACAATAGATGCTTCTGAAAGGATGTTTCAATGCAAGAAAATCATAAAATTTTAGTGGTTGATGACGATGCTCGTTTACGTGCTCTATTGGAGCGTTACCTTTCTGAGCAAGGTTTTCAGGTCCGAAGTGTCGCTAATGGCGAACAGATGGATCGCCTACTAACGCGCGAAAACTTTCATTTAATGGTGCTGGACCTAATGTTGCCAGGTGAAGACGGTTTGTCGATTTGTCGTCGTCTACGCCACGCGAACAACATGCTGCCAATCTTAATGCTCACCGCGAAAGGTGATGAAGTGGACCGTATTGTGGGTCTGGAAGTGGGGGCGGATGATTATTTGCCAAAACCATTTAACCCACGTGAATTACTCGCTCGCATTAAAGCCGTACTACGCCGTCAAACCGTAGAGTTGCCGGGCGCGCCAAGCACCGAAGAAAAAGTAGTGGAGTTTGGCGAGTTCCGACTCAATCTAGGCACTCGCGAGATGTTCCGCGGTGACGAGGCAATGCCACTGACCTCAGGAGAGTTTGCTGTCCTGAAAGCGCTCGTGACGAATGCGCGAGAGCCGATGTCACGAGACAAATTGATGAACATGGCACGTGGCCGTGAATATTCTGCGATGGAACGTTCTATTGACGTGCAAATCTCACGTTTGCGTCGCATGTTAGAAGACGATCCAAGCAAGCCACGCTACATTCAAACCGTGTGGGGGTTAGGTTACGTTTTCGTCCCAGACGGCAAAGAGGTGTAATCTCCTCACTCCATAGCCAGCACTTGGCTATAGCAACTTCAGCCTTCAAGTCCTTCCCTTCGAAGGCTGAAATTTCGCGATTAGGACCACCAGGAACGTTCCATGCGCATCCGAAGTTCACTGACACAATCTATCCTACTGTTCATCTCTTTGCTCCTCGCTAGCCAAGTTTTCTCTTACTACGCCGTTTTTAACTACGCGTTGATGCCGAGTTTGCAGCAGTTCAATAAAATTCTCGCCCATGAGCTCAATTTGGTGCTTGATGATGAAGGGCCATTAAAATCTGATGCACCGCTGAGACGTCAATTATTAGAAAGGCTGGGGGTGACAGTTCACAGCCTCGACAGCGATAAAGCGGTTGAATTTCATCACGCGATGTCGATTGATTTGATGTCTGAAGAAATGAGCCAAGAGCTAGGTTCGCCCACCGAAGTGCGCTTATTTCTTGGCGATGAAAGTTACATCTTGTGGATGCACATCGAAAAGTTGCCGAACTCCATCATTCGTATTCCTTTATCTGAGCTGCAAGAAGAAGATTTTGCACCGCTGTTTCGTAACAGCTTGATTATGGCGCTGCTGATCATTGCTGGTGGTTGGTTGTTTATTCGTTTACAAAACCGCCCACTTTTGGCTTTAGAGAGAGCCGCTAAAGACGTCGGTCGAGGTGAAATCCCGCCACCGTTGGCAGAAAAAGGCGCATCGGAAATTCGCTCTGTAACCCGAGCGTTTAATCAAATGTCCAAAGGCATTCAGGAGCTCGAAGAAGATCGCGCCCTATTAATGGCGGGGATTAGCCATGACTTGCGAACACCGCTGACGCGCATTCGCTTAGCGACAGAAATGATGTCTCCCGAGGACAGCTACCTTGCTGAAGGGATCATTAGCGATACGGAAGAATGTAATGAGATAATTAGTCAGTTTATGGACTACCTCAAACCGGTGAACAAAGAATCGTTTGAACCTGTGGATATCAGTACGATTGCCAGTGATGTCGCCAGTTCGGAAGGTGGTTATGAGGCTGAAATTGAAACGGATCTTAATCCTAACCTGCCACCAGCCAAAGGAAGCGCTATTGCGATTAAACGGGCGATCAGTAATTTAGTTGTCAATGCACTGCGTTACGGGAATGGCTGGGTCAAAATCAGTACCGGTGTGACGGCAGATAAGCAGCTAGTGTGGATATCGGTAGAAGACAACGGACCGGGTATCGAGCATTCTCAAATCGCAAAATTATTTGAACCCTTTACGCGTGGTGATACAGCTCGCGGAAGTGAAGGTACAGGGCTTGGGCTGGCGATAGTGAAGCGTATAATCAGCCAGCACTCAGGCTCTGTGGTGATGCGTAATCGCAGTGAAGGCGGTTTAATCGCTCAAATCAGCTTTCCTACCAAGTAAGTCGATGACTGTACCATTTAAAACAAAAAGCCCAACCTAAACAGGTTGGGCTTTGCTTTTCTGTACAATCTTATTAAGACTCTTTCACTTCTTGAGGAAGTTCATCTTCGTCTTCCAGTTTCTCTGGCAGAAGTAGGTTTAAAATGATCGCTGTGATACCACCTGCAGCAACGCCAGTGGAGAAAATACTCTTAATAAATTCTGGCATGAATTGCAGAATCTCTGGTTTTTGCGCGATACCAAGCCCCATTGAGAAGGATAAGGCCATGATCAGAATTGCGCGGCGATCGAGCTCAACACGAGAGATAATACGTACACCAGCGGCAGCAATCGTACCAAACATGACAATCGTTGCGCCACCAAGTACTGGCTCAGGAATCAGCTGAACAAAGCTAGCGACACCAGGAAACAAGCCAAGAATCACTAACATGCCAGAAATAAAGTAACCCACGTAACGGCTCGCAACCCCTGTTAGCATAATGATGCCGTTATTCTGGCTAAAGGTGGAGTTCGGGAAACTGTTAAACACGGCTGCGATTGCAGAGTTTAAGCCGTCTGCTAACACACCACCCTTAATGCGTTTCATGTACACTGGGCCTTTGACTGGCTCGCCAGACACTTCGGATGTGGCGGTAATATCGCCGATGGCTTCTAGTGCGGTAATAAAGAAAATCAGCACCAGCGGAATGAACAGAGACCAGTCAAACGATAAGCCATATTGCATTGGTACGGGCAGTGCTACGATCTCGGTTGTGCCTAGCTGAGAAGTATCTACCATCCCCATAAAATACGCCATGATGTAGCCTACTAGCATCGCAATCACAATCGAAGCCACACGGATGTATGGGTTTTTAGAGCGGTTTAATATCACAATTAAGCCAAGTACCGTTCCAGCGAGCGCCAGTTTGTCTAAGCTGCCGAATGTGCCTTCATTTAATGCTGCGTAGCCACCGCCCATTGATACTAAGCCGACCTGAATCAGTGTGAGGCCGATAAGAGTGACGACAATGCCTGAAACGAGCGGAGTGATAATGCGACGGGCATGCTCTAATACGCGAGATAGGAAAATCTCTGCAAATGATGCCACTAAAATCGTACCAAAAATGGCTGCCATCATGGTGCTGATGTCTGCTCCACCTGCTTTCAGCGATAGGCCTGCACCAATAATAGGACCTAAAAAGTTAAAGCTGGTGCCTTGAACAGAGAGTAAACCAGAGCCAATTGGGCCAAAGGTGCGAATTTGAATAAACGAAGACACGCCTGACGCAAATAAAGACATGCTGATGATGGTATTCGTTTGGTCTGCTGGTACACCCAAAGACTGACAGATGATCAGTGACGGAGTGATAACCGCGACGAACATCGCCAATAAGTGCTGAAGTGCGGCAAAAATGGTTTGAGGCAAAGGTGGTCGATCATTGAGTTGATAGACCAGTTCCGAAGATCGGTTTGAAGTTGTCATTGTTTGTCTCGCTAGTCGCAATATATTCCCAGATCTCGCTGAATGGGAGAGCAGGGTGGAGTTGACGTCGTTACCTGTGATTGCTGTTAATCAGAGTCAACTCAGGTTGGTGGAGTGTGATGCAACACACTTAAAAATTTGTGCGCGATTATAGAGAGATCTACCTAAAAAGCAAACGATTGCTTTGGTTTTTAGCGTATTAAAAAACGAGCCATTTGGCTCGCTTTTAATCACTATGCTTTGGAGTAAATATCCCGCTCACCCAACCAGCGATCAATAATTGCTGTTGCGTTATTCGGGTAATTGTCATGAATATGACGCGCAATGCGCTGAACTTCGGGAATCAGACGTTGATCTCGAACTAAGTCTGCGATTTTGAAATCAGCAAGACCAGTCTGTTTTGTACCCAATAGTTCGCCCGGGCCACGAATTTCTAGGTCTTTCTGTGCAATGACGAAGCCATCGTTACTTTCACGTAGTACTCCGAGACGTTTTTGCGCGGTTTTCGACAGTGGAGAGTGGTACAGCAGCACACAATGGCTAGCAACGGAACCTCGGCCCACGCGACCTCTTAGCTGGTGTAATTGTGCTAAACCGAGACGTTCGGGGTTTTCGATGATCATCAAGCTAGAGTTTGGCACGTCTACGCCCACTTCTATCACTGTTGTTGCGACCAGCAAATGCAGTTTATTGTCTTTGAAATCTTGCATCACCGCTTGTTTCTCTGCCGGCTTCATTCGGCCGTGTACTAGACCAATTTTTACGTCCGGTAGCTTACGTTGAAGCTCTTCAGCGGTATCAGCCGCGGCTTGTGCTTCTAATACTTCCGACTCATCAATCAGAGTACACACCCAATATGCCTGCTTACCTTCGTTTAAACAGGCATTTCGGACACGCTCGACGATGTCGTCACGTTTTGTGTCAGGAATGGCGACGGTTTGAATCGGCGTTCGACCCGGAGGCAGTTCGTCAATCACGGAAGTTTCCAGGTCAGCGTATGCGGTCATCGCTAACGTGCGAGGAATAGGCGTTGCCGTCATGATCAACTGATGTGGGTAGGCGCCTTGTTTTGCGCCTTTTTCACGTAACTCTAATCGCTGATGGACACCGAAGCGGTGCTGTTCATCAATGATGACCAAAGCAAGGTGATGAAATTCAACGTGCTCTTGGAATAGCGCGTGAGTACCCACTACCATTTGTGCTTCACCACTGGCAATGCGAGCCAGCTCGGCTTCCTTTGCCTTACCTTTGAGTTTGCCCGCTAACCAACCGACTTGAATGCCCATTGTTTCAAACCAGTTGGCGAAGTTGATCGCGTGTTGCTCAGCCAATAGTTCGGTTGGTGCCATGAGTGCCACCTGATAGCCGTGCGCAATGGCACGAACGGCGGCCAGAGCGGCAACCAACGTCTTCCCCGATCCCACATCACCTTGCACTAGGCGCATCATTGGGTGGGGTTTTTCTAAATCGGCTTCAATCTCTTGTACTACTCGGGTTTGAGCGTTCGTAGGAGAGAAAGGCAGTTGGGCTAAAAGCTGCGTTTTTAGTTTATTGCAAGGACCGAGAGGTAACGCTGAATCCTTCTGGCCTTTGCTACGCACCGCCAGCATCGATAAGTTTTGTGCGAGCAACTCTTCCATGATCAAGCGGATTTGAGCAGGATGTTTGCCTTCGTCAAACTCATCTAAATTAATGGTTGGTGGTGGGCGATGAATGGTGTGCAGCGCTTGCGACATCGTGATTTGATGGTTATACAGCCCGGCTGGAAGTAATTCCTGCACTGCGGTTTTATCAAGCAGGGCTAAAGCTTGTTCGGTAAGGTTGCGCAATGTGATTTGGCGTAAACCATCTGTAGTGGGATAAACAGGGGTTAAGTTCTGTTCTACATCGGGCTTTTGATCGCTGACGTAAAACTTGTAGTCAGGATGAACAATTTCCAAGCCCATGCCACCGCGCTTAATTTCACCGTAAGCATGTACTAACTTACCTTGTGTGAAATTGTTCTTCATGGCCGCGGTAAAGTTGAAAAAGCGCAGCGTGATAGTGCCATTACCGTCGCTGATTTTTACCGTTAACATTTTGCGCTTACCGAAGATGGTATCGACTGCCATGACCTTGCCTTGCACGGCCGCCCAAAGGCCAGCATGCAGTTTGGCAATAGGGTAAATACGGGTACGATCTTCGTAGCGCAGTGGAAGATGAAACAGCAAATCTTGAACGCTATGTAAGCCAACTTTGGCGAGTTTTTCTGCGACTTTCGCGCCAACCCCAGAAAGGGAGGTTAATGGGACGGCAGATAACATTTGGGCGGACATAGAGGGCTCAAGAAAATGGTTAACATAGCAGTATGTTAACCATGGAGCTGTGTTTTTGTACAGGAAAAAATAGTCATGCTTTAGTTAGTGTCATGATCTGACTGATAACCTGTCATTCCGAGGAGCCTAGCGACATCAGGAATCTATTTCCAACAAGTATGTCGTTGAAGTTAACACTATCAGCATCAGCACACTCGGGAATTAGATCCTAAATCACACTCCTTCGTCGCTGTTCAGGATGACGAAAGTCTGTTACTTGCTTTGCATCTCTTGCCACCACGCGTTATCGGCGATGATTTGGCCTTCGTCATCGAGTGGCGGGTAAGCGAGTCCTTTTCGTTTCGCGACCTTTGCCAGCACTGGGTGACCACGTTCAAAGAGAATACGGTTGATTGTCTCTTTAGGCAGAGCGCTTTCTTCTCGGTCGTACATGCCTGCGGCTTCACGTTGACGTTGCGCTTCATACAAAATTACGGCACTAGCAACCGATACGTTTAGTGACTGCACCATGCCCACCATCGGGATAATAATGTCTTGATCGGCAAGTTGTTTGGCTTGCTCTGAAGCGCCAACTTTTTCACTGCCTAAAATGATGGCAGTTGGTTTGGTGTAGTCGATCTCGCGAAAATCGACGGCGGTGTCCGAAAGATTGGTCACCAAAACCTGCATACCTTGCGCTTTGAGTTCGGTAATCGCAGTTTCAATGGAGTCGTGAGTATCCACTTCAACCCAGTTACGCGCGCCAGCTGAGGTATGGCTCAGCGTACGCATTTTATCAGGCCAAATGGCATGAACTTTGTGTAAGCCTGTCGCGTCAGCGGTGCGGATCACGGCAGAGACGTTGTTTGGCTTATGTACTTCTTCGAGACAAAGTGTCAGATCAGTTTGGCGAGTTTTTAGGACTTGGTGAATACGGTTGTAACGTTCTAGGTTCATATTTATTGAGGTATAAAAAATCGCCACCTAACAGAGTAGGTGGCGATAGAGGTTAGTTCTTTCTGCGTCTGACTCGGGTTGCTTGAGGCATTGCCTTAATCTTACGCATGATACCAGCAAGGTGGACACGATCTTTCGTCGTCAACAGCACAGTCACAGTGTATAAACGACCATCACGCTCTTCCGTCGAAAGACCATGAATGTTTGATCCTGTTTTCGAGATCACGTTGGTCAGTTCTGCAAGAGCACCTTGGTTGTTCAGCATGTCGACTTTAAGTTCAGCAATAAACTCTTTGTCGTAGTCGTCAGACCAAGCAACAGCCATATAACGGTCTGGCTCTTTCTGATAACCACGAACGTTCGGACATGTTTCTCGGTGAACAACCAAACCACGACCAGGCGATACGTGAGCAATAATGTGATCATCTGGGATAGGATGACAACAATTTGCAAACGTCAGCAATAAGCCCTCTGCACCGCGAATCGGAAGCTTCTTCTTCGAGTCCGTTGGGATTGAGCTTGTTGTCGTGAGCTCTTCGGTATCACCAAGGAGACGACGTGCGATCACAATGCTCATCAACTCACCCAATCCAATAGCAGCCAATAAATCATCGATGCTTTCTAGGCGAAGATCATTCAAGACTTCTTGGATATTTTCTGGATAAATTGAATCAATCGAGTGGCGGCCAAGTGCGTGATTAAGTAGGCGACGACCTAAAGTAATCGACTCTTCACGACGCATCGTTTTCAGTACTTGTCGAATCTTAGTGCGGGCACGAGAAGTCACGACATAGTTTAGCCATGCCGCATTCGGACGCGCACCAGGGGCACTGATAATTTCCACCGTCTGACCGTTTTTCAATGCCTTACTCAATGGGTAAGGGTTACGATCAACACGAGCACCAACACAAGAGTTGCCTACATCGGTATGTACGGCATAGGCAAAGTCAACAGCCGTTGCGCCTAAAGGCAATTCAACGATACGACCTTTTGGTGTGAAGACGTAAATCTCATCTGGGAAAAGATCGGATTTTACGTTTTCAATGAATTCGAATGAGTTACCCGCGCTTTGTTGTAGCTCTAACAGGCTTTGCATCCAACGCTGAGCTTTCACTTGCGCAGTGGTGCCAGACTTGTCGCCTTTGTCTTTGTAAGACCAGTGTGCCGCGACACCTTTGTCCGCCATTTGATCCATATCTTCAGTACGGATCTGAACTTCAACAGGTACGCCATGTGGGCCAACCATGGAAGTGTGTAGCGATTGGTAGCCGTTCGCCTTTGGTACCGCGATGTAATCTTTCATGCGACCAGGACGTGGCTTATACAAGCTGTGTACTTGGCCTAAAACGCGATAACAAGTATCAGCGGTATCAACAACGACTCGGAACGCATAGATATCCATGATGGTGTGAAAGCGCTGTTCTTTGGTTTTCATCTTGTTGTAGATAGAGAACAGGTTTTTCTCACGACCAACGACGCGAGCATTCAAGCCGAAATCTTGCAGACGGCCTTCTATTTCGCTGTGAATACGTTGGATCATCTCTTTACGATTGCCGCGTGCCGCTTTTACCACTTCTTTTAGTACGCGGTAGCGGTTGGGATATAGCGCTTCAAAGCCCAGCTCTTCGAGTTCGGTTTTGATATTGTGAATACCAAGACGATGAGCGAGTGGCGCGTAAATCTCTAACGTTTCACGAGCAATACGACGTTTTTTATCTGGTCGAAGCGCGCCAAGCGTACGCATGTTGTGCGTGCGGTCAGCCAGTTTGATCAGAATGACGCGGATATCTTGCACCATGGCCAGAACCATCTTACGAAAGTTCTCAGCCTGAGCCTCTTTGCGATCGCGGAATTTGAGTTTGTCCAGTTTAGATACACCATCAACCAATTCTGCGACAGTGTTGCCGAATTTCTCTTCGAGATCTTCTTTAGTTACATCACAGTCTTCAATGACGTCATGTAGCAAAGCAGCTTGGAGGGTTTCGATATCAAGGCGCATTTCGGCCAAGATACGAGCCACAGCGACAGGGTGGATGATGTATGGTTCACCGCTAGAGCGGGTTTGCCCTTCATGGGCATCTCTCGCTACCACATAAGATTGACGCAGAGCCTCAATCTGAGGCTCTGTTAGGTATTCTTGGGCAACGTCTTTGAGGCTATCGAATAGATACAAATTATAGGCCCGGGAGGTTGTTGAATTCTAAAGTCAGAATTAACGGTTGTGAGCGATGCTGCTTACTGCCGCTAGCTCTGCCGCTTCTTGCTCTTGCTGTTCTTGACGTTCACGAGCGTCTAGAACTTCTTTAGTAATTAAACCTTCTTCGATTTCGCGTAGAGCGATAACCGTTGGCTTATCGTTCTCTTCTGGCACTAGTGCATCTTTACCGCCAGTTTGCATTTGACGAGCGCGGCGAGCCGCAATCAGTACTAGGTCGAAACGGTTGCCAACTTTTTCAACAGCGTCTTGAACAGTTACGCGTGCCATGAGGACTCCAAATAGTTAACTAAAATTTTAGAATGACGAGAAAGTATACAACCTAACTACTTTATTTACTAGCAATTAGACAAGCCACCGTTTGTGGACTTTCTCAGGTAGTTTATTGTGTTTTTCGCACTGAGCAAAAAACGAGAAATTCTTTATGTTTTACAGCGTGACTTTTTTGAAGTTACTCTGCTAACAACGCGTCAAGCATACCTTTATATTTAGCAGCTTGCTTTTCTTCCTTCAATCTCTCTGCACGCAAGATGGCTTTAAAGTCCATCAAAGCGGTATCAAAATCGTCGTTTACGATCACGTAGTCGTATTCGCTGTAATGAGAGATTTCTGACTTGGCTTCAGCCATACGTTTTGCGATCACTTCATCGCTATCTTGACCACGAGTGTTCAAGCGACGCTCTAGCTCACCGTTTGATGGTGGCAGGATGAAGATGCTTTTGGCTTCAGGCATTTGCTCACGGATTTGACGTGCGCCTTGCCAGTCGATATCTAGAAAAACGTCGATACCTTTATTTAGCGTTTCTTCAATCCACACACGAGAGGTGCCGTAATAATTACCAAACACTTCAGCGTATTCTAGGAAATCACCTTTAGCGATCAGGGCTTCAAACTCATCTTTCGCTACAAAATGGTAGTGGACACCATTTTCTTCACCAGGTCGCATGTTACGCGTGGTATGAGACACAGACACTTTCATTGCGTAGGTTGGATTGCGTTCCAACATCGCTGAGATCAAGCTAGATTTACCTGCGCCGCTAGGTGCAGATACGATATAGAGAGTACCTTTGCCCATTGTACTGTTCCACTTTTGATTGGATTGATTGAGTGCCGAAGGAAAGTCCGACATTCTTATAACGATAGCACTGGCAATGATAAATCAACCACCAAAGGGATGGATATTGGTGATAATCCCGCCAGAAAAATGGAGGCGAAGAGTATCATGATCTCTATTTTGTTACCAGTTGATCTTTTCGTCTTACTTAAATGTTGAAAAGAGCTCGCGTGCGCACAAACAAACGAAAAAAGGGGAAGCTTTCACTTCCCCAGGCGTGCGACTGACTCACACTTAATCTTCAAATTATCCTTGGGATTCTAGGAAATTTATCCAAGGGCTTGCGACCGCCTTCATATCAGGAGATTGAGCAGCACTCTTCATTGCCTTAAGAGCGTTGGTTGGCTGATTTAATTCAAAATATGCCATTCCACGAATGTAAGACAGCTCCGCCTTTTGATCGCGCTTTGCGTCTGGAGCACTGTTTTGAGCAAACTTCGTCGCTTCTGTATATTGCTTATCTAAAATCATTAAACGAGCAATTTTTATTTGAGTTTTTGCTGCAGGAGCAAGATTATAAGCCTGCTGGTAAACATCAATAGCGTGACCTAACTCCTGTGCTTGCTGCCAAAACGAACCTAACTTTTCCAGATTTGTAGCATTTCGTTCTACATGCCCTTCATCGATCAAGTTTTGAAGTGTTTTCGCTGCTCTAAAAGGCACCCCTTGATAAGCTTGGAAATTAACTAGGCGTAAGTATTCTTTTTCACCATCAAGAAGTCCCATTTTATAGGCCATCTCTAAAGTTGAAAGGGCATTGCGCTCTTGCTTTAATTCCATGTAGATGCCAGACAACTGGGTCCAGTAACGCTTATTTTGCGGATACTTAGTCGTTAAAATTTTTAGCACGCTAGCGACACTTTTGAATTGCTTTAATTCATAGTGAGCAGACATCAACAGTTGATACCAAGATTCACTAGGATTCTTCGTCATTGCAATTGCCTTTTTGGTTGGCGGAATTGCGTTGCGGTAATCTTCTAGTTGAATGTAAGCACTTGCTAATGTGATGTAAGCATGTGCTTGAGGTTTTTCCTCTGTTGTTTCAGCAATCTTGAACCACTCGTTCATTGTATTAACGGATTGCTTAAATTTGCCTTCTGCTAGATAAAGCTGTGCAAGGCTGTAACGAACCTGTTGAGCTACGGGTACTGGTAAAGCATCTAACTTGAGTGCTTCAGCAAAGTATTTCGCTGCTTTTGGGTAGTCGTCCTTTAAAGAATACAGAAAGCCCATCTGTTGCAGTAACACAGCGCGGTCGTATTTCTTTTTCTTGGTACTTCCCAAGGCAGAGTTCAGCTTAGAGATAGCATCCGAGTATTTTTCAGTTGCAATCAGTTCCTGAACTTTGTTCACGGTTCGGAATGTTCTGTCAGACAACTCAGGAGTATTGGCAAAAGCAGGCGCGCCATACGCGCCTGAGATAAACACCAGAGAAGCCAACAACTTAGTATATGCTTTCATATTGCGACTCCTTAGTTCGTAGAGAACTCGATTTCCTGAGAAAGACGAGAGCTAACCGCTTGGCCATCAACCATTTTTGGTTTGAAAGTCCACTTTGATACAGTTTTCTTCGCCGCTTTACCCAAGCCCAACTTACGTGGAGATTCTTTTAAGACTTTGACGTCTTGTACGCCACCACGTTCGTTAACCGTAAACTCTACGAGTACGATACCTTTTTCTAATCCCGATCTCGCTGCTTTACGAGGCATTTGAGGCTGGAATGTCGCAAGAGGAACTGGGCCTCCGCTACCTGCCAACTTAGCACCACCACCTTGGGTGTAGTGTCCAAGCACTGAACCACCGGTTACGTTAACTGGAAGATCAAGTTTTGGCATGTCCATTGGGATTTGATCCATCACCGGTTTTACCGTTGCCGTTACCTTCATTTCTGGCGGTGGTGGCGGACGCTTCGGTGGTGGCGGTTTCGGAAGTTCGCGTTTTTTCTCCTGTATTTTTTCGTCCGGTTTAATGCGAATAAACTCGACCATACGTAGGTCATCATTCGACACTAACTCGTGGCGCTCTTTGTTTACTAGCTTGTCCATCCCCCAGAACAACCCGAGGGAGACAATGAGCGCCAGTGCAATTGAGGCCAGATACCGCATAAGCTTAATCCTTATTGGTTGCGGCAATGGAGATGCTTTCTACACCTGCCATTTTGATCTGGTCCATAACCTTCACGACTACGCCAGCATTTGCTTCAGTGTCGGCTTGGATAACAACTGCGCCATCAGGACTTTCTGCACGAAGACGTTCAATATTCGCGCGAACCGCGTCCACTTCGATGCGGCGTTTATCAACCCAAACATCACCCGCCGCACCAACTGCGACCATGATGTTACCTTTCTTAACGGTTTGCGCTGAGCTTGCCGTCGGACGGTTTACTTCTAGACCTGCTTCTTTTACGAACGATGTTGTTACGATAAAGAAGATCAACATGATAAATACGATGTCGAGCATCGGTGTCATATCGATAGCGGTTTCATCACTGCTATCACTGCTATAGCGTCTTTTCATGACCTATACCTCTAATTCCATTTACTCAGGCAATATGTTTTAGCTTATCTTCCAGCTTTTGCGTTGTGACTTTGGCTAAATGATCAAGACGTGAACTAAAGAACAGTCCTGATAGAGAAGCCACCATCCCGGCTAAAGTTGGGATTGTTGCCTTTGAGATCCCCGAGGCCATTGCTCGAGGGCTTCCTGTTCCTGTTACCGCTAAGATGTCGAATACTTGGATCATGCCGACAACGGTGCCGAGTAGACCCAGTAGGGGACAAAGTGCAATCAATACTTTGACGATTGGTAGTCCCTTTTTATTCTCAATATCCTGACGAGAAACGATTTCTTGTCGGATCATCTTAGCGTTCCAACTTTGATGCTCTGAGCGCCCTTGCCATGAGCCAACGGCTTTTTTCATGGCTTTTGGAGCGACGGCAGCAAAATAGAACCAGCGTTCTAACAATACTGCCCACAGCATAAAGCTGAGGATGAAGATGGCGACGAGTACATCGCCACCCATTCCCAAGAAGCGCCTAATTGATTCAAGTTCTCCAACTAACCACCACATAACGCCTCCTTAGCTTTCGGCTTTATGCAGTTTTTCCTGATAGCGAGCGATGAAGCCTGCACTCTGTTCTTCAAGAGTTTGAACCAAACGACGACCTTTGCTGTGTACGATGGTGTAAAGGAACAGCAATGGAATTGCGACAACCAGACCTAGCATAGTGGTAACAAGAGCTTCAGAAATACCGCCAGCCATCAGTTTAGGGTCGCCGGTACCGAACAGAGTAATGGCTTGGAATGTGCCGATCATACCCATTACCGTACCCAGTAGACCAAGTAGAGGCGCTACAGAAGCAAAAAGCTTGATTGAGCTGATGAAGCGCTCAATGCTTGGAGCATTACGTAGAATGATTTCGTCCAGCTTCGCTTCCAGATCTTCAAGGTTGTCACCTTTGTGCTCTTGGTAAGCTTGGATAACTTCACCCAATGGGTTGCCAGGAATCACGGTTTCTGATTTCGCTTGCTTACGCATTTTGCCGCCAATCACTTGAAGGCGTAGGAAGCAAATTAGAGCAATAATAGCGCCAACTGCACCCATACCAAGGATGACGTAACCTACAATGCCACCTTGATCAATACGTTCTTGAACGGTTGGGCTTTGTACAAGTAGAGACAAAATTACACCGCGGGATGGGTCAATAAACAGTGGCTCATAGCTGTTTGACGCTGACTCAAAGCCTGCAACATGACGTGTAATATTGGTGCGAGGCTGTCGAGAGAGTTCTTCGAACTTACCTGTTTGAGGTACATAAGTGACGTACTTACCATCGGCAATCGCGTTAAACTCACCGACAAGAGTGACATCGCGAACCGCTTCTTTACCTTCGCCATAAACAACCGTTGCTTGGGTTGTTGCAGTTTCGCCAGAAGCAACCACTTGTTGAAGAATGGTATGCCAGAAAGCTTCTAGCTCTTGTGTTGACGGCAGTTCTTTACTTTCAGCCAGTTTCGTTAGTAGAGCGTCACGCTCTGGGAACTGAACAGCGTTTTGAGAGGCTGCAAATAAGCCCTTAAACTCTCCCGCATACTGGCGGACCACACCAAACATTTCGCCCAAAGTACCAGAGCGAACACGTAGGGTTTCTGTTAGTTCAGTTAGCTGCTTATCGTTTTCATCAAAGGTTGATTTAAGTTGATCGCCCAGAGCTTGCTGCGCAGCTAACTCTTCGCGAGCTTGTTGCAATAATGCCGCTTGCTTATCGCGATTGTTCTTGAACTCAGCTTCACGGGCTTTGTTCTCTTTCGACTCAACGATGCTTTCTGATTTTACGTTTTTAAGTAGTTCAGATAAGTTTTTAGGCGCTTCTGCTTGTACGCCAGAAACCATAAATAAGCTCGCTAGTAGGCCAGCGGCTAGAGTTTTGAATCCTTTCATCTCTTATTCCTCCCCAGCAAATACAGGCAGTTTGATTAGCGCTGGTGGCGCTTGCTTCTTCGCGATACGAAGGCCTTGCTGTACCGCGATGCGGTAGCTTTCTGGTAATGTTTCCCATTGACGTGTTTGTTGGTTCCACATACCTGTCTCACCACCGTCTGGAGATTGGAATAGAAGTGCTGTGCGACCAATACGTAGGAAATCGTAAGTCACGATTTCACCATTTCGGTCTAGGCTAGCTTTGTAAGATTCGATTGAGCGAGAGAAGCCTTCTTCAATTTGGTACGCTTCCATCACTTTACGGAATTTTTCTGAAGTTGTTACGTCGGCGCGATCCATGAGACGACGCAGTTCTTGGACACGTTTATTACGCTCTTTTTTCTGGAAAGGCAGATCGAGAGTCACAAATTCGTCGAGTGCATCGATCATTTTTAATGTAAGTGGCACCACTTCTGTTGCCGTTTGATCGATTTGAGCAATTTGGTTATTTAATGAGTCCAACTCGCCTTGCTGCGATTGAACCATACGGTTAATTTGCTCGTTGTAGACTTTCATACTGTCGATTTGACGAAGTAAGCCTTTGTATTCTGCCAACATGCCTTCGGTGCTTTCGGCATAGTTGTCGATTTTTTGTTGCGAAGCCTGTGAAGACTTCGTTGCTTTTGCTTGGTTGGCGACGACGGTTCCAGAGTCAGCAGCCGCCGCTGCTCCACTTACCGTGAGAATCGCGGCAGTTACTGCACTTACGCCAAATTCCTTTAACGTCATAGTAGCATCCTTGTTAGTGTATAAAGTCAGTCGAATAGGGCGCAGGAAAGATACCTGCGCCAAAGGTTTTGATTAAAAGTTTTGAGAGTATTTCAAGAAGTAAACGCGGCCTTGAATGCTGTATAACTCTTCATCGTAAGTCACACCGTCAGCTTCAAAAGCAGGGTCTTCGTCTGTTAGGTTACGCACACCTGCAGTAAACTTAGCATCCCATGGGGCTAAGTAGTTATATGCAATGTTCCATGTGGTTTGTGAAGATATATGGCCGATTTTTTTGTAGTCATCGTCAACATCTTGTGCCTGATCTGCAATGTGGTCTGCAGATAGATAGATGTCATGATCTTCTAGGAAGCTCAAGCCAACACCTGTATTGAAGCGGTACTCAGGCATGCCGTTACGACCTACTTGGTTGTTAACAGGACCACCCACATATTCAGGCTGGCTAAAGTCTAAAACGTAGCTTCCCATGAAATCGTATCTAACAGTTGCATAATTAAAGTCATAGCGATATCCCAATTTCAAGTCTATGCCCGATGTATCAAGCGTTCCAAGGTTCTGAAGGCCTGCTGTCGCTTCGATAATCCGATCATTAGCATCACGAACAATATTTGGGTTTTTATTGCCAGAGCTACGCTCTTCGTCGATCATGCTTTGTAGTGTGTTCAGAGTAATTACATCATCAATACTAATGTTGTAATAATCCATTGTTACATCTAGATCTTCTATTGGTGAGAAACTTACACCGAAGTTAAATGATACAGATTTTTCTGCATCAAGATCTTCATTTGATGTTCGAGTCACATCGTATTGTGTTTCTGGACAATCTGCATATGAAATGCCATTTTGCGCACAGTAGGTGTAATCTTTCGCAAAGTCTGAAGAGTAGCTGTCTGCAGCATAAAGATCTGATAGTGTCGGAGCTCGGAAGCCAAGGCCAGCGCCTGCTCGGAACATCAAGTTATCGAGTGGTTGGTAACGGAAAGATACTTTTGGTGATACTTCGTGCCCGAAGTCGCTGTAGTGGTCGTAACGAGCCGCTAGGTTCATTTCCAGCTCGTCAGTAAACGCGATCAAAGATTCAGCATAAAGAGCGTATGTTTCACGATCTCCACCAGCAGAGTTACCTGCACTACCAATAATATTACCTGCCTCACTTTGAGGGTCATATTTATCGAAGTAATCGTAGGTAGTAAATTCTGCACCGACATAGAGAGGAATTAGCACATCACCAACTTCGGCTACATCAAATTGAAGACCACCAAAGAATTGGTGCATTTCCATTTGAGTTTCGCGGCTTGTACCAGCAGAAAGTTGACTTGTCGCGTCTGAACTAAACTCACCGTTTGCAAACTGACCAGACTCAACCAGTTGTGATGCTGCAGAACCAAATACATAGCCAGTACCTGACTCTGTACTGTTAGAGAAGTTTAGGTGATACCCCGTCTCCCAAATCACATCACCTAAAGAATCAGTGTAAAGTGTGCCATCTAGGCCTGCTTTGAAATCTGCTTGGAAGTCTTTAACGTTGTTGTCACGCGTTCCTACATTGTTGAAACGGTAGTATACAGATGCTGGGCCTGCCGTTGGATCTAAGCCATTCTCCGCAAAGAAATCTGCGCCGCCATCTGTATTCGGATCTACAGAGAAGATGCCTGCTGCTGGAGCGAAACGACTGAAACTTTCGTTACGGTTTAAAAGCATTTGAGCATTGAAGGTAGTATCTTCAGTTACGAAAATATTGCCGTTTACGAATACAGTATTTCGTTCTAGAGAAGCTGTTTGAGCAGCTTCTGACGTGTAGTCATAACCGCAGATATCCCCAAGACCAGGGTAGTTTGTGAGACCAACAAACCCTTTAGATGGGTCACATGATGCGTCAGTATTATAGCCGTTTAGTGCTTTTAACTGACCATCATGGTAGACGTTACGACCGTAGATACTAACGCCAGACATATCGAAGTAGTTTGCTGATTCGGTGTTTTTTGAGCTGAGGTAATCACGATCTCGTTGGTAAATCTCATCTTTACTGTCATGCTCAAATGAGAACATGATGTTTCCTTTCTCTCCGCTAGTGCCCATTACGAGAGCAACGTTTTGCTCATCACCACCCTCTTGGCTTGGGATACCAGAACCAACGGTTACATTAATACCGTCAAATTCTTCTTTTAGAATGATGTTTACAACACCTGCAACTGCATCAGAACCGTATACTGCAGAGCCACCGTCTGCCATGACTTCTACACGTTCTACAATTGCTGACGGGATTGCGTTAATGTTTGCAGCACCACCACCCATTGTTGCAGAGCCGGGTAGGCGCTTGCCATTGACCAGAACTAATGTCCGTGATGCGCCTAAACCGCGGAGAGATACGGTTGCTTGGCTTTGCCATGAGCTTCCAGAGCTCTCACTGTATGAACCGAATGAGTTGAAAGAGGACTTGCGTAATACATCTGCAATAGACACATCACCAGCGCGTTCAATCTCGGCTCTGCCAATTACAGCTACTGGTGTGCTTCCTTCCATAGATGCGCGCGTTAGGCGCGAACCAGTAACTTTCATCTTTTGAAGTTTTTCAACTTGTTGCTCTTCTGCCAGTGCTGTTGCTGGGGCTACGACTGCTGCTGTCCCCAACGCAAGGCTTATCGCAACAGATAAAGCGGTTGTGTTTTTATACATCCTTGTTGCTCCGATTATTATTATTTCCTATGTCTGGCCGCATAGCGGCCAATTGTGACGTTAATATTTCGTTAACGTTCGGCCAATGTATAACCGAGATGAAAAAAGGAAGTCAAACCAGTGGTAAACGGGGATGCTTAAATGTAAAAAAGATGTAAATAACCAGGGTTGGTTTAAAACGCGGAATAAAAAACTAAATAGCCTTACCAAGGCGACATCAAATTTCAATAAAACACCGTATTTTGTGTTTCTTATAAACTTTAATGACTTATCTTGCCTATGGTTTTTTAGTGGGTAATTGAATCTGAAAAAAGATATTTTTCCAGTGAATTGTTCTGAGATGAGTTTTATATCGAATCCATACTTTGGTGACTCGAACTTATAGGGTGGTATCAAAATATGATACCCATTGCTGTAAAAGGGCTCACTCGTATTTTTAGGTCAAATATACATGTGGTGGATATGTCTATTTATTCCATGTATTTGCATTTTTATGTAGGGTTTTGGCTCTAAACAGCCTAGATTGATATTCTGTGTGAATTATTTTTGTGGTTTTTTATAATTTTTTACAAAAACATTTCTGTTTTTCGACTTCGGAGGAAGTTTGTCATGTTTTGGTTTCAAACACTTGAAGCTGATGTGGATTCAAGATAAATATGACGCTGAAATTATTGCAGTAGTAGAAAAGTCTGGTTCTTGAAACGCAGGGAGTGTGTTTCAACAGTTTTAGTTACTACGAGATAAATATGCACCACTTTAGGCGGGGAACTTCCTCTTTCACTCCGCCTGAATTGGACAGTAGACAAGGAGCAAGTTGTATATGCTGTCGTACTTTTTACGCCGTTTGGCGTTGGTGATACCAACGTTTCTCGGGATAACTATTCTTATCTTTGCTATCACTCGTTTCGTGCCGGGCGGACCTGTTGAACGCATGTTGTCACAAATGCAGTCTCAAGGGGATGGTGCCGCATCAATGACGTCTGCTGGTGGCAATACCGCCCTTTCTGATGATCAAATCGCTGAGCTAAATGCGTTTTACGGTCTGGATAAGCCAGTGACAGAAGCGTATGTGGAGTGGCTAAGTCGCTTGGTCGTGCTAGACCTTGGTGAGTCAACACGTTACTACGAACCTGTCTCTGACATGATTGCAGAGCGTTTACCTGTGTCGTTATTTTATGGCGGCATGACCTTTTTTATCAGTTATTTTATCTCGATCCCTCTTGGTTATTACAAGGCGCTCAAGCACGGCTCTGTGTTTGATTCCGCTTCTTCAATACTCATCTTTGTGGGCTATGCATTGCCTGGCTATGTGGTGGGTGTATTGCTCATCACGCTATTTAGTTATCACTTGGAATGGTTTCCTATGGGAGGCTTTGTCGGCGATGACTTCGACGATTACGAAACTTTCTTTGAACGCGCCAAGGACATCATGTGGCACGCGGTGTTGCCTTTAATCTGTTACCTCATTGGCGACTTTGCAACACTGACAATGACGATGAAAAACAACCTGATGGAAAACCTTTCTTCAGACTATATCCGTACAGCTATCGCGAAGGGCTTACCTTTCAAAAAGGCGGTTCGTAAGCACGCGTTGCGTAACAGCTTAATCCCAATCGCGAGTCACTTTGGTAACTCTTTGTTGTTCTTCATGACTGGTGCCTTCCTGATTGAAGTTATCTTCAATATTGATGGCATTGGCTTATTGGGTTACGAATCAATCATGGAGCGTGACTACCCTGTTGTTATGGGTATTGTCGCCATTAATGCGCTGTTGCTGCTCATTGGTAACATTATTTCAGATATTTGTGTTGCTTTAGTCGACCCACGTGTGAAGTTTGGAGCGTAACATGATTAAAGTTAGTCCATTAACTCAAAAGAAAATTCGCCACTTTAAAGAGATCAAACGAGGCTATTGGTCGTTTGTCATTCTCTCAATCATGTTGATCTTGTCGCTCTTTGCTGAACTTCTGATTAATAGTAAAGCGCTAGTCGTCAAGTACGATGGTAGCTACTATTTTCCTGTTGTCAGTGATGTCCGTTTAGGCAGTGAATTTGGCCAAGAGTCATCCAGCGAAGCGGATTATCGCGTACTGCAAAAAGCGTTTGA
This sequence comes from Vibrio sp. T9, assembly GCF_003123985.1. Taxonomy (NCBI): domain Bacteria; kingdom Pseudomonadati; phylum Pseudomonadota; class Gammaproteobacteria; order Vibrionales; family Vibrionaceae; genus Vibrio; species Vibrio sp. T9. Next base: position 146,628 of record NZ_NIGY01000002.1, read on the forward strand.
GGCCGAAGGGAGCGACAACTTTGTTATTTTGCCGCTTGTGCCATGGAACCCATATGAACAGGATTTTAGTGGTGATTTCCCGCCAACAGCGCCTAGTGCCGAAAACAAGCATTATTTAGGTACAGATGTTATAGGTCGCGATATTTTGGCACGACTTGTCTACGGATTCAGAACGGCAATGGGATTTGCGTTGCTCACCATGGCAATTTCCTACGCGATCGGCACCGCAGTTGGTTGTGCTATGGGTTTTTGGGGCGGTAAATTTGACTTGTTTGTACAGCGACTTATCGAAATCTGGTCAATGGTACCGTTTTTGTACGTCATTATGATTCTTGTCTCAATCGTTCAACCGACGTTCGCTCTCTTTGTCGCTATTAACGTGCTTTTCACCTGGATGGGTATGACATGGTACATGCGGACCATGACTTATAAAGAAGCGGCACGAGAATACGTAATGGCGGCACGTGCTTTAGGGGCATCGACGGGACGTATTTTGTTTAATCACATCCTACCGAATACGATGGTGATGATCGTGACATTGGCACCGTTCACTATTGCAGCAAACATCACTGCGCTGACCGCTTTGGATTATCTAGGTTTAGGTCTTATGCCACCAACGCCAAGTTGGGGTGAGCTGCTACAACAAGGTAAATCTAACCTAGACTCGCCATGGATTGTTGCCTCAGTGGTGACGTCAATTGTACTCGTGTTGGTAATGGTGACCTTTATTGGTGAAGCCATTCGAGCAGCCTTCGACCCGAAAAAATTCACACGCTATGTTTAAGCGAGCATTGTGAGCAAAACATAAAAAAGGGAAGTTTTATGAAGAAATTATTTTTAGCGTCCACGCTGAGCGCCCTGAGTTTTGGTGCAATGTCAGCAACGCTTCCGACTGACTTAAACTGGCAAACAAACTGGGATGAGCCTCAATATGGTTCGCCTGAAGCGAAACGTGGAGGGACCTATCGCACCTTCATGTCAAGTTTTCCACAGACGTTACGTAGTGTTGGCCCAGACGCCAATGCGGGGTTGCGTTCCTTTATCTTGGATGAAACCCCTGGATTGGTGGTTCGCCACCCAGACACTTTAGAGTTCATCCCTGAACTTGCTAATGAGTGGGCGTTAGCTGGCGACAATAAAACCGTTTATTTCAAACTCAATCCAGAAGCCAAATGGTCGGACGGCAAGCCTGTGACTGCCGACGATTTTGTATTCATGCTTAAGTTTTATCGTTCTAAGGATATCCTAGAACCTTGGTACAACGATTATTACAACAAAACCATTGCGGATGTTATTAAGTACGACGCTTATACGTTTGCTGTTAAGGCCGCGAAAGAGTTCAATCCGGAAGAATTGTTGCTAAGAATGGGGGCTTTACGCCCACGTCCCGCACACTTTTATGCCAACCCTTCAAAGGATGAAAATGGTGATGGTATTCACGACAACTTTGTCCGTTACTACAACTTTAAGAGTGAACCAACGACCAGTGCGTACTACCTAGATGATATCAAAAAAGGTAGAAGCGTGACTTTCAAACATGTTGGCGAAGATTGGTGGGGTTACAGCAATAAGTACTACCAAAATCGCTACAATGTCGACAAGATTCGCATCACGGTGATCCGCGATAGCGATATTGCGATGAAGCATTTTGAAAAGGGTAAGTTGGATGCATTTGGTCTGGTTCTGCCAAGTCTATGGCACGATAAATCGAACACAGAACCGTACCAAAAAGGCTACATTCAAAAGTTCTGGGGTTACAACCAATTTCCAGTCGGTGCGGGCGGCGTATGGATGAACACCGCGATGCCTTTACTGGATGATTTAAACGTTCGCAAGGGCATTACTTACGCAATTGATTTTGATGGCATGATTGAGAACATCATGCGTGGTGACTACTCCCGTAAGCCAAACCCGACGGGTTATGGCCATGGTAAATACACCCTACCAGACGCGAAAGCACCGAAATTTGACCCCGCAAAAGCGGCCGAGGCATTCGAAGCCGCAGGCTTTAACAAAATTGGTTCCGATGGTATTCGTGTCAATGATAAAGGTGAGCGCTTAAGCTTCGAGCTGACCTACGGAACACCTGTTCATACTCCTCGTATTGCCTTTTTGCGTGAGCAAGCCAAGCTAGCAGGGCTGGATATTGAGCTCAAGTTGGTTGATGGCTCATCCATGTTCAAATACGTACGTGAGAAAAAGCACGATTTGGCTTTCTTAGATATGGGTACGTCTGAGATCCCAACGTATTGGGAGTACTTCCATTCAGTCAATGCGAACAAGCCGCAAACTAACTCTTTCACAAACTACAGCACGCCAGAACTGGATGAAAAGATCATCGAGTATCGCTTTGGCATGGATATGGATAAAAAGATCCAGCTAGGTCATGAGATTCAGCGTGACATCATTGATGCTCACGTTATCGTCCCAGGCTACATGGTTCCTTATGTCCGCTATGGTCATTGGCGCTGGTTAAAGTTTCCAGATAAGCCAATGAATCGCATGACAGAGGCGCTGTTCAGTGGTGCAATCATAGGCGATGGCACTTACTGGATTGATAGTGATATCAAGAAAGAAACGAAACAAGCGATGAAGTCAGGCAAAGCTTTTGAACCTGTTGTTGTCGTAGATGACACTTATAAGCTGTAAGGATTGGTTATGGAAAACGATGTAATCCTAAGTGTTAAAGATCTCGAAGTTGAATTCACCACCGATGATGGACCAGTGAAGGTGCTGCATGGTGTGAACTTTGATGTGAGAGCTGGACGTACACTCGGTCTGGTGGGAGAGTCAGGCAGTGGTAAGAGCGTAACCTCAATGTCGATCATGGGTCTTTTACCTAAGCCATATGGCAACATCATCAAAGGTGAAGTGAATTATCGCGGCACCAACCTAGTTGATTTGCCTGCGGAAGAGATGTATGCCATGCGTGGCGATCGCATTTCGATCATCTTCCAAGACCCGATGACGGCGCTCAATCCAGTACACACTATTGGTCGTCAAATATGTGAAGTGCTTGAACTCCATCGACCAGAGCTCGACAAAAAGGAGCGGGAGGCTTTCTCGATTGAGATGCTGGCAAAAGTCAAAATCCCAATGCCAGAGAAGCGATTGAATGAGTATCCCCATAACCTATCTGGCGGTATGCGCCAGCGTGTCATGATCGCGATGGCGTTGGCCTGTAAGCCGGATATTCTGATTTGTGATGAACCGACTACGGCGTTGGATGTTACGGTTCAGGCGTCTATCCTTGAACTGATGAACGAGCTTCAGGAAGAAACGGGCATGGCGATGATCTTCATTACTCACGACCTCGGGGTTGTGGCAGAAGTGTGTGATGATGTTGCCGTGATGTATGGTGGGCGTATTGTCGAAAAAGCAGAAATTTTTGAGTTGTTTGATAACCCGCAGCACCCATATACAGAGCGTTTGATGGGGTTGATGCCGAGCTTAGATAATGAGCCGAAGCAGATGATCGATATCAAGCCTATTGATGCCAGTATGTTTGCCAGTTAACTGGGCAAAGTGAACGAGTCATAAAAGAGGATGTTATGGCAAAAGAAGTATTAAGAATTGAAAATCTTAAGCAGCACTTTGTTTCTGGTAAAGGGCTGTTCAAGAAAGGCTACACCATCAAAGCGGTAGACGGGGTTTCACTGTCTGTTTCTGAAGGTGAAACACTGGGGCTAGTGGGTGAGTCAGGTTGTGGTAAAAGCACCCTTGGTCGCACGATCTTAAAGTTATACGAGCCAACGGAAGGTAAGATTTTCTTTGAAGGTAAAGACATCACTAAACTGTCTGTCAAAGAGATGCGATCGCTGCGTAAAGACATGCAAATCGTCTTTCAAGACCCAATGGAATCACTCAATCAGCGTCATACCATCGGTATGATTCTAGAAGAACCGTTTGTTATTCATAAAATCGGTACGCCAGCCGAGCGCAAACAGTGGGTAAAAGAGCTTTTAATCAAAGTGGGCTTACCAGAAACGGCAGTCAACCGCTATCCACATGAGTTTTCAGGCGGCCAACGTCAGCGTATCGGTATTGCTCGCGCGATTGCATTAAAGCCTAAATTACTGATTTGTGATGAATCGGTATCTGCGTTAGATGTGTCGGTACAGGCACAAATCTTGAACCTATTACTACAACTGCAACAAGAGATGAACTTGGCGATCATCTTTATCTCTCACGATCTCTCTGTGGTGAAACACGTCTCTGACAAAGTTGCCGTGATGTATTTTGGTAAAGTGGTAGAAGCAGGCAGCGCGAAAGAAATTTATGCAAACCCGCAAAACGAGTACACCAAGAAACTCCTATCTGCGATTCCGATCACCCACCCTAAATATCGGAAGAAAAAGCGCCTGGCTGAAAAAAAGCAGCAAGTGGCGTAAGTGATGCCACAGGTCCTATAACACAAAAACGCTCCGCCAAATAAGCGGAGCATTTTTATAGGTCTATGTTAGGTCTTGGTGTTGATTGACGCCTGAGTATTATGATTGATTGAAGATCGTTGCATGCTAAACTCAAGGCCTATCTTCTTTGTCTGGATAATGGACCATGCCGTCGAATTTACCGAAATCCTTTAGTCGACCGTTCCTGAAAATCTTCCATATTTTGGAGGCGGTATTATTAGTCTCTATTACCTTGGCGACGCTGTACGCCATGATGCAAGAGTTTGTACACGTATTTGTCGAGAAGCGTGTCTTACTCACGGATATTCTTTTGATGTTTATCTATCTGGAAGTGCTCGCCATGGTGCAGCAGTTCGTGATGAACGGAAAAATTCCGGTACGCTATCCTATCTATATCGCGATGATGGCGATCGCCCGCTATATCACACTAGGAATGAAAGAACTGGATGCGGTTTTGGTTGTGTGGTTATCTCTGGCAGCGTTTATCTTAGCTGCGGCAACCTTGCTCATCAGAGTCGGGCATCATTATTGGCCCTACGTTGATAACAGAACCTTGGAAAAAGATGAATAAAAGAAAGCCCCGCACTAGCGGGGCTTTTTTGTTTCAATACTCGATGACTTTTAGATCATTCAATGTTTTGGAACTGTCTTTCTGAGCGTGTGTTTTTATTAAAAAAACAAAATATTAAGCTTTTTATTCATATTTGAAGACTTTTTGAATCAGTTTAGATACTAGAAAAGTGAGACGAGAAAACTGTTTGTTAACGCTGGTGGCCTGTTCATGGATAGATACACAGGGGCAATGCCCATGAGGGGTCTAAGACTAAAAAAGAAGTCGACGAGGAGTTTAGCGTCAAAACCTCAGAAGGTTACAAAGAGTGGTTTGTGAACGCCATTCGCTACTCATAAATGACGTTGTTCAGCCTGTAGTTAGGCCTAGTCATACGTTTAGCGCGACTTTCGGCGTACGTCACTAGGCGAATGCTGAAAGCTGCGTTTGTAGGCACGAGAAAAACTCGATAGCTGCGCAAACCCGACTTCGGCGGCAAGTTCTGTCATAGGCATATGGCTGTTACGCAGCAAAAATTGTGCTTTTTGCATGCGTCTCTGCATCACGTATTTTTGTGGTGTCACTCCAAACTGCCTTTGGCATAAGCAGTAAAAATGGCTTTCGCTGAGGTGCATCGCCTGAGCTAGCTGAGCATTGGTTAACGCCGTCGAAATGTTTTGATCGATATACGTATTCAAATGGCTGGCTTCTAAGCGACGATGCGGGGCTGGTGGTGTGACACTGGATGACATTTGCCCAAGCTGCGTTAAAAATAATGACACGAGCTGGCAGTTTATCTGTGGTGACATTTGCCCCTGACTGACTTTCTGCGCAGCAAAGTCCAGCAATATCTGACTTTCTGTACCCAAGTCTAGGAAGTAAGGCTGCTGAAACACCGATTCCTTTAATGACAAGTTACACGCTTGTTCCAGCGCTTGGATGTAAGGGTCAGCCGGCGCTAAGTCGATGACTAATAACTCACTATCTTCACTTAAGCCATTATAAAAATGGGGGGCATTATCGGGCACTATCGCCACTGTGCCATGGCCTATATTTCCACTTTCGCGTTCAAACTCGCACGCCATTGTGCCTCGCCAGCCTAACAATACCTGAGCGTAGCTGTGCAGGTGTTGGCCCTGGCGTCTGGCAATAACATTTCTTCTTATCTGAGTTTGATTCACAGTGAGTTTCCTACTTGTATCCGCGCGCTTAGTTTCCCCAATGTAGCTTTTCCTTTCCCAAAGTTTTTCAGTTCCGGAGTCTGGGTTAAATACCGCAGAGTCTCAGGCAAATGAATGGCGCTATTAATAGATAAAATAACAATATATTAACAAGGAAGGAAGAATGACATGCAACTTAACCAGCAACAGGTTCGCGACGCACTAGCTTGGCTACCATTGGTCGACGCTTTAAAAGATATTTTTACCCGTGATGTAACGGCGCCTATTCGTCACCATCACACGATGAATGTGCCGCAAGACCCTAGCGCGACCTTGTTATTAATGCCGGCATGGATTGAAGGCGAGTACTTGGGCGTAAAACAGGTGAATGTCTTTCCGGGGAATTCTGCGCGTAATCAACCTGGACTCAGCAGTCACTATTTACTGAGTTGTGGTCAGACAGGGCAAATGCTGGCTCAGATCGATGGCAATGAGCTCACCGCGCGCAGAACTGCGGCGGCCTCGGCACTGGCTTCTCGTTACCTCTCGCGTGAAACGGCCAGCAAAATGTTGATGGTTGGTGCAGGACGCGTTGCACGACGCCTAGTACCAGCTCATATGAGTGTACGTCCAATTGAAACTGTTCATGTGTGGGATATTAATCCGGCTGCGGCAGAGCAATTGGCTACAGAATTGCGTGATGAGGGCGTTGATGCCATTGCATGCTCCGATGAGCAACTGGAAACGGTCGCGCGCGAAGCCGATCTCATTAGCTGTGCCACGCTTTCAACCGAGCCCCTCATTAAAGGTGAGTGGCTGAAGCCGGGCGCGCATTTAGATTTGGTGGGGAGCTTTACGCCGACAATGCGCGAGACCGACAACGAAGCGTTACAGAGAGCGAATGTATTCGTGGATGTGAAGGCGGCGGCACTGGTTGAAACGGGCGAGTTGATCATGCCTATCCGTGACGGAGCGATTACCGAAGAGAAGATTTTAGCGGACTTTTCGGTGTTATGTCGTGGCCAACATGCAGGACGTGCAGAACTCGACGAACCAGAAACGGCGATCACGTTGTTTAAATCGGTTGGCGACTCTCGTGAAGATCTGGCGGGCGCGATTCTGGCTTATCAGTCAGTGCAGGGTGCGTAAATCGTAATCAGGCCGACGCATATCTTGGCTTTTCTTTTGCCCTGCTTGCGGCTTTGTTATCCGCTATCAGGCTTTCCATGCGCGCCGCACCTTTTCAGGTGCGGTCCCTCGCGACGTGATTTGGAAACAGACCTATGACTAAAAAGAACTCAGATTATACGGCGCCGCCACCACTAGGCTTGGCGGTCGTACCGATTATCCTCACCATTGGCTTGTTAGCGACACAGATTTTTTATTATGACGACTTTACTCCACATATCGCGTTAGCGATTGGTTTTGCTATTACCGCTTTAGTTGGCTGGTACCAAGGGCTGCGTTGGCAGGACATCGAATCCGGCGCATTTCGTGTCTTACATGTGGCGATGCCCTCCATTGCAACCCTTATTGTGGTAGGGATGCTGGTAAGTACGTGGATAGCCAGTGGCACCGTGCCAACCCTCATTTATTACGGCTTAGTCTTGATTGAGCCGGAGTGGTTTTTGGCAGCCACCATGCTGTTGTGCTCTTTGGTATCTCTTTCGATTGGTTCGAGTTGGACAACCGTGGGCACGGTCGGCCTGGCGTTGGTTGGAATCGGTTTTGCGTTTGGTATTCCAGCATATTGGACGGCGGGTGCCGTTGTCTCAGGCGCTTTTTTTGGCGACAAGATCTCACCGTTATCGGATACCACTAACCTTGCTGCCGCCGTAACCGAAACCAATGTATTCGCTCATATTCGTAATATGATGCCGACAACCATTCCAGCTATGCTGATCGCTTTGACGCTGTACTCGATTCTTGGTGGTGTAGTGATGGGGGATGCGACCTCTGACGCTCAACAACAGCTACAACAAATCACCGCGATTCAATCGGGCATGGAGAGTCATTTCTTACTCGGTTTGTTGCCTTTACTGCCGCTCTTTGTGGTGATGCTATTGGCGTTTTACAAAATAGCACCGATCCCAGCCCTGTTTATTGGCTTTGTTCTCGGCGCTGGTGTCGCGGTTCATAATTACGATTACAACCTGAATGACATTCTCACGTTTGCCCACAGTGGGTACAAGATAGAAACCGGATCGGACGCGCTGGATAATTTGCTAAATCGCGGTGGCGTTACTTCTATGACTTGGGTGATCACTTTGATGATGTTTGCGTTGGCATTTGGTGGTGCACTGGAGCGAACTGGGTGTTTGGAGTCGGTCGTGAATGCCGTGATGAAGTCGACACGAGGTTTCAAAGGGTTACAAACGAATGCCATTCTTACTTCCGTTGCGACCAACGCCGTGTCGGGTGATGTGTACCTCTCGATTGCTTTACCTGGGCGTATGTTTGGTCCGCAATATGACAAGTTGGGCTATAGCCGACTCAACCTTTCCAGAGCGATAGAAGAAGGAGGGACCTTAGTCTCGCCATTGATCCCTTGGAATGCGGGTGGTGCATTTGTGATGGGAACCTTGGGGCTGATTGTCGCACCAGGCGATTACAGTGCTTTGTTGTATGCTCCGTTGGCGTTTGCTTGTTGGTTATCACCAGCGATTGGCATCTTATACGCCCAGACAGGGTGGTTCTCAAAGCGTGTGGAGCAAGAGGCGACGGCAAGCACAGAGGCTGTCTCACCAGCGAGTAGCAGTACCCATTAAACCGTATCCAATCATTCTTTAGCTAAGCCAGTAGGTAGAACATGACACAATCCACGAAACATACCCCTTTTAACGACAAGCCCACCGTTGCGGTTGTGGGGGCTGGAGTGGTGGGGCTTTGTACCGCCCTAGAAGCGCAGCGCCATGGCTTTCAAGTCACTTTGTTTGATAAGGGTTTGCCGGGGGAAGGCGCTTCGTTTGGTAATGCTGGCTATTTAGCAACAGAACTGATTGATCCTCTGGCAACGAAAAAGACACTGGCTGCCGCGCCAAGGATGTGGATGGATCCCAAGGGGCCGTTGGCCCTTCCTTGGAAGTATTTACCTCAAGCCCTACCTTGGTTGGCGCGTTTTGTTCGCTCGGCTTCTTCTGCACGAGTGGAGGCCAGTCGACAAGCGCTCTCCCATCTCAATCAAGCGGCCGTTCCTGCTTGGCAACGCTGCTTGGCTGATATAGGGGCCGAAGAATATCTCGTTCCGTCAGGTTATCTGTTGGTATGGGAGTCAGAAAATAAGTTAGACGAGGCCAAAACGCATGCTGCTTACCTTGCTCAATGGGACATAGAAAGTGTCCTACTGCAAGGCGCACAACTGAGGGAAAAAGAGCCAGAGCTGGCTGAGACTGTCAGTCACGCTCTGTTTTTCCCTAATGCGTGTCGAGTGAAAGATCCTTACTTACTGTCGAAGCAACTGTTTGCGGTTTTTCAAGCGCGCGGTGGGTGTTTTGAACAAACAGAAGTGAGTGAAATTCTTCCGCAAGAGAACGCCGTTGGGGTGGTTACGGCGACGAGTCAAAGTAGGTTCGAGCATGTGGTGCTTTGCACCGGCGCTTGGGGTAAGTCTCTGTTAGAACAAACTGGGATATCTGTCCCACTTGAAGCGGAACGCGGATACCACTTGACGATAGAGACTGCCGACATGGAGACGCCGCCACTTCATCATCCGATTGGCTCTGCGGAGCGTAAATTTGTGATGAGCCCTTTGGCGTCTGGTTTAAGGGTGGTTGGGATCACTGAAATAGGTGGTTTGCGTTTACCTGAGTTTGCTCGCAGGTTTAATGTGCTGCGCCATCACAGTAGGCAACTATTGCCACGATTAAACAACCCTGCTCTTAAAGTGAGTAAATGGATGGGACATAGACCGACTCTGGCGGATTCGTTGCCGGTGATAGACCAGCACCCGCGTCATCCACGGTTATTGTTTGCTTTTGGAAATCAGCACTTGGGGCTGACTCAAGCCGCCATTAGTGCTGAGTTGGTTATTAGCCTATTGCGCCAAGTGGAGCCTGAGTTTGACGTGCAGTCGTATCGGGTAGACCGATTCTAAGGCCCGAAGACAGCAGATAGTAGCGTGATAAAAAAGCACGTCGAACGGAGATCTCACATGTCGATTCACACTGGCACATCATTGATATATTGCCACTTGCCTGCGCCTGATTACCCCCCGCAGATTCGTGGTTGATGACGAATTCCATGGATGTGTATAGAAGAGCGAAATAAGAAAGCCCTTTTAATTAAGGGCTTTATACATGGGCATGGAACTGGTTGGAATCTATTCTATATTCTGGATCTGCTCACGCATCTGTTCAATCAGTACTTTCAGTTCAACGCCCGATGCGGTGATGTCTGTGCTGATGGATTTCGACGCTAGCGTGTTCGATTCACGGTTGAACTCTTGCATCATGAAGTCCAGACGACGACCCACTGCGCCACCTTTTTTCAGAATGTTCGTGGTTTCTTTTACGTGAGAATCAAGACGGTCTAGCTCTTCTGCTACGTCTGATTTCTGTGCCAGAAGGATAAGCTCTTGCTCAACGCGAGATGGGTCTAGCTCTACTTTCGCATCTTCAAATTTAGAGAACAGACGCTCACGTTGCCACTCTAGTATTTCTGGCATGCGGGCACGCACTTTTACGACTTCTGCAGAGATGGCGTCTAAACGCTGTTCAATCAGCGCCTTCATGTTCTCGCCTTCACGAGCGCGCGCTTCAATAAATTCATCCATTGCGCCATCAAACGCTTCTAGTAGCACTTTATTTACCGCATCCATGTCTTGCTCTGGCGTTTCCATTACCCCCGGCCATTGCATGACTTGAAATGGATTGATTCGGCTCAGTTCACCAGTCATGTGCATGACTTGTTCTGCGGCCTTAATTACCTGGCTAGCAAGCGCTTCGTTGATGCTAAGCTCACCTTTTGCGGCAGGGTTTGCTTCAAAACGCAGATTACATTCCACTTTGCCTCGCGCTAAGCGCTTACGAAAACGCTCGCGTAAAACGGGCTCTAATCCACGAAATTGTTCTGGCATGCGGAAGTATGTTTCTAAATAACGCTGGTTCACGCTGCGGATTTCCCATACCGCAGAACCCCAGTCGCCTTTTACTTCTTTGCGTGCATACGCTGTCATACTGTAAATCATCGAATTTTCCTGTCTTCATTTTTTGAAAATTACTTCAAGAGTGTATCACGCTGCGTCGATAGGTGCGCGGGATGTATGGATTGTTTATGTTGTGCCAGCGGCGTAACCTATGAATCCGGAATCGATTCCGTTATAATCTTCGCCCAACCAAATCGTCTTCTCCTCATATTTAAGGTAGATGCCCATGCGTCCAAACGATCGCAAGGCGGATCAAGTTCGCCCTATCAAAATTACTCGTAACTACACAGCTTACGCTGAAGGGTCAGTGCTAGTTGAGTTCGGTAACACCAAAGTGTTGTGTAATGCGACCGTCGAAGAATCTGTGCCACGTTGGCTAAAAGGTCAAGGTAAAGGCTGGGTTACAGCTGAATACGGCATGCTACCTCGAGCAACACATTCTCGTACTCGTCGTGAAGCGGCAAGTGGCAAACAAGGCGGCCGTACGATGGAAATTCAGCGTCTTATTGCGCGAAGCTTACGTGCCGTTGTCGATCTAAAAGCTATGGGTGAGTTCATGATCACCGTTGACTGTGACGTTATCCAAGCTGACGGTGGTACGCGTACTGCATCTATCAGCGGCGCAAGTGTTGCAATGGCCGATGCATTCCAACACCTAGTGGATAGCGGTAAGCTAAAAGCGAATCCAATGAAAGGCCACGTAGCGGCAGTTTCAGTTGGTTTGCTAGGCGATGAAGTATTGTGTGATCTTGAATATGTTGAAGATTCAGCGGCAGACACAGACATGAACGTGGTAATGACCGAAGAAGGTAAGATGATTGAAATTCAGGGCACCGCAGAAGGTGAACCGTTCAGTCACGAACAGCTGATGGCATTGCTCGAGTCGGCGAAAATCGGCATTACGGAAATTGTCGCAGCGCAGAAGGCAGCGTTAGAAAATTAATGATTTATTTAAATAGCTTCCCCGAAAGGAAGCTATTTTTTTGCATATTACTAGGTCCTAGGACCTGATCCCCACACGAAAAGAAAATTGAGAGAAATCCATGAAAGCATACCAGCGTGAGTTTATTGAGTTTGCACTTGAGAAAGAAGTTCTTAAGTTTGGTGAGTTTACTTTGAAATCTGGCCGTAAAAGCCCGTACTTCTTTAACGCTGGTCTTTTCAATACTGGTCGTGATCTAGCGCGTCTTGGTCGTTTTTACGCAGCAGCGCTTGCAGATTCAGGCATTGAGTTTGATGTGCTGTTTGGCCCTGCGTACAAAGGTATTCCTATTGCAACGACAACAGCAGTCGCGCTGGCGGATCACCACGATATCGACACGCCTTACTGCTTCAACCGTAAAGAAGCGAAAGATCACGGCGAAGGCGGTAACCTTGTAGGCTCTGCGCTTGAAGGTCGAATCATGCTAGTGGATGACGTAATCACAGCAGGTACTGCGATTCGTGAATCGATGGAAATCATTCAAGCAAATGGCGCTGATCTTGCGGGTGTGTTGGTTGCTATCGACCGCCAAGAGAAGGGCAAGGGCGAACTTTCTGCGATTCAAGAAGTTGAGCGTGACTTTGGTTGTGCTGTGATTTCAATTGTAAGCTTGGGTGATCTTGTGACTTACCTAGAAGAGAAAGGTGACGCTGCTGAGCACTTGGAGGCAGTGAAAGCCTATCGCTCGGAATACGGCATTTAATTTTTTACTTTTTCTGAAAAAGTAAAAAGGGCAGATGGATATCCATCTGCCCTTTTTTGTTGTTGGATTTATCGCCTTGACCGCTTACTTATAGCGAATGCCTTTCTCGACATGCTCATCTTGCATGGTTTTGTAGCGTTTATGGAGCCACATCCATTGCTCTGGAGCGCGCAGAATGACCTCTTCCACATACTTGTTCATATAAGCGGCCGCGGCGACTTCGTCTTTTTGTGGATAGTCGGCTTCAATGCACTTATCGGCGATGATGTCGTATTTTCCTTCGTCATTGCGAAACCCTGAGCCTGGGATGATCGCACATTTTGAGGTATACGCCAGAATGCTCGTGCCTGTTGTCGTACACGCATCGTCTACGGCAAAGAAGGGCACAAATACTGATTTTTTGCGGCCGTAATCGTGATCCGGCAGATAGAACAGACGCTCACCACTGCGTAATACACGAATCATCTTTTTCACATCTTTGCGATCAATCAGTTTATTGCCGTTATGTGTCCGTCCCCAATACTGGATAAAGTTATAAGCAGGATTATTATGCGGACGAAACGCGCCGTACCCGGCCACGCCGAGCACGGCGAAAGCACGTGCAGTGATCTCTAGATTAAGAGCATGGACACAACAAAGTAGGACGCCTTTACCTTCTTTGGCTTTTTCACGCAGTGCGCCGAGATCTTTCTCGACGATAAGTTTTTTAAAGCGCCAAGTCGGCCAGAACCAAGTGATCCCGGTTTCTATGAGTGCCATACCGGTATTTTTGAAGTTCTCTTCAACAATATGTTGAATCTCTTCAGGTGTTTTGTCTGGAAAGGCCAATTCTAAGTTACGTTGAGCAACGTGGACACGCTTTTTACCGTAGCGCATGCCAAGTTTGCCGAGTGAGCGACCTAATGAAAGCAGCAGCCGATAAGGAAGAATATTGACCAGGATGGCCAACAGACCAAACCCAAGCCATACGCCCCAGTTACGAGGGTGAAGAAGTGAAAGAGAAAACTCGGGCTGCGTGTATTTGTCTTTACTCATAGTCTTTTACTTTATTTGTGCACTCAAAAGCGCCCAGTACTCGTCAAAGTTTGCAGTCGGCTGGTATTTAAAGTCGCTACGCACAAAGCGGTTTAGGCTACCCTCAACTTGTCCCAGAATTTGCGCGGCTAGGATGCGCTCTTCGACAGGGAAAGACTTCCCTTCACGAATCTTACGTTCACGCAGGATCTGGCGCAATTGTGTTTCTATGCGCTCAAAGAGTTGATTGATGCGTTCACGTAGGCGTTCATTTTCAAACATTAGAGCATGGCCCGACAAAATGCGTGTCAGACCTGGGTTACGTTCAGAGAACGCCAAAATAAGGTGCATCACCATACGAATACGCTCTAGTGTATCTTTTTCGTCGTCTAGAATACGGTTGATACGTGTCATCAAGGCTTCTTCAATGAACTCAATCAACCCTTCGAACATGCGCGCTTTACTTGGGAAATGACGATACAGCGCGGCTTCTGAAACGCCGACTTGCTTGGCCAGTTTTGCCGTAGTAATGCGTGAAGCGCCTTCTGTTGATTCAAGCATTTCTGCCAATGCTTGTAAGATCTCTTCACGACGGTTGGATTTTTTACTGCCGGCCATTAGTTACTTCCTTTCAAAATACAAAGTTGAGCGGAGGGGATTATAAGACGCTATTTCGCCTCAAACTAGACCACTAAGGGTGGAATGGGAGATTTAACACCCTTAGTTGTCATGTTTGTACCAAATTTATGCCAGCTTTTGTGAAAAGTTGGCAGGGTTTTCAAACGTTAGTTACATCAAGTGATGCATTTTTTCGAGAATTTTAAAGCTCAATGCTTCTTTTGATTCTAAAGCGAGCGCAAGTTCACCCTCAGGCCAGTACAGGGTAATCGCGTTGTCGTTGCTGTTAAATCCTTGCCCTGCAACCGAAACGTCATTCGCACAGATCATATCGAGGTTTTTCTTTGTCAACTTGCCTCGAGCATAGGTCTCTACATCATTGGTTTCAGCCGCAAAACCGACAGTAAACGGACGCTTCTCCGTCATTGCTGCTACAGATGCAACAATATCAGGATTTTTAACCATATTAATGACCATTTCGTCGTTGTCTTCTGTCTTTTTCAACTTTTGAGACGCGATCGTTTGTGGGCGGTAGTCGGCAACGGCAGCGCAGCTAATAAACGCATCATGCTTGTTTGCTTGTGTCATAACGGCTTCGTGCATCTCTTGTGCACTGGAAACATTGATGCGCTCAACACCTACGGGCGTATTTAAACTGACAGGACCGCTCACGAGGGTGACTTTGGCTCCCATCTGCGCTGCGGCACTCGCCAATGCATAGCCCATTTTCCCGGAGCTATGATTCGTAATGTAACGCACTGGGTCAATCGCTTCGCGAGTTGGGCCTGCGGTGATGAGTATCGACTTACCTTCTAGCAATTTTGGCTGAAAGAACTGTTCACATAGATGCACTAGCTGCATTGGTTCCAGCATTCGACCTGGGCCCACATCGCCACAGGCTTGCTCTCCTGCAGCAGGGCCCCAGATGTGCATACCGCGACGCGCTAATGTTGCGATGTTCTCTTGGGTTGCGATATTGCGATACATTTGTTGATTCATCGCAGGAGAAACTGCAACAGGAGAATCCGTCGCGAGCACAAGCGTGGTAAGCAAATCGTTCCCCATACCTGCAGACATGCGCGCGATTAAGTCCGCAGTCGCTGGCGCTAATAGCACTAAATCTGCCCACTTGGCCAATTCAATATGGCCCATAGAGGCTTCCGCTGCTGGGTCTAATAAGCTGTCCGAGACAGGACGGCCCGAAACTGCTTGCATGGTTAAAGGGGTAATGAACTCTTTTGCTGCTTTCGTCATTACAACTTGAACTTGCGCTCCTCTCTCTATGAGGCGACGGGTTAGCTCCGCACATTTATACGCGGCAATACCGCCACTGATGCCGAGTAGAATTTTCTTTCCTGCTAGTGTTTGCATGTGAGATCTCCAATTTGATGACCGGATTTTAACACAATTCAAAGTCTGACCGCCCGAGCATATATAACGAGAAGATAATTCACATCAAACTCCAGAGTATTAATCTGACCGAGGAAGGGAAAATTCTCGCCTACCTCACAGACAAGTTGCGCGGAGTTTGCAAGTCTGAAAAGAAAAAGAGGTACTGGAAACCATGGTGTTGAAAAGTCGAAACAAGTTGCTGCTGATAACCCTAATTCCGTTGTTGTTGATCACTACGTTGATCTCAGTGGTGTATTACATCAACAGCAGTAAAAGTTTGGAAGCGGAGCTGGCAAGAGACAGGCAAGAGCTCATCGAAACGAAGAAGAAAGAGCTACAAGCCTACATGATGATGGGTGTGACGGCGATAAAACCGTTATACGACACGGATGTAAATGGAAGTAATAAAGAGGCAGCAAAAGAAATTCTGAAAGCCATGCGCTTTGAAAGCGATGGTTACTTTTTTGCCTACGACTCTCAAGGTGTGAATACGTTACATGCCATCAAACCTTCTTTAGAGGGTAAAAACCTTTACGACTTAAAAGATGAAAATGGGGTCGCAGTTATCGCGGGCTTGATTGATGCTTCTCAAAAAGGGGATGGGTTCCTCTATTTCTCGTGGCACAAACCGACCATTGACGCACAAGCGCCTAAGCTAGGCTATGCAGAATATTTATCGAAATGGGACTGGGTTTTAGGCACTGGTGTTTATATTGATGACATCGACCAGCAAGTTGCGATGCACAGAGAGTTAAAGACTCAAGAGCTAAAAGAGCATACGTTATCTGCCGTGTTGATTTCCGTTGTTGGGTTGATCATTACCAGTGTTCTCACCAGTATCGTGGTGTCGAAAGGCATTCAGCCATTACAACATGTCGCGGCGTCATTGAAAGATGTAGCTGCAGGCGGCGGTGACTTAACGGCTCGTTTAAAAGTCGAAAGTCAGGATGAAGTCGGTGAAGTGGCGGCCGCGTTTAATGAGTTTATGGATAAGCTGCACCCACTGATGCAGGATATCCACCGCTCTGCGACGACAGTACAAACCGTTTCTCAAGATTTGAACACTCAGACCAGCCAAGCGAGCGGTCAAATGCAGGACCACTGTTTAGAGACGGACAAAGTCGTGACTGCGGTGACACAAATGAGCATGACAGCCAAAGAAGTAGCCAGCAATACCAATGCGACTGCACAGGCGATTGAGGATGCCAACAGTCAAGTTACCGAAGCTCAGCGTGAAGTGGAACAAGCAATTGAAGGCATTACCGAGCTAGTGAGGGAAATAGATAGTACGTCAGATGCAATTTCTGAGTTGAGTTTACAAACCGAAAAAATAACCAAAGTGCTGGATGTGATTGGCGAGATAGCCGAGCAAACGAATTTGTTGGCCCTAAATGCGGCGATTGAAGCGGCTAGAGCGGGTGAGCAAGGCCGAGGGTTTGCCGTCGTTGCGGATGAAGTTCGCTCGTTAGCTAGTCGTACGCAAAATAGTACTCATGAAATTGGTGACATGCTTAAGCAGCTGCAAAATGGTGTATCAAGAGCGGTCAGTACGATGTCGGTGAGCCAAAAACGAGGTGTAAAAACGGCGGAAGAGTCCGCGCTCATTCAGCAATCTCTTTCTGGTGTTCATCATTCTATCGGTACGATTCGAGATATGGGTATTCAAACCGCGTCTGCCGCCGAAGAGCAAAGTGCGGTTGCAGAAGACATCAACCAAAACTTAGTGGCTATTCAACAGATCGTGAACAACATTAATGAGACGTTGCAGCATGCCGAGTCAATCAGCACGCAGCTATCACAGTCTGGAACAGAAATTCACGGCTTGGTTGGCAACTTTAAACTCTGATGAACTGTTAAGTTGCATTGAAAGCACTGATGGTACGAAGAAAGCGAAAGTCACACTCGACTTTCGCTTTTTGTTTTGTGGAATAGGGGTACTTTCCATATAAAGAGACATCAGATGATACTGAAAGCTATGCCAACTGAGTCCATGCCCAGGGAGAAGCTGCTGCAACGAGGATCGCAAGCATTAACCGATGCTGAGCTACTGGCTATTTTCTTGCGCACAGGCACCCACGGAATGAACGTAATTGAACTTGCAGACTTCCTTATTCAAGACTTTGGTTCGCTAAGACAACTATTTTCAGCATCAGAGCAAGAGTTTTGTCGTCATAAAGGGTTGGGACAAGCCAAGTATGTTCAGTTGCAAGCGGTACTAGAAATGACGCAGCGCTATTTAGCGGAAACGCTGAAGCGTGGTGACGCCTTAACCAGCCCCGACCAAACTAAGTTATATCTGTCTTCTATTTTAAGGGATCGGCAAAGAGAGGCTTTTTATATTCTTTTTCTCGATAACCAGCACCGAGTGATAAAAGATGAAATTTTATTTGAAGGAACGTTGGATGCTGCGTCGGTGTATCCGAGAGAAGTTGTTAAGCGTGCACTGCATCATAACGCGGCGGCTTTGATTTTAGCGCACAATCATCCTTCAGGCGTCGCTGAGCCGAGCCAAGCTGACAGAAGGATTACAAGGCGTCTCACCGACGCATTAGCATTGGTGGATATTCGTATTTTGGACCATTTCGTCATCGGAGATGGGGAAAGTGTCTCTTTTGCTGAAAGAGGCTGGATATAACTGTGCGTTTTTTAGGTTGTTAGTTGCTAAAAATCTGCTATCATCCACGCCACTAAATTTTTAACTGAATTCAGCTTGGACTGCTAAAAAAATCTGCTGTCTAAAAAAAGATCACGAAAACCTGTAAAAAGGATCTGTTCGGGTCTTGAGCAATGCATATCAAGTTAGTATAATGCGCGACCTTTGATAGCCTTGTATGGATTTTCCATAGCGGTTCTTAACCTCTAACTTCTTTTCGAGAGATAGAGAGGTTCGGCCACCAAGGTTGATATCGAGCTGAAACGATTTTGGAGAAGACATTCATGTCACGAGTATGCCAAGTAACTGGTAAGCGTCCAGTAACGGGTAACAACCGTTCACACGCACGAAATGCTACTAAGCGTCGTTTTCTGCCGAACCTACAAACTCATCGTTTCTGGGTAGAGAGCGAAAAACGTTTTGTTAAACTACGTCTATCTGCTAAAGGTATGCGCATCATCGACAAGAAAGGTATTGATACTGTTCTTGCAGACATGCGTGCACGTGGCGAAAACGTTTAAGAGGAAATAAGCAATGGCAAAGAAAGGCGTTCGTGAGAAAATCCGTCTAGTATCTTCTGCAGGTACAGGCCACTTCTACACAACTGATAAGAACAAGCGTAACATGCCAGGCAAATTTGAGATCAAAAAGTTTGATCCAGTAGTTCGCCAGCACGTTATGTACAAAGAAGCAAAAATCAAATAATTGGTTTCAGTCTCTTTGATGAATTGAAAAACCCAACTTTCGAGTTGGGTTTTTTATTACTTGAAGAAAAATGTTCAGTACGTCATCGGATTATAAAGCACTGCTGAAGTCATTTTACTGGTCCGACTCTATACTTGAATTTTTGATTGTTCGCTCTCTGTCGCCTAGTCACCACTTCTCTACACACTTGCACACCGTTGTTCTAGTCAAGATCAATAGTCTTTGGTAGTTTACTCATAACTATAAGAGAGTAGAGATGGTTATGCGTGTGAGTCCGGCTCGTCGCCGCCGATGGAACAATATTCTTATTCTGGGCATTATCGCGTTTATAGTGATCTTAAATGCGCCGATGTGGATCAAAACTTACCTATTAACAGACCAAGCAGACCCTTACCCAAATGTACTTCGCTCCGACTATACGGTTGAGTCTTTGTACTATAGTGGCTGGGAGTTCGAACTGCATGATGGACGATGGCAATCCAATATCAAAGTCGATGCACCGATCAGTGAACTTGTATCACGCTGGCAATCATTGGAAGGGACCGAGCTTACCTCGGAACAGTTCGATCATTTAAAACCTAACCTGACGGCACCTGAAACGGTAGAAGTCTGGTATCAAGATCTCGAAGAGCCGCAGCGGGTGACTTTCTTTCGTTTACCTGATTTCTGGCTATTTAAAACCTGGCAAGACAAATGGGTCGCTATCTCCGTCGATGAAAACTACCTTATGCCAGAGTAGAGCCTTTTTGCGCCTATACCCCTAACAAGCTTCCCTATTTATCGTTTTTCTTTTCGATTATGCTAGCAGCGAGAACTATTAGCCGGTGAATTGGAGAATCTAATGCCTGAGTTGCCAGAAGTTGAAGTCAGTCGTATGGGGATTAGCCCCCACATGGTTGGACAAACGATCCAGTCGTTTACTTTTCGAACGCCTAAATTGCGCTGGGATATTCCTATAGAGCTTAAAAAATTGGAAGGGCAGGTGATCCGTGCGATTAGCCGTCGTGCGAAATACTTACTGATTGAGACAAACACGGGTACAGCCATTGTTCACTTGGGCATGTCGGGGTCTTTACGTGTTCTAGATGCCGACTTTCCGCCAGCAAAGCACGATCATGTGGATCTCAAACTAAGCAGTGGAAAAATACTGCGTTATAACGATCCGCGTCGTTTTGGGGCATGGTTATGGTGTGCTCCTGGCGAGTCACATGCTGTACTAGCAAACATGGGGCCTGAGCCATTAACTAAAGAGTTCAATGCGGAATATGTAGCGGAGAAAGCTAAAAATAAGCGTGTTGCCGTCAAGCAGTTCATCATGGACAACAAAGTCGTGGTTGGTGTCGGGAACATCTACGCGAATGAGTCGTTGTTTAAATCTCGAATTCACCCTTCAAGGCCTGCAGGTAAGCTAACTTCTCAAGAGTGGGGGTTACTTGTTGAAAATATCAAAATGACACTTGAGATTGCCATTACGCAAGGTGGGACTACGCTGAAAGACTTTGCGCAAGCCGATGGAAAGCCGGGTTACTTCGCACAAGAGTTATTAGTTTACGGAAAAGCCGGAGAGCCATGCCCAGAATGCGGCGAACGACTTCAAGAGCTAAAAATAGGGCAGCGTAATACCTTCTTTTGTAGTGAGTGTCAGAAGTAAGACGAGCTAATATCGAGCTTAAGTTGTTGTAATCTTGCGCTAGAGCCTCAATAATTCAATCAGTTTCGAATAACTTAGTAAATTATATGAAAGTCATTTATCCGGGCACTTTTGATCCAGTGACTAATGGTCACCTCAATCTAATAGAACGTACTCACGAAATGTTTGATGAGGTTGTGATTGGCGTAGCCGCAAGCCCATCGAAGAACACCATGTTTTCATTGGAAGAGCGCGTTGCACTGATGCAGGACGTTGTAGCGCATTTACCTGGTGTGACGGTAAAGGGGTTCTCTGGGTTATTAGTGGATTTCGCGAGAGATGAGCAAGCTAAGGTTCTTATTCGTGGTTTGCGAACAACGGTAGACTTTGAATACGAGTTTGGACTGACCAACATGTACCGAAAGCTATTACCAGGTATCGAAAGTGTATTTTTGACACCTGAAGAAGAGTTTGCGTTTCTATCGTCGACTATCGTGAGAGAAGTGGCCATTCATGGCGGAAGTATCGATCAGTTCGTTCCCAAGCCAGTAGCCATCGCGATTGGGGAAAAACTGAATGAAAGACAGTAAGTTCCCTTATTATTTCTCAAACGCTCTCTCGATACTTATCCCTCGTTTTTTATATCGAGCACAAGCAAAGCGTTTACTTTCGAATTTAACTGAAGCCGAGAAGCAACTCTGCCTTGAGCGGGTGAACTATTACAACAAGTGTGAAACGCCGTTTTCAGTCGATAGCCGAGAACAAAGTTACGCGACTGTCGATACATTTAAAAAAACGAAAGGTTGGACGTATTTTTTCGATCTTCGACAAGTTGTACGCTATTTCCCTTCCAGTTTTGCGTTTAACTACATCAACGGTGATGTTACACACATTCCCAATGTACCGAGCTTTATAAAAAGCCGCCCTATTTTTGGTAACAACCAAAATTCAGTGGTATTGAAACTTAACCAAGTTCGTCATTTTAAATTTGTTGATGATCCTGTTCGCTATCAAGATAAAAAGGACATGGTCGCTTGGCGTGGTGTGGGCTTTCAGCCTCATCGTCAAAAGGTGATTCATGCGTTCTACAACCATCCGCAATGCAACATTGGCCAGACCCGCCCGGTAGAAGGGCAGCCTTGGGAAAAAGGCTTTATGAGCATTGAGGAGCAACTTCAATACAAGTTCTTGTTGTGTATAGAAGGCAATGATGTGGCCACCAACCTTAAGTGGGCTATGTCGTCTAACTCCTTGGTTATTATGTCAAAGCCAAAATATGAGACTTGGTTTATGGAAGGTAAGTTAGAGGCTGGTGTCCACTATGTTGAAGTGAAGGATGACTATTCGGATTTGCCCGAAAAGATGGACTATTATCTAGCGAATGAGCAAGAAGCATTAGCGATCATTGAAAATGCGCACCAGTGGGTTGAGCAGTTCAAAGATAAACGTAAAGAGCGTTTGATCTCATTGATGGTTGCCGATAAGTACTTCGCTTTATCTCAGCAACAATAAAAAAGGGGCGAAACGCCCCTTTTTATAATCTTAAGCTTCTAGAAATTGATCAACACCATTCTCACAGCGTTTAAGCTTGTTTTTAATGGTGTTCTCTAAAATCTCGTCATTTTGTCCGAGTGACGCACGAGAGTTTTCTACGTGGTACAAGTGGTAGCCTACACCTGCGAATTTTAGGTAAAGACGTGACTTACCCGCATTCAACATGCGATGAACAAACTCGCTGTCTTCGCGTCCCCATCCAACAAAATCTTGGTTGAAGCCATTCACCTCGATGACATCTTGTCGCCAAAACGCCATGTTGCAACCGCGAGTGGCTTTATCGTTATTGCGCTCGTAAGAGAACCATTTCGATAGCAAAGCGTTGGTGATGCAGTTTTTACGATTGCGAATGCCTTTGCTGAAGATAGAAGGTACTAAGCCGTTTTCCATGATGGCCTTGCTGCAGTTTTCATCCGTTAACACACGTCCACCCTGTACAAACCAATTTGGCTTTGCGACTTGCTTATGTGATTCAATAAACGTTTGAGACAATACCATGTCGCCATCAATCATGATGAGGTAGTCACCTGATGCTTTTGCGATAGCACGGTTGCGGCTCATCGAAAGTTGAAAGCCATTATCTTCGTGCCAGCTATGGATAAGTGGCACGGGAAAGCCGTCACGAAGTTGGTCGATCATTGCTTTGGTATCGTCTCGAGAACCGTCATCTGCAACAATGACTTCATCAGGCAAAACGGTTTGACGTTTCACGCTTTCTAACACCGCTTTTAATGCTTCTTTCCAGTTGTAAGTGGTGATAATTAAAGTCGTTTTCATGATTTTTTTGCCTGTTCACGTAAGTAGAGATCGATATATTTTACAAAAGTAGAGTGCATGCTTAGCCAAGCTAGAATGAAACCATGTTTGCCATCAAGGAAGCCTCGTTTGAGAACATACATCTTCAAAAAGCTAGCAAGAGCGTGAACAATTGCAGTGGTTAAGCCGGATTTCTTTTTACCTTCACGTTCATCCGTCCAGGCCTTGAGGTAGCCAGTGGTTTTATTGATGTAATGATGAAGGTGCTCGTAAGTGTAGTGATGCAGTCGACCATCCAGTTTTTCAGTTTGATAGTTTTTCTCATCAACTTTTTCATGAACGAGCGAATCATTATATTGCGTATATTCGGTGCGATATAAGCGCACAATCCAGTCTGGAGACCAACCAGAATGGTAGATGAACTTACCAAACGCTGAGCTTAGTCGGTTAAGCTTGTATAAAACGTTCGGCTTATTGGCTGATACCGCGTGTAAGATACTTTCTTTTAGCTCTGGAGTGACTTGTTCGTCTGCATCAAGCCATAAAACGTAGTCTGCCGTAACGTATTGCTGCGCAAGTTGGCGCTGTTTACCGAATCCTGGCCAATCTAGGTTGGTGTAAAACTTATCTGTGTATTGTCGGGCGATTTCTTCGGTACGATCAGTGCTGCCCGAATCTAGAAGGACAATCTCATCGACCCAATCTTTTACTGTGTCTAGACAAGCTTGTAAGTGCTTCTCTTCATTTTTTACAATTAAGGCAACGGCTAAGGTTGGTTTGGACAAGGTCATTTCCTTCTTAACAAATCAAGACAGTAAGTTTACTGGTATTGAGGATACAAATCTTCTAAGACTTGATCGAACATGCTCATTACTTGAGTGTTAGTAATGCGGTTCATTGCCGTTTCATCTTTAGCGCGAGTTCGCCAGCTTAACTCGTGACTGTTTTTGCCTGTTTCCGCAAAGATCGTTTCTTCATACACTGAGACAACGTATTTTAGATAACGGTAAGGTCCTACTCGCAGCGGATTATGGTGTGCATAGAGCCCGATGATTGGCGTTTTCATTGCATTCGCCATGTGTGCTGGTCCGGTATCGGGGGCGATGACCATTTCAACCTTATCTATTAACGCAAGCATTTGCAGAATTGAACTTTGTCCAACTAAATTTAGACACGGTTCTTCCAAGCGAGATTGAATGGTCTCTGCCAGGTCCAATTCTACCTGAGCAGGGCTGCCTGCCAGAATCACGTTCCAGCCTTTTGCTCTGGCGTGATGAATCACATCCACATAACCTTCCGCGTTCCAGTTTTTATAAGCTTTGCTCGCACCAGGCACAATCAGCAGGTTAGGTTTACTACGAGAAATATGAGACTCTGCCCAAGCTTGGTCGTGGTCTGAATAAGAAAGTACCCAGTCCAGTTCTGCCTTTGGTACCCCAATTTGATGGGCAAAGGCCATTAAGCCATCTGCGACATGCAGAGATTGCGGGGAAGGCACTTTGACATTGGTAAATAGCGTCTGAAAATCTTGGCTTCTATCAGAAGAGAAACCAAGTTTGTATTTTGCTTTAATGCCCAACGTCGCGACACTCGCTCGAATCGCGTACTGCATATGCAATAGCGCATCAAACTCTCTGCCTTTCAGCTGTCGCCAAAGCGATTTGTAGCCATCGAGTCCTGCTTTTTTATCAAAAACAATCACTTCTACGCCATCAATGGCGGCTAATAACTGGGCTTCAAGTTTACCCGTTATCCAAGTAATCTGGGTCGAGGGCCAGTGTTTCTGAATAGCTTGAACGGTGGCGATGGTATTGCAAACGTCTCCAATAGCGGACAAACGCAAGATGCATAATGACGATGGGGCAGAAGTGAACATAATTATTGTCTGATTCGATGAATAGAAGCAGGTAAATTATGCAGACATCCCCAATAAATGTAAAATACACGGCTCGAATATAGCTAAGTACTGATAAGTGTTCTGCAATGTCAAAGATAACACCGCATCAATCGCAAGAATCTGGCAAGCCGGGTAATACCGGGCTAAAGCGCATCGTTAAAGCGACGGGTTATTCGATCCAAGGATTAAAAGCGGCTTTTAAGCATGAAGCCGCCATTCGACAAGAGTTGGCTCTGTTGAGTTTCGCTGTGATTTTGGCTTGGCTAGTGGATGTCGGCATGGTTGAGCGTATCTTAATGATCGGGGTCGTGGTGTTAGTCTTGATTGTAGAGCTTGTGAATTCAGCTATTGAGGCTGTGGTTGATCGTATCGGTATTGAGCGGCATGAACTCAGTGGTCGAGCTAAAGACATAGGCTCTGCTGCCGTTATGGTTGCATTGGCGTTCGCCGGATTTACTTGGTTGTATATATTAACCAGCCGATATTTAGGCTAGGGGGTAAGCGCGTGACTCAACAGTATCAAAACAACAACCAAATGATCTGGTTTGATGACGAGATCGTTACAGACCCTAGCCAACCGATATTTGATGCGGAATACTGGCAGTCCTTAGACAAGGTGGTTGGCAGTGCGACGGGGCGAGGCACGACATGGTTTATTCAACTAGAGAACATGCAAGTAGCACTGCGTCATTACCGTCGTGGCGGTTTGTTTGGGAAGTTGGTTAACGATCATTATTGGTTCTCTGGCTGGGATAACACCCGTTGTGCGCAAGAGTTTCAGCTTTTGTTGGCGCTAATCGAGGCTGAGGTGCACGTTCCTCGTCCAATTGCAGCAAGAGCCGTAAAGTCAGGGCTCTTCTATCAAGCTGATTTATTAAGTGAGCGAATCCCAAACGCCAGAGATCTGGTCAGTATCTTGCAAGAACAATCCTTATCCGCAGAAATATATCAGAAAATAGGGCAAGAAATTGCCAAGATGCACAACGCTGGCGTTAATCACACTGACCTGAATATCCACAATATCTTGATCGACGACAAAGATAAGGTATGGATTATCGATTTTGATAAGTGCCGTTTTGAAACTTCTGGTGACTGGAAGCACCAAAATCTAAATAGACTTCTGCGTTCATTTAATAAAGAGCTTTCTCGTAAGAGTATTAATTGGAACGAGAAGGATTTTAAATTTTTGAAAGAATACTATGATATATATTCTGATAAAAATTAAATGTAGGAGTATAGTTGATCAAGTAATTAACTATACTCCTTAATTCTATTTACTATTAGAACAAACGGTTATATTAGGGAGGCCAAAAAGCCACTTATTGTAATAAGAGGTGTTTTTACCATAGGAATTATCAAAGAGATGTATATTCTTTCCTAATAAGCATGAAAAAATCAGTCCGTGTAGTCTATCAGTATGAACTTCATTATGCATATGAAAGTAATTCTCTGAACGAAATACTATCTCTTTTGATAGTCTATACCAAAGGTCATTAGCTTTCTTTTGTTTAAATTTCCACTTTTCTAGCGATGAATACTTTTTCTTGATATTAATATCTGAAATTGAAATAAGGTCATCCCAGTCAAAACCTTTTTTTTGTAGTCTCAAGTCATTATTTTGTGACTCAATATCTTTTCTAATCAGATTTAAAATTCGTCGTTGTTGAGGAAGTTCATCACAAAGTTCTTCTTTTTCGATCATCGGATGAAGACTATGAGCCATATCAGGAAGCAAATGATAGTTATTCGTGAATTTTTTCGATATTTCGTAACTTCTTTCATCGCGAGTAATAAAGTGGAAATCTTTATGTTTAGAAAAAAGTTTGGCGCTAGCCTCCTCATTTGATATATCTTCAAAAAAAATTGTTTGTGGAAGACATATAATTCTTTTGGTAGGGAATTTAGATATGATATTTTCTCTTAGATTTTGGTGAACTTTATAAAGATCTCCAAAGTTACCGCCACCGTGTAAAACTATGACATCAGCTTCTTTAATCTTCTTAAAATCTAAGTTTTCACAACCACTACGATATATAACGTTAATATCATGTTCTTTAAAAAATTCTTCCGTTCCAAGGTATATAAGAAGATCCCCAACATTAAAATGTATCGGTATGTCTATATAAGCAATAGACTTTCCGTTTATCAGAGATGCAATAAGGTTATGCTGAGATTTTGCGCTATCCATAATCTCAAGCCACTTGTTTTCTCTTCTACTTCTACTCATAGCTCCTCCGGCTATATGAAACGATAATTAACCACTAAACACTTTGTATATTTTCATTTTTATTCTGAATAAAAATGAATCACTAATGTTGTACATTGACTTTATATGTTTTTCATATTTTTCATATGGTATTGATTCATTTTTTAGCTTTCTTAAATATTTAATGGCTGTTTTGTAAAAACTATACTTGAGTTTGTTACTGCCTTTCATAGTAGAATATGCAGAGTCAATGATTTTCACAAAATTATTTTGGTAATTAACATCATTAACTTTACTATTCATGATAGAATTTTTTCTAATTCTATAAAATATGATATTGTCACAGATAGAGTAGATTCTTAATTTTTTAGTAAATACCTGCCAATAAAACTCTTCATCTTCATGAATTAATCCGGGTACGAACCATATGTTGTCAAGCACTTCTTTTCGATACAATTTATTCCAAACTACGAACTCTAGGGAGAAAAATTTTTTGTCTAAATCTAATTTTCCTGTAATTCTTCTCTTTCTATAGTCTTCATATCTTTTATCTTCTTGATAAAACTTAGTTACTCTTCCTGAAACAATATCGTATCCAGTAGAATGCAACAATAATTTTTCAATTGCATCTTTTTCTAACCAGTCGTCTGAGTCTAGAAAAAACAAAAAATCTCCACGAGAGTTTTTTATCCCTGTATTCCTCGCTGCTGATAGCCCTTGGTTAGTTTGCTCTATGACTTTTATTCGAGGATCCTCATCTCGATATTGCTTAGCAATGTTTATGCTATTATCTTGAGAACCATCAATAATAGCAATTATTTCTATATTTCTATATGTTTGTTGTACAACGGAATCTAGACATTCAGGTAAATACTCTTCTACATTATATATAGGAACTATAATACTGACTAATGGATTGTTATTACTCATTTTTTATTCTCAAGGTTATATAGAAAATCAGAAAGTTGCTCGTATAACCTAAATATTTCTATATAGAGCTTATTCCATGCGGTGATACCAGATTTATCTTTTCGAGAACTGCCAATTGTTGATGGAATATCGGCTCTTTTGACAATATCTGGCCTTAAAACATACGTGGATACACCATGTTTATACGGTTTTTCCATGTAGTCATCTACAGGTTCTATAAACTGAGTTGCGTTTTTTATGAATTTGGAAGCTGCATGTGGAGTTAGAATATATCCCATAATACCGCATGTGCGTTTGTTGAAGCGTACAATATTAAGTTTGTTATTAACTGAAGATATAACTTTAAATGATTTAGGCTTGGTTGCAGCAAGTTTTAGAAAGTCGTATTGTTCCGCTAATGTGTCGAAATGTGAAAACACGTCAAAAAACTCAGGTAATAAGTCGCAGTTATCTTCTAGAACCAGTATTGGTTCGTTTACCTCCAAGCACTTTTCCCAGGCTAGGTGGTGACTAGAGAAGCAAGCAATTTCGTTCTCAACTAGCCTATAGCCAAATCGTTTTCGAGTAAGGTCATCATTGCTACGTTCAGAGTATAGAAAGTCTGGCGCAGAGGAATCTATCGCTTCTATAAATTCGAATGGTATGTTGGCTTTGTTGAGTGCATTTTCCATGCGAACTCTTCTATCAACTGAGCGTTTCAAGTTAATAACAAAAACTTTCATTTTATACTCTCAATACATCTAATTGTCTTAGTTAGCGCACCAACATTATCTTTGACAAAGTTAAGGAGGTTTTCTTGAACTACACTTTTTGCTAACGCATCTTGAAACATAGCTTCAACCTTTAGACTCATCTCGTTAGGTGACTCAATCAGTTTGATAACTTTCTTATGAAGCATTTTCGCAACCAGATCTTGGAAGTTGTAATAGCTTGGTCCCGTGATTACAGGTACTCCCAGTGCTGCGGGCTCTAAAACATTGTGCCCACCAACCTTATCTCCAACTAGGCTACCCCCCATAAAGCAGATGTCCGCTGCACCCATCAAAGTTAGCATCTCACCCATTGTATCGCCGAGATAGACTTGAGTATTTGTCTCTACTGCATGCATTGAAGTACGGCGAACAGTGCTAAAGCCTTGCTGTTGGCAAAGCGTGAATACATCATCAAATCGTTCTGGATGGCGAGGAACCAAAACGAGTAAAGCATTTGGATGAGACTTTAAAACTTGTTTATGTGCATCTAATACCTGTTCGTCCTCGCCTTTGTGGGTGCTAGCTGCAATCCAAATCGGACGATCGTTTCCAAGCTGAGCACGAAGCTGCTGTCCTTGCTGTTTCACTTGCTCTGATATTTGAATATCAAACTTAATAGAGCCAGTTACGGCTAATTTGTCTTTATCAACACCCAGTCGTTCAAACCGGTTTGCGTCTGACTCCGTCTGACAAAGGATTTGAGCTAGGCATGGCAACATAACGTTAAACAAAGGTTGAACTTTGGTGTAGTTACAGCATGATTTTTCAGATAGGCGCGCATTCACGACAGTTATAGGGATACCCGCTTTGTGAACATTGTGAAGCGTGTTTGGCCACAGCTCAGTCTCAATGATCAACATCTGTTTTGGTTGTACTGCTTTAAGAAAACCTTTGATAGCGAACCCAAAGTCAATTGGCATATAGCGGTGTTCAACTAAATCACCCAACTTAGCAATCTGTTCAGCTCCCGTACTCGTTGTTGTAGTAACTAGAATAGATTGTTCGGGGTTTTGTTCCTTAAGGGCTTTGATTAAAGGTGTTGCTGCTATGCTTTCACCAACAGATACGGCATGTATCCAAATAGGTTTGTCGTTGCTTTTTAGCTTGGGAGTTATGCCGAAGTGCTCTTTCCAGCGAGAGCCGAACTTAGGCTTATTTGGTTTGCTCTTGTACAAACCAAATAAAAGCAGCGGTGACGCGAGAGCGAGCAGTAAGGTATAAATAATACGAACTAACATGAGCTTATCGTAATGGCGTCAAGTTTTTGGATACTATCTAGCACTTGCTTAGGCGAAAGTTCTGTCAAGCACTTAAGGTGTTTGTATTGACATTCACGCTGGAAACAAGGGCGACAATCAATATCGGTATGAACAATCTCCACTTTTTCTGCGAGTGGGGGGGTGTACTTCGGTGAAGTTGAGCCATACACGGCAACAACATTACAACCAACCGCAGCAGCCACATGCATTAAGCCTGAGTCATTCGCGACAACAGTCTTGCATGCAGCAAGTAGATCGACCGCTTCAATTAAGCTGGTTTGGCCGGCTAGAACATGAATGTTCTCATGGAATTGCGTCGGGACAAGTGCGCGGATATTGTTACAAGTCTCTAAGTCTTTTTGAGAACCAAACAACCAGATTTGATGCCCAGATCGAGCCATTTGCGTCGCAACTTCAGCGTAGTGTGTTTCGGGCCATTTTTTGGCAGGACCAAACTCTGCTCCTGGGCACAGTCCAATCATTGGTTGGTCTTGGGCTAAGCTGAACTTTTTGATCGTGGCTAGTTGCTCAGCCGCGTTGATTGCAAGGCGTGGGCGGGGCAAGGTTTCAAGCCCGCCAAGGGAGTTGGAGTCCACCATCTCTGCTTTTGGATAAGCTAATGCTACATAGCGTTCTACCATGTATTGAAAAGACTTCATGTTGGGGCGTAAGTCATTCAATAAACCATAGCGCATTTCTCCCTTCCAGCCAGTACGAAGAGGAATGTTGGCAAACCATGGGATCAGTGCTGATTTCGCCGATTTAGGCAAGATATAGGCGTGGTCATATTGCTTTTCACGTAATGATTTACCAATTTCCCTGCGGCCTAATAAGTTAAATTCACCATGACCGATAGGCATTTCAATCGCTTGGTGGATTTCAGGCATACGCTCAAGAATCGGTTTACACCATCCTGGAGCGATAACGTCAATTTGGCTATCTGGATGACGTTGCTTTAATACGATATATAACGATTGCGACATTACCATATCGCCGACCCACGCAGGGCCAATAATTAAAATCTTTTTCATTTATTTACTTGCCAATCAGTATCATATCTAGGCTTAAAGATATTGTAATAGTTATTGCCGTCTTCTTGAGAGTGCAGCAACTGCAGTACCCACATATATTGTTCGGGCTTATCACCGACAAAATATTCAATGGCTTCATTACAGGTACGAGCGTCTTGCTCTTCGCCTTTATCCAGCTCAAACGCCGGTAAAATCTCAATATCAAACGTACCGTCTTCTGTGTTCATCGACGCAAATAGAGGCAATACTTTTGAGCGTGATAGTTTTGCAATTTTGCCTAAACCAGGTAGCGTTGCTTTACGTGTGGCAAAAAAATCGACAAATACACTATGCTCTGGGCCGTGATCTTGATCGGGTAGATAATACCCTACATAGCCATCTCGAATGGATTTCAGAAAAGGCTTAATGCCACCTGAGCGTTCATAAACACGGCCACCGTATTGAACTCTTTGCTTGTGCATCAGCCAGTCGGCAACATCATTCTTTTGCTTTTTCGCCATTGCAGAAACTGGCATTCCCATTGAAGCGAGCAAGATAGCAGGCACATCAATAGCCCAAGAGTGGGGAACCATTAAAATCACATTTTCGTTGTTATCAATGTGCTGTCGTAAAATGTCTAGGCCGCGAATTTGGCAACGGTTCTGAAGCCACTTTGGTGAGCGTAAACTTAGTAACCCGAAGCGAAAAAAGAACATGGCTGCTGTGTAGAGTGTTTTTTCTATTAAAGCTTCACGTTCTTGGAACGACTTTTCTGGAAAACACAGCTCAAAGTTAACCCTCGCTCGGTGAGCTGGCCCTTTGTGGGATCTCGACAGTTTTTTGGCTATGGTTTTCGCCAACCACTTTTGTAAACCCAGTGGCATTAATGATAAAGGTAAAAATAAGAGAACACCTAACCACGTGCCCCAGTACTTAGGCGACAGGAAGTGGCGCTTAAACTCAGGGTTATATGCTTTATGGTCGAAGTCATCACGTTTTATGGTCATGGCGTGTCTAGTTACCTATTCGTGTACTGGCGAAGTGGTTTAAATGAGAAAAAAGATATTAAGGAATGATACAGGCTATTGCACTTGAGTAAAGGTGGCAGGTTATGGTTCTGCCACCTTGTGGTGCTTAACGGTTTTGGATAGTTAAGTATTCGGCAACGCCTTCTGCAACCGTCTTGAACTCAACATCACAGCCTGCGGCGCGCAGTTTGGTCAGATCGGCTTGTGTGAATTCTTGGTAAGCGCCTTTTAGATGCTCAGGGAATGGGATGGTTTCAATTTGGCCTTTGCCATGATGCTTGATAACCGCTTTTGCTACCTCTTCAAAAGATTCAGCATGGCCAGTACCGCAGTTAAAAATGCCTGATACGCCGTTTTCTAAGAACCATAGGTTCACTTTGCATACATCACCAACGTAAACGAAGTCGCGTTTGAATGATTCGCTGCCCGCGAACAATTTAGGATTTTCACCTGCGTTAAGTTGGTTGTTTAGGTGGAACGCAACTGATGCCATGCTACCTTTGTGGTCTTCACGTGGGCCATATACGTTGAAGTAGCGGAAGCCGGTGATTTGAGAAAGGGTCTCACCATGTTCTTCAGCGTCTTGCCATAGGCGACGAACGTAGTTATCAAACTGCTGTTTCGAGTAACCGTATACATTCAGTGCGCCTTCGTATTCGCGTTCTTCAACGAAAGTATCTGTATCGCCGTAAGTGGCTGCTGAAGAAGCGTATAGGAATGGAATCTCGCGATCTAAACAGTAATGAAGCAGCTCTTTAGAGTACTCGTAGTTGTTTAGCATCATGTACTTACCATCCCACTCAGTCGTTGCAGAGCAAGCACCTTCGTGGAAAATTGCCTCAATCGGACCAAAATCATCGCCTGCCATAATTTGGGTCAGAAAGTCGTCACGATCCATGTAATCTGTGATGTCCAGATCAACTAAGTTCTTAAACTTTTTGCCATTTTTTAGGTTGTCGACAACCAGGATATCGTTAATACCAGCTTCGTTTAGTGCTTTAACAATGTTGCTGCCGATCATGCCAGCGCCACCAGTTACGATGATCATAGAACTTCCACCATAGATTAAAATTTTCTCAGGAATTCTAGCAAGAAACGAAAAGTAGCGCTATTGGAAGCAGGAAGATAGGTTTTAGTCTTCTATGACTCGATATCTAGATACGAGAAAGAGAAAGGGAGCCGCAGCTCCCTTGATTACTTTATTATTCCACATCCGAACGGTTAGGCCTTTGATACCAAGGGTTTCGTTCGTCGGTTAACTCAATTAAGCTGTATTTGCGGCCGAGCTTCTGCCCTCCGTCACGAGTAAGAGGCTGCCAACTAAAGTTCGCACGATTGTTACTTGGCTTAACGGTCATGATGTCAAACGGAATCGACAAGTAGAAACCTTTAGTAAAGCTACCTTCACCAAATTCGTCCGCAGACAAGTCTGTAAATGAGGCAAAGGCGCCAGCAATTACGCCACTCTTGAACTGCTTAGAAACATTGATTTGTGTACCAACATCGCCAGCTAGGAACTGACCAACATCGACTTGGATCATCAAATCTTGCAGGAATTCCCATTGAGGGTAGTAGTAACCAGATACAAAACCAGTGAAGCCTTTATCAATAACTTGGAACGGACGTCCATATTCTGGCACGTTTTGCCATTTCTCATCGTAAACACCGAAGTAACTTTGTGGATCACGTTGAGAAATTACGTTGACGTCAGCGCCAATCGCCCAGTTAGCTCCTTGTGGTCGGTAAAGAAACTCGGTACCGACTCCAGCAAACATGCTCTCCAGATAACCCGCGTAGAATTGCTGATCCATGGTATTGGAATACTCTTGGAACCAAGTCAATTGTAGGTTTGACATAGTTACAGCATGTTCATTTTGGTAAGCGCGGAACATGGTGCGAACACGAGGAACGGTAGTGCCATCAGGTGGAGTGACATAGATAAACTTATCGTAGTTGTTATACCAATCCCAGTATAACGAACCGCCAATTTCAAGGTTGTCCGTTAGCCAGTATGAGGCATTGCCGCTTAGCCCTACACTAAAGAGATAGAAATCTTCAGCGTTTCCGAGAGTTTGAACAAGCTTCGGTGCAAAGCCCCAATCAAAACGTTCAAAACCATCATAGACAGATTCTCCACTTGGCTTATTGCTAGCTTTTGCGGTTGCATCTTCTATTTTGGGGTTGATGTAATTAACTTGGGCAAAGTCGCGATATTTCTCCTTGGAAATAATCGTTTGTTCGCCGACTAAGCCTCGGCTGCGTTCATTGATCGCATAGGTATCAATATCGTCAGG
This sequence comes from Vibrio sp. T9, assembly GCF_003123985.1. Classification (NCBI taxonomy): domain Bacteria; kingdom Pseudomonadati; phylum Pseudomonadota; class Gammaproteobacteria; order Vibrionales; family Vibrionaceae; genus Vibrio; species Vibrio sp. T9. Next base: position 181,276 of record NZ_NIGY01000002.1, read on the forward strand.
CATTTCATTATGAAGTACAGCCGCCGCTTTTTCATGTGCCTCTATACGGTCACGATATTTCTTTTGCTCACCAACGACAGTTACGGTGTTGTCATCAACATAAATGCGCGTGTTTTGGTAACCTGCAATTTTGTCTAAATCTTCTGTTACACGTTCCCAGTCAACATCAGACAGTTCTTCTGGCTGATTGCTTTCTACTTCTGGTGTTGGTGTGTCTCGCCAGAATGATGGCATGTCATTGAAATTAGTGTTTAGCGTTAAGCCCGCGACCAACGTGTCTCCACGTTCATAACTTAAACGAAAATCAGCTATTCCTAGACGATAGAGCACACCAAAGTTCCATGGTGTATGGGGGGTCATATCAACGTCTGCGCCCACAACTGCATAGTCTGTAGAATAATCATTGCTGTCGTACTCAACTTTAAATCGTAAAGGAGTATGCAAAGTCTGGAATTCTACGCCACCAAATAAAGCCGCGGGCCCTTTGAAAGCTCTGTCAAAATTAGTTGTTCCTCCAGAGTCAAGAAACTCTTCAGACCGATCACAAAATCTCTCTGAAGCTTTACAAAATGGATTGGTTATATTGTCTCTGGTTCCTAAGTAGCCCCAGCCCATACCGAGAGTAAAGTCGAATGTTCCAAGCTGAGGAGTTGAGTATCGTTTGGTCGCGGCAATATATTCTGCATCAAACAGGCCAGTACCAGCGAAGTCTCTTACCCCAATGGCAATTTCAGGCGCATATTGGGATTCTTCCCATATTCTAAACTTAAAATCTATTCCTTTGTCTGTGTACTCATTGTCTACATCAGGAAGTGATGTGGAGTATGGCAAGTCTTGAACTCGAGTATACCGAATAGTTGTTTCTAGCCAAGGTAGTACCTGCAAGGTTACATTGTAAAAAAGGTATTCGTTACTCCCAGTAACAGAAAAGTTGAACTCCCCTTCAGGAGCCATACGTCCGGTTGGCATCTGCATTAAGCCAACACCACCAAAGTCAGATTGAGAAGGCTGTAACGAGGGAGCCTCAAAGGGTATTTCTTGAGCCCAAACCAATGCTGGACCCATTAAAGAAAGGGTTAAGCTTTTTCTAATTGGCATCATTGTGGTCTCTTTGTGGAATTTGGTATCAGTTGAGTGAGTAGGCGGACAATATCTTGGTCCATTTCGGAGTATTCAAGATCATCAAATGGGACATATACCAATGTCAGAGGTGGTAAGTAATATTGTGTTGTTAACCAAGCTCCGTGATGCGGCTTAACTACATTACCATCTGGGTAGATCAACACTGGCGGCGTTGATAACGTACCAATATTACTTTTCAAATTCTCTATTTGTCTCTGCAAAGGGATGCCTGCCTGCTCCTTAACGGAATAAACGCTATTTAGGTTTCCTAAGTAAAATACTTTTTCTTCGCGTAGAGGGCTTACTAGAACGTAATTGCCGTGCAAAAGCGGATTGTCGAATTTATTTAGTCGAACTTTATCAACATCGATTGCAGACAGTACTCGTGGTGCAAAGCTTTGCTTCTGAATGAATTTGTAGAATGGATGTGCAACCAAATTGTGTTGAATCATTTGATTGAGCACCGAGTTCTTTAAAGCGGTAGAGGTTTTCTCGGCGCGTTCCGATTTATCAAACAAAGTCGTACCCAGAGGATATTGCTGCGAGAAGCTTTGCTCCTTAGCAAGTGCTAGCACACTTTCTAAACGAGTCGGCCCTTGAAATTGCAGCTGTTTTCCTACTTCTAGCAACTCAACATTTAATGACTGTGTAGTAGAGGTTTCTGTTTGAGCGAAGCTATGTATGCTCAAAAGCGGCATGGCCAAACCGAATAATGTGAGTAGTCGCTTGCTCATGATTTGCTATACCCCTTTAAAATGGTTAACTCAACCGGAATCATATTTGGCCCTAAATGTTGTAAGGTTTTGACAACCTGACCTTGTTCATCTACCCAATAGTAGTTTTCGACCGACTGAGAAAGGCTGCTAAACTCAACGACTTCTTTATATACGTCGGTCATGGCGTTAGAAATAGGTGTCGTCAACGTTTCTTTGCCTGCATAAAAGCGATTCACATTTGCAGGAAAGCCATAACGATATTGTTTTGTCCAATCGTATGAGAGCGTGTAGTTGACAGAAGCCGAGTTTGAAGAAAAGTCTGGCACATCACCATAAACGCCCGCTAAGTCTCCATTCTGTAGTCCAATCGTTTTGACGATATGCCCATTCTCTGTAACGAGCATAGCTTTGTCAGCACTTACCCATTTCAGTTGTATTTTTCCATTGAGAGAGTTTCGTTCTGCAAAAGCTAAAACAACAAAGACCTGTTTTTGATTCCCAAGTTTCAAATAGGCACTGGCATAAGGAACGGCATTTATTTCTTCTGGGGTCATCTCTACATCGATGTAGTTACCATATGCTTCTTGGACTGTGGCTGATACATCATTGAACTTTTGTGTGCAACCAAAGAGTAAGGAGAATAGCGGAAGAGTGAGAACTGTGCGTAGCCATTTAGACGTTCGGAAGATATTCATTGATCCCTCTTATCAAATAAAATCGCCCTGAGTGAATCAGGGCGATTGTCTTCTATCTACAAACTACAAAACAAAACAAAATTAGTTAGTAGTAGGAGCTGATGCTGAAGTAGACGTCGTAGTCGAATCGCTATCTGACGCTGCAACTGCTACTACAGTCACTGCTGCTGCCGCACCTACTGCTACAGCTGTTGTGCCTGTTGCAGAAGCAGAAGCTGCACCTGCTGAACCTGCTTCTTCTGCTGCAAATGCAGTTGATGCGCTTAGAGCCATAAGAATAGCTAGAGCTGTATTCTTCATTATTAATCCTTGTGTATCCGGTATAAAAACATCGATGTTTGGTAGCATAAAATATGCACCAAATTATATTCTAGATAAAAAAGCATTGGCATGTAAATAGTTTCTTATTTTGCCATGTCTGTCGTTCTCATTTCTAACACCAACGTGACATTACGCGGTTATCTTGCTCCGTTGCTTGCTGATAAACTACCAAGAGTGCATAATTTGTCGGCTCGTTTCGTTCAGTATTAGATTATTTGGGGTAAACAGGCCGTTTCACTTATACCATATAAAGAGCGATACAGTGGCTTACGCTCAACGCCTCGGGGCGGTAGCGTGCCATTTATGACGACAGCATTTAATGATCTGCATAGCAAGCTTAACTTTGCCTAGCAGTCCATAATTATTACCAGTACTAGGAACTTTTACGTGATAAGAAATCAGCATTGTTTGGGAATACTTAGTGCACTGGGCTTGAGCCTGACTTCTTTTTCAGCGTCAGCCGATTTTTACGCGGGCGCTCTAGTGAGCTACTCAAATGCAGAATTGAAAAGCTCGTCTTCCGGGTCCGTGAAAGAGGGAAGTCCTTTCCTTCTTAGTGCGCAAGCTGGTTATTTCTTTAATGACTATATTGGCTTAGAAGGGCGTTATGGGACGTCGGTTCAACGCGACAGTGGTCTTGCGGTTGATAGTGCGATGAGTGGCTTTGTTAAGCTGAATATGCCGGTTTCAGGGCAAATTGCACTTTATGGTTTAGCTGGGTATTCAAGCGTTCAGCTCGATCTGCAAAATGTAGGCTCACATAAAGAACAAGGATTTAGTTTTGGGCTTGGTATGCACTATGCGTTGAACAACCAAAGTGCAGTGATATTTGAGTTTGTTGATAACGTATCGGAAGATCAGGTTCGCCTTAACTCGATTACACTGGGCTTTCAGCACCGATTCTAATTTAAATACCTAGAGCTCAAATTTGGGGCTAGGATTTTTTATTCAATTATTATAGTGACATACCATGTTTAAAGGATTTCTTTCTGTTGCCGCTTTTATACTAGCAAGTACGTTTGCGTCTTATTCGATGGCACAAACACCTACTCCAGAACAAATAAAAATGTTTCAAAACTTACCCGCCGACCAACAGCAGGCACTGGCGAGTAAATATGGTTTCTCAATTCCCTCTAGTTCGTCCTCAAACAAATCTCCTTACGAAAACCCGCAAGTAATCAAACCTAGAGCTGAAGCTAGTGGTGCCTTATCTTCCAATATAGAAGAACAATGGCTAAAAAAAGGTGAGCAGGAAGAGTTAAAACGTTTTGGTTTAGATCTTTTTGCTGGTTCTCCAAGTACTTTTGCTCCGATCAGTGATGTACCTGTACCAGCAAATTATACCGTGGGAGCAGGCGATGAAATCATTGTACAGTTGTTTGGTAAGGAGAATGAAACACATCGTTTACGTGTAAATCGTGCAGGTACAATCAACTTTCCTTCTCTTGGGCCGGTAAATGTTGCAGGTATGCACTTTTCCGATGTTAGAGATTCTCTGACACAACGTGTAAAAGAACAAATGATAGGTGTTCGTAGTGATATCTCATTAGGTGAACTACGCACCATGCAAGTGTTTGTAATGGGGGATGCATATAAGCCTGGTGCCTACACGGTTAGCGCATTAACGACAATATCACAAGCTATCTATTACAGTGGCGGTTTTGGTGAAAGTGGAGCGTTGCGAGATATTCAGCTAAAGCGTGATGGTAAAATCATTCGTAAGTTGGATATGTATGACCTGTTACTAAAAGGTGATGCAAGTAATGATGTGCGCTTACTACCGGATGATGTTGTTTTAATTGGTTCTGTTAACGATACAGTGTCTATAGAAGGCGAGATCAACCGTCCTGCAATTTATGAAGTCAAGCAAGGTGAAACATACCAGCAACTTATTCAGATGGCTGGTGGTTTTACTGCGAATGCTCATGTAGAGCAGTTGGAGATAAAACGCTACGCTTCACATGGCGCTCGTGAGGCTTTGACGCTTGATTTCAATAAAACGCAAGATCGACAGAGTAAAGTTAAAAATGGCGACGCCATCAAGATCTTGAAAAAAAGTGAAGAGCTTACTCGTTACGTGCAGATAGAGGGGGATGTTCGTCATCCTGGCTATGTGGAATGGCGCAATGGTCTTCGTGTTGCCGATCTTTTCAAATCTGTTGACTCCGCTTTTAATTCTACAGCTGATGTTAACTATGCCGTTGTGGTAAGAGAGATTAATCCACAGCGTGATATTGAAGTGTTCCAACTAAGTTTAGCCAACGCGATTTTATCACCAAGTAGCCAAGACAACCTCCAGTTACAATCACGAGACCGTATATTGGTTTTCAACCGCTTTAATAACGAAGACTTGGATATATTGGCAACACAAGATGCTGTTTCAAAAGCAAAAACATTGGAGCAAGCGCAAGAGCAAGCTGAGTTGGAACAACAGAAAGAACAAGAAGTGATGAGCTCTTCTGTTGCGGTTTCGCATCCAGAAAACGGTATGCTGAACAACCAGAACGTCACAGAGCAGACTAAACCAGCTAAAATAATTTTCCGTGGTAAAGAGATTACAGAGGAAGACTTTGAAAAGCTGAAGCAAAATACTCGTCGCACTTTACTTGCACCAGTCTTGTTACAACTTCAGCAACAGTCTCGTTTGGGGCTAGCCCCTCAAATTGCTGAAGTCTTTGGTGAAGTGAAGCACCCAGGACGCTACCCGATCACTCCAAGAATGACGGTATCAACGCTTATTGAAGCAGCTGGCGGTTTGACTTACAACGCATTCACAATTAATGCCGAACTAGCACGAACCGCTATTAATAATGTGGATGAGCGTGCGTATATTGATGTTGAGCGTATTGATTTACGTAAAGCAATCCAAGGTAGTGCTTCAGACGATGCAATTATTGTAGGCCGAGATCGTTTGAACATCCTAGAAAAGCCAAACGTGAAGCTACAAAGCACAGTCACTTTACAGGGTGAAGTTCGTTTCCCTGGCACTTATACCGTGCGTCAAGGGGAGACTCTAAGTGAGTTATTGGGCCGAGCAGGTGGTCTCACAGAGTTTGCTCATCCTCAAGGAGCAATATTTACGCGTGAAGCATTGCGTTTACAAGAGCAGAAGCTTTTAAACCAATATGCCGCAGATATGCGCAAAGAAACCGCGAAGAAGACGTTCCGAGCCGATAGTAATATGGCTTCCGTAATTTCAGACCCAGAGAAAACGTTAGCGTTTGTAGAGGAAGCAAGCCGAAGCAAAGCACTTGGCCGTATGGTGGTACAGTTAAACCGTATTTTAAAAGGCGAGCGCTCAGCAGACTTTATGCTTGAGGACGGTGATTTCCTCTTCGTTCCAACTTTCCGAAACACAGTATCAATTATGGGAGAAGTTCAGGTTCCAATTACCTACTTGTTGGACAATAAACTTGACGTCGATGATTATCTGAACAAAGCGGGTGGTGCTAAAAAGCAAGCGGACGAAGATCGCATTTTTGTAGTGCGAGCGGATGGTTCTGTTTACAAGCCTTCATCAGGTTATTGGTTCGGAAATAATAAAGAAGGGTTAAAAGCCGGCGATACTATCGTTGTACCAATTGATACCGACTACCGTGATGCATTAAGTACGTGGACTGCAGCAACGCAGATCCTCTACCAAACGGGTGTTGCTATCAACGCACTGAAGTAATGACTTAAGCCACTTAACAAGAGAAAGGGGGAGAAATACCTCCTTTAATATTAATGGAAAATAATCAACTTGAACTAGATATTGGTGAGCTCATACGCTCACTTTGGCAACAAAAAATAATGATCGTTGCTATCACATTTATATTTGCGGTTGCGTCAGTGCTTTTTGCTATGTCAAAGCCAAATCTCTACAAATCTGAAGCTGTACTTTTTCCGGTAACAGACAATGCGCCTAGCTCAACCGTGGGGCAATTGGGTGGTTTAGCTGCGTTAGCGGGGTTTGGTAGCCAAGACAGTTCCAAACAAGCTATTGCTTTAGAGTCCCTACGCTCAAGAGTATTCTTAGGAGCATTCATTGAACGTAGAGATATTTTGATCCCATTAATGGCAATCGAGCATTGGGATGCAGCTACTGGAAAAGTATATATTGACCCGGAGATTTATGACGAAAGTACAAGCACTTGGACAAGAGTTGTTAGTGACGGAAAAACACCAAAGCCAACCATTTTAGAGGCCACGAAAGTTCTTAATGAGTTACTCGTTATCGATTCAAATAAAACGAGTGGTTCAACTATTGTTTCTTTGACGAACCAATCGCCAGTTTTAGCAAAACAATGGCTTGATTGGCTGATCTCAGACCTGAACGAATGGATGAAGAACAAGGACATCAACCAAGCTAAGAATAATATTCAATACTTAGAGAAGCAGCTGAATCTTACAAACCTCTCTGAAATGCAGAATGTTTTTTATCAATTAGTTGAAGAGCAAACTAAGAAATTAATGCTTGCTGAGGCACAAGAGAACTACATCTTCGATATTATCGATCCACCAGTGGTTCCGGAAGAAAAAGATAGCCCAAGTCGAGCTATTATTTGCGTTCTTGGTACTTTGATCGGTGGTATTTTGGCAATGGTTATTGCGTTGTTCCGTATTGCACTATCAAGAAAAAATGTTTAATTTGAGCCTTGATCCAAATAAACTCTTAGGGGTACATATGTACCTCTTTGCTATATTGGCCCCCCTTTCAGTAACAAAATGGAATAAGATAGTTTTAGTCCTCTTATTCCTATCAGCATTAATTACATTTTTCTACTACATCACTATTTCCAAGAAACTCACGTTTGATAAATATTCCTTTGGTGTAATTCTTATATTTTTGTCTGTCTTTCTTGTCTCATTATTTAGTATTTTGATAAATCGAGATTACCTTGTTGCTGATTACTTAAAGTCAGTAGTTATAGGCAGGATGTTTACACTAATAGCACTAACACTTAATTTGGTGCTATTTACAATTTGGTTGGCAGTAGCTGATGAAAAACGTGTGAAACTTATCCTTAAGCTTGGCTTGCTCACTGTATTTAATTTTATTTTGCTTGGGTATTGGCAAGTTATTTGCAATTTTATTGGTATCCCATTTTTCGTAGAAACTAGAGACTGGATGCATGGTGTGCCTGCAGCTTTACGCTCAATTTTTCCTTCTCGAGTGACCTCGATAGCGGAAGAGCCGAATTTCCTTTCCCCGGTTTTGATGGAGTGTATGCTGCTTATTACAGTATTAGTTGCAAAGAAAGCTATAAGACTAGCAATGTTGGGAATGACTGTTGTTATCGTCGTACTTTCTTTTTCTGGCGGAGCCTATGTTAACTTTGCTTTAATTTGTGCTTTTGTATTTTCTTTGATTGCCTTGAAGACAGTATTAACTGGAAAAACAAGAATCAGTCACTTTTTTGTGCTATTGCTGGTTTTTTGTTTATTGTTGGTGCTGACGTATTTAGGTACGTTGCTTTTAGATTTTATCTATTACAAGCTACAGCACGAAGCAACTGGCGGCTCTTCTCGTAGCCAATTTATGGTTTCATTTACTACTTTATTAGCAGAGTCTAACCTAGCTCAACTAATTTTTGGTCATGGACTTGGTACCATGTCTGTTTTAGATAGCTTTGGTATGCGAAGTGAGGATTATTTATTCAGAATTACGAATAACTATACATTGGATATGTTTTGGGAGGGAGGTGTTGTTGGCGTTGGTTTGATCTTGATTTTTTACTTTAAACTGATTTACCCAGGCTTGAAGTATGGTTTTAAGAATAACACTTACCTTATAGGTGCTATAATGTCATTCCACTTCCTAGTAACTTCCACATACCGTTCAGAATATCTAAGTACTCATTTTTTATGGGTGTTACTAATGATCTTTTCCATATATAAACTAGCAGAATTCCAGAGTAATAATGTTAACAATTAATGTTCTAATAAGCACTTTAAATGATGGGATTGAACGCTTGATGTTTGGGAATTTTCCTGAAGATGAAGCGGTGACATATATTGTTGTTCATCAGATAAAAGATAGCTATGTTTTAACGGAATCTATCAAGGAATGGTTAGAGAGTCGAGTTGACTTTTTATATTACAGTTCAAGTGATAGTGGGCTATCTAAAAGTAGAAACTTAGCTCTGAGTAAGTCATTCTCAGATGTGGTGGTATTTTGTGATGATGATGTTAGCTATGTAAATGAAGCTTTCGATATAATAAAAAGTAGCTTTGATGGGAATGTTGATATAGCAACATTTAAAGTAAAAACTCCGGATGGGTTAGACTTCAAAAAATATAATAGTAACGCGTTTGTACATACAAACAAGACAATATTTAAAGTGTCATCAATTGAAGTTGCTGCCAAGCGAGAATCTATCATGAAAAAAGAAGTGAAATTTGATGAACGCTTTGGTTTGGGGACTCAACTTCCAGCATCGGAAGAAAATATATTTTTATTGGATTGTTTTAACAAAGGTTTAAACTTAAAGTATTTCCCAAAAACTATCAACTTACATCCAATAGAAAGTTCTGGTAGAGATTGGGGAAATAAAAGAATGCGTTCAAGTAAGTTATCGTTTATGTATAGATGTTTTAATGTTATTGGATTTTTTATATTTTTATTGTTTGCTATGAAAAAATATCCTGAGTATAGAAAATCAGTCAGCTTTTTTTCATTTTGTAAAGAAAATATAGATGTGTTTTTTAAATACTATAGAAATAAAAAATAGACGTTAACATCTGTAAGTTTCAATTAAGGGTAAATTATGAAAATTTTGGTAACGGGTGGCGCTGGATTTATTGGTTCAGCTGTTATTCGCCACATAATCAACAACACGGAAGACTCCGTTGTTAATGTAGACAAGCTGACATACGCAGGAAACCTTGAGTCTTTGTCTGATGTTATGGATAGCGAGCGTTATGTTTTTGAGAAAGTTGATATCTGCGATAGAGAGTCATTAGAGACAGTATTTTCAAAGCATAAACCTGATGCGGTAATGCACTTAGCTGCGGAGTCTCATGTAGATAGATCTATCGATGGCCCGTCTGCTTTCATTGAAACTAATATCGTAGGAACTTACGTATTACTTGAAGCTGCACGTAATTACTGGAATGGCTTGGAGCAGGAATTTAAAGAACAATTCCGTTTTCATCATATCTCAACAGATGAAGTGTATGGTGATCTAGAGGGAACTGATGATTTATTCACTGAAACAACGCCTTATTCTCCATCGAGTCCTTATTCCGCTTCAAAGGCATCAAGTGATCATCTAGTTCGAGCATGGCTACGTACCTATGGTTTACCCACAATCATTACCAATTGCTCTAATAACTACGGCCCTTATCATTTTCCAGAAAAGCTTATTCCATTGATGATCCTCAATGCCTTAGAGGGTAAGTCTTTGCCCGTATATGGCGATGGGATGCAAATTAGAGATTGGCTATATGTAGAAGACCATGCCCGTGCACTGTATAAAGTGGTAAGAGAAGGCTTGGTGGGCGAAACTTACAATATAGGTGGTCACAATGAGAAAGCTAACATTGAGGTTGTCAAAACCATTTGTACTATTTTAGAAGAGCTCGTACCAAATAAACCAAGTGGTGTTAAAGAATATGTAGATCTTATAACTTACGTCTCTGATCGTCCGGGTCATGATGTTCGTTACGCGATAGATGCGACAAAGATTGAGCGTGAACTTGGGTGGAAACCGGAAGAAACTTTTGATTCAGGTATCAGAAAAACGGTGGAGTGGTACTTGGAAAACAAAGTTTGGTGGTCACGTGTTTTAGATGGTTCATATGCCGGTGAGCGTTTAGGTGTTATCAAAAAGGGGACAAATTAATGAAAGGCATTATTCTTGCGGGAGGCTCTGGCACTCGATTGTTTCCTATTACGATGGGTGTATCTAAGCAATTGCTTCCGGTTTATGATAAGCCTATGATTTATTATCCTTTATCGGTATTAATGCTTGCTGGTATTAAGGATGTTCTAATCATAACGACACCTGAAGATAAAGACAGCTTCGTACGTCTACTGGGAGATGGTAGCCAGTTTGGGATATCACTAAATTATGAAGTTCAACCGAGGCCTGAAGGATTAGCACAAGCCTTTATTATAGGTGAAGAGTTTATTGGTGATAGTAGTGTGTGCCTTGTTTTAGGTGATAATATTTTCTACGGACAGGCGTTTAGCCCGAAGTTGAAACTTGCTGCTAGTCGCTCTCAGGGAGCTACGGTGTTTGGCTATCAAGTGAAAGATCCAGAAAGGTTTGGTGTTGTAGAATTTGATGACACCCAAAAGGCGGTTTCAATTGAAGAAAAGCCTGAAAAACCTAAATCTAATTATGCGGTTACAGGGCTTTACTTCTATGACAATGACGTTGTCAAGCTTGCGAAAGAAGTTAAACCTTCTGACAGAGGTGAACTCGAAATTACCTCTTTGAATGAAGCTTACCTAAAGAAAGGTCAATTGAACGTAGAAATGTTAGGGCGTGGTTTCGCATGGCTAGATACTGGCACTCATGAAAGTTTACTTGAAGCTGCTCAGTTTGTTGAAACGATTGAAAAGAGACAGGGCTTCAAAGTTGCTTGTTTGGAAGAGATTGCTTTTTCAAATGGTTGGTTAACAAGAAATGAACTTCTGCAACGAGCAGAGTTAATGGCCAAGAATAGTTATGGTCAGTACTTGAAAACTTTAGCTGGTTAACCGTTTGTGAGTGATACTCAAAGTAAAGCCAAAGCCGGCTTAAAGTGGAGCGCTGTAGAAAGGATTTTAACACAAGCTATACAATTGATAGTGATGTTGATATTAGGCCGAATGTTAGGGCCTTCAGCATTTGGTCTCATAGCTATGTTAACAATATTTATCGCCATTTCTCAAACAATGGTTGATAGTGGTTTTAGCAGTGCGCTGATACGCAAACAAGATAGAAAAGAGGTCGATTTTTCGACTACTTTCTACTTCAATATCTTGGTTTCAATTTCCTGTTATATACTGCTCTTTGGTAGTGCTCCTTATATAGCATCTTTTTATGAGCAACCTACGCTCACTTTATTACTTAGAGTATTGGGCATTGGTGTGGTTATCAATGCTCTTGCTGTCGTACAAAGAGCAAAGTTGACCATAGAGGTGGATTTTAAGACTCAAGCGAAGGCATCTTTTCTGGCCGTAGTATTTAGTGCTGCAATTGCTATAACTATGGCTTATTTAGGCTATGGGGTTTGGGCTCTAGTCGCTCAAACGCTTTCTTTTTATGCTGTCAGTGCCATTACACTTAATATACTTTCGCCATGGATACCTAAAACTGGCTTCTCAAAAGAATCTTTCACTGAGTTATTTGGCTTTGGGTCAAAGCTTTTACTTTCAAGTCTAATAGATACTATTTATAACAATATCTATCAGTTAGTGATTGGTAAGTTCTTTACTGCAAGCCAACTTGGTTACTTCTCTCAAGCAAAGAATTTATCTCATATTCCATCACTAACTCTTACAACTATTATTCAAAGAGTTAATTATCCTTTATTAAGTAAAATACAAGATGATAATGAGAAGTTAGAGAGTGCTTATGTGTTAACGCTAAGACTATCTTCCCTTTTTATATTTCCTATCATCTTAGGTATAGGGTTAATATCCACTCCTTTAGTCAATATATTACTCGGTTCTGCTTGGGGCCCTACATCTGAACTAATCTCAATATTGTGTTTTGGATATATGCTATACCCCATCCATGCAATTAACCTCAACTTACTTCAAGTGAAAGGACGTTCAGATCTTTTTTTGAAATTGGAAATTATAAAGAAAACTTTAATAACGATTATTTTGTTTGTAACAATACCGTTAGGAATTAAGGCTATTACCATTGGAATGGTCGTTCAGTCATACGTTTCTTTATGTATTAATACATATTATACAGGGAAGCTAACATCTTTGAGTTCCTCAAAGCAGCTTAGATTTCTCTTTCCAATTTGGAGTATAGCCATATTTAGTGCTTTAATATCATCTGTATGGTTCAACTTTTTAGATAGTGATATTTTTCAAATTATCATTGTTTTAAGTTCAGCACTATTTCTATACATTATCAGTATTATAGTTATACAAAAAGACCTTTACTTGTATGTGGTGAACAACATTTTTAGGAAAAATTAAATGAAACCAATTACCGTCACCTCTCCACTTTTACCACCTTTAGAAGACTTTACTGCAAGCTTAGAAGACATCTGGGAACGGAAGTGGCTTACAAATAATGGGACTTATCATCAACAGTTAGAGCAAGCACTTTGTGAGTATCTAGGGGTTGAATATATCAGCCTTTTTTCAAATGGTACATTAGCGTTAGTGATCGCATTACAGGCTCTAGAGTTAGAGGGTGAGGTCATCACAACGCCTTATAGTTTTGTTGCTACCAGTCATGCGCTATTACTGAACAAACTTAAACCTGTATTTGTAGATGTTGACCCAGATACATTAAACCTTGACCCAGCCAAAGTTGAAGCAGCAATCACAGATAAAACTGTTGGCATTCTGCCAGTGCATGTTTACGGCACCCCATGTGATCACTCTCGCTTACAGCAGGTTGCTGATAAGCATGATCTAAAGATCATATATGATGCTGCTCATGCGTTTGGTGTTGAAGAGAAAGGTTGCTCTGTCCTAAATTATGGTGACCTTTCTATCTTGAGCTTCCATGCTACTAAGGCTTACTCAACAATAGAAGGGGGAGCTGTCATTTGCCATACAAAAGAGATGAAAGAGAAGTTAGACAAGCTTAAGAGCTTTGGTTTTGACTCTGATATTGAAGTATCTCTAATTGCGCACAATGCAAAAATGAACGAAGTGCAAGCAGCTTTTGGTTTAGCAACCCTGAACATCATAGATGATGCCATTGCCCAACGAAAGTTCGTTGCAAACGAATATCGTAGTCAGCTACGAGGTGTTAAAGGCATCAGTTTTCCTAAAGAGCTGCCAGATGTTAAATACAACTACTCATACTTTCCAGTTTTTATTGATGAACAAGAGTATGGAGAATCTAGAGATTCTCTATTTTCAAAGCTTAAAGATAGTAATGTATTAGCTAGACGTTACTTTTATCCAATAATTACTGATTATGCTGCTTATAAGAACAATCCTGAAATTGAAATTGTGAGTGATGAGGTATCTCGAGGCATTTCAAAAAAAGTAATTTGCCTACCATTACATCATGAGCTGTCGATAGCTGACATTAATAAAATTGTTGAAATTTGTAAAAGTGAAAATAAAAAATGAAAATTGCAATCACAGGCCCACTAGCAGATAGAAATCTTGGTGATTATGGGATGTTTATTAACAACCTTTACGATATTTCACCAAAAAATGAATTTGTGGTTTTTTCTTACAATAGTTCGTTTGTTGAGCAACTAAAGAATGATTATCTGAAAGAGTTTAGTATTGATTTTGTCGACGTTGAACTGTCAGAGAAGAAAAAAGATAACCTCGATCCGATTGAGCAACTAAAAAAATTAAGAAGAGTTCTATTGGGTAAAGAAAAATCTTACTATCCAACACCACTAGAACTTTTGAATCGTTGTACCAATATCTCTGCGATCGAAAAAGAGATTGAAAGTTCAGATGTATTACTTGTTTCTGGAGGCGGCTACTTTAATGATTTATGGTTTGAGTGGACACGAAATGACGATCTCTTTAGAATCATTGTTCCTATTTTGATCGCTGCGAAGATGAATAAAAAAATTGTCTTTACCGCAAATGGATTTGGGCCATTTGACAGCAGTAAACACTTCTATGAAATGATTTTTGCCGAGGCTAAAGATGCGATCATCACTAGCCGAGACCGTAAGTTATCTCCTACTTATCTATCTGATATCGGGGTTAAAGACATTACCTATCTACCTGATGACCTATACATAATCAATGATGGAATTAACCCAAGAGAACAATCTAAATCATCTAAATATGGTAAATATGTAATTTTTGAGCAGTACGGAAACATCAATAAATTTAAAGAAAATATTGAGTCAATTCGCACATTGGTTACATTCTTTAAAAACAAAGGAATAAATGTTGTTTTTCTTACTTTTGATGTCGATGAAAAAACAATAAGCTATTTAAAAGAAGAAGTAAAGGAAGATAACTTCTTTATCTATGATTTTGAAACTGGGTATTTGAAAATTGATGAAGCGATTGAGTTAATTAAAAACTCTGAGTTAGTACTTTGTAATAGATATCATGCGTTAGTTTTATCCGTTACTAATCAGATACCCGTAATTAATGTAGTAAAACCAGTTTTTGATCTAAGATATTATTATAATAAAAATGCAGGATTGCTAGATAATGCATTTGAAGGAGTGTACTTTAATTATAATGAGTATATGCAAGAGTCCTTATCTGGTGCTATTCAACATGTCATTGATAATTATGAACATATCGTTAGTTATCAAAGTTCATTATACGCATCAAGTGAATTTTCTTCCAATAAAGATAAACTTGCGGACAAAAGAATTGAATTCTTTTCTACTCATTTCCAAGATTAAATACGATAGACTTTGATTATGATGAATGTTTTAGTTGTACCTTGTGGTACTGAAATTGCGCACGAAATTGTACGTTCTCTCAAAGATGTGAAAAATACCGTTGTTTTTGGTGCAAATGGCATCAAAGCCTATACAGAAATTCCGAGTGAGCGTGTTTCAAATAACATTCCTTTTATTGATGATGAAGGGTTTATTGAATCTATTGCTAGCCTCATTAAAGAATGGGGGATCACGCATATTATTCCAGCACACGACTCTGCAGCACTCAAATTATCAGAGTCTGCTCCAACACTATCTGCGAAAATTGTAAGCTCTCCTTATGAGACGAATATGGTGTGTCGTTCTAAAAAGTTGACATATGAGAGACTTACAAATGTTGTTAAAACGCCAAAGTTGTTTCAGCAGACTGATGAATTAGAGTTTCCACTTTTTGTTAAACCGGATGTCGGTCAAGGAAGTGTTGGGACAAGACTTGTTAGAGAAGAGAACGCTTTAGAACTCAATGATGATGAACTGTTATGTGAGTACCTGCCAGGCGAAGAGTTTACAGTCGATTGTGTTTCTAATCATCTAGGGGAACTTATCTTTGCAAGTGCTCGTAAGCGCAATCAAACTAGAAACGGCATTGCTGTAGAAACAGAACTTGTACAAGATCAAGAGCGCTTTAGAGAATTGGCTATTAAAATCAGCTCTACACTAGATCTTCGTGGTGGGTGGTTTTTTCAGGTAAAAGAAGCAAAAGATGGCGAGCTTTGCCTTTTAGAGGTTGCGACCCGAATTGCGGGGTCAATGATTACTAGTCGATTCAATGGAATCAACTTCACTGAATTATCGTTACTTGCTTCAAACGACATTCCGATCTCCGTATCTAACAATAACCTCAATGTAAAAGTATATAGGAATCTTAATTTTCAGTTTGAAACTAACTTAGATTTTGATGTGATTTACACTGACTATGATGACTGTCTTCTTCTAGAGGAACGATTTATAAATGCGGAGTTAGTGAAAGTTATTTTCGAAGCGATTAATGCAGGTAAAAAAGTAAAACTTATCACTCGCCACGCTGGAAACCTCAAAGAGTCACTAGAAAAATATCGATTAACAGAGTTATTCGATGAGGTTATTCACATTAAGGATAATGATGCGTTGAAATCTAACTTTATCTCAGATGAAAAAGCAATTTTTATTGATGACTCTTTCCGTGAGCGTAAAGATGTTTCGAGTCGATTGGGTATCCCGTGCTTCTCTGTTGATATGATTAGAGGTTTATCTTGTTTAAGAAACTAAGTGCACCAGCATCTGAAGAAAAAATCACTCGCTATTGGAAGCACACCGATAAAGTATATGTCAGTGTTGTTTGTCCTTGCTTTAATCAGGAAAATTACATTGCTGATGCCTTGGATAGTTTTCTGGCCCAACAATTGGACTACAAGTTTGAAATAGTAGTCCACGATGATGCTTCTACAGACGGTACACCCGAAATTTTAAAGGCTTATCGGAAAAAGTATCCTTCAATAATTCGGTTAATCTTACAAACAGAAAATCAGTACTCACAGCGAAAGCAGATCTCGACGATAGGCGTCTCTCATTCAAAAGGTGAATACATAGCCTTATGCGAAGGCGATGATTTTTGGGTCGATGAATTAAAACTGCAAAAGCAGTTATGCAGAATGATTGAAGAGCCAAAGTTTCAACTTTGCTATACGGCAGGTTATGGGCTGTATGGAGATGGTAGCTACAAAGACATATCCAAATTTAGTAATACAGAATGTATTGTTGACACCTCTAGCGTAATTAGGATGGGAGGCGCGGGTATGCCGACGCCATCTTTATTAATGAAGCGAGAGGTTATCGAATCCATGCCAACCTGGTTTCAAGAAGCTGCGCCGGTAGGGGACTTTTATATGCAAATTGTTGGTTCTAAGCCTGAAGGGGCTCTATTTTTACCTGATCAAACAGTTTGCTATCGTATTAATGCAGTTGGTTCTTGGTCTTCTGAGCGAAGTAAAATATCTGTTTCGAATACTCTAGATAATATGGCCAGACAGGAGAATGCAATTCGAGGCTGTCTATGTGATTGGCAAGATGAGAGTGATCTCAAATATGCACTTTCAGTTAACTTATATAACGCAGCTTTTACTCTTGTGATAAATAAAGAGTATGAATATGTAAAAGATCTTATCGTATGTTCCTGGAATCTTTACCCCAATGCGCATCGAGTTCAAGCGATCTTATACAGAACCCGACATATACCAAATATAGCAACCTATGTTTTTAGACTCTATCAGAGATTAGGAACAAAAATACAAGCTAGAAGATAAGGTTGTTCGAGAGACTAACGAAAAATTTTAGCTAACTAGTAAAACGGTTTGAATAGATGCAGAATAACGAAGATGTAGTTTCTATTATCATGCCAACTTACAACTCTGAGCAAACGGTTGTAGAAAGCATTCAAAGTGTACTATCCCAAACGTATAAAAATTGGGAACTTATAATCGTAGATGACAGATCTACCGATAATACTTGGAAAGTCATTCAAACATACGCTGATAAGTACGACAATATTCATGCATATCAGAATAAAGAAAATCTAGGTGCGGGAGCGAGCCGAAATTTTGCGATAAAAAAAGCAAAAGGTCGCTTTATTGCATTTTTAGATTCTGATGACTTATGGATGGAAAACAAACTAGCAGAGCAGATCCCATTCATGCTTGAGAATAACTATCCACTCACATACACCCACTATAGCCGTTTTAATAATGAAGAAGAGCTAAGTGTTGTAACTGCGCCAGAATATACAACGTACAAAAAACTCATGTACAGTAACGTTATCGGGTGCCTGACCGCCGTTTATGACACACAGGCACTAGGTAAGCGCTATATGCCGCTTATTCGTAAACGTCAGGATATGGGACTGTGGTTAGATATACTGAAAGATACTCCCAAAGCTTACTGTCTACCTAAGCCATTAGCAAAGTATCGGATGGATAGTGGTATGACAGCTAACAAATTTAGCGTTTTGTCATATCAATGGAAGTTCTATAGAGACGTAGTAGGTTTGAGTTTGCCAAGAAGCCTATTTACATTTTCTGTCTATGCCGTTAAAGGTACGATGAAACACCGAACTAAGCGCAAGTCTTAGTCTCGCAAATCTCCGTAGAACCTAGTAACCACAAAATACGCATACAAAAAGAGCAGCTACCGTAAGGCGCTGCTCTTTTTTATACCTACGATCCGTTCGGTTGAATTCGCCGTTTTCTAGCGCCCCATCCCAAACAACACTGTTTTAACCGTAAGGAAAAGAATCTTCACTTCCATCATCCAGTTTTGGTGTTTGATGTAGTAGATATCGTATTTATGCTTCCAAATAGCATCTTCTACCGATGCGCCGTAAGGGTATTTTACTTGGGCTAGACCAGTTACCCCAGGTTTAACGGCGTGACGAAAGCGGTAGTAAGGAATGGCTTTTTCCAATTCAGAGATGAACACCTCGCGTTCTGGGCGAGGACCAACCATCGACATCTCTCCCTTTAGTACATTGATTAACTGAGGGAGCTCATCTATGCGAGTTTTACGAATAAAACAGCCGACTTTCGTTACGCGAGCGTCATTCTTAGTCGCCCATTGGGCACCGTTCTTTTCCGCATCGTTTCGCATCGAGCGAAACTTGATCACTTCAAACTCTTCATTATATTGGCCAGTACGACGCTGCTTAAAGAATACCGGGCCTGGTGACTCCAGCTTAATGAGCAGTGCCGTAATAAGCCCTACTGGGATAGCAACCCACGATAGCATAAAAACAAACAAGAGATCGATGAAGCGCTTTTGCCAGCTGTTCTTACGATTAGAGAGGATAGAAAAAGCTTTTTGGTGTAAGAAGTAGCCGCTATGCAAGAGCTCAGTTTCAGTGTAGCCAAGTGAACGATCAAAGTAGCTCACTAAAGGCTCAACCCAAGCACCTAGTTCTGTCGCAGCTACAAGAAACGCTTGTTGCTCAGGGTTTAGGTGTGAGCTTTTGAAGTGGCAAAGGGTTTTACTCTTGAAATCCCTAAGGGCATAGTTATTAACTTGTGCGTTAATCTCAGGGTGTCTCTTAAGTACTTGAGCAATCTTTGCTTCGTCTTCTTTCGGACAGTAGATATAAAGGCAAGCGTCTGCTTCACTTGCGGATAACTCGTCCAATGCTGATGTTATGCTGATAGAATTATTTTTAGTTAATTCAGAAGCTTCTCGTTCTTGAAGCGTGTCGCTCATACTGTCTGTCATAGGAATGGAATAAGTTGTTTTCGACTAGCCAATTGCTTACAAGTCGGCGATTATAATTTAATTCGTATAGAAATTATATCCCTTAATCCAGAACATGCTTGTAACTTTGTTAATTTTCTTGAACCTGAGTCCTTACTTATGGCTTGTTTTTGAATCTTGACGTAACTATATCAATGAATTCGACAAACTATGTTTGCGATATATTATGTTGCCTCGAAATTAAATGATTATCTAATTCACTATATTACGCAGTTATATCCGAGGTTGATTAGTTTTTGATAAAGCGCTTTTTTCGAATCTTCCTCACCATGTATAAGGTGAACCTCTTTAGGAGGAGTAGGAATGGCAGTTACAAATTGTATTAAGTCGTTCATATCGGCATGCGCAGAGTAGCCTGACATCGTATGAACTTGAGCTTTCACTTTCACGCGCTTACCTTCAATCAATACACTTTCTTCTCCATCCTGGATACGCCGACCTAAAGTCCCTTCCGCTTGATAGCCAGCAAATAGAACATCATTTCTTTCATCAGGTAGTAAGGCTTCCAAATAATTGACGACACGGCCACCTTCACACATTCCGGAGGCTGCAACCACGATAGCGGCTTCTGATGTACTTGCGAGACGGTTAACGAGCTGTAAATGGTCTGCGTGGCTTTCGAGCGTAATGCATTGGTCAAACGCGAGAGGGTGTCGATGATGATCGAGTCACTCTTTCGCTTCAGATCCCCAAAGTTTTTTAAATTGGCGATAGGTATTGGTCACCTTTTTAGCCAAAGGAGAGTCGAGAATAATAGGCAGTGAATCTTGCAAAGCGTGCTCATGCATAAGCTGCTCTATATCAAAGAGTAACTCTTGGGTTCTCCCGACACTAAAAGCTGGTATCACAATTACGCCACCATCCCTAAGTGCGTGCTCAATAATAGAAAGTAATCGCCTGCTGCGAGACTCTACATCCTCGTGAGTTTTATTGCCGTAAGTCGACTCGATAAACAGGTAGTCAGCTTTTTCCGGTGATAAGGGATCCGGTAGGAGAGGTGTGTTGCGAGGTCCCAAATCCCCGGAGAAAACAACAACCTCTTGGTTTGATAAATGAAATTCAACATATGCTGAGCCTAAAATGTGCCCAGCAGGTTGAAAGCGAAGAGAAGTACTCTCTTCTATTTCTACCCACACTGAGTAAGGACAAGGACGAATAAGCGCTCGAATAAAATCGAGCACTTTCTCTCTTTGATGACGCTGCATACCCAATTGGAGCTTTAAACCATCTTCTAACATAAGCGGCACGAGCTCAGCGGTGGCTTCCGTACAGTAGATAGGGCCCTTATAGCCAGCTGCTAATAGCCAAGGCAGCCTACCAATATGATCGATATGAGAATGGGTCAGCACTACCGCTTTGAGATGAGCGATAGAAAAATCGATATCCCAACTCTGCTGCTGAGCATGGTCTTGGCCTTGTAGCAAACCACAGTCGATCAGCACACTTCCATTTTGTAACACGAGCTCGTGACAAGAGCCAGTAACCGTATTTTTCCCACCGTGGTGCAGTACTTTCATAACAAAACGACGCTTTTACCTTTGCTAGCTTACGCTTGAGAGTATCTATTTTACACATAGCCAAACCTCACTATTTGGCAGTGATTCGGTAAATCGCTCAGTAGGTATGGTAAGCAGGCAGATAGTGAATAAGTGAGCGTATTGTAGGCAAGCAAAATAGGAGAAAGAAAATGGCAAAACTGAAAGTTTAGAGAGACTTAGATATTCGTCATAAATTTGACTACGTTTCATTGCAACCGCTTGTGATGCAATTCATATTATTGCAACTATTTTCATTTAAGCTTTTGGAATCAGCGTCACTGGCTGTTTAGTGCTCGTTGGGTAAATGGGTGTCTGATAATTATAATTTTATAAAACACGCCACATTTATGACGGCATAAGTGTCAGAAAAAAGACATTTTTTTGTAAGCTTTTTACACGTTCTACTTTTAGTTGCAACGTGTTTACTATACAATTCGTCTCCTGTTTGGAAATGCAACCGTTCACATTACGTGCAAAAACTTGCTTCTAGGAGCCAGACCTAGGGGCGGTAGCGTGCCCAAATCACCGTTGAAGCCTCCTTCCTAATAAAAGAAAGAGGTCAAACTAAAGAATTTTCAATAATAATAAGCACCTAAGTGCATTTCTGGCAAGATTGATTTATAAAAAACGAGAACTATTACAAATTTATGTAATTCCCTTTTGTCAGAGGGATGCTCAAAGCTAACAAAGTGGCGAGCGAATGTTGGTTAGGCATAGGTTACAATTTAAATCTCCATTTCTCATACCTATCAAAACCAAGCACTAAGCGTGTAGAAGTAGTTAACTATCGACTCAAACCGTCAGTTAGCATATACAAGCTTTGTATTTGGCCTGCCTATAAAAAGCTGTGAACCCGTGACCGCCGTGAGCGAGTATCGGGGTGATTCAGTTACTTACATATTCAATATTAAAAATTAGCGTTTGCTGTGCGTTACAACCCATGTTGTCTAATGTGGTTTTGTCACGCCAAAAAATCACCTGCTTGTTCTTAGGTTCGGCTTATTCAGATATGAGCGAAAAAGAATCAGCAGTATCGGACCTGTGATGCAATGGAATCCGTAAAGGGAATCAGTCGGATGCGTTATAGATTTACTTCAAACTTATTTAATAACACAGTTGGCTATCATGAATAATGCATATTTATTTGTATTTATTTTGTCGTTCGTTCTACTTTTTGTTATGCGCAAGGTCGCCAAGCGCGTAGGTCTAGTAGATAAACCCAATGCAAGAAAGCTTCACCAAGGTGTGGTGCCACTTGTAGGAGGGATCTCCATTTTCTCTACTATACTGGTGGGGTTCCTTCTGTTCTTACCAATGAATGACAACCTATCACTCTACTTATCTTGTTCGGCTGTACTCATCGTGCTCGGCGCATTAGATGACTATTACGATGTAAGTTTCAAAATTCGCCTTATTATTCAAGCGGGAATATCCCTTGCGATGATTTACATCGGGGGCCACAGCTTACACGATTTAGGTTATCTAATGGGAAGCGAAACCATTGCCCTGAATGAAGTTACTGGCGCGGTGATCACCGTGATTGCGGTAATAGGTGCCATTAACGCATTTAATATGGTTGATGGTATAGACGGCTTGCTGGGCGGGTTAGCCTCGGTCACCTTTACAGCATTAGGTATTGTGTTTGCCTACAACGGAAACGAATACTTAGCCACGATCTGTTTATTGATCGTGACTGCGATGCTCCCTTATATCTTCCTGAACTTAGGTTTCCCACTAGGTCGTCGCTTTAAGATCTTCATGGGCGATGCAGGCAGTATGTTTATCGGCTTTACCGTGGTCTGGATGCTGATTCGCGGCACACAAGAGCCAGGAGCTGTAGCTTTCAAGCCAGTTACAGCGCTGTGGTTAATTGCCTTACCATTGATGGACATGGCAACCATTATGATTCGTCGCGTTCGTAAAGGTCAGTCACCATTCCAACCAGACAGAGAACATCTACACCATATTTGCCAACGTATTGGGCTTTCACCAGGTGCAACGTTAATTTTCATCTGTTCGATGGCATCGATTTGTGCCGCTATCGGCTTGTGGGCTGACTTTACTGATGTCAGTGAATCAATAATGTTTATTACTTTTTTGGTTCTATTTGGCTGCTATTTCTTTTTAATCTCTCATATTTGGAAGTTCTTAACATATTTTAATAAAGTGTTTAATAAAAACCTCCATATAAGAACGGAACTAAAGTAACGGTTTGATTTTAGGCTAGCGTTATTATTATTTTATAATTTAATTTTTTGGAAAAATTGAGATGACTTTATATAAAGATATACTTGAAGTTGAGGGTGGACAGGTCCCTAAAGGTATTGTAACTGTATCTGGAGCTAAAAATTCTGCCACACGTCTTTTAGCTGCTGCCACTATTTGTGACGAACCTGTGACTTTAACCGGGTATCCGACAAACTTAGTTGACTCAAAGCATAAAGAAAGATTCCTTAATAATAATGGCGTAAAGACTAAAATTGATGGAGACTCTCTATATATTAATTCTGAAGCTTATGAGCCACGTAAACTAGATGATTATTTCTACCCAATTCGAACAACATATCTGTTAGTTGCAGGACAACTCAAGCGATCTAGAAAAGCTTACATACCGTATCCTGGAGGGTGTAATATAGGCGCGAGAAAATATGATGTACATATATCTATTTGGGAAGAGTTCGGTTGTAATGTCGAGGAAAAGGAAAATTGTATAGTTGTAACTGCTCCTGAAACGATAGAGTGTTGTCAATTCGAGTTTCCTATCTCGACTGTTGGAGGAACAGAAAACGCTCTCTTAATGGCCTCTATAGCCAAGGGCACCTCTGTATTATCTAATGCCTATATAACTCCGGAAATAGAAGATCTAATAGAGTTTTTAAAAAGAAGTGGTGTGGAAATAAATGTAATTGGACAAAGTTATATTAAAGTCACAGGCTGCAATTTATTAAAAGGGCATACTTATCACGTATTACCGGATAGGATAGAAGCATTAACATGGCTAGTATATGGTGCAATATCCGGAGGGGATATTTTAATAAAAAATGTTCCTTTTTCCTCTATGGAAATTCCATTAATGTACCTTAAGAATGCTGGGGTCGATTTTTTTCAAAATAGCGATAGTATTTATATTGGTCCTTCTTGTATGGTGGATGGGCATGCTCATTCATTCGAAGTCGCATGTGGCACCCACCCTGGAATTATTTCGGATATGCAGCCTTTTTACGTGATGTTAGGGTTAATGTCTGTAGGTAAATCTAGAATTCATGATTATAGATATCCAGAGAGAATTAGCTACTTGTCCGAGTTACAGAAATTTATAAACTTAGAACTAGAGGCATCTGTTGGACAGATAACAACGAATGGCCCTGTGATATTTAATGCATCCGATGCTTCAGCAACTGACTTACGCGGTACTATGGCTGCGGTTTTAGCTGCATTATGTGCTCCTTCTGGAGTCTCCAGAATTACAGGAGTTTCAATGGCACTACGTGGATATAATGATCTCATTATTAAATTAGATGGTTTGGGTGTGAAAGTGAAATATTCTAAATAATTTCTTGTTCTTAGTTATTAAAAGTAAATATAAGTTTTCCCTTGACGGACTTTAACTATTAAGGGGGAACTTAATAAATTATCTTTCACATGGATTAGGTGTCGAGAATTTTCTCCTTAAAAATGAATATAAAAGAAAATGTTAGTCTTAGTTCTTTTTCTCATTGGAAAATTGGTGGTAAAGCAAAGTATTTATCAATAGTAAACAATGAAAAAGAAATTTTAGAGGCGATAGAGTTCGCTAAGGTGAGAAATTTACCTTGGTTAGTTGTTGGAAATACATCAAATTTATTGTTTTCGGATTCTGGATTTGATGGTGTCTTAATTAAACTAGATGGAAAGTTTAAAGATATAAGTCTTTCCAACGATGGGGTTGTAAACATTGGATCTGCATGCTTTACCCCAACTACTGTAAGGAAATTAATTGCTAAAGGTTTTTCTGGATTGGAACACTTAATTGGCATACCTGCCTCATTTGGTGGAGTGATCTATATGAATGCTGGTAGCCAAAGAAAGTCTATTTCGAGTAATGTACTCTCGGTATTATCTATTGATGAAAGTGGAAATATTATAGAGAGAAGAGTAGATAAATGTGCTTTTGATTATAGAGAAAGCTGTTATCAGTCATTGAATGAAATTATATTAAGTTGTAAATTGAAGTTACAGCCTGGATGCAAAATCGAGTTGAGAAGGAAGTGTCTCGAAATTCTTAAAGAAAGGCGAATGAAGTTCCCTCGTAAAGAGCCTAGTTGTGGTTCCGTATTTGTTAGTAATCCGAAAATGTATGAAACTATTGGTCCTCCAGGAAAAGTTATAGAAGATGTTGGTCTAAAAGGATATGAGTTTGGTGGAGCTCAGATTTCGGCCATGCACGCAAACTTCATAGTTAACCGAGGAAAAGCTAGTGCAATAGATGTTCTAACCTTAATTAACTTAGCATATAATGAAGTTTATCAGAAGACCGGATTTAGACTTAAGTCAGAAGCTATCTATATAACTAGAAGTGGAGAGCAATATAGAGCAGATATAGTTGCTAATAATCTAAAGAGATTTGTGGAGCTATAGTTATGGGCACCGATAGTTTTAGGAAAAGTATAGCTAGATTGATCGGTAGTTCGTTCCTTGCAAAAGTGATATCAATATCTTTAACTCCAATATTAACCAGACTGTACGAACCAGAAGATTTTGGAGTTTATACAGCAGCGATGTCAATCATGACAGTATGTGGAGGATTAATATCACTTCGGCTTTGTGATGCTATACCCATTGCAAAGTCCAAAAGACAAGCAAGAGGAATTACAGAGCTATCTATTTTAATTAGTTTTTTTTTGGCTCCAGTTTCATATTTTTTTGTTTCACCTTTCTATAATTCAAGTGAAGTCACGTTTAAATATATGGAAATATCAATTATCATATTTGGTGCTATATTGATTTCTGTATATGAAACTCTAACCTTTTACTCCGTTAGAAAGGCTGAATATAAAGTCATTTCCATAACTCAGCTGCAACAGTCAGTTGCTGGTGGAGGAGTTAAAGTACTAGGTGGCTTGATTGGAGCTAGCAGTATTGGCCTTATTTTCGGCTCTGCGTTTCAACAAGGCTTTGGCATAGTATATATGCTAAAAAAATATAAATTATTTAACAGTAGTTTAGATGTGTTTTGTCGAAAAAGACTGCTGTTAAATTATGCAATATTTAGGAAGTATAAAGAGTATCCTCGTTTTAGGTTACCATCTAGAACTGTTCTTGCTATATCTCAAGCATTACCAATAATATACTTTACGAAGGAATATGGTAATGAATCAGTAGGTTTTTTAGGGTTGGCAATGTCAATGATATCTATCCCTGCTACTATGATTATAGGCAATGTAAGAAAAGTTTATTACGGGGAAATATCTAAGATAGGATTGTCTGAATCACAAAGAATTATGTCTTTGACATTGAGTATAATAATGAAAATGCTAGGTTTAGCTATAGTTTTTTCATTGATTTTATTTTTGTTTGCGGAGCAAGCATTTTCCGTATTATTTGGTGATAATTGGATTGAGGCTGGGCTTTATTCTAAGGTTTTATCAATTCAAGTCGCAGCCAACTTTGTCGCTGGTCCAATTGTAGATGCATTTAATGTTATAGGTAAGGTAAGGTATTATTTCTATTTTAATCTCTTTAAACTGATACTTGTAGCTACTTCATTGTTTTTTTCATCTTTATTTTCTTTGTCTGAGATAGATACGCTGGTTTTCTTATCTATATCAGTAGCATTATATTATATTATACAATCTATA
This sequence comes from Vibrio sp. T9, assembly GCF_003123985.1. Taxonomy (NCBI): domain Bacteria; kingdom Pseudomonadati; phylum Pseudomonadota; class Gammaproteobacteria; order Vibrionales; family Vibrionaceae; genus Vibrio; species Vibrio sp. T9. The sequence continues at coordinate 208,317 of NZ_NIGY01000002.1, forward strand.
TGCATACTTACTCTTATTGGTCGGTTGGGATATAAAACTTATAGATAATCAGTAATTTTTATTCTTTGAGGTTTTGTTTTGGAAAAGAAAGGTCGAGTGATAGTTTGTTTTGGTAAAGGTGGACATGAAGCTCAAGCACTACGCCTCGTAAAAAAATTAAAAGAACGAGATGGTAGACTAAAATTTTTTGCCTTTACTGATTCGGAAAATATTAGTGCTGATATTTTTGATAAATGTTATTTAGCTACTGAAGTTCGAGATAAATATGATGCGAAATTAATGAATATGATTAATGCATCTATAAAAAATATTAAAATTTCTTGGTATCTTGTTAGAAAAAATAATACAACAGGGATAATATCATGTGGTCCAGGTATCGCTGTTATCCCAGCTTTAGTCTTTAGGCTATTTGGGAAAAAAGTTATTCATATAGAAACATGGTCTAGGTTTACAACTAAGTCAATGGCTGGTGCCTTGATGTACTATTTATCAACAGACTTTTATATTCAGAATGAATCATTATCTGAATTATACCCGAGGGCTAAATATTGTGGAAGGCTTTAACATATTTGTTACGGTAGGTACAACTCCATTTCCATCTTTGGTCGAACATTGTAAGGATATAATTGTTAGAAATAATTGGAAGGCTGTTATCCAGGCGCCGGGATATGATTCCAATAATAATGTTCAATCTATAGAGTTTAATTCTTTCGTTAGTGATATTAATGAACTATATAATACTGCGGACTTAGTGATTTGTCATGCTGGGGCTGGCACATGTTATAAGTTGGCCGAATTAGGAAAAAGATTTATTGTTGTACCTAACTTAGAGCGTTCAGATAAACATCAATTAGATTTGGCTGGATATTTTGATAAGAAAAATTATGCTGTGGTTTGTTATGACTTGCTAGAACTTAAAAGTGCTATTAATAAGGCTATAGCCAATTCTTGGAATCCTAGCAAATATAATAAAGAAGAGTTTTTCTCTACAGATGAAATTATTTCTAAACTGGTATAGTAAATGAAAATATTAGTAATAACTAACATGTATCCAGACTCAAGAGGAAATAAAGGTATATTTGTAAAGGAACAAGTTGAAAGCTTAATAAGGTTTCATGGTTTAAACGTTGATGTATTCAACTTGGATAAACCTAAATTTGGTTTTTTTAGAAAGTATATATGTAATATTTTCCCTCTTGTCAAAAAAATATTTAAATATAATCCTAACATTATTCATATACACTATGGACTATCATTTTTCCCTGTTTTACTTCTACTGCCAATTATTAAACTTAAAGGTATTAAAGTAATTGTTACATTTCATGGCTCAGATGTTTTAGGTGGTTCAAGCTTAGTAAAGCTAATCAGCCAGTTAGCGTTTTATCTTTCTAATAAATCAATTGCAGTTAGTGATGAATTAAACGGTGTTCTAACTAATAAGCTAACAGAAAGCTCAAATAAGCTTTCTGTTATACCATGTGGTGTAGATACTGATTTTTTCAATCCTAATAACAGGAACATACAAACTAACGAAAAAATTATTATATTTCCCAGTAGCCCTGATAGGCCTGAGAAGAACTTTGATTATTTTCTAGATGTATTTACTAATATATCAAAATCCCACAATGTTAAATATAGAGCACTTGAAAACTTGTCGAGGAAAGAAGTCAAGGAATTGTATAGTATTTCATCTTTAATGCTTCTCACATCGGATAGAGAAGGCTCACCACAAGTTGTTAAGGAGGCCTATGCATCCGGATTGCCTGTAATTAGCCGAAATGTAGGTGATGTCGAGAGGTTAAGCCATATTTGTACAGGAGTTTATGTGGTTAATTCAAAAGAAGAAATGATAATTAAGGTTGGCGAAGTATTAAAAGCTTATGAATTGGAAGGCATGAAAAGTGATGAGACAGAAAGTGTATTTTTAAACACTTATTCAAATAAGATAATATCTGGAAAAATAATGGAGTTATATAAACAATGTTGACATTTTTAGCTTTCACTATGGACCAGGGAATTGGAGGACACTATTATAGTTTAAAAGCTCTTTCTGAACAGTATGTTGACTCAAAGGTAGTAATTATTGGTCATACAAAACCAAGGGTGAAATATGATAATCTTACTTTTATATCAATAAGAGATAATGGATATTGTGGTGCCTTTAGTTTATTATATAAAATAATAAATGTAAACGATACATTACATTGTTTTGATGAGCATTCATTTAGCTTTGCTAGAGTCGTATCTATCTTTAAAAATAATCCTTTAGTCCTTACTAAGTGTGGAGGTAAACCTTTACGTTACTATCCAAGGTGCTATTCTATATCAGTGTTTTCAAAAGAAGACCAAGAGCATTTTCATAATAAGAACGTTTCAAGTTATTTGATACCTAATAGAATCAATAGAAACGAAATTATGGCTCTTGTAAATGGAAGAACGAAGGATAATTTGTTTTTCGAGCGTTCCTTTGAAAGAAGAGCAATATGCATTGCCCGAGTTGGAAGAAAGTATCGTAAAAAAATATTATCGGCAATTAATCTAAGTTATAAACTGAAAAAATTAGGACATGATCTTAGTGTAGATGTTGTTGGTGTATTGGAGGATGGGCATGTCTTAAGTGAATTAAAAGACTTGTGTAATTATTTATCTATACAAGATCGAATATTTTTCCATACTGATAAAAAAGTTACGACGGATGCTGTACGCTGGTTACCTGATTTTGACTTTTCAATTGGTACAGGACGAGGTGCTATGGAAGCCATGTGCTTAGGTGTTCTCACACTAGCTCCAGTCTCCAACTTGGATATACCAATTTTTGTTGATGACAATACTTTTGGTTCTTTATTTGAAAAGAATTTCTCTGAAAGATCTGTTTCAACCCTCTCTGAGTCAGAAGCATTGACCAAGATATCTAATTTATTTACGAAGTCTGATTTTAATAAAGAGAGATTTTTCTATCAAAATATATTTAATGAATATTTTGATATATTGTCGGCACCAAAAAAATATGATGAAATATATTCAAAAGCTCAGCGGCAGAGTTTTTCTGGGATTGTTGATGTGTTTTGTAACTTCATTTACCTTAAGTATATAGAAAGGCAGAAGTTAAAATGACAACAGTTTTATGGGGTTTGCTCTCTCTTTTATGGTTATTAAAAACTATATTAGTATCATATGATTCTGTTGCGATTGGTATTATTGTTCCATTAATAATTGATATTCTTGTGATATTGTTTTTGGTTGGAGGTGACCATTTTAGAAACACGTTAAATAAAGGTGGGATTTTTAAGGTTTTAATTTGTGTAAACATTTTTTTGATTTTTTCTACTGCTATTGGTGTTATTCAAGGATATTCTTTACTTACGTCTGTTTCTACTTATATTAGGCTTGTTACTTGTCAATGTATATTTATATTCGGTTGCCTATCATACTCTATTCCCAGAGTTAGAAAATGGTTTTTTGTAGTCGTTTTTTTATCAGTATTTATACACTTAATTGCTGGTGCTCTTGGGCCTGTACTTGCTCTAGGAGCAGAAGAAATTGATGGTGTGGTAAGGTATTCCGGGTTGGCTGGGAAAATAAATATTTTGGCCAATTTTGCTCTATTTTTTGCTGTTTTATTTTATGTTTATTATGATTCATCAAAAAGTAATTTGACCCTGTTAGCATTCTTATTGTCTGTTTTTGTTGTGTTCGTTACAGGAACAGTAAAGAATGCTATTATTCTTATATTATTTATAAGTTACTTGTCTTTGGTAAAGTCTAATCGAAAAATCATTATCATTCCTTTATTTTTTATTATTATTGTCCCTATCGGTATATATATATTTCAACATACTTCTATCTCCGCTAGAGTGTCTGAATTTGTGGAAACAGGAATAAGTATTAATATTGAACAAGGAGAAAAAGTAGGGAACTCTTTTAACTGGAGGTTGATGCATTGGCGGTTGCTATTGTCTGACTGGTTTAATGAACATTTCTGGTTTGGAACTGGTTTAGGGCATTATGTGGTTTTGGATGCTTTAACAACTCAATCTGGTATTACTTTTGATCCTCATAATGATTGGATTAAATTTTTGTTGGAGTTCGGCTTTTTGGGTTTTCTATTTTTTATTTATTTCTTATGGAGATTACTACAGTTTACATTTTATCTTTCTAATAAAGATCCTCTATCGAAGGGTGTTTTTTACTCATTGTGTGCTAGTCTAATCGCCATGCTCTCTGCTAATGTGGTATATAGTTTACCTATATTTTATTATTTTTGGGCTTTATTAGGCTTTAGTTATTATAAGGGGTTAACTAATAACGAAGACAATTCCAACTAAGATGTATCATTAAAGCATATCATATGGTGATGCCAGTGTTTATATATGGCTAATGATTTAACCAAAATTATAAGTGCTTAGATATTGCTATTAACTAAAACTTATAAAGATACTCATTATGGACGATGAACTTGCTTAGTGCTCTACTCGGTATTTTATTAAAGTGATTTGGAAGTACCACATGCTAAAAGTAAGATAAGCTATTGAAATTGTAACTTTACTTAAGTGAAAACGTGAAATATTTGAATGAAACAATGATAAATAAAATTATAGCAGCTACATTGGTAAGTGGGACTTTATTTTCTTTCTCTCAATGTGCATATGCAGAAACTCCAGCTATCTTAGTAAAAGAATTACCTTCTAACCAAAGTTTTACTGGTTTGACTTTTATACCCAATGCCCAAGTTCAAAACTACGGGAGCTTTGGCTTTGACTTTGCACATGGGTTACCGCTTAGGAATAACGTCTCTGATATAGAGTCTTTAACGTTTTCTCTCGGACTAATCGAAGGGTTAGAGGCACAAGGCCGAATCGTGACTGAAGACTATAGTTCTAATGGGTTTGTTGTGGGGAGTGTTAGAGACCTATCAGCCTCTTTTAAGTATCAACTTCCTTTTTTTAAAGATTTTAATAAACTCAAGTTGGCAGTTGGCGTGCAAGATCTTGGAGGAGAGTTAAACTACTTTAATACGAATTATATAGTTGCTGACTACTCTTTCGATTTTGCTCCAGTTCGAATGTCGTTGGGGTATGGTCAGTCAGATATTCCGCTTGGTGTTATGGATGGCCCATTTGGTGGTGTTGAGTACCAACCATTTAATTTTATTCAGTTGGTAGGTGAGTACGACTCAGAAGAGTTTAATTCTTCAGTAAAAATTTTTACGCCAAAAGAGCTGCTCCCGTATGATATAACAGCTTCTCTTAGTTATCAGGTCTATTCAGGCCATGACACTGATACTAAAAATGTATGGAATGCCGCTTTTTCAATCCCTCTGATATCTGATTACACACGCTCAGTTAGCTTTTCTCAAAACGATATGTCTTTGAGAGATAAGCTTTTTGTAGAACAGAAGAAGTTTCAAGATGCTTCGATCTCAACTTTGGTGAGTGCGTTAAAAAACGAAGGTTTCGTTAATGTTCAAGTGGGGTTAGTCAATGGTAGAGTCGTGGTGGCTTTAGAGAACCGTCGATACAACCATAATCAAGCAGATGGATTAGGTGTAGCTCTGGGGATTGTATCGAGTCATTTTGGTCAAAATGCAGCGCAAGATATTGGCGCTGTATCGGATCAATTTGAACTTGTGATGCTTGCCAACCAAAAACCAGTGGTCAGCGTTTTGTCTGACGCTAACTGTTATCAAAGTTTTGTCAATGGTAGCGCATCTTGTGATGACATTCAGTTTATCACGCGCGACTTGTCGGAAAGATTAGACATGGTTGATTGGAAAACGGAACGAGTCAATTCAGGCACTTTAGATTCGCAGATCGTATTTTCCCCTATGGTAAGGCATGGCGTAGCAACCGAGTACGGTGTGTATGATTACTCTTTTGCCATGTCCAGCAACTTATACACCTACCTATGGTCTGGCGCGGCAATAGATGTTCGTCATATTTTACCTTTAGCAGAAAGTGATGATTTTGAAGAGGGTGGGTATTTCGAAGACAGCGTATACGAGAACGAGATTGAGCGTGCAATGGTACATCAGTTCTTCCGTTTGCCATATGTCGATATAGCCAACCAAGTATCTCTAGGCTTGGTTAAATCGGACTATATCGGTGCGCGTAGTGAATCAGCTTGGTTCTCTCAATCGGGCAACCATTGGTTGGGATTAGAGATGAGCTATTTCCAACATCAAGACGAAAAAGACAAAAATGGTTATGCGAACCCAGATCGCCAAACCTTTTTAACTCGTTACACATTCTCTATGCCAGAGTGGGATTGGCAGTTTAACGCAACTGCTGGCGAGTTTTGGAAAGGGGATGTTGGCGCAAAATTCACGACATCACATTGGTTTGAAGATATAGAAGTATCCGCAAGTTATCAGGTGACGAAGTTTAACGATACAGACGAAGAGCAGTTTGTCACAGTGTCGGTAAAGCTGCCATTAACGCCATGGCGTGATATGTCGCCGAGTGTGATACAAGTTCGTGGTAACGAGGCTTATGATTTCAACGTTACGACACGAGTTGGCAATGATTATAATTACTTAGCGGCAGGCCAAGGGGATGAACTTGTGATGGATAATAGCATGCTTCGTCGCTACTTTAACCGAGGCCGTTATGGTCAAGAGTACTTTGAGCAGAACAGGCAGCGCATCCGCAACGCTTATTTGCGTTACTTGGGTACTCAATTGAATTAAGTTGTGTTGCTAGTTAGGCTTTGAGTTAATCACTGTACTCTACCGAGAGTGCAGGTGTTTTGATATGCTAGCGTCAGTTAAATAATAGGAAACAAAAATGAAAATTGCTGTAGCAGGCACGGGCTACGTCGGTTTGTCCAATGCCATGTTATTGTCACAAAACCATGAGGTTGTGGCGGTTGATATTATCCAAGAAAAAGTGGACTTGTTGAACGACAAGAAGTCTCCAATTGTTGATGCGGAAATCGAACATTTCCTTGCAAACAAAGAGCTCAACTTTGTCGCGACTCTAGATAAAGAGCTGGCTTACAAAGGCGCAGAGTTTGTTGTTATTGCCACACCAACGGATTATGACCCTCAAACGAACTACTTTAATACTTCTTCAGTTGAAGCAGTGATTAAAGATGTGATGTCAATTAACCCAGATGCGGTTATGGTTATTAAGTCGACTGTACCAGTAGGTTACACAGCGCGTATTAAAGAAGAACTCGGTTGTCAGAATGTCATGTTCTCTCCAGAGTTTCTTCGCGAAGGTAAAGCACTTTACGATAACCTACACCCGTCTCGCATCATCGTTGGGGAACGCAGCGAACGTGCAGAGAAGTTCGCTAACCTTTTGGTTGAAGGCGCGGTAAAAGAAGAAATCTCGGTTCTGTTTACTGACTCTACAGAAGCGGAAGCGGTTAAGCTGTTTTCAAACACGTATCTTGCGATGCGCGTGGCTTATTTCAATGAATTAGATTCTTATGCTGAAGCACATAACCTTGATGCTCGCCAAATTATTGAAGGTGTCGGCTTAGACCCTCGTATTGGCAATCACTACAACAACCCTTCATTCGGTTATGGTGGTTACTGCTTACCGAAAGATACAAAGCAATTGCTAGCAAACTACCAAGATGTTCCAAATAACATTATCGGAGCTATTGTTGATGCAAACCGCACTCGTAAAGATTTTGTCGCAGAGTCTATTCTCAAGCGAGAACCAAAAGTTGTGGGCATTTACCGCTTAATTATGAAGGCTGGCTCCGACAACTTCCGCGCTTCGTCTATTCAAGGTATTATGAAGCGTATAAAGGCAAAAGGCATCGAAGTCGTGGTGTATGAGCCAGTACTTCAGGAAGAAGAGTTCTTCCATTCTGCTGTTATCCGCGATATTGAAGAGTTCAAACAAATGTCTGATGTCATTGTTTCTAACCGCATGGTTGAAGAACTTGCTGATGTGGCTGATAAAGTTTACACCCGTGACCTGTTTGGTAGCGATTAATTAGTCTTTATATTCAAATAATGTAATAGGCTCCCACAGAGGAGCCTTTTTTAGTTGGTAATGGTTATGATTAAAAAATGTTTATTCCCGGCGGCGGGTTACGGTACACGTTTCCTTCCTGCAACCAAGTCGATGCCGAAAGAAATGATGCCAGTGGTGAACAAACCATTAATTGAATACGGTGTTGAAGAAGCGATTGAAGCCGGTATGGACGGTATGTGCATCGTCACTGGTCGTGGTAAGCACTCGTTAATGGATCACTTTGATAAAAACTACGAGCTAGAGCATCAAATTAGCGGTACAAGTAAAGAAGCGCTGCTTGATGATATTCGTTCTTTGATTGATTCTGCGAGTTACACTTACATCCGTCAGCGTGAAATGAAAGGCTTAGGTCACGCTATTCTTACGGGACGTGAATTGGTCGGTGATGAACCGTTTGCTGTAGTGCTTGCGGATGACCTTTGTGTGAATGAGGACAAAGGCGTTCTAGCGCAAATGGTTGAGCTGTACAAACAGTTCCGCTGTTCAATCGTTGCGGTACAAGAAGTTCCGGAATCAGAAACGCATAAATACGGTGTGATTGCTGGCGAGATGATCAAAGATGATATCTTCCGCATTGATAACATGGTTGAAAAGCCAGAGCCAGGCACTGCACCTAGCAATCTAGCGATTATTGGTCGCTACATTCTGACACCTGATATCTTTGAACTGATTGAAAATACAGAGCCGGGCAAAGGTGGCGAGATTCAAATCACCGATGCGCTGATGCAACAAGCTCAATCTGGTTGTGTTTTGGCATACAAATTTAAAGGTCAGCGCTTTGATTGCGGTAGTGTAGAAGGCTATATTGAAGCAACAAATTACTGCTACGAGAACCTTTATAAGAAGGATTCCAGTGCGGAGCTCGCGAAAAAACCAACCGTGAAAATTGCCGAGCCAGCATAATTCAGAACTTCCTATCGGTGTACTCCGAGTGGATAACACGCAAACAAAAAGGGATGCATGATGCATCCCTTTGTTATTTCGACTCTGAGTAAAAACGAGATTAAGCTTTTGCTTTTGCCGCTGCTTTAGCGATTGCCGCGAAGCTTTTCGCGTCTAGAGAAGCGCCGCCAACTAGAGCACCGTCGATGTCTGGTTGTGAGAAGTAAGCTTCAGCGTTTTCTGGCTTAACAGAACCACCGTATTGGATGATTACTTGTGCTGCAACTGCTTCGTCTTTCGCAGCGATAAGTGCGCGGATAGAAGCGTGGATGCGTTGTGCATCTTCAGCGGTTGCTGCTTTACCAGTACCGATAGCCCAGATTGGTTCGTAAGCGATGATTGCGCCGTTTAGAGCTTCAACACCGTAAGTGTCGATAACTGCGTTGATTTGACGTGCACATACAGCTTCAGTTTCGCCAGCTTCGTTTTGCGCTTCAGATTCACCGATACAGAAAACAGGTGTTAGGCCGTTTTCTTTTAGGAAGTTGAATTTCTTAGCGATAAACTCGTCAGATTCGTTGTGGTATTCACGACGCTCTGAGTGACCGATGATGATGTGAGTAGCACCGAAATCTTTCAGCATTTCTGGAGACATATCGCCAGTGAACGCACCGCTGTTGTTTAGGTCAGTGTTTTGAGCACCTAGGATGATCTTGTTACCGCCTTCAGCGATTACGCGCTCTGCTAGGTCGATGTAAAGTGCTGGTGGAGCGACGGCTACGTCAACACCTTCAACGCCTTCAAGCTCAGCGTTAAGACCAGTTAGCAGCTCAGTTACCATTGCTTTGCTGCCGTTTAGTTTCCAGTTACCCATCACTACAGGACGACGCATAGGAATATCTCCCTTATCTTTAATGTAAATAGTCAATTAATGTAAAAAATCTACGTAGGAATATAACAGAATAATGTAAACAGATCATGATTGGCGTCATGTCTTGTCCGGCTTTCTTTACTGATTCGACCAAGCAGCGATCCTGTTATTTTTGTCAAAAGCAATCGATTGGTGATCACGTAGACAGAATGATAGTTCATTCCTCGGAAATTGCTGCTGAGATTGGTATTACTACGCGCTGGAATTAATTGTTGTAGAAAGGAATCAAAATGCCAAATCTCGTTTTAGAGTATTCAAACTCGGTTGAAGAACGTGTCAATGTTCAGGGGTTGCTGGAGGATTTACATAAAACGGCGTTAGAGAGTGGCCTTTTTGAGCTCGCGTCAGTGAAATCTAGAACGCTCCGGTGCCACAATTGGTTAATTGGAGAAGAGGGCGATAGCCTCGACTTTATCCATATCAACTTTGATTTGCTATCTGGCCGTTCCCAAGAGCAGAAGCGAGAACTGTCACGAGCCTTGATGGCGACACTTCAAGAGCAAGCCAGTCACGTGTACAGCTTAACGATCAATATCCGAGACATGGACGTAGAAAGCTTCCAGAAGGTAGTGAATTAGGTTGAACAGAGTTTCTTGAGAGCAGTGAGCAGGGTTACGCATCGTGAGGTACAAGGGAACTGAAAGCTAATAGGCCTTATCGAGCGTTTATCGTTGCTTCAGCTTAGTCTCGCTCTGCTTGTTATAACGGCACTATTGGCGCTTACACTGCAGGTGTACTTTCCAAACCATATCGACTCGGCTAATCTATAACCTTTCTATTTTGGGGTAAAATTTGATGTCGACTAAAGAGTTACTGTTTTCTTTTCAAGGACGTATAAACCGTAAAACCTACTGGATTTGGAACGTCATTTACTATGTCTCTATTCTAGGTTTTGGTGCTGGAATCAGTAAGCTATTTCCTACTTTCTCCTATTTACTTCTCCCCATTTTCTTGGTGATTTTGTTAATCCCTGATTTGGCGATCACCACCAAGCGTTGGCATGACCGCAACAAATCAATCTATTGGCTAGCACTTAATATTCCGTTGATTATCGGGCGAATCGCCACGCCAATGACCAGCCCTGTCGCACAAGAGCCGTCGACACCGCAAATGTTCGTTGCTTCCATTTCTCTAATTTGTGGTTTATGGATTCTAATTGAATGTGGCTTCTTAAAGGGGACATCAGGACCAAACCAATATGGCCCTGAGCCGGAGTAATCGCTTTAAGTAACGTGCGCGCTGAAAGTAGATTCTTAGTCTCGCTGAGGCTCGCTAGAATGACGAGCTTTTTTGATCTAGAGCTTGCTATTTTAACCGTCATTCTGAACAGTGAGGGACGAGCATGATTCAGAATCTATCGTCCGCTTGAGCTGTGGCTAAGGTGGGCGGGAGAGAATAGGAGCTTGCTGTTACCAGATTCTTAGTCTCGCTAAGGCTCGATAGAGTGACGAGCTCTTTTGATTTAGAGGCTGTTAAACTCACCGTCATTCTGAACAGCGAGGGACGAGTGTGATTCAGAATCTATCGTCCGCTTGAGCTGTGGCTAAGGTGAGCGGGAGAGAATAGGAGCTTGCTGTTACCAGATTCTTAGTCTCGCTAAAGCTCGCTAGAATGACGAACTCTTTTGATTTAGAGACTGTTAAAGCCACTGTCATTCTGAACAACGAGGAACGAGTGTGATTCAGAATCTACGCACAGAGCGCTCCGAGTTTGAACTGAGCGATTGAATTACAATGGAAAAGTAACAGCGAATCATGAAGGAGAATGAATCATCGATAGGACACCTTGCGTTTATATCCTAACGTCAAACAACAACGCCGTTCTTTACATTGGTGTTACCAGTCAGCTGCCTCAAAGAATATGGCAGCATAAAAACGGAGTAGTTGAGGGATTTACCAAGAAATACAACCAACGTTCATAAGCTCGTTTACGTTGAGTTATTCGACGATATGGCTACTGCTATAAACCGAGAAAAGCAGCTCAAGCAGTGGAAGCGTGAGTGGAAGTTAGCCTTGGTAAGAGAAACGAACCCTAACTTTCTCGATCTATCTACTGAGTATCAGTAAAAATCATCCCTACCTTTAAATGCCTCTAAACTAACCACATCCGCTTTTTTAGTCGGTGCCGTTTCCCCTTGTAGCGCCGCTCTGAACTTCACGACCTGTTTTTGTAATTCGTTCATCAATACCACATTGGTGTGATGAGGGTTTTTACACGTGCTGATGACCCTATCGATGTGGCTTTGCTGAGCCCACAGTCTTTCTTGCATGTTTTCTGATGCGCTTTCGATCATCTCTTTTGCCATTTCATGACGAAATTGCTCAAAAGCTTCTGGGTCTCGCTCTGCCATTCGAACCATTTCATCGAATGGCGGAAGCGTTTGAGAAGAGTAGTGACGTAGAGTAGACATTGATGCTCTCCAAATCCTTATGGAAATTGCCTTTAGTTACTAAAAGCCTATACCACTAGAAAGAGGAGAGAGGATGAATTCTTCAGCCGTCTCACTTATAAGAGAAGCTTTTAAGCTTGAGATTGAATAAGTGCGGCATGTCGATGTTTGGTTGTGGTGGTTACTGCAGTTGTTGGATGCGGTACACACAGCGTCTTTGACCGCTGATGATATGCTCGGTGCGCTCTATTTTGGTGTCACGTCCAAGCAAAGACTGAAAGACGCTCAATTCCGATTGGCACAAGCTTGGGCAGCGAGTTGCGGCTTTACAAATCGGGCAGTGATTTTCGATCAAGATAAATCCGTTCTCATCTTGCTCAAGCTCGGCCATATAGCCTTCTTGTTCTCTTAGTGTCACAAGAGTTTCTAGTTTGCTTTGCAGAGAGTTACATTGCTCAAGATGCTGACGATAACTTTGTAACGTGAGTTTTTCCCTTTCTGATGTGACTTTTTCCAGTCCATCTTTGCCAAAAATATGTTCGACAGCTTCTATAAACTGAATGGTCAACTCACCGTGACGGTCAGCAAATTGCTCATGACCTTTTTGAGTGAGAGACCAATGACGAGCAGGGCGACCAACTTTTACTTTGACGTCATGAATAGACAGGATGCCATCATCTTCTAAACTCTGCAGGTGCTGACGCGCTCCCATAGTTGTCATACCCAGCTCAGAAGAGAGTTGTTTTGCAGTGACGGAACCATCACGCTTAACGATTTGCAATATCCTATCTACGGTCTTCATATACCCACCATTTATACGTCAGTACATATTATGCGCGATAGGGTTAGTAAAGAAAAGTGTTGACTTAATTTGAGTGTGGATTTGTAGGGGCTATGTTCATATGAGCCAATATACGTCGTCATTCTGAACAGCGAGGGACGAGTGTGCTTCAGAATCTATTGCTTGGTTGTGCGGAAAGAAAGGCTCACACTCAGATTGAACGAGAGCCTCGAGAAATGCTTAAAGAATAATATCACGCACTTCTGGATCTTTACGATCTAGGTAGTGAGTCGACTTAATGCGACGAATAGTACGGCATCGACCACGCACGAGCAGCGTTTCTGTGGTTGCGATATTGCCTTGGCGAGAGATGCCTTCCAGCAAGTCACCTTTAGTGATGCCTGTAGCTGAAAATACCACATTGTCGCTACGAGCCATGTCTTCCATTTTGAGGACAACATTCGCTTTTACGCCCATTTCATCGCAGCGTTTTAGTTCGTCTGCGCCGTAAATGCGGTTTTCTTCAGTATCGCCTTTTACTTCGTGACGCGGAAGTAGACGACCGTGCATGTCACCGTCTAGCGCTCGAATCACCGCGGCTGAGACGACCCCTTCTGGCGCGCCGCCAATACAGTACATCATGTCCACTTCACTGTCTGGCATACAAGTCAGAATAGAGGCAGCCACGTCACCATCAGGCACCGCAAAGACACGTACGCCCATTGCTTGCATTTCTGCAATAACGTCATCGTGGCGAGGTTTCGCAAGGGTAATAACGACGAGGGTATCAAGTGGTTTGCTCAGAGCTTTTGCTACGTTTTCTAGGTTCTCTTTTAACGGCTTTTCTAAGTCAATCACGCCTTTTGCACCAGGGCCAACAACCAGTTTTTCCATGTACATATCTGGCGCTTTAAGAAAGCTGCCTTTCTCACCTGCGGCAAGTACGGCTAGTGCGTTAGATTGCCCCATTGCCGTCATGCGCGTCCCTTCAATCGGGTCGACTGCAATATCTACTTCATCACCACCAATACCCACTTGCTCACCAATGTATAGCATTGGCGCATCATCGATTTCACCCTCACCAATGACAATTTCACCACTGATATCTGTTTTGTTCAGTAGGGTGCGCATAACTTCAACAGCTGCGCCATCGGCTGCATTTTTATCGCCACGGCCAAGCCATTTGTAACCAGCCAAAGCTGCACCTTCAGTCACACGGGAAAATGCCATTGCTAAATCGCGTTTCATGATGTCTCCAAGTAAGCAAGAGGGAAGAAGAATTTGCGCGGCGATTCTATCACAACGTAGGGTAAACGTTTGCCTTTTTGCGGAGCTTTTACTTTATCTAACTTGAATTTGATCAATACTTAGGGCGATTTTCAGCGTGGCGGGAGGCAAAATCCTTGCTCAAAAATGCTTCGGCGATAAGAAAAGTCAGTGTTTAGTGAGATTGCGCCGATTTTTTGACCGAATGATGCGAAATATCGAATATAGTGAGTGTTTCTCATCGCGACGCTGAGTAGAATGAACCTTATATAGGTTAGGTGTGCATCAATCTCGCACATCGTCCCAACGGAATAACATAGGTAGGCCAAGATGTCTTTTGAAGTACTAGAACAACTAGAATCTAAAATTCAAACTGCAGTTGACACAATCACTCTTCTTCAGATGGAAGTCGAAGAGCTGAAAGAAGATAAAGCAAAACTTGCGGAAGAAGCGAACGAGCTTCGCTCTCAACGTGAAGAGCTAGAGCAAAAAGCACAGCAAGCACAACAAGAGCACGCACAATGGCAAGAGCGCATTCGTGCACTACTTGGCAAAATGGACGAAGTGGAATAATTCGGCTTCTTCATTCCAAATTAAAAACACCCGCGTTAAGCGGGTGTTTGTGTTTTGGGCAAGTTGAAAATCGTTAGGACAAGCTCGATTCTGATAGCCAAGAGAAGGTCCTATAACTTAGGTACCTAAGACTCGTTATTCTTCATCCAACTCTAAATCAATATTCAATGGCTCAGGCGACAGGATAATTCCGGTGCTATCGGCATAAATATAATCTTCAGGTAGAAAGCTGACGCCGCCAAAGTTGACTGGTACATCTAATTCGCCGATACCCTGGCTGGTCGCTCCAACAGGAATAGAGGCGAGGGCTTGAATGCCTAAGTTCATATCTTCGAGTTCATCTACTTCACGAACACAGCCGTAAACGACAATGCCTTCCCACTCGTTTTCTTCCGCAATGGTTGCGATTTCTGCATCGATAAGGGCTTTACGTAGGGAACCGCCACCGTCAATTAACAAAACGCGACCAAGTCCATCTTGCTCTAATGTCTCGCGGATCAACGAATTATCTTCAAAACACTTGATGGTGGTGATTTGCCCGGCAAATGAAGCGCGACCGCCAAAATTACTGAACATTGGTTCAACCACATCTACCTGATCGAGGTAGATATCACAGAGTGCTGAGGTATTGTATTCCATAGCGTACCTTTCTAAACAGAAATTGGTTGTCTTTGAGTATATCTAGGCATTAAGTCAATGCAATGACAATCCTTTTTTAACTTACTAGAGTTTGAGCTACCACAATTGTTGCAAACAAAACGTTGGTGACTAAAGAGCATTTCACGATGACTGGCATCATTGGTGCTATCTGAGCGGGCTTTTGTGTATGCCAAACCGCTTTACCATGATCGGCCACGAAATAAATACTAAGTAAAAATGGCAAGCTAATCCAAACGGGTTTGTCTTGAATTAACAAGTAAGCCGCAAAGGCAAGAATAGCACCGCCAAGTAAAACAAAGTGGTACTGCTTGGCTTTGCGTTGACCCAAACGCACTGCGACCGTGCGTTTACCACACTCTCGGTCGTTTTCGATATCACGCATATTGTTGATGTTGAGTACTGCAACGGCGAGTAAACCGCAGCCTAGAGCAGGTAAGAATAGCGTGGTATCTACGTGACCAGTATGCAAGAAATAGGTACCGGATACGCCGAGTAAACCAAAAAACAAGAAAACTGAAATATCGCCAAGCCCCACGTAACCGTATGGTTTGCTACCCATGGTGTAAGCAATCGCCGCGAGGATGGCTAAAATTCCCAGCCCGATAAACGTCACGATGCTTTCCAGTGAACTTAGTGAATAGAAAACTAACACCAAGCCTGAAATAGCGGTCAGAACGATGTTAAAGATAATCGCCTGTTTCATCTGTTTCGCACTTACCGCGCCAGACTGCATCGCTCGTAATGGGCCAAGGCGTTTGTCGTTATCTGTACCTTGAACGGCATCGCCATAGTCGTTCGCAAGGTTGGATAGAATTTGCAGCAACGTCGCGGTTACGAAAGCCATGATAGCAATTGTCAGTGAAAAATGACCCGCCGAGTAGGCGAGTACGCTACCCGTTAAGATAGAGACTAACGCCAGAGGTAGTGTTTTTGGGCGAGCGGCTTCAAGCCAGATCTGTAAAGATTGTTTCATGGAAATTTCGTGCTAGTAACCAATGTGCCCAGTATAAGCACAAAGAGGCAGATACGCTATTGACCTAAAACAACTCAACTAAAAGTCAAAGGGTGATGAAGAAGGAAAACAGTTTCGATATTTGAGGCGATAAAATAGCCCTCTTTTTGGAAAGTGAAGGATACGGATAACGCCGCTATTAGATTCTTAGTCTCGCTTGAGCTCGCTAGAATGACGAGATCTTTTGATTTAGATGTTGTCAAAGTCACCGCCATTCTGAATAACGAGGAACGAGTGTGATTCAGAATCTATCGTCTGGTTGTGCGGTGGTTAAGGTGAGAGATGAAGAGTAGGCGTCTGCTGTTAGCAGATTCTAGTCTCGCTTGAGCTCGCTAGAATGACCAGATCTTTTGATTTAGGTGTTGTCACAGTAATCGTCATTCTAAACAAAAAGCCCAGAAACAAGGTTCTGGGCTTTGGTGGGATAGATTGCGATTAAAGAATAAAGCGGCTTAGATCTTCATCTTCAATCGTGTCGCCTAGGCGCTCTTTCACATAAGCGGCATCGATAACAAACTTCGCGCCAGATTGCTCCGCCGCGTCGTAAGAGATTTCATCCATTAAGCGTTCCATAACGGTGTGTAAGCGACGAGCACCGATGTTTTCTGTGCTTTCGTTGACCGTCCATGCCGCTTCCGCGATTTGCGTGATGCCATCTTCTGTGAACTCGATGTCCACATCTTCCGTTTTCATCAACGCAACGTACTGCTCTGTTAGAGAGGCTTTTGGCTCTGTCAGAATGCGTTTGAAGTCGTTGCTGCTTAGTGCTTCTAGCTCAACACGAATTGGTAGACGACCTTGCAATTCTGGGATCAAGTCAGATGGTTTTGCCACTTGGAATGCACCAGATGCAACAAACAGAATGTGGTCTGTTTTTACCATGCCGTGCTTGGTTGATACCGTGCTGCCTTCAATCAATGGAAGTAGATCGCGCTGAACACCTTCGCGTGAAACGTCTGGGCCTGAGCTCTCACCGCGTTTACAGATCTTGTCGATCTCATCGATAAATACGATGCCGTTGTTTTCAACGTTGAAAATCGCAGCTTCTTTTAGCTCTTCTTGGTTTACCAGTTTCGCCGCTTCTTCTTCCGCTAACGCTTTCATTGCGTCTTTGATTTTCAGCTTACGCTTTTTCTTAGTGTCGCCTGCCAGGTTTTGGAACATGCCTTGCAGCTGGTTAGTCATCTCTTCCATACCTGGGGGCGCCATGATCTCTACGCCCATTTGTGGTGTGGCTACGTCGATTTCAATTTCTTTATCGTCTAGTTGGCCTTCACGCAGTTTCTTACGGAAGATCTGGCGAGTGTGAGAAGACTCTTCCGTTTGCTCTGCTTGACCCCAGCTATCACGTGCTGGTGGCAGTAGCGCATCAAGAATGCGTTCTTCCGCTTGCTCTTCAGCGCGGAATTTTACTTTTTCCATCGCTTGTTGATGCGTCATTTTTACCGCGACATCAGTCAGGTCACGGATGATGGTTTCAACTTCTTTACCAACGTAACCCACTTCGGTGAATTTCGTCGCTTCAACTTTGATGAATGGTGCATTTGCCAGTTTTGCGAGGCGGCGTGCTATTTCAGTCTTACCAACACCAGTAGGACCAATCATCAAAATGTTTTTTGGCGTCACTTCGGCACGCAAACTTTCTTCAAGCTGCATACGGCGCCAGCGGTTACGAAGTGCAATCGCAACCGAACGCTTGGCTTTTTCTTGACCGATAATGTGGCGGTTCAATTCATGAACGATTTCGCGAGGCGTCATTTCAGACATATTCTTTCCTTACTTCGTTACGATTACGCGGTTGGTTTTTCAGGCTCTACCGTTGAGTCTAGCTCTTCTACTGTGTGGTGGTGGTTGGTGAAGACACAAATATCACCCGCGATGTTGAGGGCTTTTTCCGCGATCTCACGAGCATCTAGATCTGTGTTTTCTAGTAGGGCGGTTGCTGCAGCTTGTGCGTAAGCACCACCAGAGCCAATCGCAATCAGGTCGTGTTCTGGCTGTACGACATCACCATTACCGGTAATGATTAACGATGCGGTTTCGTCGGCAACGGCAAGCAAGGCTTCGAGCTTGCGCAGAGCACGATCGCTACGCCAGTCTTTGGCTAGCTCAACCGCAGCCTTAGTTAGGTGGCCTTGGTGCATTTGCAGCTTGCTTTCGAAGCGCTCAAAAAGGGTGAAGGCATCCGCAGTGCCGCCAGCAAAGCCCGCTAGTACTTGGTTGTTATATAAGCGGCGAACTTTGCGCGCATTACCTTTCATTACGGTATTGCCTAGAGATACTTGGCCATCACCCGCGATGACGACTTTATTATTTCGACGTACAGATACAATGGTAGTCACAGTCGACCTCTTGATTATTTCTCTTTGGATTTAATTCAGTATATGGGGGAGGGGAAATAGGGATTCAAGGGGGCAAAAAGAAAGGCCCTAGGATCTTAGCTCCTAGGGCCTGAGTTTAAAGATTTTCTTTCCAAATCGCACATGGCTCGATTTTCGCGCGTTGCAGTTTATGACGGTCACGTTCTGCATCACGTTTGAACTTATACGGACCTAGCACCACGCGATACCATGAACTGCCTTCTTTCTTACGAATCTTGCTCGACATCCCTTGGAACGCGATTGCAAGCTTGCGCTCTTCCGCTTGTGCCTGGGTTTTGTACGCGCCACACTGCATGATGTAAGGAATTTTAGAAACTTCAATTTCTTTGGCCACAACTTCAACTTCACGTTTCGGTAGTGACTCAACATATTCCCACTTTTCTTCTGGTGGTGGCGGCAAGTCTTTTTTCGGCTTTGGTTTGCTTACAGTGGTTGTTGGCTGCTTCACGACAGGTTGTTTGGGTTCTGGGTCGCTACTCAAAAGGTAAAGACCATAGCCAAAACCACCCACGAGCAAGATAGCGAGCAGGCCACTACGCCAAGGTTTTTTTCTTCTCGGCGGCTGTTTTTTTGTCGACTTTTTTGGGGCGCCTCGCCCCCGTCTTACATAATCTCTATTTGCCACGGTTATTTCTGGTCATCAAGGATTCTTGCAAATATGTTAATCCAGAACGAGTTGAGAAAACACCCTATTGATAGAATCTTGATAGCTAAAGCGCGACAACGCCCGAGTGTAGGAGTGTGTTTCCGTTCTTGCTTATATTTATTCGGGGATACACAAAAAGCAGGAGGGGCAAATAAAAAGCGGCGCCTTAGCACCGCTTTGGGTATGAATACCTAATTTTTAGGTTAAGGGCGCTGTGGTGGCGCTGCACTTCCGCGAATGACGAGGTTAGTTTCAAGTAGGCGCGAGCCTGAATGCACGTCGTGTCCTTTTAACATCTCAAGCATCATTAGCATCGCTTGTCGACCAATCTCATAGCGAGGCTGAGAGATAGTGGTCAACGGTGGATCGCAGTACTGAGCGAAGTTAATGTCATCAAAGCCCACAACAGAGAGATCTTGCGGTACTCGTAAGCCAAGCTTTTTCGCTTCTTGAATTGCGCCGATGGCCATTGTGTCACAGTGGCAGAAAATAGCCGTTGGTGGCTCTGGCAATTCGAGCAGTTTACGAACGGCTTTTGCTCCGCCATCAAAAGAGAACTCAGTAATGACACTATATTGTGGATCTTTATTGATGCCGGCACGGCGCAGGGCTTGTTGGTAGCCTTGCTGGCGGAACTGACACAATATTGCTGTATCTGGTCCAGAGATTTGAGCAATGCGTTTATGACCTAATTGGGTTAGGTAATTCACCGCTTCAAATGCTGAGGTCAGGTTATCAATATGTACTGTCGGAAGCTCGAGTTCAGGCGCAAATTCACACGCCATTACCATCGGAGGTAAGTTCTTTTGCTCTGGCTTACTGACATCGAACGGTAGATCTGTGCCAAGCAGTAGCATTCCATCTGCCTGCTTAGTAAATACGAGGTTAACGAAAGAACTTTCACGTTTCTTCTGTTGTCCGCTATCGCCCAGCAGGACTAGATAGCCATGTTCCATGGCAGCATCTTCAATACCGCGAATAATTTCAGAAAAATAAGGATCACAGATGTCGGGAACGATAGTGACAATGGTTTTTGATTCGTTTCTACGTAAGTTACGCGCTAATGAGTTTGGAGAATAACCCGCTTCAAGTACGGCATCTTCTACTCTTTTTCTCGTTGAAGAAGAGACCTTCTCTGGGTTCATTAATGCTCGAGATACCGTAGCCGTAGACACTCCCGCAAGCTGGGCAACATCCTTCATTGTCGCCATAGTTTTTAACCTCTCGTTTATTTTTTTGCCAAGATGACGTTATTCCTGTTTGAAATCATAATAATCACGCTGAGTTAGAGCATCGTTTGCTCTTCGCTCAGTTCGTGTTAACAAGTGGAAAAATGGATTCTTCACTGCGACATCAATTTGTGGGAATAGTCATTGTTTTAATCTAAGCCTGTGCGAACAAGTCACTTTAGACTTTTCTAATTTGGATAGTCTATTCATTTCTAAAGTGAAAGTTACGGTCTGTTTAACAAAAATTGCAATCCCGTTGTGATGTTTGTCACATTAAATGGTAATTCATTACATAGTTAAACGTTTGCTAGCTGAGATCTTGTGGCTCTATGTCTAAATTCCAGCGAACTTTCTTGGCATTTGGCAACAACTCAATAGCAGGTTTGGCACTGGTTAATAACTTTTGCATCAATGAACGATGCTGGGTTTGAAGTAACAGCTGCCAGCGGTATTTGCCTGCACGTTTGGCGAGAGGTGATGGTGTTGGACCCAGCACCATGCAAGTGTCGTCAAATAAAGGATGCGATTCTAAGGTAAAGCGAACCTGACGTAAGAAGTCTTCAACCACTTCACTTTGGTTTGCTTCTGCTTTAAACAGAGTCAAGAAACTATAAGGCGGAAGCTGGGCGAGCTTACGTTCTTCCAGAGCTGTCATAGCAAAGTGACGATAGTCTTTTTGAAGTAGGGCTTGCAGCAAGCTGTGCTCAGGATGGTGAGTTTGCAGGATCACTTCGCCAGGTTTACTTGCTCGGCCAGCACGACCTGCGACCTGAATAAACAGCTGAGCTAATCGCTCCGAAGCGCGGAAGTCACTACTATATAGAGAGCCATCAACATCCAAAAGAGCAACGAGCGTTACATTTGGAAAGTGGTGCCCCTTAGCCAGCATTTGAGTGCCTATCAGTATTTGGTATTCACCTTTACGAATCGACTCAAGGGCATCTTCCAAGCTACCTTTGCGACGTGTGCTGTCTCTGTCGATGCGAATGGCTTTGTATTCTGGAAACAACTGAGCCAATTGTTGTTCGAGCTGTTCCGTTCCTACGCCGACGGTAACCAGTTGAGTTGAACCACATCCCTGACACTGATGAATGACAGGTTGTTGTGAGCCGCAGTGATGGCAGCGTATTTCGTTGCTGTAATGGTGGAACGTATAGTACGCATCACAGCGTTTACATTCTGCAATCCAACCACATTCATGGCACATCAAAGCGGGCGAGAAACCTCGGCGGTTAAGAAACAACATAACCTGATTGCCCATTTTTAAGTGTTTGCGCATTTCGGCAATCAGTTGGGCGGATAAGCCACTTTCTAAATACTGACCTTTTACATCTAACACTTTATTGGTGGTTGGCACGGCAGAGCCAGCTCGTTGGGTGAGTGTTAAATGGTGATATTTACCAGACAGCGCATTATGTAGGGTTTCTAACGCTGGCGTCGCTGAGCCAAGGACAATCGGCACTTGCTCTTTATGGGCGCGCATGACAGCAACATCACGAGCGTGGTAACGCAAGCTGTCTTGTTGCTTATAAGAGGAGTCATGCTCTTCATCAACGATAATAATCCCCAAATCAGCAAAAGGTGTCAGTAGGGCTGAGCGCGTACCAATGATGATCCCCGCGGCTTTATCGCGAGCCGATAACCAGGCGTTCAAACGCTCTGTTTCATTCAAACCGGAATGAATCACATCTACTGGGACATTAAATCGATGTTTAAAGCGGTTGATGGTTTGGGGCGTTAGACCGATCTCAGGTACTAAAACTAATGCTTGTTTCCCTTGCTCTAGAACGGGCTTGATAAGGTTTAAGTAAACTTCGGTTTTACCGGATCCCGTGACCCCTTCTAATAAATAGCAAGCAAAGCCCGTTTGGCTATTTACGCTGGCAATCGCGAGTGCTTGTTCATGGTTAAGCTTTGGTTTCTCTACCGCACACTCTACATTTTGACTCCATTTCGTAATGGTCGGCTTTTTCTCGATGCGCTCGACCCAACCTTTTTCTTCGAGATTTTTTAAGATGGTCGAGTTTACTTCTTGATCCAAGAGCTCTTGATGCGAGATTGGGCCGTTGATCATCATTTGGAGTGCACGCTGTTGTTTTATCGCACGTCCAAGCCCTTGCATGAGCTTATTTCTTCCTGCTTCTGTCAGTTGCCATTCTTGTAGCGTTGCAAAGTCGGCCGGTTTGCCTTTCCTCAGCGCGGCAGGCATTGCATTGTGTAGAGTGTCACCTAGAGGGTACTGATAGAACTGGCTGCACCAATTTAGCAGAGAATAAAGCGTCTCTGGCCATATCGGTTGGGAGTCTAATACCGCTTTGATTGGCTTAAGCTGCTCTTTAGGAAAGTCGGAGTGGTTCACCATTGCGGTGACGATGCCGACTAAGGTTTGGCGTCCAAAAGGTACGGAAACGCGTCCACCAATGATCGGAAACAGGTGCCCCGGAATGGCGTAATCAAATTGTTTGTCGAGCGGAACGGGTAACGCCACTCTAGCAATGGTTGGACGCATAAATTCTTAGCTATTAAAAAGAGGGAAAGGAAATGAGAGTCTATTAAAATCGGTATGGAAATTCGAGTAAAGCTATGTGATTCAGCGTGAATCGTGCCTCTATGATTAGTCTGGCTAAAAAAGTGGCGAAAAAGTTGCCAAATATGTTGATCCGAGCAATGTGATTCTTTACTATATCGCGCCTTGAGATATGGCTTCGGCAATTAGTTGATGCGGTATCCCATTTTATTATTAATTGCGTGTGGTGTGCGGCTTAGATTCGTATAGCGACACGGCCTACTATTGAGGTTATCCCATGAAAGCTGGTATCCACCCAGAATACAAAGCAGTAAAAGCGACTTGTTCTTGCGGCAACTCTTTTGAGTTCAACTCTACTCTAGGTAAAGAGTCTATCCACCTAGACGTATGTGACAAGTGTCACCCATTCTACACTGGTAAGCAACGTATCGTTGATACAGGCGGCCGTGTTGATCGCTTCAACAAGCGTTTCGGTGCACTATCAAGCGGTAAGAAATAATAGCAGCCGCTATTACGATTACAGTTTAGAAAAGGACGCTTCGGCGTCCTTTTTGTTTAATGGCTACCAAGCGAAGAGGGATGTATAGGGTTTGGAATATTCCCGATTATTTTTCACTCAGCGCTTGCAACCTAAAGTGTGATCTGTATAATGCAGCGCACTGGTTAAGCCAGTTGTGAACCAATGAGCAGTGAGGAGCGAGCAAATCTAAGGATTTGCGAGGTAATGTATACTCAGCTTATGTTCGCGGTTAATACAATTAGCTATCTTTTCTTCGGAAAAACTATCCTCAAAGGTGACTTTGGCATATAGGGATAGTTAATCGAAAATTAACTGACAATGCGTCCTAATCTTGGATGCTACGGTTTCACATAAATCAATCGGCATTCTCTCGTCTTGACGAGTTTGAGTGGCGATATTGTTTGTGTAATTTATTAAATTTGGAGCTCTGTCTCATGCAGAACCAACGTATCCGTATCCGCCTAAAAGCTTTCGATTACAAACTAATCGATGCTTCTACAGCGGAAATCGTTGAAACAGCTAAGCGCACTGGCGCACAGGTTCGTGGTCCAATCCCACTGCCAACTCGTAAAGAGCGTTTCACAGTTCTTATCTCTCCACACGTTAACAAGAAAGCACGTGACCAGTACGAAATCCGTACTCACAAGCGTCTAATCGACATCGTTGAGCCAACAGACAAGACTGTTGATGCTCTAATGCGTCTAGACCTTGCTGCGGGCGTTGACGTTCAAATTAGCCTAGGTTAAGGGAGATTAGAAGTATGATTGGTCTAATCGGTCGTAAAGTGGGCATGACCCGCGTATTTACTGAAGAAGGCGTTTCTATCCCAGTAACTGTTGTTGAGGTTGAAGCTAACCGTGTTTCTCAAGTGAAAACTCTTGAAACTGACGGCTACGCAGCAATCCAGGTTACAGCTGGTTCTAAGAAAGCTAACCGCGTAAACAAAGCTGAAGCAGGTCACTTTGCTAAAGCTGGCGTTGAAGCTGGTCGCGGTCTTTGGGAATTCCGTTTAGAAAACGGCGAAGAGTTCGAAGTTGGTTCAGAACTAACTGTTGAACTATTCAACGAAACTAAGAAAGTAGACGTTACTGGTACATCTAAGGGTAAAGGTTTCCAAGGCGCTGTTAAGCGTTGGAACTTCCGTACTCAAGATATGACTCACGGTAACTCATTGTCTCACCGTGCTCCTGGTTCTATCGGTCAATGTCAGACTCCAGGTCGCGTATTTAAAGGCAAGAAAATGGCAGGTCACATGGGTGCTGAGCGTGTAACGACTCAAAACCTAGAGATCGTACGTGTTGACGCTGAGCGCAACCTGCTTCTTATTAAAGGTGCAGTCCCAGGCGCAACTGGCGGCAACGTGATCGTTAAACCAGCTGTTAAAGCATAACGTCTCAGGAGTAAGTAATGGAACTAATGGTTAAAGGTGCCGATGCACTAACTGTTTCCGAAACTACTTTCGGACGTGAGTTTAACGAAGCTCTTGTACACCAAGTAGTTGTTGCGTACGCAGCAGGTGCTCGTCAAGGTACTCGTGCTCAAAAAACACGTTCAGAAGTTTCTGGCGGTGGCGCTAAGCCATGGCGTCAAAAAGGTACTGGCCGTGCGCGTGCTGGTACAATCCGTAGCCCAATCTGGCGTACAGGTGGTGTTACTTTTGCTGCGAAACCACAAGATCACAGCCAAAAAGTAAACAAAAAAATGTACCGTGGTGCTATGAAGAGCATTCTTTCTGAGCTTGTTCGTCAAGAGCGTCTAATCGTTGTTGATAACTTCTCAGTTGAAGCACCAAAGACTAAAGAGCTAGTTGCTAAGCTTAAAGAGCTTGAGCTAACTGACGCTCTAATCGTGACTAGCGAAGTAGATGAGAATCTATTCCTAGCTGCTCGTAACCTATACAAAGTTGACGCACGTGATGTTGCTGGTATCGATCCAGTATCTCTAATCGCGTTTGACAAAGTTGTAATGACTGCAGAAGCAGTTAAGCAAGTAGAGGAAATGCTAGCATGATCACTGAAGAGCGTATCCTAAAAGTTCTACGTGCACCGCACATCTCTGAAAAAGCAACTATGGCAGCTGAGAAAGCGAACACTATCGTTTTCAAAGTAGCGAAAGATGCGACTAAAAAAGAGATCAAAGCAGCTGTAGAAAAGCTATTTGAAGTTGAAGTTAAGTCTGTAAATACTCTTATCACTAAGGGTAAGACCAAACGTCAAGGTCTACGCCAAGGTCGCCGCAGCGACGTTAAGAAAGCGTACGTTACTTTGAAAGAAGGTCAAGATCTTGACTTCGTTGGCGGCGCGGAATAACAGGAGTAGTTAAAAATGGCTATTGTTAAATGTAAGCCGACTTCCCCTGGTCGTCGTCACGTTGTTAAAGTTGTTAACGCTGACCTACACAAGGGCAAGCCATACGCACCTCTTCTAGAGAAAAACTCTAAGAACGGTGGTCGTAACAACAAGGGTCGTATCACAGTACGTCACATCGGCGGTGGTCACAAGCACCACTACCGTGTAGTTGACTTCAAACGTACTAAAGATGGTATTCCAGCGACAGTTGAGCGTCTTGAATACGATCCAAACCGTAGCGCAAACATTGCTCTAGTTCTTTACAAAGACGGTGAGCGTCGCTACATCCTAGCACCTAAAGGTGTTGTAGCTGGTGATGTTATTCAGTCTGGTGTTGATGCACCAATCAAAGCTGGTAACACTCTACCAATGCGTAATATCCCAGTAGGTTCAACAGTACATAACGTTGAACTTAAGCCTGGTAAAGGTGGTCAGCTAGCTCGTTCGGCTGGTGCTTACGCTCAAATCGTTGCTCGCGACGGTGCGTACGTAACTATCCGTCTACGTTCTGGCGAGATGCGCAAAGTTCTTTCTGAAGGCCGTGCAACAATCGGTGAAGTTGGTAACTCTGAGCACATGCTACGTGAACTTGGTAAAGCAGGTGCATCACGTCATCGCGGTATCCGTCCAACGGTTCGTGGTGTTGTAATGAACCCGATTGACCACCCACACGGTGGTGGTGAAGGCCGTACTTCTGGTGGTCGTCACCCAGTATCTCCTTGGGGTATGCCTACTAAAGGCTTCAAGACTCGTAAGAACAAACGCACTGACAAGTACATCGTACGTCGTCGTAACAAGTAATCTATATAAAGAGGAATCGCCATGCCACGTTCTCTCAAGAAAGGTCCTTTTATTGACCTACACTTGCTGAAGAAGGTAGAGAAAGCGGTGGAAAGCGGAGACAAAAAGCCTATTAAGACTTGGTCCCGTCGTTCAATGATCATCCCTACGATGATCGGTTTGACCATCGCTGTCCATAATGGTCGTCAGCACGTACCAGTATTTGTAACTGATGAAATGATCGGTCACAAACTGGGTGAATTCGCACCAACACGTACTTACCGCGGTCACGCTGCGGATAAGAAAGCTAAGAAGCGCTAAGGAGTAAATAATGGAAGCAATTGCTAAACATAACTTTGCTCGCATTTCGCCTCAGAAAGCTCGCTTAGTTGCGGATCTAATCCGTGGTAAATCTGTTGACCAAGCTCTAGAAATCCTAACGTTCAGCAACAAAAAAGCTGCTGCACTAGTTAAGAAAGTTCTAGAGTCTGCTATCGCTAACGCGGAGCACAACGAAGGTGCAGATATTGACGATCTGAATGTCGCAAAAATCTTTGTAGATGAAGGCCCAACCATGAAGCGTATTATGCCTCGTGCTAAAGGTCGTGCGGATCGTATCTTGAAGCGTTCAAGCCACATCACTGTTGTTGTAGCAGATCGCTAGAGACTAGGAGAGTAAGCAATGGGTCAAAAAGTACATCCAAATGGTATTCGTCTAGGCATCGTTAAGCCTTGGAATGCTACATGGTTTGCTAACACCAAAGATTTCGCTGACAACCTAGACGGCGACTTCAAGGTACGTCAGTTCCTTACAAGTGAACTGAAAAAAGCGTCTCTATCACGTATCGTTATCGAGCGTCCTGCTAAGAGCATCCGTGTGACTATTCACACTGCTCGTCCAGGCGTTGTTATCGGTAAGAAAGGTGAAGACGTTGAGAAGCTACGCGCAGCTGTAGCTAAAATTGCAGGTGTACCAGCGCAAATTAACATCGCTGAAGTACGTAAGCCTGAACTAGATGCGCAACTTGTTGGTGACAGCATCGCGTCTCAGCTAGAGCGTCGTGTTATGTTCCGTCGTGCTATGAAGCGCGCAGTACAAAACGCAATGCGCCTAGGCGCTAAAGGTATCAAAGTGGAAGTAAGCGGTCGTCTAGGCGGCGCTGAAATCGCACGTTCAGAGTGGTACCGTGAAGGCCGTGTGCCTCTACACACTCTACGTGCTGACATTGATTACGCAACTTCTTCGGCTCACACTCAATACGGTGTGATCGGCATTAAAACTTGGATCTTCAAAGGTGAAATCCTAGGTGGTATGCCAGCAGCTAACGCTGTAGAGCCTAAAGGCGACAAGCCTAAGAAGCAGCGTAAAGGCCGTAAGTAAGGAGTCGACAGATGCTACAACCTAAACGTACTAAGTTCCGTAAGGTTCAGACTGGTCGTAACCGTGGTCTAGCTAAAGGTACTGATGTAAGCTTCGGCGAATTCGGTCTTAAAGCTGTTGGCCGTGGTCGTCTAACTGCTCGTCAAATCGAAGCGGCACGTCGTGCAATGACACGTCACGTTAAGCGTCAAGGTAAAATCTGGATCCGTGTGTTCCCAGACAAACCAATCACAGAAAAACCACTTGAAGTTCGTCAAGGTAAGGGTAAAGGTAACGTTGAGTACTGGGTAGCCCAAATCCAACCTGGTAAGGTTATGTACGAAATGGGTGGTGTACCTGAAGAATTGGCACGTGAAGCGTTCCGTCTTGCGGCACGTAAACTGCCTTTCAAAACTACATTTGTAACTAAGCAGGTGATGTGATGAAAGCACAAGATCTACGCGAGAAAAGCGTTGAAGAGCTTAACGCTGAGCTAATGAATTTGCTACGTGAACAGTTCAACTTGCGCATGCAAGCTGCGACTGGTCAACTACAGCAAACTCATACTCTGAAAGCTGTACGCCGTGATATCGCACGTGTGAAAACTGTTTTGACTGAGAAGGCAGGCGCATAATGAGCGAAGTAAAACGTACTCAACAAGGTCGTGTTGTTAGCGATAAGATGGACAAGTCTATCACTGTTGCTATCGAACGTTTCGTAAAACACCCAATCTACGGTAAATACGTAAAACGTACGACTAAAGTACACGCACATGACGAGAACAACGAGTGTGGCCTAGGCGACACAGTTGAAATCGCAGAGTGTCGTCCACTGTCTAAGACTAAGTCTTGGACTTTGGTAAAAGTTCTAGAAAAGGCGAAGATTTAATCTCGTTAATTCTATGAAACTAAAGCGGCTCCAAAATATTTTTGGAGCCGTTTATTTTTTGACTACCCAATCACAAAAAAGGGTGGTACAATTCGCGTCCCTTTTAAAGAGGCAGCCCGACCCGTGATGGGTCTAGTTATTAATATTTAGCGGAGCACTAACATGATCCAAATGCAAAGTATGCTGGACGCAGCTGATAACTCAGGCGCACGCAGCGTAATGTGTATTAAGGTTCTGGGTGGCTCTCACCGCCGTTATGCACATATCGGTGACGTCATCAAAGTTACTGTGAAGGAAGCAATCCCTCGCGGTAAAGTTAAAAAAGGTGATGTTCTGAAGGCGGTGGTAGTGCGCACCCGTAAAGGCGTACGTCGTCCTGACGGTTCTGTCATTCGCTTCGACCGAAATGCTTGCGTATTGCTAAACGACAATACTGAGCAACCAATCGGTACACGTATCTTTGGTCCTGTGACACGCGAACTTCGTGGCGATAAGTTCATGAAGATCGTTTCACTGGCTCCAGAAGTTCTGTAAGGAGCACGTAGAAATGGCAGCTAAAATCCGTCGTAATGACGAAGTAATCGTTCTTGCTGGTAAAGACAAAGGCAAGAAAGGTAAAGTAACTAAGGTTCTAGCAACTGGTAAAGTTATCGTTGAAGGTATCAACCTAGTTAAGAAACATCAGAAACCTGTTCCAGCTATGGGTATCCAAGGCGGTATCGTAGAGCAAGAAGCAGCAATCGACGTTTCTAACGTGGCGATTTTCAACGCAGCTACTGGTAAAGCTGACCGTATCGGTTTCCGTTTTGAAGACGGCAAAAAAGTTCGTTTCTTCAAGTCTAACGGCGAAACCGTTTCTAACTAATAGAAGTAATTTGGAGTTCTACTATGGCGAAACTGCATGATTACTACAAGTCGTCTGTAGTCGCTGAACTGACCAAACAGTTCGGTTACACAAGCGTCATGCAAGTCCCTAGAATCGAGAAAATCACCCTAAACATGGGTGTTGGTGAAGCAATCAACGATAAGAAACTGCTAGAAAATGCAGCGTCTGATATGGCAACGATCTCTGGTCAAAAGCCACTTATCACAAAAGCGCGCAAATCTGTTGCAGGTTTCAAAATCCGTGAAGGCTACCCTATCGGTTGTAAAGTAACCTTGCGTGGCGAACGTATGTGGGATTTTCTTGAGCGTTTAATTAACATCGCTCTTCCACGTGTACGTGACTTCCGTGGTGTTAGCGCTAAGTCTTTTGACGGTCGCGGTAACTACAGCATGGGCGTTCGCGAGCAAATCATCTTCCCGGAAATCGACTTTGATAAAGTTGATCGTGTACGCGGTTTAGACATCACTATTACGACGTCTGCTGGTACTGATGAGGAAGGCCGTGCTCTGCTGGCTGCCTTTAACTTCCCATTCCGTAAGTAAGGTGAAGGGTTACTGTTATGGCTAAACAATCAATGAAAGCACGTGAAGCTAAACGTGCACAGCTAGTAGCTAAGTTCGCTGAAAAGCGTGCAGCGCTAAAAGCTATCATCAGCGATGTAAACGCATCTGAAGAAGATCGTTGGAACGCGGTTCTTACACTGCAATCTCTTCCACGTGATTCAAGTGCATCACGTCAGCGCAACCGTTGCAACCAAACTGGTCGTCCACACGGTTACCTACGTAAGTTCGGTCTAAGCCGTATTAAGGTTCGTGAAGCTTGCATGAAAGGCGAGATTCCGGGTCTTCGTAAGGCTAGCTGGTAATTGCCACTTAATCATTTGGAGTAAATCATATGAGCATGCAAGATCCGATTTCGGATATGCTGACCCGCGTTCGTAACGGTCAGGCAGCAAACAAAGTTGCTGTAAAAATGCCTTCTTCAAAGCTTAAAGTTGCAATTGCTGCACTACTAAAAGCTGAAGGTTACATCGTTGACTTCGCTGTTGAAGGCGAAGCAAAACCTGAGCTAGAAGTTACACTTAAGTACTTCCAAGCTAAACCAGTAATCGAGCAACTTAAACGTGTTTCTCGTCCAGGTCTACGTGTTTACAAGAAGAAAGATGAACTTCCTTCTGTAATGGGTGGTCTTGGTATTGCTATCGTTTCAACTTCCAAGGGTCTTATGTCAGACCGCGCTGCACGTAAAGCAGGTCTTGGTGGTGAAATCATCGCTTACGTAGCTTAATAAGGAGTAGACTATGTCTCGTGTTGCAAAAGCACCTGTCGCTATTCCAGCTGGCGTAGAGGTGAAACTAAACGGCCAAGAAATCACTGTAAAAGGTGCGAAAGGCGAACTAACTCGCGTTCTTAACGATGCAGTTGTAATCGCTCAGGAAGAAAATAACCTGACTTTCGGTCCTAAAGAAGGTGTTGCTAACGCATGGGCTCAAGCAGGTACTGCTCGCGCTCTAGTTAACAACATGGTTGTTGGTGTTACTGAAGGCTTTACTAAGAAGCTAACTCTTAAAGGTGTAGGTTACCGTGCTGCTATCAAAGGCAACGCTGTAGGTCTAACACTAGGCTTCTCACACCCAGTTGAGCACGAGTTGCCAGCGGGTATTAAAGCTGAATGTCCAAGCCAAACTGAAATCGTGATCACTGGTGCTGACAAGCAACTAGTTGGTCAAGTTGCGGCTGACATTCGTTCTTACCGTGAGCCTGAGCCATACAAAGGCAAAGGTGTTCGTTACGCAGATGAAAATGTGCGTACTAAAGAAGCTAAGAAGAAGTAAGGTAACACTATGGATAAGAAAGCATCTCGCATCCGTCGTGCTACACGTGCACGTCGTAAGATTGCAGAACTGGGTGCGACTCGCCTAGTTGTACACCGTACTCCTCGTCACGTGTACGCACAGGTTATCGCGGCTAACGGCTCTGAGGTTATCGCAGCAGCTTCTACTGTAGAAAAAGCGATCCGTGAGCAAGTGAAATACACTGGTAACGTTGATGCAGCTAAAGCAGTGGGTAAAGCTATTGCTGAGCGCGCTCTTGAGAAGGGCGTAACTGCAGTTGCATTTGATCGTTCTGGTTTCCAATACCACGGTCGAGTAGCGGCGCTAGCAGAATCTGCTCGCGAAGCTGGTCTGAAATTCTAAGGTAGGGTTGGAAGATGGCTAAAGAACAACAAGTTCAAGCGAATGATTTGCAAGAAAAGCTAATCGCAGTTAACCGCGTATCTAAGACGGTTAAAGGCGGTCGAATCATGAGCTTCACTGCACTAACAGTAGTTGGTGACGGTAATGGTCGTGTAGGTTTCGGTTACGGCAAAGCTCGTGAAGTACCTGCAGCGATTCAAAAAGCAATGGAAAAAGCGCGTCGTAACATGACTACGATCGCTCTAAACGAAGGCACTCTTCACCACCCAGTGAAAGGTCGCCATTCGGGCTCTAAAGTTTACATGCAGCCTGCTGCAGAAGGTACTGGTGTTATCGCAGGTGGTGCGATGCGTGCAGTACTAGAAGTTGCTGGTGTACACAACGTACTATCTAAAGCGTACGGTTCTACGAACCCTATCAACATCGTTCGTGCAACGATCGATGCACTAGGTAGCATGAAGTCACCAGAAATGGTTGCTGCTAAACGTGGTCTAACTGTTGAATCTATTTCGGAGTAAGAACACCATGGCAACTATTAAAGTAACTCAAACTAAAAGCTCAATTGGTCGTCTGCCAAAGCACAAAGCTACTTTGCGCGGTCTAGGTCTTCGTAAAATCAACCACACAGTAGAACTTGAAGATACTCCGTGTATTCGCGGTATGATCAACAAGGTTTACTACATGGTTAAAGTTGAGGAGTAATCAGAATGCGTTTGAATACTCTAGCACCGGCTGCTGGCGCGAAAACTTCTGCGAAGCGAGTAGGTCGTGGTATCGGTTCAGGCCTAGGTAAAACTGGTGGCCGTGGTCACAAAGGTCAAAAATCACGTTCTGGCGGCAGTGTTCGTCCAGGTTTCGAAGGCGGTCAGATGCCTCTGAAACAACGTCTACCAAAATTCGGTTTCACTTCTCGTAAGAGCCTAGTGTCTGCTGAAGTTCGTCTAGCTGAGCTAGCGAAAGTTTCTGGTGACGTAGTTGATCTAAACAGTCTTAAAGCTGCTAACATCATCACTAAGAACATCGAATTTGTAAAAGTTGTTCTTTCTGGTGAAATCAACAAAGCAGTGACTGTGAAAGGTCTACGTGTGACTAAAGGCGCTAAAGCTGCAATCGAAGCTGCAGGCGGTAAAATCGAGGAATAATCTCGAGGAACGAGGTACAGATGGCTAAGAAACCAGGACAAGATTTTCGTAGTGCTCAGAGCGGCTTAAGTGAACTAAAGTCGCGCTTGTTATTCGTAATTGGTGCACTTTTAGTATTCCGAGCCGGCTCCTTTGTGCCGATTCCTGGTATTGACGCTGCTGTACTTGCCGATTTGTTCGAACAGCAAAAAGGTACCATCGTTGAAATGTTTAACATGTTCTCCGGTGGTGCTCTTGA
Organism: Vibrio sp. T9; assembly: GCF_003123985.1. Taxonomy (NCBI): domain Bacteria; kingdom Pseudomonadati; phylum Pseudomonadota; class Gammaproteobacteria; order Vibrionales; family Vibrionaceae; genus Vibrio; species Vibrio sp. T9. Next base: position 241,944 of record NZ_NIGY01000002.1, read on the forward strand.
GCGTGCATCTATATTAGCATTGGGCATCATGCCGTATATTTCGGCATCTATTGTTGTCCAATTGCTAACTGTAGTTCATCCAGCGTTAGCTGAACTCAAAAAAGAGGGTGAAGCAGGCCGTCGTAAGATCAGCCAATACACACGCTACGGCACGCTTGTACTTGCAACCTTCCAAGCTATAGGTATTGCAACTGGCCTACCAAACATGGTCGACAATCTGGTTGTTATCAACCAAACCATGTTTACGCTAATTGCTACCGTAAGTTTAGTAACCGGCACCATGTTCTTAATGTGGTTAGGTGAACAAATTACAGAGCGAGGAATTGGTAACGGTATTTCGATACTGATTTTTGCAGGTATTGTTGCTGGATTGCCTTCTGCAATCGGTCAAACAATCGAGCAAGCGCGTCAAGGTGAATTGCATGTACTTCTTCTGTTGCTAATCGCGGTATTAGCTTTTGCAGTCATTTACTTCGTTGTTTTCATGGAACGTGGTCAACGCCGAATCGTCGTTAACTACGCGAAGCGTCAACAAGGTCGTAAAGTATTTGCTGCGCAAAGCTCGCATCTGCCTCTTAAAATTAACATGGCAGGTGTAATCCCAGCGATTTTTGCATCAAGCATTATCTTGTTCCCAGGAACATTAGCTCAGTGGTTTGGTCAAAACGGCGAGAGCAGCGCGTTCGGTTGGTTAACTGACGTGTCTTTGGCTCTTAGCCCAGGTCAACCGTTGTATGTAATGCTTTATGCAGCAGCAATTATCTTCTTCTGTTTTTTCTACACGGCGTTGGTTTTCAACCCGCGTGAAACAGCAGATAACTTGAAGAAGTCTGGTGCATTCGTACCCGGTATCCGCCCAGGTGAGCAGACAGCGAAGTACATTGATAAAGTAATGACACGTTTAACCCTTGCTGGTGCACTGTACATTACCTTTATCTGTCTGATTCCCGAGTTCATGATGGTCGCGTGGAACGTACGTTTCTACTTCGGCGGTACATCGCTACTAATCGTAGTTGTTGTAATTATGGACTTTATGGCACAGGTACAGACTCATCTGATGTCTCAACAGTATGATTCTGTGTTGAAGAAAGCGAATCTGAAAGGCTACGGCCGTTAATCCGGCGGTAGACTCAGTTTCATTTACGGAGTTTAGCAATGAAAGTTCGTGCTTCCGTTAAAAAAATCTGCCGTAACTGTAAAGTAATCAAGCGTAACGGTGTCGTTCGCGTGATTTGCAGTGAGCCAAAGCACAAACAGCGCCAAGGCTAATTAGCAGAAATTTTTACTTGAAAATGAAGGTTGGGTCGAGTATATTCCTCGGCCTACCTTTTGCGTGCAAAAGAAGTAGTATTCCGCAGCGTATCCATAACGGGCTTTGCTGCGGCTAATTCTTTTATAGAAACACTTAGGAGTGAATAATGGCCCGTATAGCAGGCATTAACATTCCTGATCAGAAACATGCAGTAATCGCTCTAACAGCGATCTACGGCATCGGTAAAACTCGCTCTCAAGCTATCCTAGCTGAAGTGGGTATTGCTGAAAATGTTAAGATCAGTGAACTAACTGAAGAGCAGATCGATCAACTGCGTGATGGTGTAGCTAAGTACACTGTAGAAGGTGATCTACGTCGTGAAGTATCTATGAACATCAAGCGTCTTATGGACCTTGGCTGTTACCGTGGTCTTCGTCATCGTCGCAGTCTACCACTACGTGGACAGCGTACTAAAACCAACGCTCGCACCCGTAAGGGTCCGCGTAAGCCGATCAAGAAATAATCGGGAAGGTAGAGTACAATGGCTAAACAACCAACTCGCGCTCGTAAGCGCGTACGCAAGCAAGTTGCAGATGGCGTTGCGCACATCCATGCTTCTTTCAATAACACAATCGTAACCATTACTGACCGTCAAGGTAACGCTCTTGCATGGGCTACTGCAGGTGGTTCTGGTTTCCGTGGTTCTCGTAAGTCTACTCCGTTCGCTGCACAGGTTGCTGCTGAGCGTTGTGCTGAAATGGCTAAAGAATACGGCCTAAAGAACTTGGAAGTTATGGTTAAGGGTCCTGGTCCAGGTCGCGAATCTACTGTTCGTGCACTAAACGCCGCTGGTTTCCGCATCACAAACATCGTTGATGCTACACCAATCCCTCATAACGGTTGTCGTCCACCTAAGAAACGTCGCGTATAACGTTTCTAGGACAATTGGAGAAGAATCATGGCAAGATATTTGGGTCCTAAGCTGAAGCTTAGCCGTCGTGAAGGCACTGACTTATTCCTTAAGTCTGGTGTTCGCGCGATCGATACCAAGTGTAAAATTGATAACGCACCAGGTGTACACGGCGCTCGTCGCGGTCGTCTATCTGAGTATGGCGTTCAGCTTCGTGAGAAGCAAAAAGTACGTCGTATGTACGGCGTTCTAGAAAAACAATTCCGTAACTACTACAAAGAAGCTGCTCGCCTAAAAGGCAACACTGGTGAAAACCTACTTCAGCTTCTTGAAGGTCGTCTTGATAACGTAGTTTACCGCATGGGCTTTGGTGCAACTCGCGCAGAAGCACGTCAGCTAGTTAGCCACAAAGCTATCCTAGTAAACGGTAAAGTTGTAAACGTTCCTTCTTTCAAAGTAGCGGCTAATGACGTTGTTTCTATTCGCGAGAAAGCTAAACAGCAAGCTCGTATTAAAGCGGCTCTAGAAGTTGCTGAACAACGTGAAAAACCAACTTGGATTGAAGTAGATGGTGGCAAGATGGAAGGTACATTCAAGCGTATGCCTGAGCGTTCTGATCTATCAGCTGACATCAACGAACAATTGATCGTCGAGCTTTACTCTAAGTAAGGTTTAAACTAAAGAGAGGACACAATGCAGGGTTCTGTAACAGAATTTCTTAAGCCACGTCTAGTTGACATCGAACAAATCAGCTCGACTCACGCAAAAGTAACTCTTGAGCCATTAGAGCGTGGCTTTGGTCATACTCTGGGTAATGCACTTCGCCGCATTCTTCTATCTTCTATGCCTGGTTGTGCAGTGACAGAAGTAGAAATCGAAGGCGTACTTCACGAGTACAGCACTAAAGAAGGCGTACAAGAAGATATTCTTGAAATCCTTCTAAACCTTAAAGGTTTGGCAGTGCGTGTTGCTGAAGGCAAAGATGAAGTGTTCATTACTTTGAACAAATCAGGCTCGGGCCCTGTGGTTGCAGGTGACATCACCCATGATGGTGATGTAGAGATCGCTAACCCTGAACACGTTATTTGTCACCTAACGGATGACAACGCTGAAATCGCAATGCGTATTAAAGTAGAACGTGGTCGTGGTTATGTTCCAGCTTCTGCGCGTATCCATAACGAAGAAGACGAGCGTCCAATCGGTCGCCTACTAGTAGATGCTACTTACAGCCCAGTAGACAAAATTGCCTACGCTGTAGAAGCAGCTCGTGTAGAACAGCGCACTGATCTAGACAAGCTTGTTATCGATATGGAAACAAACGGTACTCTAGAACCTGAGGAAGCAATCCGTCGTGCAGCTACAATCCTAGCTGAACAATTGGATGCATTCGTAGATCTTCGTGATGTACGAGTTCCTGAGGAGAAAGAAGAGAAGCCAGAATTCGATCCGATCCTACTGCGTCCTGTAGACGATCTTGAACTAACAGTTCGCTCTGCTAACTGTCTGAAAGCAGAAGCGATTCACTACATCGGTGATCTAGTACAACGTACTGAGGTTGAGCTACTTAAAACGCCTAACCTTGGTAAAAAATCTCTTACTGAGATTAAAGACGTACTTGCGTCACGTGGTCTGTCTCTGGGCATGCGCCTAGAAAACTGGCCACCTGCATCAATCGCTGAAGATTAATCGATACTAGTTAGAAGGATTAGGTCATGCGCCATCGTAAGAGTGGTCGTCAACTCAACCGCAACAGCTCACATCGCAAAGCGATGTTCAGCAACATGGCTAGCTCTCTAGTACGTCATGAAGTTATCAAGACTACTTTGCCAAAAGCAAAAGAGCTACGTCGCGTAGTTGAGCCTTTGATTACACTAGCTAAGACTGACAGTGTTGCTAACCGTCGTCTAGCATTTGCACGTACTCGTGACAACGAAGTAGTTGCAAAACTATTTAACGAACTAGGTCCACGTTTTGCTGCTCGTCAGGGCGGTTACACTCGTATCCTAAAAGCTGGCTTCCGTGCTGGTGATAAAGCTCCAATGGCTTACATTGAGCTTGTAGATCGCCCAGCTGCTGAAGAAGCTGCTGAGTAATCAGTTCGTAAGAACGAGAAAGCCGAGCGTTAGCTCGGCTTTTTTGTATCTGCGATTCAGTAAATCTTTATATCCAGCCTGCATTTATTTTACTCCATGCAGACTGGCAATTTAAAAAGTGATTATCACTTGCGCTTATTTACTAGTATTCCACAACCCGCCCAACGAACTTAGAAGTCCCTCGCTAGCGCCTTGCTTGTTCAAGTAATCCAAGATTACTGGAGCAAACTGACTGATCATAGAGGGATCTAAACCCAACGTATCGAATGCACTTTTTACTGCACTGATATTCTCAATATTCCCCAGTAAGCTTTGTGCTCCTTGCAAGTTTGAAAGCCCAGGAATCAAAGACTGTAATTCACTGCTATTTTCTTGTGAAAGCTGGCTTTGAGCCAAAGCGAGTAGTGCGCCACTACCTCCAGCCGCTTGTTCTGTAGATACAGGTAATTGGCTAGTTAGCATGTCTGTCAATGGAGATGATTCAGTGTTCAGGCTACTACCTACCATATCCATTAGGCCACTTTCTTTACTTTTTTGCGTGACGGAATCTAAGAATGCGTGTGCACTACCAATGTTCATTGATAAGAGTGCCAGAGTCAGGAGTATTTTACGCATAGTACCTCCGAAGGTTGAGCGTTTTTAACGTGATTTTATTGTTTTAAAGGCTATCAGAATGAAAGGTTTAGAGGTGAGAAAGTCTATTCAGTTTAGACAAAAAAACGGCGCTAATGCGCCGTTTTATTAAATCATAATTGAAAATGGTTTCAATTAAAGAATATCTAGTAGTTCTACTTCGAAAACTAGTGCTGCGAATGGAGGGATAGCTGCACCAGCGCCACGCTCACCGTACGCAAGGTCTTGTGGTACGTATAGTTTCCACTTAGAACCAACAGGCATTAGTTGCAGTGCTTCTACCCAGCCTTTGATTACGCCTGTAACAGGGAATTCAGCTGGTTGACCGCGAGATACAGAGCTATCGAATACAGTACCGTCAGTTAGCTCACCGTGGTAGTGAACGCGAACTGAGCTTTCTGCTGTTGGAACTGCACCAGTACCTTCAGAAATGATTTCGTACTGAAGGCCAGAGTCTAGAACGTTAACTTCAGGGCGTAGTGCGTTGTCTTTTAGGAACGCTTCGCCTTCTGCTGCTGCAATTTTCGCTGCTTCTTGGCGAGCGGTTTCTGCACGAGTGTGAAGTTCTTGTAGTGCTTTGTTGATTTCATCAATTTCGATTGATGGCATGTCACCAGTTAGTGCTGTTGCAATACCCGCTGCGATAGCATCAACGCTAAGACCTTCAAGACCAGAACCTGCAAGTTGCTGACCCATTTGCAGACCAATGCCGTAGCTTGCTTTTTGTTCTGCAGTTTCAAATTTAATTTCAGACATGAATGTCGCTCTTGTTAGGAGTGATAAAGGCAACAGGATATCAGTTTCGAGCTTAGGTTTAAATGATTGCGACTGAATGCTTAATTGAGGCGGCCAGGGTGTGACTTATCTCTTACTCCAAGTGAAATTTCTGCTAATTTAATCCAAATTCCATTTTAGTTTAGTGAAAAACATATACTCTCCGCGTCGGTATTTTTATACTGGCAGTAGAAGTATTAAGGGACTCATTAAAATGAATCGTCGCAGAAAGAAAAAGCAGCAAGTCGACTATGTCGAATTGGTTAAACAAAAATTCGCTGCTATCGACTGGAAGCAGCCGTTCAACAAAGAGCAATGGTTGGAGCGTATACAGCCTGTTAAGCAGTTTTGGCTACGCCTACCGAAATTCCATCAGCGAGCTTTGATGGTTTTAGTGCCATTGATTCTGGTACTCCTTGTTATTCCTTTGCCGAATAAAACAGAACAATCAGTTGAGCAAGCTGAGGTCGATCATCAGCGCGTAGCGATTCAGCTGAATGCACAGAGTTTAAGCCAGCAAAGAACCTCTCAGAATTCTGGGCCGAAATCCGAAGACTGGAAAGAGTACACGGTTAAAAATGGTGACACGTTAGCGCAGGTTTTCAGAAGTAATAAGCTCTCGATGGCGGATCTTAGCGCTCTAGTAAAAATCGAAGGCAGTGATAAGCCGCTGAGCCAAATTAAACAAGGACAATTGATTCGCTTTAAGCTTAGCGATGAAGGCGAGTTGGATATGCTGCAACTAGAAAAAAGCGGCCGGTCCGTCATGTTTTTCCGCTTATCGGATGGGACCTTTGGGCGCAATAAGTAGATGCTTCAAATGAGCTAAAGACGCGAAGGTATCGCGTCTTTTTAGTTTATCTATCTTTGAATTAGTTAACCTAGCAATGAACGCGTTATATCGCTACGGCTTCTTTTCGCATATCCACATGAGGAATACCATCCTCTAAGTAGCGATCAGAAATAACTTTGAATCCATGACTCGCATAAAACTGGATGAGATGCTCTTGAGCTCCTATATCAATCGTCTGTCCTGGCCACAATATTTCACACTGTGTTAATGCCTCTTTCAGCAACTTATGTCCCAGACCATCACCACGCGCAGTTTGTTTGGTGACGACTCGACCAATGCTCACATTGTCATACGTCGTGCCAGCGGGTAGCAATCGTGCGCAAGCAACAAGTTCATCACCGTGGTAACCTATTAGATGATAAACACCTTCCAGTGTGTCTTTGCCATCCAGTTCAGGATAAGGGCAGGTTTGTTCAACGACGAATACATCCACACGTAATTTCATCATTGTATACAATTGTGTGGTTGTCAGTTGAGCAAAGGGCAAAGTAATCCAAGTGAGCATGTTGTCATCCGTCATGAGAGTAGAGTGACTGACTTTACTTTGTTTTGTACTCATACTCATTAACAAAGGTTAATTATCACTGGTTTTCCCACCAAATCTGGTGATAATGTGCCCTCTTTTCATCTCACCTGAGGATATTCCCGTGAGCAAACAAACTTTTGATCAAGTCGGGCTAAACCCAGCGTTACTCGCCACACTTGATTCCCTGAACTACACCCACATGACGCCAATTCAAGCTTTGAGTTTGCCTGCAATCCTAAAACATCGTGATGTCATCGGGCAGGGTAAAACGGGCTCAGGTAAAACCGCTGCATTTGGTTTGGGTGTTTTATCGAACCTTAACGTCAAACGCTTTCGTGTCCAGTCATTAGTATTGTGTCCAACTCGTGAGCTTGCGGATCAAGTCGCGAAGGAAATTCGTACTTTAGGTCGTGGCATTCATAATATTAAAGTGCTTACTCTCTGCGGTGGGATGCCAATGGGGCCACAAATTGGTTCTCTGGAGCATGGCGCGCATATCTTAGTCGGCACACCTGGCCGTATTTTGGATCACCTTGAGAAAGGCCGAATTAACCTGAGCGAGCTGAATACCTTGGTGCTAGATGAAGCTGATCGCATGTTGGACATGGGTTTCCAAGACGCATTAGATGCGATTATTGATGCAGCGCCAAAGCAGCGTCAAACTCTACTTTTCAGTGCTACTTTCCCAGAGAAAATTGAGCAAATTGCGCAGCGTATTATGCAGACGCCTGAAGTCATTAAGGTGGAATCGACGCACGATACCTCAAGCATTGCTCAGCATTTCTACAAAGTTGAAGGTTCGGAAGCGCGTGATGAAGCGTTGGCGAACTTGCTACTGACTCACCAACCAGAGTCCGCTGTGGTTTTTTGCAATACCAAAAAAGAAGTGCAAAGTGTCGCAGATGAGTTGCATCGCAAAGGGTTCAGCGTTATCGATATCCATGGGGACTTAGAACAGCGTGAACGCGATCAAGCATTGGTGCAGTTTGCTAACAAGAGTGTTTCTATCCTTGTCGCAACAGACGTCGCGGCGCGTGGTTTGGACGTAGATAACCTTGATGCAGTCTTTAACTTTGAGCTATCGCGCGATCCTGAGGTTCATGTACACCGTATCGGTCGTACAGGCCGTGCAGGTAGTAAAGGTTTGGCGTTCAGCTTCTTTGGAGAGAAAGACGGTTTGCGTGTAGCTCGTATTGAAGAATACCTGGACATGGACGTGGTACCAGCAACATTGCCTGCCAAATCAAATCAGCAGCCATACCAAGCGAAGATGGTGACGATTAACATTGATGGCGGTAAGAAACAGAAAGTACGACCGGGTGATATCTTAGGATGTCTGACTGGAAAAAATGGTATCCCAGGCTCTCAAGTTGGCAAGATTCACCTTTTCCCGATGCGCGCCTACGTTGCGGTCGAGAAGTCAGCTGCCAAAAAGGCCCTACAAACCATTAGTAATGGCAAGATGAAAGGGCGTCAGTTCCGAGCGCGAATTCTTAAATAGCTCAAATAGCAGAGAAAAAGCTCTTCGTTTGACGAGCTTTTTTCTTTTTTGAGTTTATTTGAGAGTGTGACCTTTGGTTAAGCGCGCTTTAATTCGGCTCAAACTGATAGGCGTGATCCCAAGATAAGCAGCTATTTGGCTATCGGTAATACGTAGCTTTAAGTCTGGGTAATGGGCGCAAAATAGTTGATATCGTTCCTCTGGGGAGTAGAGCAGCATAAAGCGTTCTTTGTTCTCTTTATTAACCAGTTGGTTTTCGAGTAGCTTTAAGTAAATGGCGTGTTTTTCTGCTCGCCATTGATGCAGCGTTTCAATTGGTAAGCAAAATAGCTGACAAGCGCTCAGCGTTTCCAATAAGTAAGGCGAAGGTTGGTTCTTAATTATGCTCTCAAAGCCGATAACCCAGTCTTTCTCCCAATAAAATTCTTTACTGAACTCTTTGCCCTGCTCAGTGAGATAGCTTGCATGGCATAACCCTTCAATAATGAAGTAAAGGTGCGAGCTAAACTCTCCTTGGTGGTTAAGAATGTGGCGCGTAGGCAGTTCGAGTAACTCACCATTTTCGATAAGTTGGTTTGCTTCTGTGTCTAAGAAGCCATGATTGACTAAGTCTGAAAAAAGATTGCTGTGCATGTGATAACTCAGAAACGGTTTTCTTTATTCTAACGGGTTTTATTGATAACAAAAAAGCGGCTCATGAGAGCCGCTTAGTGTTGTTGTCAAATCAACCTTATTTATTCAGATCGATTTGATAAATTGCGAAACCAATGTCGTCTGTTGACACGCGTTTCATTGGGTATTGTCCTTTCTCTTTGATGAACTGCGCCGCTTTATCGCTAGGGGAGGTTTCGAAACGAATATCTAGCTTGTTATCGGACTTAATCGGTGCGAAAGACCAGTTGTTGTCAGCGCTTGGTGTCACTTCTCCTTTTTCTTCACTCACGCGAGAAATATAAGTGGCGACGACAGAGCGGTTTTCATCTGGTGCGTCAAATGCAATGAAATCTGGGCCTGTACCAGGGAAAGTATTGCTATAAGCACGGTAGTTATTGGTTGCGATGATGAAATCTTGCTTCGGATTGACAGGCTTACCATTAAACGTCAGATTCACAATGCGCTGAGAATCTGGATTAATCACTTTACAATCCGCATCGTACTTCGGCGGTTGGGTAACGTCGATTTGGTAGTTAACCCCATCAATAACATCGAAGTTGTAAGTGCGGAAATTATCCCAATCAATCAAAGATTGCGGTTTAGGATTGTTGATGTCGATGTGGTTGAATTGACCCGCACTGCACTCTAGCCATTCGCGAACTTCTTTACCTTTCACTTTCATCGCAACCAAGGTGTTTGGGTATAAGTAAAGATCGGCCGCATTACGGAAGGTGAGCTGACCGGACTCTACTTCTGTAAAGTTATTCGGATCGTTCTTACGACCGCCGACTTTAAATGGTGCTGCCGCACTCAGTACTGGAATGTCAGAAAGGTCTGGGTCGCCTTGAATAAAGCGTTCTACGTAGTCTTTCTGAGCAAGGTTAACGATTTGAATGGTGGGGTCGTCCTGCACTAATGCCAAGAAGCTGTACATGACATCATTTGCTTTGCCGATTGGTTGGTTTACAAATTCACGAGTGCCTTTGTGATCTTCTTCTAACGCTTTCACAATATCTTCATCGGCTTTAGCTAATGACTTCTTATTCACTTTATCGAAGATAGGGCGTGCTTCTGCTTGGCCTTCGACGACTTGCCATCTGCCGTCTTTCTCTTTCAGCATCAAATCCATCACACCTACGTGACTTCCCCAGCGGCCCGGCATCACGGACGTTACACCATTGATGGTCCCTTTATCTATATCAACACCAGGTAGGTTTGCGAAGTCTTTCCCTGGGAAGACCGCGTGAGAGTGGCCAAAAGCAATCGCATCAATACCTTCAACTTCTGTGAGGTAGTAAACTGAGTTTTCAGCGCCAAGCTTGTATGGGTCAGTAGAAATGCCCGAGTGTGGAATCGCCACAATCACGTCTGCGCCTTCTTTCTTCATTTGAGGAATCAGTTTCTCTGCTGTTTCCTTAATGTCTTTAGCAAAGACTTTGCCTTCTAAGTTCTTCTTGTCCCACACCATTATTTGTGGTGGTACAAAGCCGATATAACCCACTTTTATTTGATGCGCTTCGCCGTTTGTGTCTTTAAAGGTGTGGGTTTTGATCAGGTAAGGCTTGAAGTAATGCTCACCGGTTTTTTTATCAAATACGTTTGCGTTGATGTAAGGGAAGTTAGCGCCCGCCAACGTCTTTTGTAGAAAATCTAAGCCATAGTTGAACTCATGATTGCCAATGTTGCCCACATCGTAGTCTAGTTGGTTCATCGCCTTGTAGACTGGGTGGACATCGCCAGCGTTAATCCCTTTCGCCGCCATGTAATCGCCCATTGGGCTGCCCTGAATTAAATCGCCGTTATCTACTAATACCGTGTTTTCTGCCTCGGACTTAGCCTGTTTCACTATGGTCGCAGCGCGACTTAAACCAATTTGCTGTGATGGTTGGTCTTTGTAGTAATCGTAATCCATCACGTTGGTATGAATGTCGGTGGTTTCGATAATACGAAGCTTGATGGTATCGGCCATCGCAGGGCCCGCAAGCGTTAGCATGCCACTTAACACTGCGAGGGAAATAGGGTGAACTGCCACTTTCATTTGGTGCTCCAATTCAATGGGAAGGGGGAATCGTACCGCGTAATGTATCAAACACTGGTGCAACTTAATGATAAAGATACAGAAAACTGTGAACAGAAATCAGTTTACTAAACCTTATTCATATTAACCGCCGACTTTTTCACGCTTTTGAATGAGACCAAACAAAAACTTCTTAGCAGATTTTTGAATAAAAAATGAAATTTTAGAATTTCAGGTAATATAAACGCCCCGCCATAATGCTTGCATAACGATATCAATGGACGATGAGCAAGCACATGGCAACGAACGATTCAGTCACTTCTTTTCCTAAACCAAAGCCCCGGTTAGTTTCTGACAACTCAGTAGCTGGTGTTACTCGTTTTGCAAAGCAATCGCTACAGCCTGGTGAAGTCGCCTTAGTGGGGGCGGGGCCGGGTGATCCTGAACTTTTGACAGTGAAAGCATTGAACTGTTTGCAGCAAGCCGATGTGGTTTTGTACGACTACTTGGTGTCAGAAGAAATCATGGCATTGATTCCAAGCGATACGATTTTGGTGTGCGTTGGGAAGCGAGCTGGGCATCACAGTGTGCCGCAGGAGAAGACAAATCAGCTTTTGGTGGATTTTGCCAAGCAGGGCTACAAAGTAGTGCGCATTAAAGGTGGTGATCCGTTTGTATTCGGTCGTGGTGGTGAAGAGTTAGAAGTGCTTGCTGATGCTGGCGTTCGTTTTCAAGTTGTCCCTGGCATTACCGCAGCAGCTGGCGCAACCGCTTATGCTGGTATTCCACTGACTCATCGTGATTATGCGCAATCGGCCATCTTTGTGACTGGCCACTTGAAAGAAGAAAGTGATGAGATGGATTGGTCCACGTTGGCGCGTGGGAATCAGACTTTAGTGATCTACATGGGGCTGATGAAATCACACTATATTCAGAATCAACTCATTAAGCATGGTCGTTCAGCGTCGACTCCGATTGCCATTATTGAGCGTGGCACGCAGATTCAACAAAAAGTATTTACGGGAGAACTATCCCAACTCTCTGATTTATCGAAGGAAGCACAATCGCCATCTTTGATTGTTGTCGGAGAGGTAGTGCGACTGTCTCAAAAGTTAGACTGGTTTTTGTCTAGTACTGAATTCAACAAAAGTGCTATTGCCAACTCCATATAATTTCAGACCAAAGATTAGAGACGTAATGCGCCTTCAAGCTTAAAAAGGAAATACAAAACATGGACCAACAACGTTTAACTCACCTTAAACAACTCGAAGCGGAGAGTATCCATATTATCCGCGAAGTTGCGGCTGAGTTTGATAACCCAGTCATGATGTATTCGATTGGTAAAGACTCATCAGTGATGCTGCACCTAGCGCGTAAAGCGTTTTACCCGGGCAAAATTCCATTCCCACTTTTGCATGTCGATACCGACTGGAAATTCCGCGAGATGATTGAGTTTCGCGATCGCACCGCTGCCAAATACGGCTTTGAGCTTTTGGTACATAAGAACCCAGAAGGTCTAGCCATGGGCTGCAGTCCGTTTGTTCATGGTTCTTCTAAGCACACTGACATCATGAAGACTCAAGGCTTAAAACAAGCGCTGAACAAGTACGGTTTTGATGCGGCCTTTGGTGGTGCGCGCCGCGACGAAGAGAAATCACGCGCAAAAGAGCGCGTGTATTCATTCCGCGATAAGAACCATACATGGGACCCTAAAAACCAACGTCCTGAGCTGTGGAAGACGTACAACGGCCAGGTTAATAAGGGTGAGAGCATTCGTGTATTCCCACTGTCTAACTGGACTGAGCTTGATATCTGGCAATACATCTATTTAGAAAACATCGAGATCGTGCCGCTTTACCTCGCGGACAAACGCCCAGTTGTTGAACGCGATGGCATGCTGATCATGGTTGATGATGATCGTATGGAGCTTCAACCGGGTGAAGTGATCGAAGAGAAGAGTGTGCGTTTCCGTACTCTTGGTTGTTATCCATTAACTGGGGCTATCGAGTCTGAAGCGAACACTTTGACCGGCATTATCGAAGAGATGCTGGTGGCAACGTCGAGTGAACGCCAAGGTCGAGCGATCGACCACGATCAGTCAGGATCGATGGAGCTTAAAAAACGTCAAGGTTACTTCTAAAGGATCTAAGGAAAGATAATGAACAGTGCAGTTGAAGCTCAATTAGCCGAGCTTGGTATCGAAGGCTATTTAACACAACACCAGTACAAGTCGTTACTTAGATTCTTGACTTGTGGCTCGGTAGATGACGGTAAAAGTACACTAATCGGTCGCTTACTCCATGACTCAAAACAAATTTATGAAGATCAGCTAGCGGCAGTGCACTCAGACAGCCAACGTGTGGGCACCACGGGTGAAAAGCCTGACCTTGCGTTGTTGGTAGATGGCTTACAAGCTGAGCGCGAGCAGGGGATCACGATTGATGTGGCTTACCGCTATTTCTCGACGCAGAAACGTAAGTTCATCATCGCCGATACTCCTGGGCACGAGCAGTACACGCGTAATATGGCAACAGGCGCATCGACGTGTGACTTAGCGGTGATCTTAGTCGACGCACGCAAAGGCATTCTTGATCAAACTCGTCGTCACTCTTTTATTTCCAACCTACTGGGTTTGAAACACTTTGTTGTGGCGATCAACAAGATGGATTTAGTGGATTACTCGCAAGAGCGCTTTGAAGAAATCCGCGATGAGTATCTTAAGTTTTCTGAGAACCTGACCGGGGATATTGATATTCAAATCATCCCGATTTCGGCGCTTGAAGGTGACAATGTGGTGGATAAAGGGCAAAACCTAAGCTGGTTTAAAGGCCCGTCATTGCTTGAACTTCTTGAAACGGTCGATGTGGATCAAGAAAAAGGTGCGGGTGAGTTCCGCTTCCCTGTGCAATACGTTAACCGTCCTAACCTCGATTTCCGTGGTTTTGCGGGGACGATTTCTTCAGGTTCGATCAAAGTCGGTGATGCCATCAAAGCATTGCCATCGGGGAAAACGTCAACCGTGGCACGCATTGTTACGTTTGATGGTGATATTGAGGAAGCTCGTGCTGGGTTGGCGGTCACTCTGACGCTAAGCGATGAGATCGATATTAGCCGTGGCGATTTGATTGTTCTAGACAATGCTCAAGTGGAAACCACAAACCACTTGCTTGCCGATGTGGTATGGATGACAGAGCAACCTCTGCAACCGGGCCGTGACTACGACATCAAAATCGCGGGTAAGAAAACTGTGGGCCATGTTGAAGCGATTCGTCATCAATATGATATCAACAACCTATCAACTCATAGTGCGGCAGAGCTGCCATTGAATGGTATTGGCTTGTGTGAATGGTCTCTCAATGAGTCAGTTGCGCTGGACAATTACCAAGATTGTGCTGATACCGGCGGCTTCATCATTATCGATCGTCTGACGAACGTGACGGTCGGTGCAGGCATGGTCAAAGAAAGCCTCGCGGTGGTTGAGCGAGATTTGATGGACATCTCTGCGTTTGAAGTTGAGCTGAATGCACTTGTGCGTAAACACTTCCCACACTGGGAAGCAAAAGACGTCAGCCAATTGCTGAAAAAGTAATTGGCGCGCCCGAGCACGATAAGCTCTGATTCTGTCTGTTGTTGTGCTTGGGGCGTCGCTGCCTAACTGAGTTGCGAAATGCAGTTAGGTTATTCTCCTAATACCAGAATGCTTCGGTGAAGCCCAAGAAAACCGAGCATTCTGATGTTCTTTTCGCTTACGCTGATTTTGGTCTGTTTACTCGTTTGTCTGGTGTCTCACGGATAAATGAGCCGTTGTTGTGCCCTTTGGGCGATTTGGTAAGGAAAGGCTATGTGGGAACAAGGGTTTGTATTAGCGATTTTGCTTGGCATTATCACTTGTTTGCTTGTCACAAAAATTAAGCCTAGTTATGTCTTTGCGGGTGCCGCTTTTATTGCATTTATGGCGGGAATGATGGATTCAGCCACGATCGCATCCAACTTTACCAACTCTTCGTTATTGACTCTGGTTCTATTGATTCTTGCATCGTGTGCTTTAGAAAAAACGTTACTGATCAGTTGGGTGAGCCGTAGTATTTCTGAAGGCCAGTTAGGTAGTGTGATCGCTAAGCTCGGTGTATCAACGGCCTTGCTCTCTTCATTCACGAATAATACTGCCGTGGTTGTTTCATTGATTGGGGCGATTAAGCGTAATCAGCAGCATGCGCCTTCGAAATTACTCATCCCGCTGTCTTACGCGGCCATTTTTGGTGGCACGTTAACTTTGATAGGTACGTCGACTAACTTAATCATCAACAGCTTTGTTGAAGATGCCGGTTTGCCGAGCCTGAGCTTTTTTACACCCACGATGATTGGCTTGGCGGTGCTGGTGGGAGGAATGCTGATTCTTATCCCGCTCAGTTACTTACTGCCGAACTACGATGATCAAAGCCAAGAAGATTTACCGTACTTTCTTGAGTCTCGCGTAGAGCCTGGTTCACCGTTAGTTGGGCGCACGGTCAGCGAGAATAATTTACGTGCGCTGCGCAAACTGTTTCTTGCGGAGGTTGTACGAGATGGCGTGACGGTTTCCTCTGTAGGACCGGATTTCGTACTCAATGCGAAAGACCGTTTGTTGTTTTGTGGTGATGTTGAGAGCGTCGCGACCCTGCAAGAAATTCCGGGCCTCAAGCTTTTTGGTCAGCAGCACTTGAATGGGCAAAATTTTATTGAAGTTGTGGTGAGCTCATCCGCGACGTTTTGCTATAAAACACTTAAAGAGAGCCGATTCCGCGATCGCTTTGATGCCGTTGTTGTCGCTATTCGTCGTGGCCATGAGCGCTTAGAGGGCGGTTTGGGTAGCATTACCTTAGCGCCAGGTGACACGTTAGTTCTGGTTCCGGGGAAGCGTTTTGAATCGGAGCGCCGAGCTCATCGTAAAGAGTTTGTTTTAGTGCATGATTTGGACTCTAGCGCTCGGCTTGATACAAATAAATCCTCCATCGTGCTACTGGGCTTTGCTGCCGTAATTGGGTGTGCGCTATTAGAGCTAGTACCGATTATTAAAGGCCTTGCCGCGTATCTTATCGCACTTATCGCGTTTGGCATTGTACAGATTTCAGAACTGCGCCGCCGTTTCCCAATTGATATCGTTGTGATTGTCGGCTCTGCTTTGTCCATCGCTCAATTGATGATCTCTTCAGGCTTGTCAGAGAGAATGGGAGCGATGTTTATTGAAGCGTTCAATGGCTGGGGCGTGTTTGGAGCCTTGGTCGCAACTTACATCATGACATTAGTTCTTACTGAATTGGTGACGAATAATGCCGCGGCTGCGCTTTCTTTTCCTATTGGCTATAGTATGGCGGTCGGTTATGGCGTTGATCCGATGCCATTCATTATGGCGGTCTTGTTTGGCGCCAGTGCGAGCTTTATTTCTCCCTACGGTTATCAAACCAACTTGCTGGTGTACAGCGTAGGAAATTATAAATTGACCGACTATGTGAGAATTGGTGTGCCGATTTCGATTGTGTACTCTGTATTAGTACTTACTTTGATTCCGGTCTTCTTCCCGTTTTAATTCCGATATTTACAAGGATACGTTATGACTGCCGAAACGACGGTAAAAGATGAAAACATTGTTTGGCACCAGCATTCGGTCGATAAACAGTTTCGTGCTGAATTAAAGAAGCAAAAACCTGCCGTGTTGTGGTTTACCGGCTTATCTGGAGCGGGTAAATCAACCGTAGCGGGGGCGTTGGAAAATCGCCTTGCAGCATTGGGTTACCACACCTATTTATTGGATGGTGACAATGTGCGACATGGCTTGTGTAGCGATTTGGGCTTTTCTGAACAGGATCGCCGCGAGAACATTCGTCGTATTGGTGAACTGGCTAAACTGATGGCGGATGCAGGCTTAATTGTGTTGTCGGCGTTCATTTCACCGCATCGCGCAGAGCGACAACTAGTGCGCGACTTATTGCCAGAAGGTGAGTTTATCGAAGTGTTCGTTAATGCATCTCTAGAAGTCTGCGAAGGTCGCGATCCTAAAGGTTTGTACCGCAAAGCACGTGCGGGAGAAATTCCTAACTTCACTGGTATTGATTCTGAATATCAAGCACCGAAGAATCCGGAAGTCGATTTACCAGCGGGCGAAAAAAGCGTCGATGAGCTGGTGGACTTGTGCTTGGAAGCGCTTAAGTCGCGTGCAGTGATCCGATAAATAAGCATTTGGATCATTGGTGACCTTAAGCTCTTTGAGCGGCTTAAGAAGCATTTAGGTCATGGGTGGTCAAATGCTTCTCGAACTGCCTACACGGTATGATGAACCGTACTTTTAGCGTCACTATGGACACTAAATCTATGATTTAAAAGCGCAAGCATTTGGTCGTAGTAGTCGGCATGTGGTTTGTTACCGAGCAAGGTACAGAGCTCATTGCCTGTTGGCGTGAAGCGGTAATATAAAAGGCGGACGCCTTTGCTGTTCACGTTCAGCGACAAGTTTTTACCTTGGTAGGTGAGGATCAATGGCGTCTCGATACCAATTTCGCCAGATTCAAGCTCGGTACTATGCAGTAACCCTAGTTCAATCAACAGCAACAAACTTGAATAGGGCAGCTGAAAACTTCCCATGTTTAAGCTGTTGGCGATGTCTCGTTTGCCGAAGCTAAATATTCCTCCTTGCGCTTTATAACCAATTAACAGCTTGCGACTGTGATCCCCTCCAAAACTGCACGCCAGAGAGGCGGCTCTTTGCAGAGTTTGCGCTTCTTTTGGTGACATATCTTTGAGGACTTTGAGCGCTTTCATAGACGTCGAGCCTGGGTTTGTCACTTCACGCTTCATCACTTGAGCCCATAACTTTTGCATCGCGCTGTTATGGATGTCTTGAGCCATTTCAAAAAAACGATACAACCAGTCTTGGTCGGGCTCTCCGGCAGTTTCATCTCGGCATGAACTGTGTGCTAGCTTTAAAATCTGCTCTAGGTTTTTTTGTCGCTGTTCTTGGCGTCTCTGTTCACGCAGTTGGGCTCTTTCAAGCGCGGATTTGGCTGGTGGATCGGTTTGCAGTAAGGCATCAAGACCGTGTATTTGGGCAATGGTTTTTACCTTGCTGGCACTGTCTTTGATGTAGCCCTGCTTCTTTTCTTGTTGCGTATTTTTTTGTGCGTTTGACTGATGTTCGATGACAACAGGTTGCTTTGTCGGTTCTGCCATTAATTTTCCTACCAAGAACTGCGCTGTTCGCTTGTTTAAATTTACACCTTATCTAACCAGGCGACCAGATAGGAGTTCTCAGTTTTTGAACGAATAGGGCTATCCAAAATGATAATGAGTTGTTAAAATTGTTATCGTTATTTTGGAGGGACAATGAAGTTCTCAGAAGCAGGTAAATTAAAAAAGCACCTGTCGATAGCGTTTCTTTTGGTTATTTATGTTGGCGTATTAGCGTATTTGTCTCGTTATATCGTGTAACACAGAACTAAAAAAGGCGCCGATGTGACGCCTTAGGTGTACCGATGCATGTCAACGACTTAAACTACATATCGTCGTAGGCTTCTATTTTCGATCCCTCAATAACGTAAGCCGTTTCAGCCAGCTCGTGGCTTATCGTCTCGGTTTTCAACTCCCCAACCACATATATGACATCCCACAGTTCTTGAACGGGTGCGCCTTTGGGAAACTTCACGTAAATGATTTGGTTTGGTGGCGGTGGTGGAACGTGGATACAAGCTCCAAAGTATGGCACCAACAAAAACTCGGTGACGGTATTCGCGTCACCTTCAAGTGGGATGACAAAGCCCGGGATTTTAACTTGGCTTCCATTTAGCTCTGGTCGAACGTTACCAATTTTAGACTGTTGCGCTGCGCCGCCACTGTGATCAGAAGCTGGCATGCCCACGCTGTCGAACAGTTTGCGTTCTTTCTCAGGTACTAGATCAATCCAGTCGAGCGTTAATGGCTCCTCGCTTGCGAGTACTGGTGCTATAAATGAGACGATCAGCAAGCAACTTGCGAGTATTTTTCTCCACATTTTATTAAATCCTTATTGTCATTCCGTCACTTAGTGACTGTCGGTAGGCGCGAAAAGCCGGGATGAAACCAATTACAATTCCAGCGCATTGTACGAAACCTAATAGCATCCATTCATAGGGCGATAAGAGGCTTAAAGTCAGATGTATTCCATAATGCTGTTGAATGATAGGTTGCACGATGGTGAGAATGGCATACAGCCCTGCCACTCCGGTCACAATTCCGGCGGCAGTAAGTAGACTGGCTTCGCTGATCAACAATGAGAAAACATGACGAGGTCTTGCTCCCATAGCGCGCAAAATCGCCATTTCACGGCGGCGCTCCTGCAAGCTGGTTAATAAGCTGCTTAGCATGCCGAGTAATCCTGCAATCACCACAAAGCCAGACACTGCCATTAAGGCTTGCTCGGCAACAGACATCATTCCCCACAATTCATGCAACGCAACCCCGGGCATAATCGCGCTAAGCGGTTCTTTGGGATAAGTGTTGATTTGCCTTTGTAGGGCGAAAGTCTGAATACGAGATTTCAAACCGACCAGCATCGCGGTAATTTGCTTGGGCTGAAAGTCTCTGTTTTTGAGGTCTTGTGCTTTGGGTGTTGGGCCTAAACGTGCACCGCTTTCCCATCCGACGTGGATGGCTTCGATGGCTTCTAGCGATACATGGACGGTTTTGTCGACTGGCGTGCCAGTGGGCGCAAGAATACCGACAACTTTGAATGGCAGGTTGTCATGTCGGCTAAAGCCTACATCACTAATGCCGTGGGCAATGATGATTTCACTACCGACGTGATAACCCAGCTGTTTTGCGACATCAGAACCGAGCACGGTTTCAAATAAACCATTGAATTCTCGGCCTTCTGAAAATGTTAGTGATTGCTTACTTCCGAATTTATAGTGTTCAAAATAGCTGTGGTTGGTTCCCATGACTCGGAACCCTTTGTGCGAGTCGCCAAGTGAGATTGGAATCGCCCAATCTACTGCTCGATGATTGGCAAACTCTTGGTAGCTCTTCCAGTCAATGTTGTTGGTGGCATTGCCAATGCGAAACACAGAGTAGAGCAGCAAGTTCACTTGTCCAGAACGGCCACCAATGATGAGGTCGGTGCCTGAAATTGTATTGGCGAAGCTATCTTTTGCCTGAGTACGAATGCGTTCTACTCCTAAAAGGAGTACGACAGAAATCGCGACTGTCATGATGGTTAATATTGCCGTCGCCTTACGATTGATTAAGCTCTTCCACGCGAGCTTTGCAACAGCGATCATGATGCGGCTCCTAGGTTAGATGCTTGGTTAATATCTGGCAGGTTAAGTGTGCGGTCAAATAAGGGCTCAAGCGTTGGATCGTGACTGACGAAGATCAGCGTAGCATTGGCTTGATTCGTTTGCTCCATCAGGAGTTCAATAAACGCTTTACGGTTATCATGGTCTAAAGCGGAGGTTGGCTCGTCAGCAATCACTAACCCCGGATACCCAATGAGTGCTCGTGCAGCCGCAACACGTTGTTGTTGGCCAATGCTCAGTTCCGATACCGGACGAGCATGAAGCTCGCTGGGTAGGTGGAGTCTTTCAAGCAGAGTTTGAGCTTGCTTTTCTAACGTTTGAGATGACGTTCTTGAAAGAGCGCGGCCACGTCGTGTTTGACTGAATTGGCAAGGCAGTAGTACGTTTTCAAGCACGTTTAAATAAGGCAATAAATTGAACTGCTGAAAGATATAGCCAATGTGATCGGCGCGAAATTTGTCTCTTTGACTTGCACTTAAACTAACAAGGTCAGTATTCAGTACGGATAGAGAGCCTGATGTTAACGTGTTGATGCCAGTTAGTAGGGCAAGCATCGTAGATTTACCGCAGCCACTGGGACCTTTGATAAATACGTGCTCACCTTGGGCAATATGTAACTGTGGAATATGAATGGTTGCGTGTGTTGAACCGGGCCAGACAAACTGGGCATTATTTAGCTCAACAACGTTTGACATGATTTCAGTCATACTAAATCACCAAAGCATTGGCGTGTAAGTGTGTACTTACACGCCACTCGTGTTATTTGATTACGATTTGGGAGTTATCTTTGCTCAGTTTGATGGCTGATTGCATGGTGTCAGTGAATATATTGACGTTGATTGACTCAGTCGTTGGAAATTGATTAAACCAGTCGGTTTGAATGTGACTGAGTTGGTTAACTTGGTCACAGCTGAAGCGATATTGCACCGAAAACTCACCATGTCCGCCATTTTCATGCTCCTCATGGTGAGCATCGTGACCGTCATGGTGCTCATGTTCATCATGATGTACATTGTGGTGATCATGGTGTTCGTGCCCTTCATGATCGTGATTTGCATGGTCATCATGGTCGTGTTCGCTATGATCATGGTCTTCATGAGGGGTGCTGAGGTTATGGTTTACGTAAGCTTCTTCAATATCACAATTGGCTTGCGCGTTAATAGCAAACAGTGTGTTGCTGTCTTCTAGGGTGGCAATGGCTTGTTTAAGTGCTTGCTCTTGCTGTTCATTTTCTGGAGCATGCTCGAAACCGACCACATCGGCTCCGGGAGCAGTAATCTCCACTAACAGATCCTTTCCATCTTGGGCGATATTAAATTCGACGTGACCATGCACATGAGCACCGTGCTGGCGGTATTCGTCCGCATTTGCTGCTGTCGATAAAGAGAGACCAATGACAAGCGCTAAAACATGTTTCGATGACATTTTGTGTTTCCTAATTTTGCTGGCACTAACCCGAGCAATACCGGATCAGATTTGTATTTACTAAGGTGCGATTCGTTGACACGTGAGGTGCAGGAATACGCACAAATTATGTTGAGTGTGGAATAGTTTGGAAATTAAGCAAAATAAGGCGGGGCACGAGCTGCACCACGAATGTCTTCACTATTAACAAGGCGCTGAAAGACATCATGGTATTGGATGCGCGTAAATGTTGGCGTCGATAGGGTCGGTTGAGCTTTGGCTATGCCGTGCTGAACCCCAGAAAATAGCTGGCAATGATGGTGTGTGTGGTGTTCGGGAGTCAGATCAACTTGATGAAGGATTACCGCAAAGTTCCAAGCGATCAGCAACGCGACACTGAAAAATAAAACAGTGCGATGCCAATGCTTCCGTATCTTTTGCTGGTGGTGGTACATCTGAGCTCCTCTTACCGACTGTTATAATATAACACCCATAATGAGTAAAAGTTCACTCTTTTGTTGGCTAGTGGGAAAATTTACGTCAACACATGCGATGTCGCCGAATCTGAGACAGTCTCCTTGGTGGAATCACTGAGCGTTAAACTAGGGGCAACAGAAATCTCAAGCTTTAAGTTTGGTCGCATGGCTCCTTATATTGCGTATTACGGATATTAAGGAGCCAAGCAACGAGACTAGATGTTCTGTTTAATTAGCTCGATCACCTTTGCAATTTCATCTTGCTCAAGTGCGCCTTCTTTTACAAACAGCACTTTGCCTGTTTTGTCTTGAACAATAATGGCAGAGCTTTCTTCTTTAAGATCCCAAGTGTTGGCGACTACGCCATTTTCATCCAGAACCATAGATGACCAAGGAAACTCTTTTTTGCTGTCTTGGGCTGAAGATTTCACGAACGAACCTGTCCCCCAGATTGCATCATCTTGGTTAATGATCGTAGTTGTTTGGTAGCTTTCTTGCGGGAATTGCGCGGCGGTTATTGCTGACATCAAAGGAGCGTTCATTTCTTTTGAACTGCTACGACCTGCGATTGCTTGAATAACACGAACCTTACCCTGCATATGCTGGGTTGCCCATGGTTGGTATGCCACGCCCTCACCTTGCAAAACAATCTCGCCATAAGCCGCGACCTTGGCAGAAGGAACGGTCTCACCGACAGATAGGTTGTGTGCAAACGCAAAGCTTGGCGTTATAGCCAATAGTAGAGGTAGGAGAGTCTTAGTTTTCATATTGTTATATTCCGTACGAGTTGGAAGTTTTCCAGTATATATCCAGATCTAGGAAATTTGTAGAACTGTTGATAACATTTATTTAACGTATGGGGTGGTGTAATATTGCGTTATATTTAGAATTTGCTAAAATGAACCTCGTCGCAGATTGCGCATCAAGATTGCAGAGGATAAATAAGCAATCCGTGTTTTCTCAAAGGAATTGAGGTGAGTTATGCTACGTGAGTTTGCTGTATACCGACCATTACAAGTGGCACGTTTCGTTAAAACGTTGTTCAAAGGTCAATTCTTTATTGCTGGGGTTGGATGCTTTCAGTTCGACAATGGCAAAGTTTTGCTCCCTGACGTCAACGATCAGAAAAGACTCACCATCTTTAAAGAAGTCAACCAAGTGATTGCTTCGCTGTCTGTTTAAGAGCCCGTTGGCTTGAATTTAGTTTTCGATTTCAAAAAAGAGCGACCTATTCGGTCGCTCTTTTTGGTTTCAGTTAGTCCTAGGAACTAACTTTGTAAGCTGGGTGGAAAGCAAACACCTGTGCCACCGATACCGCAGTAACCGTCAGGGTTTTTAGCCAGATATTGCTGGTGGTAAGTTTCGGCAAAATAATACGGGCCCGCTGGCTGTATCTCAGTGGTGATGTTCGCGCGTAGTTCCTCTTGCAGTGCTTGTTGATACAAGAGCTTCGATTTTTCTGCGCTCTCTTGCTGCTTCGCGGAATAAGTGTAAATAGCCGAACGGTATTGTGTGCCCAAATCGTTACCTTGACGCATCCCCTGGGTTGGGTCATGTTTCTCCCAAAAAACGGCCAGTAGTTTTTCTAAGGAAATCACGCGTTCATCGAAGACGACTCGTACTACCTCTGTATGGCCTGTTTTACCCGTACACACCTCTTCATAAGTAGGATTGGGTGTATATCCACCGGCGTAGCCAACCGAAGTGGAGATAACCCCATCCAGTTGCCAAAATACGCGCTCAGCGCCCCAAAAGCAGCCCATTCCCAGCAGAATTTGTTGTTGATGCGGCTCCAATGGTGCCTTTAAGTTAGATTTATTTACAAAATGATGATCTTCAACCTGGATCGGTTGCTCTCTACCTGGCAAGGCATCTTCTATACTGATCAATGTTTGTTTGTTGAGCATGGTATTTGTCCTTCAATACGTGTCTTAAATTTGCGAACTTTTTCATTTCGTCTGTATCTGATGCTGTGATGACATAGACCGCGTTAAACCTATTAATATTACAGACTTAGACTTTAATTGGCGTTATCATTATTTACGTTTACTTAACCTCATTCAGCCAAAAAAGCATGATAAAAAAAGCTCTCCTCACCATTGTTGGCCTGTTTGCCTTTTCTCATGGTGCCTATGCCGATGTTTCTTTGACTTTAAAAGGCATCGATGGCGCTTTAGAAGAGAATGTCAGTGCGTACCTGTCGTCCATTCCAGCGAAGGACTACTCCACTTCTCTGCGCTTTCAAGCGAGATTAGATCAAAGTATCACTGAAGCTCTTAATGCGCTTGGGTATTATCATGCAAAAATTTCATACTCTATTCCGGAAGGGAATGATGAGTTGATCGTCAGCATCAAGCCGGGTTTACCTGTGAAAGTAAAAGTCATGGATGTGGTGATCTCAGGTGAAGCAAAAGACGATGAAGAGTTCGCCAAACTTATTGAACGTTCACCGCTTAAAGTCGGCAAAGTATTGAATCAAGGTGAATACGATAGCCTGAAATCGGGTATTCGTAACTTGGCGTTGCAGCGTGGTTATTTTAATGGTGATTACAAGCTCAGCAAACTTGAAGTGATTCCTGACTTCAATGAAGCGAATGTGCGTTTGCATTATGACAGTGGTATTCGTTATCACTTTGGTCCGATTAACATTACTGGCAGTCAGATTTGGGAAAACCGTGTTGAATCAATGCGACCTTTTGAAATTGGTGAACCTTACTTAGTTTCGCAAGTGGGAGAGTACAACCAAAACCTGTCTAATACCGATTGGTTTTCATCGGTTTTTGTGGAGCCTGATTTAAGTAAATTGGATGAGGGACGCGAATTGCCAATTAAGGTCTCGCTCGCGCCAGCGTCAAAAAACCAAATAGAAACCGGCCTTGGTTACTCGACCGATACTGGTGTGCGTGGCACGTTAAAATGGAAAAAACCATGGGTTAGTTCACGTGGTCACAGCTTTAATACGGCGTTATCACTATCAAAGCCAGAACAGACGATCACGGCAGGCTACAAAATCCCGCTTGATGATGTATTGCGTGAATACTACCAACTGCAATTTGGTTTAAAGCACCTTGATAATCGAGATACGGAGAGTTTGGAATCCAACCTGGCAGTTGAGCGACATTGGCTAACTGATGGCGGCTGGCATAAAACCATTTATGTTCGTCACTTGTACGAAAACTTCTCTCAAGGTCTGCAAGATGATGGGGTGCAATTTGTGTTACCCGGAGCCACTTTTTCACGAACTCGTGTCCGTGGTGGCAACATGCCAATGTGGGGGGATAAGCAAAGTGTAACGATCGAATATGGTGATCCTGCTTTGCTGTCAGAAACGCGAGTATTGCGCCTATTAGGGCGATCATCTTGGATCCGCGGGATCGGTGATAATCATCGTGGTTTGTTCCGTTTAGAAGGTGGTGCGAACATCACTGAGGAATTTGAAAAGCTTTCGCCTTCTCTGCGTTTCTTCGCTGGTGGTGATAACAACATTCGTGGTTATGGATACGAGTCTATTTCACCTGTGGATGAAAGTGGCGCCTTGACGGGTGGTAAATACATCGTCAGCAGCACATTAGAGTATCAATATCGCGTGTATGGAAACTGGTGGGCAGCCACCTTCTACGATATTGGTGATGCATTTAACGAAACACCTGAATGGAAATCGGGTGCTGGTGTGGGTATCCGTTGGGCGTCTCCGGTTGGACCGGTTAGCTTTGATTTTGCGTGGGGACTGGATGAAAAACCAGAAAGAGAGTTCCGCATCCACTTCTCATTGGGGCCTGAGTTATGATCAAAATGATGTTTAAGTGGACCAAATGGCTGTCGCTAAGTTTGATTGGTCTATTGCTGTTGCTCATCATTTTTGTTGCGACAGTGCTATTTACTCACCCTGGTCTTAAGCTCGCGTTGTGGGGAGCAGAAAAGGCTTTACCGCAACTACAGATAGAGAAAGTTCAAGGTTCATTATTTCCTCGTTTTGAGCTACAGAACGTCAGTTTTGTCGACGAATCTTTGAACATCGACGCAAAAGTCGATCGTTTAGCGTTAGCGGTTAACTTCCGTTGTTTCTTTGATCCTAAAGTCTGTGTCGATGAGCTAACCCTGCAAGGTGTTAACTTTCAGATGCCAGAGCTCCCTCCGGCAGGCGAAGAGCCAGAGGAGACTCCGCCATTACGTACAGTCAGTACACCAGTCCCTATTTTTGTTAATAAGGTCAGTTTTGATGACATTAACTTAAACATTTTAGGCAACCAAATTGACTGGCAAGATTTCTCTACCGGGCTTTCTATGCAAGGCGACCGTTTAGTGATTGCGCCGACGGCATTAAAAGACATCAATGTTGCACTGGCTCCAAGTGAAGCTGAACCTGAAGCAGCCACCGACGAGCCGAAAGACGCTGACGTTCCGCCGCAAGATATTGTGTTACCTGAGGTGTGGATTCCACTCACTGTGGAAGCAAGACGCCTCGATATTCATAACTTCAAGCTTGCAGGTGAGAAGCCGGTGATCGTTCACCACCTTGGTGCTGTAGCGAAAGCGGGGGGCGACCGTGTTGATGTGAAAACATTAGAGCTCGATATGCCTGAAGTGGAAGGTAAGTTAAGCACGCAAGTAACGCTTTCTGCTGACTATCCTCTCAAAGCTCAGCTCGATGCGCTGGTGAAGCAAGCGGATGCGAAAGGGCAAAAGCTGTCGCTGTCAGCTGCTGGCACGGTGGGAGACCTTTCTCTCACTGCGACCTTATCTGAACTAGTCGAAGCGGAGATCAAAGGTGAACTTCAGCCCCTGAAAGCGCAGTTACCCTTTGATGTTGCAATCAAAAATGTGCAAGCGCAATGGCCGTTAATCGGTCAAAGTGATTATCAAGTATTGGTACCAAGTTTATCTGCAAAAGGTTCCCTGGACGGATACACCGTGGCACTAGAAACACAAGCTTCGGGTAAAGATATTCCTGCTGTAGATGTTGCACTAAACGGCAAAGGCACATTAGAGCAAATCGATCTTGAAAGCCTGGTAGTCAAAACATTGGGCGGTGAGCTATCCGGTCAGGTGATGGCGAATTGGGCTGCGCCAATCAACTGGCAAGCTGACCTTAATTTGCAACATATTCAACCAGGGCTTCAATGGGAAGAAGCGGAAGGCGATATCAGTGGCAGCCTCTCGACTTCAGGTTCTTTAACTGAACAAGGCGGTTGGCAAGTCAGTTTACCTAAGTTAGATATCGATGGCATTTTGCGCGGTTATCCGCTGAATGTGGAAGGCCAACTGGAAGCGTCTGATAAGAATGGCAAAGGTGAAGATATTCAGCTTACCACGCAAGGTTTAGCGCTTTCTCATGGCCCTAACCAATTGAGTGCCAAGGGTAAGATTGATAAGCAGATATTAATGGATGTTGAGGTTAACTTCCCCGATTTTGCGAAAAGTGTTCCGGATCTTGCGGGTAAGATGCAGGGCAATGTTGCGCTGCGTGGCAGCTTGAAAGAGCCTGACATCAAATTAGACCTAGCGCTAAACCAAGTGAACTGGCAGCAGCAAGCGAACGTTGAAAACATAACCTTGAAGGGGGATGTGACGCCTCTGCCAGCACCGAAAGCGAACTTAAGCCTCATTGCGAACAACATTACCTACGACGACATTAAAGTTGATAGTGCAGACCTTGAAGTTTCTGGGGATGAAAAACTGCACCAACTGACGCTAGATGTGGTGTCTGACATTGTATCAACCAGCTTAGAAATTGAAGGCTCATTCATACAGAAGCCGCAAATGATCTGGGATGGTGCATTGCGTCGTCTTACTTTGAGCACGCCGCAGGGACCTTGGGCGTTGCAGAAATCGACGGCGGTTAAAGTCAACATCGATAAACAACTCGCTGATGTTCAAGCACATTGTTGGCTGCAAGCCAATTCGAGTGTTTGTTTGACCGAAGATATTAGTGTTGGTCAAAGTGGCGAAGCCAAGTTAGCCGTGAACGACTTTGACTTTGAACAAATCAAGCAGTTCCTGCCGCCAGAGACGAAATTACAAGGGTCGGTCAACGCGCAAGCGACAGCAAAATGGGCACCAGAGATGAAACCGGAAGTCACGGTGAACGTTGATATGCCTAAAGGTCAAGTAGAGCAAGCATTAGAGCAGCCGATAACTCTTGGTTGGGAAAGCTTTAGCTTTAAAGCGGCGCTGGCAAAAGACAAGTTAGATGCTGAGTGGTTATTTGATGTGAGAGACAACGGTGACTTATCTGGTCAGGTTTCTTTGGTCGATGTAACGTCTGAGCAGCCTAAGATTGACGGTAAGGTCTCGCTATCGACATTCCATCTGGATTTCTTAGCGCCGTTGATAGGTGAGTACAGCCTATTCAAAGCGAACATGAATACTGATTTGGCGATATCTGGTGATGTTATGCACCCTAAAGTCAACGGCCAGTTCTTGATTGATCAAATGAAGCTACAAGGTGAAGTCACGCCGATAGACATTAACTCCGGTCAGGTCGCGATCAACTTTAAAGGTCACCAAGCGGATCTTGATGCGGGTATCATGACGCCAGATGGTGAGTTGGAAGTGACCGGTGAGGCCGATTGGCAGGATCTACAAAATTGGCATACCAAAGCGCGCGTATTTGCGAAAGAGCTTCAGGTGGATCTTCCACCAATGGTAAAAATCAAAGTTGAGCCGGACATGACTATTGATGTCACACCGCAGCTTGCTAAGGTCGAAGGTAATATTAATCTGCCTTGGGGACGAGTTGTGGTTGAAGAGCTGCCACCAAGTGCGGTTGGTGTTTCAAGCGACACCGTGATTTTGGACCAGAACTTACAGCCTGTGAGTGATATCGAGCCAATGCCATTTGATGTTGAAACGGATATCAACATTAAGATTGGTGATGACTTCCAACTGGCCGCCTTTGGCTTGAAAGGTGGTCTGAAAGGTAACCTCAATGTGACACAGAAAGATAAAGGTCCGTTCATCGTTGGTGAGGTTAATATCGTCGACGGTTCTTACCGTTCTTTTGGTCAGGATTTGGTGATTGAAGAAGGTAAGATCTTAATGAATGGTCCGGCAGATCAGCCGTACGTTTCTATTAAGGCGATTCGAAATCCAGATAATACCCAAGATGACGTGATTGCTGGTGTGCGTGTAACAGGACCAGCATCGGATCCAAATGTGGAGATATTCTCTGAGCCAGCGATGCCTCAAGCGAATGCGCTCTCTTACCTACTTCGCGGTCAAGACATTGATGGCGAAGCGGGAGGCAATGCTATGACGACCACGTTGATCGGCCTAAGTTTGGCAAAGAG
Source organism: Vibrio sp. T9 (assembly GCF_003123985.1). Lineage (NCBI taxonomy): Bacteria > Pseudomonadati > Pseudomonadota > Gammaproteobacteria > Vibrionales > Vibrionaceae > Vibrio > Vibrio sp. T9. Next base: position 271,628 of record NZ_NIGY01000002.1, read on the forward strand.
TGGACGCGTGGTTGGTGAAATCGGCGAAGCCTTTGGGGTTCAAGATTTACAATTGGATACGGCGGGTTCGGGCGATGATTCTCAAGTGACCGTCAGTGGTTACATTCTGCCGGGATTACAGGTGAAATACGGCGTCGGCATCTTTAACTCACTAGGCGAGTTCACAGTGCGTTATCGATTGATGCAAGATCTGTATTTAGAGGCGGTTTCTGGTGTAGATAGTGCGGTTGACCTACTCTATCAATTTGAGTTCGATTAGAGCTTGTTCGTCTGCGTACATAAAGTTCATGACTAAGGAGTGGTTATGCAGCATTTAGTTTTTGTATATGGGACCTTGCGTAAAGGAGAGTGTAATCATCACTTTCTGAGCTCGGCCCAGTTTCTTGGTCAGCATGAAACGGATGCTCAGTTCGCACTGTATGACTTAGGTCCTTATCCTGCGTTGTCTGTTGGGCAGCGCTCGATACAAGGTGAAGTGTATCTGATTGATGATGAAACCTTATCCGAGCTAGATAAGTTGGAAGATGTGCCAGTAGAGTATCGTCGAGAGAGTATCGTCACGCCGTTTGGCCAAGCTTGGATCTACTTGTATCAAGATACTGAACAACTGACCGAAGAAATCGCTTCCGGAGATTGGTGTCAAAAGGTGTGAGCTATACTGACATTATCAATAGCGACGAGCTGGTCACTAAGGAGTCATGATGAAGGTATTCGTAATTGGAGCAATGGCGTTGATTCTTGCCGCATGCGCGCAAACAACCCTGCCGACCTCGAGTAATGTTACCGACTGGCAAGCGTTTGGTAAGCAGTCTGCCTTAGATGGATTAAGAGTTTTATCTGAAGATCGCATCGCTGCACTGGATGGTACTAATCATGCTACGCCTGAACTGATCATGGCCTATCAAACGGGTTATCAGCAAGGGAAGCAAGAGTATTGTGAACAAAGCGCGTATATGCTTGGTGTTATCGGGCGTCCGTATTTTGGTATTTGTGATGACCTAGACCCTTTCTTTCAGCATGACTATGACGCCGGCCGAATGTCATCTGCAGGCGCACCTATCTAGTTGACTTACACAAGATGAAAAGCAAAAGAGCAGCCCTAAAGCTGCTCTTTTTAATTTTGTATCAGCAGCAGTGATGCTTATTTTTTCTGAGCGCGCTCGTAAGATTCTAGGATTTCAGCTTTAGCGGCAGCAACATCTGCCCAACCATCCACTTTCACCCATTTACCTGCTTCAAGCTCTTTGTAACGCTCAAAGAATTGCGTGATCTGCGCTTTCAGTAGTTCTGGGATATCGTCCACATCTTGGATGTGATCGTACTCTTTCGAGATTTTGGTGTGTGGAACCGCAAACACTTTTGCGTCTTCACCTGACTCATCCGTCATCTTCAAAACGCCAACAGGACGGCAGCGAATCACTGAACCTGGCATGAGTGGGTATGGTGTTGGTACCAGTACGTCGACTGGGTCGCCATCAAGAGACAGCGTATTGTTCACGTAGCCATAGTTACATGGGTAGAACATTGGTGCAGACATGAAACGGTCGACAAATACCGCACCAGAGTCTTTATCTACTTCGTACTTGATTGGATCTGCATTTGCAGGAATTTCGATCACGACATAGATATCTTCAGGCAGCGACTTGCCTGCTGGCACATGGTTTAAGCTCATTAGAATATTCCTTTTCATTAACGATGAGTCACACAGAAGCGGCTTCATCTGATGATAAATTCGCGTTTCACTTTAGCGACAAAAACGCGGCAGGTAAACACCTGCCGCGTTGGACAAAGGTCTGAAATTATTCTTCGTCGCGGTGCAGTTCAAGGAACTCTTCAACTTTGCGAACCATGTTCTTAGAACCAACAAAGAAAGGCACACGTTGGTGCAATTCGGTTGGTTTGATATCCATGATGCGATTGACGCCGTCTGATGCAATACCGCCCGCTTGCTCAATTAAGAACGCCATTGGGTTACATTCATAAAGCAGACGCAGTTTGCCCTGAGGATGGCTTTGCGTACTAGGATAAAGGTAGATACCACCTTTCAGTAAGTTGCGGTGGAAATCAGCAACCAATGAGCCAATGTAGCGAGAAGTGTATGGACGACCGTCTTCTGGCACATTCTCTTGGCAGTACTTGATGTACTTCTTTACCCCTTGAGGGAAGCGAATGTAGTTACCTTCGTTGATCGAATAAATCTTGCCTTCTTCTGGGATCATCATGTTTTCATGAGAAAGGCAGAAGCTGCCGATAGATGGGTCGTAAGTAAAGCCGTTTACGCCGTTACCCGTGGTGTAAACCAACATGGTTGATGAACCGTAAATCACGTAACCAGCGGCAACTTGCTTATGACCAGGCTGAAGGAAATCTTCTTCTGTCGCTGGTGTGCCAATAGGTGAAACACGGCGATAAATAGAGAAGATAGTACCGACAGAGACGTTCACATCGATGTTAGAAGAACCATCAAGTGGGTCCATCAGTACCACATATTTGGCGTTTTGGTTGAGCTCTTTGTTGAAAGCAACCGCTTCGTCTTCTTCCTCACTGGCAACGCCACACACTTGGTCACGAGCTTCAAGCGCGGCTTTGAACTTATCGTTCGCGTAAACATCGAGCTTTTGCTGGTCTTCACCTTGGACATTTTCCGTGCCTACAGCACCAGTGATATCACCGAGACCCGCTGCGTTGATTTCGCGGTTAACGATTTTTGCAGCTAAACGAATGGAGGCTAAAAGGGATGATAGATCACCGCTAGCGTGGGGGAAATCCGCTTGTTTTTCGACAATGAACTCGCCTAGGGTGCGCAGTCCTGACATGGTTAATCCTTACATTTTCATTTCATTGGGGGTAGTGCGCAAGTGAGCATCTCTTTATGGATGTTAAACGATTGCGCTGGATGTAAGTTTAAGTCGCAGATCTTTTTAATGGTAATGAAGTAACTGTTTGAGATCTCAATTTATTTGTAGACTTGTTTGAGGGATTCATCAGTAAGCAAGAGGTTGTACAGTCTGTGTTCAACCTTGTCATATTTGTGAAAGGGACTGCAAGAAGAAGGCTAAAGTCTCTCGCTTTTCTGGTTGTGATCGCGATAATGAAAGCATTAAAGAACGCATTACAAGGTTTAGTTTATGCACATTCATATCTTGGGTATCTGTGGCACATTTATGGGCGGCGCTGCGATTTTAGCTCGCCAATTAGGGCATAAAGTCACTGGTTCTGATGCCAACGTTTACCCACCGATGAGCACGTTGCTTGAGTCTCAAGGTATTGAAATTATTGAAGGCTTCGACCCGTCTCAACTCGACCCTCAACCAGACCTTGTGGTGATTGGTAATGCCATGAGCCGTGGTAACCCATGTGTTGAACATGTGCTCAATACCAACATGCGCTACACCTCTGGTCCGCAGTGGCTCAACGAGTTTTTGCTGCACGATCGCTGGGTATTGGCGGTATCTGGTACACACGGTAAAACGACTACGTCGAGCATGCTGGCTTGGATACTCGAAGACTGCGGTTATCAACCTGGTTTCCTAGTTGGTGGAGTACTTGGTAACTTTGGAGTCTCTGCTCGTTTGGGCGAAAGCATGTTTTTTGTCGTTGAAGCGGACGAATATGACAGTGCTTTTTTCGATAAGCGTTCTAAGTTTGTGCATTACCATCCTCGAACCTTAATCATGAACAACCTTGAGTTTGATCATGCAGACATCTTCGATGATCTAGAGGCGATCAAGCGCCAGTTTCACCATTTAGTACGGACGGTTCCCGGTAATGGTTTAATCTTAGCTCCGAAGCAAGACCAAGCTTTGGCGGATGTATTAGAGCGTGGTTGCTGGACAGAAAAGCAGTTTTCAGGTGTTGATGGCGACTGGCAAGCGCACAAGTTAGTGGTCGATGGCTCAAAGTTTGAAGTTGCTCTGCAAGGCGAGAAGGTCGGTACCGTCGAATGGGATTTGGTGGGTGATCATAACGTTGATAATGCGTTAATGGCGATCGCTGCTGCACGACACGTTGGCGTAACGCCGGAACTTGCTTGTCAGGCTCTGGGCCGTTTCATCAACACTAAGCGTCGTTTAGAGCTCAAAGGTGAAGAGCAAGGCATCACGGTTTACGATGATTTTGCGCATCACCCAACGGCAATTGAACTCACTGTCGGTGGTTTGCGTAACAAGGTAGGTGAAAAACGCATCCTTGCTGTGTTAGAGCCGCGTTCTGCTACCATGAAGCGTGGTGTACACAAAAATACACTTGCAGAGTCACTACGCAGTGCAGATGAAGTCTTCTTGTTCCAGCCAGATAATATCGAGTGGTCTGTGCAAGACATTGCCGACCAATGTAAACAGCCAGCGTTTGTCGATGCGGATATAGATAACTTTGTAGCCAAGATCGTCGAACGTGCGCGACCAGGTGACCAAATTCTAGTAATGAGTAATGGTGGCTTTGGCGGTATTCACAGCAAGATTCTCGAGCAACTTAAACAAAAAGTCTGATTTTATGCAAAACAAACAGCAGCAAGCAGAAAAAGCCATCACTTTAGCGTTAACTGGAGCATCTGGTGCGCCTTATGGTCTGCGCCTTTTAGAATGTTTGGTCGCGGCGGATTATCATGTCTACGTTCTGATCTCTTCGGCGGCTCGTGTCGTGATGGCAACCGAACACAACCTTAAGTTGCCAAGTGGGCCAGAAGCCGCAAAGCAAGCGTTGGTGGAACACCTCAACTGTGACCCAAATAACATCACCGTTTGCGGTAAAGATGACTGGTTCTCGCCGGTTGCGTCTGGTTCTGCTGCACCCAAGCAAATGGTGGTTTGCCCATGCTCTGCGGGAAGCGTTGCGGCCATAGCACACGGTATGTCGGACAACTTGATCGAACGGGCCGCTGATGTAGTAATGAAAGAGCGTGGGCAGTTGTTGCTCGTCGTTCGCGAAACACCATTTTCAACGCTGCATCTGGAGAACATGCACAAGCTATCGCAAATGGGCGTCACCATCATGCCAGCGGCTCCGGGTTTCTACCATCAGCCAAAGAGCATTGAAGACTTAGTGGATTTTATGGTGGCGAGAATTCTCGACCACTTAGGTATTGAGCAAGGTCTAGTGCCTCGTTGGGGTTATGACCAGCGTTCGTGAGCTGATTGTGTAACCACTCAAATACCTTTACAATCCATCCAACTCATCGGGGAGCAAACCCATTTAGCATTGAGTCAATCAATGCATTTGGGCGCTGAGACCTAAGTTCTTAACTAGGGACCCGTATTACCTGAACCAGATAATGCTGGCGTAGGAATTGAGTCTGGATATTGGAAGTCCTTAATAGCCGCCTCAACCCTGTGCCGCTCAACTTATTTCTCTGAAATACTCATGGAGAGCGAGCAGTGAAAACCACTTCAAGTCTGATTGCCTTAGCTGCAATTACCTCTACTTCAGCGTTTGCTGCTGAAAACCCATTAACTATTTATACCTACGATTCTTTTGCCGCAGATTGGGGGCCGGGTCCTAAAATCGAGCAAGCTTTTGAAGCAAAATGTGGCTGTGACGTTAACTTCGTAGCGTTGGACGATGGTGTATCGATCCTGAATCGTCTTCGTCTTGAAGGCGGTAATAGCAAAGCCGACATCGTGTTAGGTCTGGATAACAACCTGATGGCAGAAGCAAAGAAAACCGGTCTGCTTACCGAGCACAATGTGGATACGGCCAACACAGTGTTACCAAATGGTTGGAGCGATACGACGTTTGTACCGTACGATTACGGCTACTTCGCATTTGTGTACAACACAGAGAAACTGGCTAATCCGCCGAAAAGCATGAAAGAGCTGGTGGAAACGCGCGACGATTTGAAAGTGATTTATCAAGATCCGCGTACGTCAACGCCTGGCCAAGGCTTGATGCTGTGGATGAAATCCATCTATGGCGACGATGTGACGCAAGCGTGGCAGAAGCTAGCGAGCAAAACCGTAACGGTCACGAAAGGTTGGTCAGAAGCGTATTCCATGTTCCTTAACGGCGAGTCGGACTTAGTGCTTTCTTACACTACGTCACCTGCGTACCACTTAATTGCGGAAAACGATTCAAAGTTTGCGACGGCGAATTTTGCTGAAGGTCACTACATGCAAGTTGAAGTCGCCGCTAAAGTGAAAGGGGCAAAAAATTCAGAACTTGCTGATCAATTTATGAATTTCATTTTAAGTGATGAGTTCCAGTCAGCGATGCCAACGGGTAACTGGATGTACCCTGTTACTGACGTTGAGTTACCTAAAGGTTTTGAAACCTTGAGCGTTCCAAACAAGTCGTTGAGCTTTAGTGCTGATGAAGTGGCAAAAATGCGTAAGTCTTGGATTCGCGAATGGCAAAGCGCACTGACGTTTTAGCTGACGTTCCACCCCTCATCTGAATGAGATAGGTTTTACCTTTGAATTCTGTTCCAAAAATAGGTTTAGGGGTCGCGATGATCATCGCGACCTTTGTTGTTTCTGCCCTAGGAGCTTTGATTGTTCAAGCCCCTTCACTTGATGTGTCTGTGGTATGGGACGACCCGTATTATCAACATGTCACCAAGTTCAGCTTCTACCAAGCTTTTCTTTCCACATTGCTCAGTGTTGGCTTTGCCATTCCAGTTGCGCACGCGCTTTCACGTCGCCAATTTTGGGGTAAGTCATTACTGCTTAAGCTGTTTGCATCGACGCTAGTTTTGCCTGTTTTGGTTGGTGTTTTCGGGCTACTAGCGATTTATGGCAACAGCGGTTTGTTAGCGCAGTGGCTACAGAGTTTCGATAGCAAACTGCCATTTTCTATTTACGGTTTGAACGGCATTTTACTCGCCCATGTGTTCTTTAATTTACCTTATGCGGCGCGCTTGCTGTTGCAAGCATTAGAATTTATTCCTGCCGAGCAACATAAGCTGTGTGCGCATTTAGGTATGAACCATTGGAATAAGTTTCGTTGGGTGGAATGGCCGCGTTTAAGGCAGCAACTTCCCCACGTTTGTGGCTTGGTATTTATGTTGTGCTTCACCAGTTTTGCCACTGTAATGGCGTTGGGGGGCGGGCCAAAATCTACCACCATTGAATTGGCAATTTACCAAGCGATTAAGTTTGATTTTGATTTACAAGCTGGGGCGTTATTGGCGCTGTGGCAGATGCTGTTATGTGGACTGCTTGCCATTGGAGTGCAGAAGTTAACAAAGCCTGTTTCTATCAGTGCTGGCAGCACATCGGTACAGCAATATTTAACGAAGGATCATGGGTGGTCAAAAGCTTGGGATAGCTTTTGGATCATAGGTGCCTTTTTACTGGTGATACCACCTTTATTGATGGTGTTACTGAGTGGCATCAACCAACAAGTTTGGACGGTGTTAACCGATGAACGTTTTTGGTCTGCGTTATCTAACTCACTCAAAGTGGCAGGGTTAGCCAGTGCGCTTGCGGTCGCTGCGGGCGTGTCTATATTGTTGACCAGTCGCCGTTGGCGGTTGCAGTACAAAAATACGCGAGCCGATCAGATTGAGCTAATCGGCACCATTATTTTGGTGACTCCTGGTTTGGTGATTAGCACCGGATTATTCTTGCTGTTGCGATCATTTACCGATGTTTTTAGCTTGGCGTTTTTTGTTGTGATTTTGGTAAATGGTTTGATGGCTTTGCCTTACGTGATCAAAACGCTGGCACAGCCAATGCTGCACATCGATCAGCAATACCAGTATGTGTGTGCCAGCTTAGGCATGCGTGGCTGGCAACGCTTTAAAGTGGTGGAGTGGCAGGCGCTGCGCAAGCCATTCGCACATGCGTTTGCGATCAGCTTTATGTTTGCGATTGGCGATTTAAGTGCTATTGCGTTGTTTGGTGGACAAGAGTTCCGCACTTTACCTCTGTATTTATTCCAGCTGCTTGGCAGCTATCAGATGGACGCGGCTGCGGTGGTATCGGTGACCTTGTTGTTGTTGAGTGTGGGCTGTTTTGCCTTGATTGAGAAAGTATTGAAAACGAAGGAGAGAGCGTAATGTTAGTGTTGGATGATGTGCAGTACACCTACCAACGTGAGCTGTTTCGTTTTGATTTAACGATTGAGCAAGGTCAGATAGTGTCGCTGATGGGACCAAGTGGGGCTGGAAAATCGACGTTGCTAGCGTTGGTGGCTGGGTTTATCCATCCTGACCAAGGTGACATTCGGGTTGATGGTGAGTCTATTGTGCGTAAAGAGCCTTATCAGCGTCCTTTCTCCATGCTGTTCCAAGAGCATAACTTGTTTTCTCACTTGTCGGTGCGTGACAACATTGGCTTAGGTTTACACCCTGGGCTGAAGCTCACGGTAGACCAAAAGCGTCAGGTTGAACAAGCCGCGCAGCAAGTTGGCGTTGCAGAGTACCTCGACCGTTTGCCTGAGCACCTTTCTGGTGGGCAGCGTCAACGTGTTGCCTTGGCGCGTTGTTTTGTTCAGCCTCATCCTATGTGGCTGTTGGATGAGCCTTTCTCGGCGCTTGATCCGGTTTTACGTGAAGAGATGCTGAGTTTGGTAAAAAAACTGGTGGCAGAGCGGGGAATAACCGTATTGATGGTCACGCACCATTTAAGCGATGCCAAAGCCATTGCCAGCCACTTTGTGTTTGTGGCTGATGGCAAAGTGGAAGCGGCGGATAGTATGTCTGCATTGAGTGAGCAGCATGCTAGTGAGAAGCTTGCGGCATTTATCCGAGCCGCACGCTAATGCTCAATGGTGGCTGGGTTATGCTTCTCCGCAACACAAACCATATCGAGGACCAAATTCAAATTGAGATCTTAGGCTCATGATATGGTCAATCATCGCTTGTACTCGTCGCGTTCGGTTTGCGCCAGGACGATAGACTAAATAAATGGGCATTGGTACCGTGTGCCATTGAGGTAAGACTCTGACTAAGGAGCCATTTTCTAGCTCTTGCGTCATGTTTTGCATAGGTAAGTTAGCGATGCCTAGTCCTTTGAGTGCGCCTTTTAATACCGCTTCTACGGTGGTGCTAGAGAAGTTACTGCTTACCGAGACGTTGACGGTGCTGTCCTGCGAAATCAACGTCCAAGGGCCTATCTCTGAAACATACTGATATCTCAAACAGTTGTGTGTTGTCAGATCTTCTGGCGTTTTAGGTACGCCACACTCAGCTAAATACTCAGGACTGGCGGCCAATACTCGGGTGGTGTAGCCCAATTTTTTAGCAATCAGTCGATCATCGACGATCTGGCCGACTCGAATTGCCATATCAAAACCGTGTGAAAACAGATCAACAAAATCGTTCGATGCTTCTAACGCAATTTGTACTTTTGGGCATTGTTTTAAAAATGGTAAAAAGATGTGCTCAGCCATATACGCGTCCAAGGCTGGTGGCGCAGCAATGCGAAGCCGACCTTGGATCTGCTGTTCCATTTCCTGAACGTCTTGACCAATCGAGTGAAATTCTTCAACTAAGCTTGCAGCACGCTCTAAAACCATTTGACCAGCTTCGGTAATCACCAACTTTCGGGTCGTGCGCTCTAGGAGCTTGGCTTCAAAGTGTTGTTCGAGTTTGGTTATGGCTTTACTAACAGTAGATTTTGGTAGGTTTAACTCCAGCGCGCACTTGGTTAAGCTCAGTAGTCGACAGCTTGTGACAAAGATAGAGAGCGTCCTAAAGTCAATTGTTTCTAAATTTCGAACAATCACTTTCAATTATCCATATTGTTTCAATATCGATCTGATTATAGTCTGGCTCTTCATCCTTAGCCATCAAGTTATTGTCATTTGAGGTAAACAACATGTCCAACTCTGTAGACTTATTTTCTCCTATCGAACTCGGTCAATTAGCATTAGATAACCGTGCCATTATGGCCCCTTTAACGCGCGCTCGTGCCAGCGCAGATCATATCCCGAATGACCTTATGGTTGAGTACTATGCTCAACGCGCGAGTGCTGGACTTATCATTGCAGAATGCACCATGGTGATGGAAGGAACGTCTGCTTTCATGGCTGAGCCGGGCATTTATAACGAAGAACAAATTGCAGCTTGGAAAAAGGTAACGGATGCGGTTCATGAAAGAGGCGGTAAGATCGTATTGCAAATTTGGCATGCGGGACGCGCTTGTCATCCTGAACTGAATGATGGGAAAACGCCTGTTGCAGCAAGCGCACTAGCCATTCGTGATGAGTTAGTCCATACCCCTTCAGGTAAGCAAGCATATACGGTACCACGAGCACTCGAAGTGGATGAGATAGCTTCCATTGTGGCGGCGTTTAAGCAAGGTGCGGAAAATGCTAAGAAAGCAGGCTTTGATGGTGTGGAGATACATGGCGCCAATGGTTATCTTATCGATAACTTTCTTCGTGATGGATCGAATTTACGTACTGATGAGTACGGTGGCTCGGTCGAAAATCGTGCTCGTTTCTTACTTGAGATAGTTAAAGAAGTGGTCGAGGTATGGGGACCTGGAAGAGTAGGGCTGCGCACATCACCATTAAATGGATTTAATGATATGAAAGACAGCGATCCGGTTGGCTTGGTTCGTTACTTAGCTAAGCAACTTAATGCTTTCGATCTTGCTTATTGGCACGTGATGCGTGCGGATCTAAAGGGCGTACAAAAAGCAGATGTTCTCAAGCCAGCACGCGAAAACTATCAAGGTTACCTAATGGCCAACGTGGGCTACAGTGCACAAGAAGCGACAACGGCAATTGCAGAAAATCAAGTTGATGTGGTCGCATTTGGCGTTCCATTTATCGCCAACCCTGATTTAGTTGAACGATTTAAGAAAAATGCACCTCTTAATGAGGCAAAACCTGAGCACTTTTATTTAGGTGGAGCAGAAGGTTATACCGATTACCCAGTAATGGCATAATCCTTACTTGTTCAATATAAAAAGGACGCTAATGTTAGCGTCCTTTTTCGTTTCTTTAGTTGTTTAACCTTGCGGTTTCACGACCATCACATTGATTGGAGAATATTCCACGACCTTACTTGCGACAGAGCCAAGCATTACTTTATTGATTTTAGAACGCTTGTGACTTGGCATAATGATGAGATCAGCGCCCAAGCGCTCTGCATAATCAAGAATCGTCGCGTAGGCTTTGCCTTCAGCAACATGCACTTGGTACACAACATCTTCAGCAATATGCTTATTGGCAAAAGCTTTTAATTGCTGCTTCACGTCTTGCTTCATTTTGGCTGCTGCATCTTTTGGGAAGTATGTAGCAACCATCGACATGTGAATACCAGGTAATACTGTGAGAAGGTGGATTTGCGCATTCGCTTGCTTTGCCTGCCAAACCGCTAGTTCAACCGCTCGGTCTGAAAAGCCTTGGTCATTTAGATCAACCGGAACAAGAATTTGTTTGTACATTCAATGTCTCTCACTAAGGCCCCTTGTCCTCGGGGCCAAATCGGTTATGCGCTCAATTGTTCCTTACGAGCACGACGTTTTTGGTTCATGGCAAGCACCAGCAAAATCATTAAGCATGGCACAAATACCCATTCTTTCATCGGACGTTCTGCATCTTGGATAACCCACTTGATCTCCCAATCAAAGTCGATACCTGCAGACTCTGCCGGGCTACCAAACTCGACCATATCGACAATCATTTTGTTGTCGCTTTCGGTCAGCATCAGACCCATAGACGAAATACGTGCTTCCGCTGTTGTCGCACTGTCTTCGAATGGAAGACGAACCGTTTTCTCGATGTAGTCGCCCTCAAGGTTTTCGCCGGCAACACGTAGCTCCAATGATTCTCCTACATTTAGCGTTTCCGTGATTTGAGCTACCTCAACGCCAGGAGAAAGAACTTTCGCTGGATACAGCATGTCCCACCAAAAACCAGGACGGAAAAACGAAAATGTCAGTACTAATAATAGAACGGTTTCCCACCACTTGTTACGCGTGAACCACCATCCTTGTGTTGCGGCGGAGAAGATCAGCATCGCAATGATCGATGAGATGACAGTGAGTGCTAAATGCCACCAAGAGTCTATCCCCATCAACAGTAACTGGGTATTGAACACAAACATGAATGGCAAAATGGCGGTTCGAATATCGTAAGTAAAGCCTTGGATACCTGTACGAATCGGGTCTGATTTAGCAATCGCAGCCGCCGCAAATGCCGCAAGACCTACGGGTGGGGTGTCGTCGGCCAAAATACCAAAGTAGAAAACGAACAAGTGCACCGCAATGAGTGGGATGATCAAGCCATGTGCTGCACCTAGCGTGACAATAACCGGTGCCATCAACGTAGATACTACGATGTAGTTCGCCGTTGTCGGTAGACCCATCCCAAGAACCAAGCTGATTATTGCGGTAAACAGCAGCATAAGAATGATGCTACCGCCAGAGATAAACTCAACGAAGTCCGTCATGACCAGGCCGATACCCGTTAGGGTGACGACCCCAACTACGGTACCTGCCGCTGCCGTTGCAACGCCGATACCAATCATATTGCGAGCGCCAGCAACCAAGCTCTCAGCCAGATCGACGAAGCCATCTTTGGTTTGCTGCATCATGTCACCTTGCTTTGATAACAGAGCAATCAATGGACGCTGAGTCAGCAAAATGAAAATCATGAACACCGTTGCCCAGAATGCTGAAAGACCTGGCGAGAAGCGCTCTACAGTCAGACACCAAACCAATACAACGATAGGCAGTAGATAGTGCAAACCAGATTTAACCGTTGGGCCAGGATCTGGTACTTCTGTTAACTCTGCATCAATCTCAATTGCGCCATCTTGCACATGATTTGCTGAGATCTTTACCAAGCCAACGTACGCAATTAACAGGACAACCGTAACAATTGGCGTCGCGGCATCACCAAAGACATCTTTCGTCCAACCCACTCCGTAGTAAACCAATGCGCTGATCACACACAGTCCTAAGATTGTGCCAGTAAAGGAAAGCAAACTTTGCACTAACGTTGGGTTGTGGCGACGAGGAAGACCTGTCATACCCGCTTTACACGCCTCAAGGTGAACGATGTAAATCAAAGCGATGTAAGAGATAAGTGCCGGAAGTAGGGCAGCCTTAATCACCTCAACGTATGAGATACCGACATATTCCACCATCAAGAATGCCGCTGCGCCCATGATTGGTGGTGTTAACTGACCATTAGTTGAGGCGGCAACTTCAACGGCTCCCGCTTTGGTGCCCGGAAAACCGACACGTTTCATCAATGGGATGGTAAAGGTACCAGTGGTTACCACGTTTGCGATTGAAGAGCCAGAAACAAGCCCGGATAAACCAGATGCAACAACGGCCGCTTTTGCAGGACCACCTTTCATATGACCCAGTAAAGAAAAGGCGACTTTAATGAAGTAAGCACCTGCGCCAGCACGTTCCAGCATGGCGCCAAACAATACAAACAAGAACACAAAAGAGGTTGAAACGCCTAATGCGACACCGAATACACCTTCCGTTGTTAGCCATAAGTGAGACATGGCCTTGTTTAAGCTCGCTCCTTTATGCGCGATGACATCGGGCATGTAAGGGCCTGCAAAGGTGTAAGTAAGGAAGACAGCAGCAACCACCATCAGTGGTGGACCGAGCGCTCGGCGTGTTGCCTCTAAAAGGAGAACCATACCGATGACAGCAACGACGATATCTGCCGTTGTTGGTGCACCGGAACGTCCAGCTAGCTCGGTATAAAAAAGGTAAATATATGCCGCAGAAAAACTACCTGCTAGCGCCAATATCCAATCGACAAGAGGGATATGATCGCGAGGGGAATTTTTCATCGCTGGATAAGCAGTGAAAGCCAAGAAGATCGCGAAAGTGAGGTGGATTGATCGCGCTTCCGTGTCGTTCAGTACGCCGAAATTAAAAATAAATGGTAGCGGAGATGCGTACCATAATTGAAATAGTGACCAACACAGAGGAACAAACCAAAGGATTCGTCCTTGCATTCCCGAGGGGCTACGTGCACCTGTGTCTGCCTGAGCCACCATTTCTTGCACATCTTGTGACGGAGCTTGATTCGTCGCCATGTACTTTTTCCTTATTATTGATGGTCCTGTCGGATTTTTATCGAGAACCACACTTCGCCTTTATCAGTGTAGCGAATGGAGCGAAGTTTGCTTTCGAGTATTTTGCTGCCTGAACTCAAAGTGTTGAATTTTGGAGACTCTGCTAGGCGGCGTTTAAGTTTTTCTTGGGTATGAACTCGCAATTTTCGGAAGAAAACTGGCGAATGAAGCATGCAGTTAGCACGTGCTACAACCTGCATGCTCAAACAGGCAGAAAACCATCTTTTCCTGCCTGTGAGTTTGGAGTCTGAGGAAGTTACTTAAGTAGACCCACTTCTTTGTAGTATTTTTCTGCACCTGGGTGAAGAGGGATAGATAGACCCGCTTTCACCATGTCTTCTTTTTTCAGGTTTGCAAACGCAGGGTGTAGACGTTTGAACGTATCGAAGTTTTCAAACACGGCTTTTGCAACGTTGTAAGCGACATCGTCTGAAACGTCTGCTGTTGTAACCATCGTTGCTGCAACACCAAAGCTGTTTACGTCTTTGTCTGTGCCACGATACATGCCAGCCGGCACTGAGCTAAAGGCGTAGTATGGGTTATCAGCAACAATCTTATCGATTTTCGGGCCAGTTGCAGAAACTAGCTTAGCATCACATGATGTTGTTGCTTCTTTGATTGAACCGTTCGGGTGACCCACCATGTAAATGAATGCGTCAATTTTGTTGTCACAAAGTGCTTGAGAACGCTCAGAGCCCTTTAGCTCAGAAGCCAATTTGAAGCTGTCGTTTGTCCAGCCCATCGCTTCCATAACAACGCCCATGGTTGCACGGTCACCAGAGCCAGGGTTACCGATGTTTACGCGCTTACCTTTTAGGTCTTCAACGTTTTCGATACCTGAATCTGCACGAGCAATGATGTTGAAAGGTTCTGTATGAAGAGAGAACATTGCACGTAGCTTTTTGTACGGGCCTTGTTCCGCAAACTTACTCGTACCGTTGTAGCCGTGGTACTGCCAATCCGATTGCACGATACCAAAATCTAACTCGCCAGCACGGATAGTGTTAACGTTGTAAATAGAGCCGCCAGTCGATTCTACTGAACAACGAATGTTGTGTTCTTTACGACCTTTATTGACCAATTTACAGATAGCACCACCAGTAGGGTAGTAAACACCTGTAACAGAGCCAGTACCGATAGTAATAAACTCTTGAGCGTTAACTGCGCCTGCACCCATTACTGCTGCAGCGATAGCGCCTACTTTGAGAAGTTTGTTAAATGCCATGAATTTCCCTTCCTTATATTCATTATTTACCCGGAAATAACCATAAATCACTTCTGGAGTTTCCTATTTGGAAACGGCATCTTTTCCAATCCAATCGTTTGAAAAAGCGAGCGAATCATAACAAAAAATTGGCAGAAAATTATCCAATTGTTAAATGTTATAGTTGATAAGTCTGAATCTTGTGCAGGAGGATAGTGTTAGATTTGTGATTTAATTCTTTTTATAACAAACACTTAATAAGTATTAAGTGAACGAAGTGAAAAAGATCAATTGCGTGATGTTAATCACAAAATAGGTGGTTAAATAATGGTCTGGATAAGCAAAAAATTTACATAAATCATGGGCTACAAAATGAGATTTCTTTTATAGCCCACAAAGAGTTAGCTGATCTAAATGTGAAAGAACTTAGCCAGTGTATTCGAACAGTTCACACACTGATTTGAACAACTGTTCAGTCGTAATCGCCATCGTTGGAGTGATAAAGATAGTGTCATCACCTGCAACAACACCAAGAATACCTTCGGATTTACCCAGTGAGTCAAGCAAGCGAGCAATCAACTGCGCAGCACCAGGGCCAGTATGGATAACAACTAATGCCGCGTTATGGTCAATATCTAGCACCAGTTCACGCAAAGAGCTGCTTACAGTCGGTACGCCTAGCTCAGCAGGAAGGCAGTAAACCATTTCCATTTTTGCATTGCGTGTGCGGACGGCGCCAAATTTAGTCAGCATGCGTGATACTTTCGATTGGTTAATGCTTTCAAATCCTTGTTGTTTGAGTGCATCAACAATCTCACCCTGTGAGCCAAAGCTCTCTTCTTTTAATAGGGCTTTGAAGGCGCGGACTAAGTTGTCTTGTTTTTCTGAATTGCGCATAGTCATTACGAATCTCTTATTACGGGTCAGCAATTTTGCATATTCTCGCATATATATTCATGCGGTGCCAAAGAGTCCCAGTATTATGTTAGTTACGTCACTGTAAACTATATACCACATGGAATTCTTTAACTATATGAAGTAGGGCTGTTTTTGTTTTCTTGAATTCCTTGTCATTTCAACAGAATAAAAGAATAATCCAAGCCCCATTTGTAGCACGGTAACAGCGAGTTGCGCGAGGTCGCAAAGCTAGCGTTAATTGATTGTAATCAAGTTGTGATTCCGATAGCTTTATTTAAGTTGGTTACAAACTACCCTACGAATACGTTTATAAGAGAAATACTCTCAAGGAGAACTACATGAAAGTAGCCGTTATTGGTGCCGCTGGTGGCATCGGTCAAGCCCTGGCCCTTCTACTTAAGAACCGTCTTCCTGCTGGTTCTGATTTAGCCCTATACGATATTGCTCCAGTAACTCCTGGTGTGGCTGCTGACCTTAGCCACATCCCGACGCCAGTTTCTATCAAAGGTTACGCGGGTGAAGATCCTACTCCAGCACTAGAAGGTGCGGATGTTGTGCTGATTTCTGCAGGTGTTGCTCGTAAGCCTGGTATGGATCGCGCGGATCTATTCAATGTAAATGCTGGTATTGTTAAGTCGCTAGCGGAGAAGATTGCGGTTGTTTGTCCGAAAGCTTGTGTTGGTATCATCACAAACCCGGTAAATACAACAGTGCCAATTGCCGCTGAAGTACTTAAGAAAGCGGGTGTTTACGATAAGCGTCGCTTGTTCGGTGTAACAACACTTGACGTTATCCGTTCAGAAACATTCGTTGCAGAGCTAAAAGACAAAGATCCAGGTGACATTCGCGTACCTGTTATCGGTGGTCACTCTGGCGTAACGATCTTACCTCTACTGTCTCAAGTGGAAGGCGTTGACTTTACAGCTGAAGAAGTAGAAGCATTAACGAAACGTATTCAAAACGCAGGTACCGAAGTTGTAGAAGCGAAAGCGGGTGGTGGTAGTGCAACACTATCAATGGGCCAAGCTGCATGTCGCTTTGGTCTGTCTCTAGTTCGTGCTCTTCAAGGTGAAGAAGGCGTAGTTGAATGTGCATACGTTGAAGGCGACGGTGAGCACGCGACTTACTTCGCACAGCCTGTGAAACTAGGTAAAGAAGGCGTAGAAGAAGTACTAAGCTACGGCAAACTCAGCGACTACGAAAAGTCTGCACTAGACGGTATGCTAGAAACACTAAATGGCGACATCAATATTGGTGTTGAATTCGCAAAGTAATCTAGAAAGCCCGAATAAGAAGAAAGCCGATCAAAATGATCGGCTTTTTTGATCTTTGGCTTCTCTGCTTCGTAAAATTACTTGATCAAAACAACGTGGTGAAGGAGAAGATGATGGAAGCAAGTCGAATCCGTAAAGGCATGGTTGTTGAATGCCAGCAGGGCGTAGGTACGATATTGGTGGTCGACCGTGAAGCAGAGACGGTACTGTTGTCGAAACAAGGTTCTGATCAGCAGATTGCGGTTAGCTTTGATGAAATAGAAGATGACCCACAACTGCATGGCGGTAGTGACAGATATTACTAGCGCTTATCACGGCATTAGGTATCAGATACAAAAAAGGAAGAGCTTGCTCTTCCTTGTTGTTTTAAGTCTTGCGTATGGGTTGCTATGATTACTTCGTGCGTTGTACCGCGACATGAGCCAGAGTAATAAGCGCTTGCTTGTATTCAGATTCCGGCAATACTGATAGTTCTTCGATTGCTTTGTCTGCTTCTTCTAGTGCTTTTTGCGTCGTGTATTCCAGAGATCCGGCCTCTTTCATCACCGCGAGAATTTCTTCTAAGCGATCCATGCCATTGGCCTTCTCAATTGCTTCGCGAATCATGAGGGCATTGTCTGGCGTGGTATTACGCATAGCGTGAAGTAGAGGTAAAGTTGGCTTGCCTTCAGCCAAATCATCCCCCACATTTTTACCCATGTCTTCGCCATCAGAGGTGTAATCCATGACGTCATCAATAAGCTGAAACGCAGTACCCAAATACTTACCGTAATTTTGCATTGCGATTTCAACATGCTCAGGAGCATCGTTTAAGATTGCGCCAATTTGAGTTGCGGACTCAAATAAGCGTGCCGTCTTAGAGTAGATGACTTGCATGTAGCTTTCTTCTGTCGTGTCAGGATCGTTACAGTTCATCAACTGCTGAACTTCACCTTCGGCGATCACATTTACGGCGTTGCTCATTAGCTTAAGGATCTTCATGGATCCTAGCTCCGTCATCATTTGGAATGAGCGAGTATAGATAAAGTCCCCAACTAACACGCTAGCAGCATTGCCAAATGCAGCATTCGCAGTTGCTTTACCGCGGCGCATGTCTGATTCGTCGACCACGTCATCATGCAGCAAAGTCGCTGTATGGATGAACTCAATAAACGCAGCTGCCATGGTATGACCGTTGCCTTGGTAACCAAGTGCGCGGGCTGACAGTATCGCTAAAAGCGGTCTCAGACGTTTGCCTCCACCACTCACGATATAAAAACCGAGCTGGTTGATTAAAGAGACATCAGAATTAAGTTGGGCTTGAATTGTTTCATTCACTTTTGCCATGTCATCGGCAGTAAGCGCTTGGATAGTTTTAAAATCCATCGTATATCCGGCTGAAGTTAGACCCTGCAAGGCTTATTCGATTTATATAATTGTCGAATAATACACTAAAAAACGTTGATTAATACATTACTAAAGGGCATGATTGCCGCACTTTTCTTTGGCGATTAGCTTTTCGCCAATTTTTTCAAAATATGGCTTGTCATAGGAGCATCTATTCTGTAGAATCTGCGCCCTATTGATGATTAGTTTAGCGCACACCCTCAAGAAAGGCTGTGCGGAAAAAGCGGAGTAAAATATGTACGCTGTTTTCCAATCTGGTGGTAAACAACACCGTGTAAGCGAAGGTCAAACTCTTCGTTTAGAGAAATTAGACGTTGAAACTGGTGCAACTGTAGAATTTGATAAAGTTCTTCTTGTTGCTAACGGCGAAGACATCAAAGTTGGTGCTCCTCTTGTAGAGGGCGGCAAAATTGTTGCTGAAGTTGTACAACACGGTCGTGGCGATAAAGTTAAAATCGTTAAGTTCCGTCGTCGTAAGCACTCTCGTAAGCAACAGGGTCACCGTCAGTGGTTCACTGAAGTGAAGATCACTGGTATCAACGCTTAATCTATTAGGAGAGTTTAACAATGGCACACAAAAAAGCTGGTGGTTCTACTCGTAACGGCCGCGATTCAGAAAGCAAACGTCTAGGTGTTAAGCGTTTCGGTGGTGAATCTGTACTTGCAGGTAACATCATCGTTCGTCAACGTGGTACTAAGTTCCACGCTGGTAACAACGTAGGTATCGGTAAAGACCACACTCTATTCGCTCTTACTGAAGGTAAAGTGAAGTTCGAAGTGAAAGGTCCTAAGAACCGTAAGTTTGTAAGCATCGAAGCTGAGTAATTAGGTTTTTACCAAGTTACTTAATAGCTTTAAGCTGAATTCAAAAGCCCTGCCGAATCGGCGGGGTTTTTTATTTATGGCAGTCGACATATCGAAGTTTCTCGTTTCCACGTTATTTGTGGGCTGGGAGCTTAGATCTGTCATCTGCTAAAATTGTCAGATGACAAAGTAGATTTAATCCACGCACGAAGTAGTCGGAGTAAAAGATGAAGTTCGTAGATGAAGCGGTAGTAAAAGTTCAGGCTGGCGACGGCGGTAGCGGCGTTGTCAGTTTCTGGCGTGAAAAATTCATCACTAAAGGTGGCCCTGATGGCGGTGATGGTGGCGACGGTGGTGATGTTTATATCCAAGCCGATGAAAACCTTAACACTCTGATTGATTATCGTTTCCAGCGCTTCTACGAAGCGGAGCGTGGTGAGAATGGCCGCGGTGGCAACTGTACTGGTAAACGTGGTAAAGACATCGTTCTTCGTGTACCTGTAGGTACGCGCGCAGTGGATATCCACACAAATGAAATCGTGGCAGAAGTTGCTGAACACGGTAAGAAAGTGATGATCGCAAAAGGCGGTTGGCACGGTCTAGGTAACACGCGTTTCAAATCTTCAGTAAACCGCGCGCCTCGTCAAAGAACATTAGGCACAAAAGGTGAAGTACGTGAAATTCGCCTTGAGCTATTGCTTCTTGCTGACGTTGGTATGCTTGGTCTACCTAATGCAGGTAAATCAACCTTTATCCGCGCAGTCTCAGCAGCAAAACCAAAAGTCGCTGATTACCCATTCACGACGTTGATCCCAAGCTTGGGCGTAGTGAGTGTCGTACCAGAGAAAAGCTTTGTTGTTGCAGACATTCCAGGTCTTATCGAAGGTGCAGCAGATGGCGCTGGTCTTGGTATTCGATTCTTGAAGCACTTAGAGCGTTGCCGAGTGTTGCTGCACATGATCGATATTATGCCAATTGATCAGTCTGATCCGGTGCAAAATGCACTAACGATCATTGATGAGCTAGAGCAATACAGTGAAAAACTGGCAAGCAAGCCACGCTGGTTAGTATTCAACAAAGTTGATTTAATGCCTGAAGAAGAAGCGAATGAGAAGATCCAAGAAATCTTAGACGCACTAGGCTGGGAAGACGAGTTCTTTAAGATCTCGGCGATCAACCGCAACGGTACTAAAGAGCTTTGTTACAAACTGGCTGACTTTATGGATAATCTACCTCGCGAAGAGGAAGAAGTGGCTGAAGAAGATAAAGTTAACTTCATGTGGGATGACTACCATAAAGATGCGATGGCGGGTAAAGACGTTATCACTGAAGATGACGACGACGATTGGGATGACTGGGACGATGAAGAAGATGACGGTCACGTTGTCTACGTTCGTGACTAATCAGAACCGTCAAACAATGCCTGTTTGCCAATAATTCATTAAGCCGCAATTATTTATTGCGGCTTTTTTTGTATCTAAATCATATTTAGATGGTGTGATTTACGGCACAATAGCCGATACGTCGTGATTTTTGAGGGCTAGTTTGGACCTCTCGCGTATGAATGAGCAACACCCTAAAAGGAATTAGACTGATTTATGACTCTAGAAACCATACCGTCTGGAGAGTTGGCGGTATCCACTCAACGATCTATTTCTCGCCTTGTTGCCCAAGCCGGGCAAATGCTACTCGCTCATGGTGCTGAAAGTACTCTGGTGAGCGATATTATGCGCCGTATTGGCCTTGCTTGTGGGGTTAATGAAGTTGCGGTTGCGCTATCAGCTAATGCACTGGTTGTAACGACGGTAATGGATGGACACTGCATCACCACCACCCGAAGTTGTGCCGATCGTGGCATTAATATGCGCGTTATTACGCAAATTCAACGTATCTGCATCATGATGGAGCGTGGGCTGCTCGATGCAACCATGGCGCAGAAAAAGCTGAACGCCATCAGTCCAGAGCGTTATAACCGCTGGCTGGTGGTGTTTATGATTGGCTTGTCATGTGCGGCATTCAGTCATCTGGCAGGTGGCGATTGGGGGGTATTTGTTATGACCTTTTTAGCATCAGCTGGTGGCATGATCGTTCGCCAAGAAATTGGTCATCGTCACTTTAACCCTTTACTGAACTTTGCAGCGACCGCCTTTGTCACGACCCTAATTTCTGCGCAAGCGGAAATCTACCAAATCGGCAATATGCCCACCGTTGCAATGGCATCGTCGGTATTAATGCTCGTACCGGGTTTCCCGTTGATTAACTCAGTGGCAGACATGCTGAAAGGGCACATTAACATGGGTATTGCCCGGTTTGTGATGGCCAGCTTACTGACGTTGGCGACGTGTTTGGGCATCGTTGCTGCGATGAGCGTTACTGGAATTTGGGGGTGGGCAATCTAATGAGTTTATTTGATTTGATGCTTGGCCTGCTGAATGACATGTTTTTCGCTGCGATTCCCGCAGTTGGATTTGCACTGGTTTTTAACGTGCCACAAAGAGCTTTAGTGTATTGTGCTGTTGGCGGCGCGATTGGACACGGCAGCCGTTATTTGATGATGCAGTTTGGTATTCCCATTGAATGGGCGACCTTTTTTGCCGCGACGCTAGTTGGGATGATTGGTGTGTACTGGTCTCGCCGCTTTCTCGCGCACCCAAAAGTGTTCACTGTGGCAGCTTTGATCCCGATGGTACCTGGCGTGTTTGCTTACAAAGCAATGATAGCCATGGTTGAGATCAACCATATTGGTTATTCACCTGAGCTCGTTGCAACTTGTATGGAGAACTTTCTTAAGGCCATGTTTATTATTGCAGGTTTAGCTGTTGGTCTTGCTGTTCCAGGGCTGTTATTCTATCGCCGCAGACCTATTGTATAAGGACCTAACATGATCATTAGTATGATTGCCGCGATGGCCGACAATCGCATCATTGGCAAAGACAATCAAATGCCTTGGCATCTTCCCGCCGATTTCGCTTGGTTTAAGCGTTGTACTATGGGAAAACCGGTTGTGATGGGACGCAAAACCTATGAGTCTATTGGTCGCCCTTTACCTGGTCGCTTGAATATTGTTATCAGCCGTGATGAGACACTAAAGATCGAAGGCGTCACTACAGTAACATCGATTGAGCAAGCTTTGGACGTGGCTGGTGACGTGGAAGAAGTGATGATCATTGGTGGTGGTGCGATTTACGCAGCTTGTCTGCCGATGGCCAATAAACTGTATGTAACACACATTGAAGCCGCGATTGATGGTGATACTCAGTTCCCAGACTGGGGAGATCAATTTAAGGAAACCTATTCAGAAACGTATCAAGCGGATGAGAAGAACGCCTACAACATGCGCTTTACTGTGTTAGAAAAGTAATTCGAAATTAAAACAGCGTAGTTAATACGGTAATGCCGTTCGTATAACACCGAGCGGCCATCCCGGCCTGCCATCATCCTGAAAGCGACGGAGGAGCGTGATTCAGGATCTTCTATACGAGTACTTTGTTGTCAAAGGTATCTCTATCTACCCGCAGCGTGCGGATATTAGATTCCTAGTTTCGCTAAGTCGCTGGAATGACTCTACAGGAGATGTTAGGTGACAGGCATTCTCCCTACGATGGATTATCGACTATTATTCAGTGTTTAACTTAACGCATCCTGAGTAAAGATTTTCTTATCGTCCCAACGGAGCATGGTTAGGCTTCCGCCCCAAACACAGCCAGTATCCAGACCGATGATCTCTTCGTCTACATGGCCTTGTAGTGCAGCCCAGTGACCAAATAACACCGTTTTATTGAGGTGAACGCGCTGAGGTACATCAAACCATGGAATAAGTTCGTTACCGGAAACTTGTTGTGGTGGTAGTTTACAATCCATATCCAGACGACCATCGGGGAAACAAAAGCGCATCCGCGTAAAAGCATTGATAATATAACGGTATCGATCCAAACCCTGTAGAGAGTCATCCCAGGAATCAGGTTGATTACTGTACATGTTTTTTAAGAGCCAAGGCAGCTCTTCACTTTGGATGATGCGTTCAACTTCGCGGGCACATTTTCTTGCGGTTTTTAGATTCCACTGCGGTGATATCCCAGCGTGACACATCACGAACTCGTCATGCTCGGCCATAAGAGGTTGCTGAGCTATCCATGCCAATAGATCTTCTTTATCGGGTGCAGTGAAAATAGGCGCGGTTTTATCTTTGTCTTTGACCTTTTTTATCCCGTGAGCAACGGCGAGCAGGTGAAGGTCGTGATTACCAAGCACCACGGTTGCGCTTGTGCCAAGCGACTTCACAAAGCGTAAAGTTTCTAGTGATTTAGGCCCTCTGGCGACCAAATCACCAGCGAGCCAAAGTTGGTCTTTTTTCGCAGAGAAAGAGACTTGTTCTAGTAGTCGCTGCAATTCATCAAAACAGCCTTGAATATCACCAACAATATAGGTAGCCACTGAATCTCCAATTTACTAATTTAAAACATTTGGAACAGCAAGACGAAATGGTTCAATTTCGGTGATGAACTCCTGTCCTTTTTCATCCAGCATTTTGTAGTGCCCTTGCATAACGCCGACAGGGGTTTCTAACGCGGTTCCGCTACTGTACGTGTATTCATCATTGCTTGGAATAAAAGGTTGTTGACCCACCACACCATCACCTTCAACCGTCATTTGCTTGCCATTCGAGTCTGTGATTAACCAGCGACGGCTCACTAACTGCACGGTTTGTTGGCTAAGGTTTTTGATGGTGATGATATAGGCGAAAACGTAGCGTTGTAGCTCAGGATTGGACTGTTCTTCGATGTATTTGGTGTGAACTTGAATTTTGATGCAAGGTTGAATGACGTCCATGTGCACTCCTCAGAAACGTAATATCCCAATAATAATAAGCCAAACCGGCAAGGGTTTGGCTTATCGTTTGAGTTCTTAGTGCTGCGGGTTATCCGCAAGCCAGTTCGCCATCGCGACGAATTGTTCTAGCGTCAGGTTCTCTGGACGCATGCTTGGATTAACACCTAGCTCTTCTAGTACTTCTGTGCTTAACAACGATTTGTAGCAGTTACGAACTGTTTTACGACGTTGGTTAAAGCCTTCACGACAAACGCGATCCAGCAAACGCAGATCTTTCGCAGGGCATGGCAGCTCTTCGTATGGCACTAAACGAACAACGGCAGAGTCCACTTTCGGTGGTGGAACGAATGCCGTTGGCGGTACTTCCAGTACTGGTACCACTTTACAGTAGTACTGAGCCATTACCGTTAAACGGCCGTAAGCTTTGCTGCCAGGGCCGGCGGCTAAGCGGTTTACCACTTCTTTTTGCAGCATAAAGTGCATGTCTTGAATGTCTTTATGGAATTCAAAAAGGTGGAACATCAATGGTGTAGAGATGTTGTACGGCAAGTTACCGAAAATGCGTAGCTTGTTGTTTGGCTTCACTAATTGAGTGAAGTCAAAACGCATAGCGTCACCCTCATGGATGGTCAACTTATCCGCCAGTTCAGGGTGAGTACGTAGGCGTTCTGCCAGATCGCGGTCTAATTCGATAACTGTGAACTTATCCACTTCACGACCTACCGGCTCAGTGATTGCACCGAGACCAGGACCGATTTCAACCAGGTTTTGACCTGGTTTTGGGTTAATCGCTGATACGATTCCATCAATAATGTATGGATCGTTCAGGAAGTTTTGACCAAAACGTTTACGCGCTTTGTGTCCTAAATGGACATCATTTCTCATTGTTTCTTCTCTACCAAATCTATCGCATGCGTGAGCGCTGTTCGGAAACTCCCTGTATCCGCTTGACCTGTCCCTGCCAGATCTAATGCAGTACCGTGATCCACCGATGTTCTAATAAAAGGTAGACCAAGAGTAATGTTTACTGAACGACCAAAGCCTTTGTATTTTAATACTGGCAACACTTGGTCGTGGTACATGCCTAAAACAGCATCAGCATCATTTAAATATTTTTCATTGAAAATGGTATCTGCCGGCAAAGGGCCGATCAGGTTGATACCTTTTTCTTGTCGAATCTTTTCCAGTGTCGGAGTGATGGTTTCGATCTCTTCACGACCTAAGCAGCCATCTTCGCCAGCATGAGGGTTAAGCCCGCAAACATAGATGTTTGGTTGTGCGATAGCAAACTTTTCTACAAGGTCTTTATGAAGAATATCGATGATTTTTTCTAATCGCTCTTCGGTGACCGCTTTGGACACATATGCTAAAGGAATATGTGTTGTGACCAGCGCCACTCGTAGTCCTTTCGTTGCTAGCATCATGACGACTAGCGGCGTTTTTGACTTCTCGGCGAAAAACTCAGTATGACCACTGAATGCAACACCTGCGCGATTAATCACCCCCTTATGAACAGGGCCGGTGACAATAGCATCAAATTCATCATTCATACAGCCTAAAGCGGCTCTTTCTAGCGTTTTTAGTACATAGTGACCATTCGCTTCGTTGAGCTCGCCTGCGACCGCAGGTTCCGATATTTGGATATGATCAACGATAAGCGTGCCTGCTTTTTGTGCTTTAGGCGCTTCTTCTGGATTGTAATCAGACAGTTGGACTTCAATGCCAAGCTGCTTGGCTCTGTCCATCAGCATATTTTTATCGGCGCAGACGACAATTTGGTGCGCCCAATCTTCCTTCGATAAGGCAAGCACTAAGTCTGGGCCGATACCCGCAGGTTCCCCTGCGGTTACGACAATTCTACGAATTGTATTAGTTGTCATTGTTGTCATCCACGATTTCAACAAACGCACTTGCGCGTAGTTCTTGCATCCATGCGCCCGCTTCTTCATTAAATTTACGGTTAAATAGAATACGGTAAGCCTTATTCTTCATCGCTGAGTCAGTGCGGTCAACTTGGCGACGATCCAACACTTCAACGATATGCCAGCCGTGAACGGTTTTGAACGGTTCGCTGATTGAGCCAACAGGCAGAGTTTCTACTTGGTGTTTAAATTCTGGCACGTACAGATCTGGCGTTTGATAACCTAGCTCACCGCCTTGCGCTGCCGAACCAGGGTCTTGGCTGTATTGTGTTGCCAGTTGAGCGAAAGTGGCTTCGCCAGCTTTGATGCGGCGTACAAATTCATTCAGTTGCTTCTTCGCCCCTTCATCGCTCAGAATCACGGTTGGTTTAATCAAAATATGACGCGCATTTACTTCCGTTACCGCAACCGTTTCTAGGCCTTTTACATCCTCAATTTTTAGGATGTGGAAACCGACACCACTACGGAATGGGCCAATGATGCTGCCTTTGTTTTGCATTTTGATCTGATCGGCAAAGATGGTTGGCATCTCTTCTTTACGCATCCAACCCCAGTCACCACCTTGTAAAGCTTTAGGACCTTTTGAGTAGGTGTAGGCCATCTCCGTAAAGTCTGCACCTTCGTTTAGCTTTTTCGCCAGCGCTTTTGCTTCTGCTTCTACAGCAGACTTTTCTTTGTCATCAGAGAAGCGCAGTTGAATGTGTCCAATTTTGTATTGAACGGTCGCATTGGTTTCTTGTGATAGTTGCTCAGCAAGGCTGTCGACTTCTGCTGGAAGGATATTAATACGGCGACGAACCAGTGCATTACGGGCTTCTGAAGCGGCGATTTCCTTACGAATTTGTTCGCGGAATTCTGGGTAACTCAAGCCTTCACTTTCTACAGAAGCGGCGAGTTGTTCTACCGATTGCTCATTATTACGTGCGATCTCCGCAATCGCTTGGTTTAAGCGGTTATCGTCAATACGCACACCGATACGGTCTGCTTCTTGGCCTTGCAACGTGTCAATAATCAGCTTTTCAACAACTTGTTCTTTTAACACGCTAGCAGAAGGTAAGCTCTTTCCGCTTTGACGTGCGTTGGCTTGCAGCGTTTTCATCGCTGTTTCGATGTCGCTTTGTAGAATTACACCGTCGTTCACGATGACCGCAACCTTATCGATCTCTACTGGTGCTGCAACCGCTCCGCAAGAGAGTAGGGTCGTGAATAAGATTGATTTCCAAATTTTCATTTAAAATTCCGTCAGTATTTTTTGAATAGGCGTCTTATTCATTTAAGACGCCTATTTCGATTAATTGTTCAGATAGAATGGGCGGCCGTACTTAATCGCGTTGTCAGAACCATCCAGTTCTTTGACTGCAGTGTCTTCACGCTGATTGGTCGCAAAGCCTTGAATACCGAAGTTAACGCTAAAGTTATTTTCGTATTCAGGTGATGCGCCAGTGCTGCCGATAGTTTGGTTTTCCCAACCAAGCAATTGGTTGGCGTAAGTCACACCAATGTACCAACAGTCAGACTGGTAACGCAGGCTCGCTAGCCATTCTAGGTCCGCATTTTCATTTAGGTCGTAGTAGTATTGACCACTTGCAGACCAGTTCGGGTTGAACTCGTAGGCCGCTACAATACCTGCTTGTGAAATGCCTTTACGAGTAATTGTGTCTAGGTTTTCGAGAATGATCGTATCTTCGATGTATTCACGCGTGACGTAACGATAGTTACCCTGAATAAAGCCACCGTTAAATTGGTACTCTAAGGTACTGTTCGCCAACTGCATGGAGCTCAAATCGATATCGTATTGAATTCCACCGTGATAGAACAAGTAATCGTTGTAGTTGAAATCAGCTTCAATCGCCCATGATGAGTAGTTGGTGGTCTCATCCGGAAGATTTGGGCTGTTGCTCAGTTTGGTCTTTTTATCGAAGTAGTAAATCTGACCAAATGAAACGTTAAGACGCTCTTTATAGTCATCATCAAAGAAGCGCGTACTTGCACCGTAGCTTAACTGGTTCGCAGAGGCGATTTTATCAATGCCACTGTACTTACGACTGCGGAATAGCCCGTAGTAGTCGGTTTGTAGCAAGGTGGTATCGTAGTTGTAGATATTGGTTTGATCTTCTTCAGGTACGTACAAGTACTGCAGCTGAGGCTCCAGTGTTTGTGTGTAGCCCTTGATCCAACTCGTGTCTCGCTCTAAGTAAAGTTGCGCATGCGTACGGAACTCGGGGATAACACGAGAAACTTCGTCATCTAACTGGTTTTGCAAGTTGACATCTGTCAGACCCGTTAAGTCTTGAGAGTAGTACGTGGAAAGCACGCGAGCTTCCGTTGTCCACGTTGCCCATGAATTTGAAAGCGGCAATGTAAGTCCTGGCTCAATATGAACACGGGTCGCATTTGGTCGCGCAGCATCACTTGTATCAAAGCGGCTGACTTGGCTCTTCACGTCAAAGTTGAGGTAATCTCCCCACAATGGCGTGTAGTAGTTCAAGTCTAACTGAGGAAGCAGGCGATAAGGGCGGTTCTCTTCTTTCAATAAGATTTGGAAGTCGCGAACGGTTAACGAGGCATCCCAGAAATCAGAACGATATTGTACTTGTCCTTCTTGAACCAGTTGACCATCTTCACGGTTACCAATATCGGAGTCGAGATCGAGGAAGTAATCAATATCACTCACTTTTGAGTAATCGACTTTGACTATCCACTGTTTATTGATGATACCGTCGTGTTTAACTTGGTAGCCCCAACGAGACTCGTCCTGATATTTACGATCGCTATTGAGGTATTCGCCTTTGATTTCCCCATTTCCCCAACCATCTGTTAGGTAGCGGAAATCAGTATCGAGTTTTGTACCACGTTGCTGCATATAGAGCGTGGTGAGTGTCATGTCATATTGAGGCGCGATGTTCCAATAGAATGGCACCTCGACTTCCATACCATCACTAGAACCGTACGATAAAGAAGGGAAGAGGAAACCCGTTTTACGCGTATCTCCAATTGGCATGGTTAGATACGGCACATAGAAAACAGGAACGTCTAACACTTCAAATCGAGGATGGTGCAGCGTCGCCGTCTCTTCATCTTGGTCAACGTCAATACCTGATGCCACTAAACGCCATGAATTGTCGCCTTGAGGACATGATGTAATAGAACCATCTTCGAGTTCATAAACCGACTGACCTGTACGCGCAATGTATGCTGCTGTACCTCGACCTTGTTGGCAAAGGAACTGATAATCGGTGTTCTCCAGTGAAAACGTGTCTTGGTTGATGTCATTAGTAACACGATCAGATCGAGCTTTGACTTGGCCGTCATTGAAAGTCACGTTGCCTTCGGCAACCACGACGTTGTCTTGTTGGTGCAGCGTTACGCTATCTGCGGTGATTTTCTTCTGGCCTTGGGTGACTTGTACATTACCTGAGTACTGAGCTTTGTCACCATTGATGGCTTGCAGGGTGTCAGCTTCTACCACTACTGGGGTATTAAGAGCGTCCTCCTCGCCACTGGTATCGACCAAACATTGATCTGTGGCGGGCATTTCCTGCACACTATCATGGATATTCGCTTCAGCTTGAGTGGTGGGTACAAACAAGGCGGTGCTGATAGAGGCCGCTAAACATGTGCGGGAGAAATGTTGCATTGAATTGAACTTTCCTGTGTCACTACTACTCGATGGCTATAGGGCTTGTTGTACCCTAGCGTAATAGCCAAATGAATCAACTATAGTCGCATTTATCCCAGCGTATTGATTCACTGTGGCATAATGACGACAAAATAGCTGCAAAGATAAGCAGGCGAAATGGCCTAGCCGAAATAAAACTAATTCCATTATCATAAAGGAAATCGTTGCATCCGGCACTATAAGACCGCCGTCGTCGATAAAAATTCATTGATAGAGAACACATAATGCATATTTTTGGCAAAATTCTGGGTGCCTTTTTTGGCTTGTTACTTGGCGGGCCGCTAGGTTTACTCTTTGGCTTATTTATTGGCCATCAATTCGATAAAGCACGTCGCTTGAGTCAAGCCGGGTTCTCAACTGGCGGCTTTGGAAAAGGGCCGAGTCAAGCTCAGCGCCAAGAAGAATTTTTTAAAGCGGCGTTTGCGGTAATGGGACATGTGGCAAAAGCGAAAGGCCAAGTCACCAAAGAGGAAATCCAACTTGCTTCTGCAATGATGGATCGCATGAATTTGCATGGCGAACAGCGCCGCGCTGCGCAAGATGCGTTTCGTGAAGGTAAAGGCAGTGACTTTCCGTTAGAAGACGTTCTTGTTCGTGTGAAAATTTCGACAGCAGGCCGCTTTGACTTGTTGCAATTTTTCCTTGAACTACAAATCTCGGCGGCCTTTGCAGATGGATCGATTCATCCTAGTGAACGAAATGTGTTACACAAAATAGCACGTGGTTTGGGTTTCTCTTCTGAGCAGCTAGAGCGTCGCTTGCAAATGCAAGAAGCCGCATTCCGTTTCCAAAGCCAAGGAGGTTTTCATGGTCAGCATCAAGGCCAATCTTCTGGTGGTAGCTGGCAACAAGCTTCACAAGCGGATCAACTGGCTGACGCGTACAAAATTCTGGATGTGTCTTCAGATGCCGACAGTAAAACCGTCAAGCGTGCTTATCGTAAACTGATGAACGAGCACCACCCAGACAAATTGATGGCTAAAGGTCTACCACCAGAGATGATGAACGTAGCGAAAGAAAAATCTCAAGAGATTCAAAACGCTTACGATCTGATTAAAAAGGTCAAAGGCTTTAAGTGATTTTGTCAAAATCTAGAAAGTAAAAAGGGCACTTGGTGCCCTTTTTAGCTTTTGGGTTACGGGTGACCAAAAGCGTTGCAAGCTGAACGGTGGCGATAAATTAGTCAGCTTGATTCAAACTCCAATCGTATTCGTACTTCACTTTTCCAGAGAAGTCTTTGTATTGTGGCGCGTACTTCGCGATGTGGCTGAAGACTTGTTTTTCTCCACCAAAGTCCGCTGCAAACCAATCATAAATGGAAGACAGCTGCGCCGTGTTTCCTTGGATAGATACGCCTTTGTTGCTGTTAATAAACGCTTTGGCAGCACTTTCAAGTAAGGCTTCAGTGTTTTCGGCAGTGAATGCTTGAGCTTGTAGGTTAGGGCATCCCAAACTTGCACAATTTACGGCGTAATGCGTTCTTGGGTCATTCCAAATTGGACGCAAAATTCGATGTTCAATATCGTTTAAAGTCAGATCCTTCCCGTTGACCACGACCACATTGTCTCCCCAAGGCCCAAAGCTAAATAAACCACCTAGCTTGGTGATGGATTCGACGGGATAGTTATCCAAAATAAGATCTACCGTGATGGCGTTGTAAAGGTTCACCCAATAGGCGTATTGCTCTGCTTGGTTGTACTGCAATGGATCGAGTTTTACCAGTCGTCGGATGTACTGCTTTAACTTCGCTTTGTCGGAAGCCGTGACTTTGCTATAGCGGAACAAAGTATTCTCACCTTGTTCAACCAAGTAATTGTCTAACAGTTGTTGCCATTCCTGGTGCGAAATGTGTGTTTGGTTGGCCTGATTCGATTGTTGCCAATACGGCCACAAGTCAGATTTAGGAGCAGCGAACGCTGAGAAAGAAACCAGAGCACACAATAGCAATAACAGACGCTTCATAGAGATACCTTTGAATGAGATATTGTTGATAGTGTAGACCTGTTGAGTGCTTGTTTTCTTTCAGTAATCAGTAATCAGTAATCAGTTGCCTTTATTCTCCGTCATTCCGAGGAGCATAAGCGACAGCAGGAATCTAATCCCCACAAACGCTTGAGTAAAGAAAGTATGAATCTGCACAGTACATTCTGGCAGTCGATCCTGAATCACGCTCCTTCGCCGCTGTTCAGGATGACGAATTTCAACAGAGGCGTTCAGTATTTCGTAAGTAAAGCGCTATAAAATCAGTCACTTAAAACATTAAAAGGGCCAACAATTGCCAGCCCTTGATTTGTGTATTTACTAATGCGTTTTAACGCAAGAAGCTTGGGATATTCGCTTCGTACTCAGCAATCTTATCTTCGTGTTGAAGCGTTAGCCCAATATTGTCTAAACCATTTAACAAACAGTGACGACGGAACTCATCAATTTCAAAGCTGTACTCTTTGCCGTTGGCACGAACCACATTCGCTTCTAGGTCGACCTCGACTTCTGCACCTTCATTTGCCTCAACAAACTGGAAGATTTCATCCACTTCTTGTTCAGTCAAACGAACTGGCACCATTTGGTTGTTGATCGAGTTGCCGTAAAAGATATCGGCAAAGCTTGGTGCGATCATCGCTTTTATGCCGTAATCCGCCAGTGCCCACGGTGCGTGCTCGCGAGATGAGCCACAGCCGAAGTTTTCACGAGCCAGCAAGATAGACGCGCCCTGGTAGCGAGGTGCGTTCATCACGAACTCTGGATTTGGCTGTTCGCCAGCATCGTCTAGGAAGCGCCAGTCATGGAACAAGTGTTTACCAAAGCCTAGGCGGGAGACCTTTTGTAGGAACTGCTTTGGAATGATGGCATCAGTATCAACGTTCGCTGCATCTAGAGGAACAACTAAGCCTGTGTGTTGTTTAAAGCCTGACATTTGTTTGCTCCTTAGTCTAGTTCACGAATATCTACAAAGTGACCAGCAATTGCTGCCGCCGCTGCCATCGCAGGGCTCACTAGGTGGGTACGGCCATCACGACCTTGACGGCCTTCAAAGTTACGGTTTGAAGTAGACGCACAACGTTCATGTGGACCCAAACGGTCGTTGTTCATTGCTAGACACATCGAGCAACCTGGTAGGCGCCACTCAAAGCCCGCCTCTTTAAAGATGACATCTAGGCCTTCTGCTTCCGCCTGCGCTTTTACTTGCTCAGAGCCAGGAACGATTAGCGCTTGAACGTGAGACGCGACTTTGCGACCTTTCGCCACTTCTGCGGCTGCGCGCATGTCTTCGATACGTGAGTTAGTACAAGAACCAACGAAGACTTTATCGACGTTGTAATCCGACAATGACTTGCCTGCCTCTAGGCCCATGTAAGCCAGTGCTTTTTCTGCAGAGGCTTTTTCTACTGGGTCAGCAAAGCTTTCTGGTGCAGGGATCGGTTGGTCTACCGCGATAACCTGGCCTGGGTTAGTACCCCAAGTGACTTGTGGTTTGATATCCGCTGCGTTTAGTGTCACGACCGCATCAAACTGAGCATCATGGTCCGTTTTTAATGTCTTCCAGTATTCTACTGCTGCATCAAAGTCGGCACCTTGAGGTGAGAATTTACGGCCTTTGATGTACTCGAACGTGGTTTCATCTGGCGCAATCAAACCGGCTTTCGCACCTAGCTCAATTGCCATGTTACATACGGTCATGCGGCCTTCCATTGAAAGGTCTGTGATCGCTTCACCACAGAATTCAACTACGTAGCCTGTACCGCCTGCTGCTGTGGTTTCACCGATGATGGCTAGCACGATATCTTTCGCCGTGATGCCCGGAGCCACTTTGCCTTTCACTTCGATCTTCATCGTTTTAGCGCGCGCTTGTTTTAGCGTTTGAGTTGCTAATACGTGCTCAACTTCAGAGGTACCAATACCAAATGCTAGCGAGCCAAATGCACCGTGTGTAGCCGTGTGCGAGTCACCACAAACAATCGTCATGCCCGGTAGGGTAATACCAAGCTCTGGGCCCATAACGTGCACAATACCTTGGTATTTATGGTTGATGTCGTAAAGCGTAACGCCAAACTCTTCACAGTTTTTTGATAGCGTTTCCATCTGGATACGCGCCATCTCACCGGATGCGTTGATATCTTTGGTGGTTGTCGAAACGTTGTGGTCCATAGTGGCAAAAGTTTTGCTGACCTGACGCACTTTGCGACCTTTTTCACGCAAGCCGTCAAATGCTTGCGGAGACGTCACTTCATGTACCAAGTGACGGTCGATGTACAAGATAGGGTTTTCCCCTTCTGCTGCGACGGCAACGTGTGCGTCGTAGACTTTTTCGTATAGTGTTTTGCCCATTGTTTGCTTCCTTTCCTCGTTATCCTTGTTGCTTTGTTTTAGCACCAATGACTTAGAGGTAAGTCATTGGTGGATAGAGGATTTAGTATTTATTATGAATCTGTTCTGTATTACGAGTTTAAGATGTACTCAGCGATCTTATCGCCCATCTCTGATGTTGTAAGTGCCGGGTTGTTGACTGCAAGGTCGCCTGTTAGCTCGCCAGCTGAAAGTGCTTTCGACACCGCTGCTTCGATGTCTTGTGCTGCGGCTTCTTCGCCAAGGCTATAACGTAACATCAGTGCTGCCGATAGGATTTGTGCTACTGGGTTGGCGATGTTCTTACCTGCGATATCTGGTGCGCTGCCGCCTGCTGGCTCGTACAGACCGAACTTACTTTCGTTAAGGCTTGCTGAAGGCAGCATACCCATTGAGCCAGTGATCATCGCGCACTCATCAGAAATGATGTCGCCGAAGATGTTCGAACACAGCATTACGTCGAACTGTGCTGGGTCTTTGATAAGCTGCATGGTTGCGTTATCAATGTACATGTGTGATAGCTCGACATCTGGGTAATCTTTTGCGATTTCTTCGACCACTTCACGCCATAGGATTGAGCTTTGTAGAACGTTCGCTTTGTCGATAGAGCATACTTTCTTACGGCGTAGACGAGCAGACTCAAAAGCGATTTTTGCAATACGTTCGATCTCAAAGCGGTGGTACACCTCAGTATCAAATGCTTTTTCTGTTGCGCCTTCACCTTCACGACCTTTTGGTTGGCCGAAGTAGATGCCGCCCGTCAGCTCACGGACTACAACGATGTCAAAACCGCGACCTGAGATGTCTGCACGTAGTGGTGAGAAAGCTTCAAGACCTGAGTGGATTTGCGCTGGGCGTAGGTTACAAAATAGTTGGAAGTGTTTGCGTAGTGGAAGTAGGGCGCCACGTTCTGGTTGGTCGTTGGGTGGCAAGTGCTCCCACTTCGGGCCGCCAACCGAGCCAAATAGTACTGCATCAGACTCTTCACACGCTTTCACGGTGCTTTCTGGAAGTGGGCTGCCATGATTGTCGATCGCGATGCCGCCTACATCATGCTCGTCACGCTCAAACGCAATACCATGCTTCTTTTCGATAGCATCCAATACTTTGTGTGCTTGCGCCATTACTTCCGGGCCGATGCCGTCACCGGGTAGGACGGCAATTTTGTATGATTTGTCTGTCATGTTAATCCTTTAAGTTTTCTAATTTTGAGCTTAATTATTTCAACGAGCGTGTTCTTTCCTGAGCCATGCAGCCCAGTTGTTATTACACAGTCGCAATCTTTTTCTGCTTCATTTCTTCGATTTTGTCTGCACGGTGGATGCTATTAATAACGTGCAATAGTGCTTGGCCGGAAGCTTCAACGATATCGGTGGAAACGCCTGTACCGTGGTATTTACGACCTTTGTAGTTGGCAATGATGTCAGCTTGACCCAAACCATCTTCACCTTCGCCTTTCGCGGTTAGGTCGAATTTATCCAGTACGATGTCGTAGCCTGTCACGCGGTAGATACATTGGTATAGCGCATCAACTGGGCCATTACCGACTGCCGCTTCACACATTTCTTCATCGCCACATTGCATTTTGATGCTGGTGGTGGCCATTACGCTGCCCGATTGCACGCTTAGGTAGTTCAGTTTGTAGAAGTCATCTTCTTCACGCAGGTTCGAGAAGTGCATTAGGGCCTCTAGATCGTAATCGAACACTTGGCCTTTGCGGTCGGCAAGTTTCAAGAAGTCCGCGTATAGAGCGTCTAGGTTGTACTCGTCCTCGTTGTATCCCATGGTGTCCATGTGGCTCTTCACGGCTGCGCGACCACTACGGCTGGTTAGGTTTAGTGCTTGGTTTTTAAGGCCAATCGACTCAGGGGTCATGATTTCGTAGGTATTCTTATTCTTTAACATGCCATCCTGGTGGATACCTGAAGAGTGGCTAAAGGCATTCGCGCCCACAATCGCTTTGTTGCTCTGAATTGGCATGTTGCATAACTGGCTCACCAACTTACTGGTGCG
This sequence comes from Vibrio sp. T9, assembly GCF_003123985.1. Lineage (NCBI taxonomy): Bacteria > Pseudomonadati > Pseudomonadota > Gammaproteobacteria > Vibrionales > Vibrionaceae > Vibrio > Vibrio sp. T9. The sequence continues at coordinate 307,998 of NZ_NIGY01000002.1, forward strand.
GTGAATTTCATCATGCTTGATGCCAGTGTGAACACCCAAGAACTCTTGACGCGTCTTGATGATCATTGCGATCTCTTCAAGAGAACAGTTACCCGCTCTCTCACCAATGCCATTGATGGTGCCTTCTATCTGACGTGCGCCGGCTTGAACGGCGGCAATAGAGTTGGCAACTGACATCCCCAAGTCGTCGTGACAGTGAACGGAGATGATCGCTTTATCAATGTTTGGAACGCGGTTGAAAAGGGTTTGAATAATGCCACCAAACTCGCTTGGTACTGTGTAGCCAACGGTATCTGGAATGTTGATTGTGCTCGCACCGGCATTGATGGCAGCTTCTACCATGCGACATAGGTTGTCGATAGGAGTACGCCCTGCATCTTCACAAGAAAACTCGACATCATCGGTGTAGTTACGCGCATGTTTAACGGCGTTGACCGCCATTTCAAGTACATCGTCGTAGCTGCGGCGTAGTTTGTCTTCTACGTGAATGGTGGAAGTGGCTAAAAACGTGTGAATACGGAATTGGTCGGCCACTTTTAATGCTTCAGCGGCGGCATCAATATCTTTCGCAACGGCACGCGAAAGGGCACAAACTCGACTGTTTTTGATGTTTTTTGCAATGGTTTGTACCGACTCGAAATCACCAGGTGAAGAGATTGGGAAGCCAGCTTCGATAACATCAACGCCGAGTCTTTCCAGCGCATAGGCAATTTGCAGTTTTTCTTTAACCGTCAAGCTTGCTGACAACGCTTGCTCGCCATCACGCAATGTGGTGTCGAATATAATGACCTGATCGTTCATGTTTGCTTCCTTCCTGATTTCTGCACTTTACGTGCAAGTTAATCGTTTACTTCCAGTATTTAGATATAAAAAAACCCGCATTCTCATGCGGGTTCTTAGAAATTGGTGTGGTTATTTTTCTTCCACAGCCTACCCGCGCGAACTGGTCACGATCAGGAGGAGGCTAAGCAGAATAGAAAAATGAGCTGACATAGTTGTTAAGCTTTCCACATAATTAAGTTAACAAATTAGTACCGCACTCCATGGAGCGCGTCAACCCTAAAGTCGATTTTTTATTCATATCGGATGACTCTTTTCATTTACTCGAGAAAAATGATGCGCTAAGTGAAACTGCATGGTGCGATAGAAACGTGCTAGAAGAGGCAAGTTCTCATCAATTTTGCGACGTTTCATTACCAAAACAAGCATTGGGATTGCGACTTGTCACACAAAGGCCCGAATTGTTTGGCAAAAGTTTTGAATGACCATTTATAGTAGTGCAGTTGCACTAGGTAAAAAGAAGGGTTAAGGAATAATGAGGTTAGCAAAACAATTTGGACGTTCAGCCGCAGTATTTACTCTGGTCAGCTTATCGGGTTGTCAGCTGTTTCAATCTCAAACCTATATGGCAGAGATTTCCCCTGTTGTTATTAATGATCACTCTCAGAGTGTCATGGTGATTAATGATCAAATGGATCGATTCTTGAGCTACGAGGGACGTGAATCGTTTTTGAATCAAATGCTCGTTGCTCTTGAGTCGGACAGTCGAGATAAATTTAAAGGCAAAGATCCGGAAACCTATTCGTGGTGGAAGATCCGAGTGCAACCTAGTGAGAAACAACAAGCGGAAGTCTTCCGACCAACAGCTGACGGTGTGGATACCTCAAACCCCGTTGAGTTTATGGATGTCTCCTATCGCTCTAAGACCACATTAAACCTGCGATCCAAGCCGAGCCTAGAAGGAGAAAAGCTTGGCGTGTTATCGAAAGGGGAAGTTTTTAATGTGTTGGCAAAAGTGGTGGATCAACCTTGGTTTCTCGTTGAACAGAAAGGCGTGATAAAAGGTTACGTCCATAAGGATTATGCGCGCAGCAATGTGGTAAATCGTGACATTCTTTCTACACAGCCTAATCCTATTTTAGAGTCTGCTTCGAGCATAACTGAGCAAACGGGCATAGAGCATGAACTGTCAGGAAATTACACTTGCCGCTCCCTTAGCTACGAGCTAACAAAAGATGGCGACATGACGATGGGCTCTTTGCGCGCCTGTCGTAAGAAGAGAAAGGTCTGGTACATCGATACGCCTCAACCGCAGCAAGCAAACCCTTCTTAATCGTTCTCTCCTACGATTGTGCTCAATAGATCATTGGGCACACTCTAATTTGGCATTTGTCATTAATTGTCCAAACTCCCGTCATGCAGTTGTCACCTAAACCTCCTACTTTTCACACAACGGCGTTGTCAAAGTAAGGAAAGGCCACATGCGAACCATAGAGACAATTACACAGCCAATTGCAACCATTGCTAAGTTTGATTTAGCGCTCTCTAGTGCTTGTCTTAAGCACCGTTTTAATCAGCAAGTTGCCAACATCAGTAAAGGAGTCTCCCACAGTGGTGACGGACATCTGTACTTGGTGCTAGGTTTATTAGCTTGGTATTTAGATAAAGAGCAGGGAGTTTGGTTTTTACTGGCGGGTTTACTTGCTTTTGCCATCGAGTTGCCAATTTATTGGACGCTGAAAAACAGTTTTAAGCGTCGTCGCCCTGAAGAACTCAGTGCACTCCTTCCTGCTTTTATTACCCCCTCTGATCGCTACAGTCTTCCTTCAGGACACACTGCCGCTGCGTTTGTCATGGCGACGCTGATTGATCATTTCTATCCGAGCCTAGGCGTTGCTGCATTCTTTTGGGCAAGTTTAATCGGAACTGCGCGAATCTTATTGGGGGTGCACTTTTTTACCGATGTCATCATTGGTGCACTGCTAGGTAGTCTTTGTGGTGGATTAGCGATTGCGATGCTGGGAGGCTAATTGATGAAAATCTTATACGGTGTTCAAGGTACAGGAAACGGACATATTGCGCGTGCGAGGGCGATGAGTCATGCGTTTAAAGAGCACGATGTTGAGGTCGACTTTTTGTTTTCTGGACGAGCGCCTGAAAAGTACTTTTCAATGGAAGCGTTTGGCGATTATCAGACTCGCCGAGGCTTCACCTTTATCACTGAAAAAGGTTCAGTGAACTATGCGAAAACAGCATTGAGTAACAATTTGGTGCAATTTTGCAAAGAAGTTAAACAGCTTGATTTGTCGTCCTATGATCTCGTGCTCAATGATTTCGAGCCTGTTACGGCATGGGCGGCAAAACAACAAAATAAGCCGTCGATTGGTATCAGTCATCAAAATGCTTTCCGTTATCCAGTGCCGTTAAAGGGAGCGAGTTGGTTAGACAAATCCGTCATTGAATACTTTGCGCCTTCTCAACACCACCTTGGTTTGCATTGGCATCATTTTGATCAACCTTTGCTACCACCGATAGTGCATACCGTCGATAGCCAAGCAGAAAATGATGATTTTGTTTTGGTGTATCTACCGTTCGAATCCATTGAAGACATCTCGGATTTACTGTTCCATTTTAACCAGCAAGCGTTCATCTGTTATCACCCCGATGTGATCGAATGTGAGCAAGTGGAAAACATAGAATTACGCCCTTTATGCCACAGCAACTTTCAGCATCATTTGCATCGGTGTAGTGGTGTCATTGCCAATGGTGGATTTGAGCTCCCTTCGGAAGCTCTGTCTCTAGGGAAAAAATTATTGCTTAAGCCACTCGCAGGTCAGTTTGAGCAACAAAGCAACGTCGCGACCTTAGAAGACTTAGGGCTTGCGATGTCGATGGAGAGCTTAGACATTTCCGCAGTACGCCAGTGGCTAAAGGAGCAACAAGCCGAAAGTGTGAAATACCCAGATGTTGCTCAGGCCATTGTCCATTGGGTATTGCAAGGCGCGTGGGATTCACAAGCGGAGTTATCCAAACAGTTGTGGGAGCAAGTTGATTTCCCAAGTTACGTGTCGAACATTTAAGTACGTTGTTCTAAGTACATTGTTCCTTCCTATTTTTGACACGATTTTGTTGCAGCCTTTCAACCTAGAAGGCTGCATTTTTATTCTCTCTCTTTCATTTCTATTCAATGTGTATTTGCTGATAATTTGACTGATAAGTGCAAATTTCACTCAGAGATATAGTCGTCATCTGTTGGTTTGTTCTCGACTGATAACTGAGGTAAATGCATGCATGTGGTGACCATCCGTCTCATCAATTTGCTAAATACTTCCTCAAAGAATGCGCTTTTACGTGTTTTATAGTTTTTTATGTTTTTATCAAGCCATTGTTATTTAAAGGGTAAATACCTAATCGGCTAAAATTTACTGATTAAATATCAATCTAGTTGCGAAACCGCAATCGATTAGTTGATAGTACAGTTCGAGCCGGAAGTATCCGGACGGCAAATATAATAAAAAGTTAGGTTATCTATTCGTAAAATGATTCGAATCCAGCCGCCGTCTTTTGTGCGAGATGGGATTCTATTCGTTATGAATTTAATGAACAAAGTTGACGATTACAAAAGAGGCGCACTCAATGTTAGAGAAGAAAGATGCGATGAGCGCAATTGCTAGCTACCGTATGGAAAGCACTTTGCGTGGTGTAGATTTAAACCTACTGACTGTATTTGATGCTGTGATGCAAGAGCAAAATATTACTCGTGCAGCACATAACTTAGGCATGTCTCAGCCGGCAGTAAGTAATGCCGTGGCACGCCTAAAAGTGATGTTTAACGACGAGCTGTTTATGCGTCAGGGCCGTGGTATTCAGCCAACGCAACGTGCTCGTCAATTGTTTGGTCCAATTCGCCAAGCATTACAGCTGATTCGTAATGAACTTCCTAGCTCCGTATTCCAACCAGAATCTTCGACTCGCTTATTTAAGCTGGCGATTTGCAGCCCTTGTGACATGCGTTTTGCTCCGAAGATCATGGCAAAAGTGAATCAACAAGCACCAAATGTTCAGCTTCACCTAGATGCAGAATTTGACCGTCTGTTGTCTGAGCGTATGCGCTATCAAGAAATTGATTTCGTGATCGATTATGCTCGCTTTGATGAGCAAGGTTTCTCAAGTACTGAAATTTTCAAAGATGAATTAGTGGTTATCGCGTCAAAAACACACCCACGCATTCAAGGTGGTGTAACGGCCGAGCAACTGCTTAACGAAAAACATGCGAAGTTATCGAAAGTGCACGGTCAACGTAGCTTCTCAGAACAAGCATATCGTGAACTGGATTGCCAAGCCGCGTACGAAGGCTCTAGTCTAAGCAACCTACTATATGTGGTGGGTCAATCTGAGCTTGTGACTATCGCGCCACGTTGGATGGCAGAAAATGCGGTAAACAGCGATCAGCTGCAAATTCTAGACTTCCCATTTGCAAACAAGGAAATCAGCGGCTTCTTAAGCTGGCATGAATCAAGTGAAAAAGATAAAGGCCACATTTGGCTGCGCGATCAACTGATGATCACTTGTGGTGAAGTGGTTGCCGCAAAATAAGATGACGTTTGGTCTTATCGGTTAAGACCATATTGGTAATCATCAATTTTTACAATTCATTGGTCCCCGAGAGATTTTTGTCTCTCGGGGCTTTTTGTTTTAGCAATCAACAATCGAAACAGTAAGTTAAATAGAGTAATCATTCAGCAGTTTTGGGTATGTTCGCGACGTATAAGTGATAGTTGTCTCTTATTAGTGATAAGTTTGATACTGGTCAGTTGCGTTTTAGCAAGCCGTGAGTACACTTGTTCGCTCAATTAGCTTACGCCTGTAAGCCAAAAGGTAAGTAAAAGAATGGCCAAGTTAGATTTTCATATCGTTAAACGTATTCGTGAACAAATTGCGAACGGTGGTACACGCGTTGCACTCAAGCATAAAGTGGGTGAGGAATGGCAAGGTATTACGTGGACGCAATTTGGTCAGCAAGTTGATGCTTTATCACTTGCACTTTTGGCTCAGGGATTAGGAGTCCAAGATAAAATCGGCATTTTCTCGAACAACATGCCGCAATGGACGATTGCTGATATTGCAGCGCTACAACTACGCGGCGTAACAGTACCTATTTACCCAACCAATACCGCCGCTCAGTCGGCGTACATCATTGACAACGCAGACGTCAAAGTGCTGTTTGTTGGTGAGCAGCCACAATTTGACGCAGCAGTGAGCATTTTCGACCAGTGCGAGCAGTTAGAGCTCATTGTTGCAATGTCTGATGATATCGAACTTGGCGAGCATGATTTCGTTATCTCTTGGCAAGCATTTGTCGCCAAAGGCGATACCACATACCAAGTTGAATTGGACGCACGTTTAGAGCAAGCAAAGGAAGATGATCTACTCACGCTGATTTACACCTCTGGTACCACAGGTCAACCGAAAGGTGTAATGCTAGATTACGCAAACATTGCGGCGCAATTGGAAGGGCACGATCAACGCTTGAGCCTTTCTCAAAGTGATGTGTCACTGTGTTTCCTTCCGCTGTCACACGTATTTGAACGCGCTTGGACCTTTTATGTGTTGTACAAAGGGGCGACCAACTGCTATTTGCAAGACACCATGCAGGTACGTGATGCACTGAGCCAAGTACGACCTACCGTGATGTGTGCCGTACCGCGTTTCTATGAGAAGATCTTCTCTGCGATTCATGAGAAAGTGTCTCGCGCACCGATTCACCGTAAGATTATGTTTACTTGGGCTGTGAACATGGGCGCAAAAATGGCCGCTTGTCATCAAGAAAAACGTCAGCCATCGCTCATGCTGCGCAAGTCATATGCATTGGCGGATAAATTGGTTCTGAGCAAGCTGCGTGCGTTACTTGGTGGACAAATCAACTTTATGCCGTGTGGCGGTGCGAAGTTAGATGAAACCATAGGCCGATTCTTCCACGCGATTGGTATCAATGTGAAGTTAGGTTACGGCATGACTGAAACCACGGCGACAGTATCGTGTTGGGATGATAAGTGCTTTAACCCAGACTCTATTGGTATGTCTATGCCTGGCGCGCAAGTGAAGATCGGCGAGAACAACGAGATTCTGGTGCGTGGTCCAATGGTGATGCGTGGCTATTACAAAATGCCAGAAGAGACCGAAAAGACCTTTGATGAGCACGGTTTCCTAAAAACTGGCGATGCGGGTTACATTGATGAAAATGGCAACCTGTTCATCACTGATCGTATCAAAGAACTGATGAAAACCTCTGGCGGTAAATATATCGCTCCGCAAATGATTGAAGGTGCGATAGGTAAAGACCACTTCATCGAGCAAATCGCGGTTATCGCGGACACGCGTAAGTTTGTCTCGGCGCTGATTGTGCCGTGTTTTGATTCTCTTGAAGAGTATGCGAAAGAGCTGAATATCAAGTATCACGATCGCGTTGAATTGATTAAGCATCACCAAGTGGTCGAAATGCTTGAGAAGCGTGTTAACGATCTCCAAAAAGAGTTGGCAAAGTTTGAACAGGTGAAGAAGTTTAAACTGTTACCAAGAGCTTTCTCTATGGATGATGGTGAGTTAACGCCAACTCAAAAACTGCGTCGTAAAGTCATCAATGACAAATACCAAGATGAAATTGAAGAAATGTATAAGGAAAAGTCAGAGAAAAAGTAACTTAAGCTGACTTAGATTTTATATTGATGAAAAAATCCCCAGTGATGTTATTGCGCATTGCTGGGGATTTTTGTTTGTGTTGATTCTTTCTATTTTGCTCACCAAATACAGCTATTTAGCACCCTATACTTAAAAGGTTCTGAAATAATGTTCTTTTTTTGAGCGTTAAATTTTTAGGTTGTACTGTGAAATAAGGTATGTGTGGCTGCTATTCCTACTAACATTCTAATTACTAGCATCTTGTTTAAAAAGTAGACCAATCTCTCATTAGACCCGTTGATAATAAAACGTTACATTTGTTGGGTAACCTTGCGGGATGTTATGACGAACGCAAGACATAGCCGAAAACGTGGAAGTATTTCGATTAGGCTACGAATAAGACCTAGACTATGTAAAACCAGACCAATCCGTTGACCTTACGGTGAGGAAACTGGCTAAGGAGAGCAATTATGACAGCAATGTTGTCAGGCGCAGAGATGGTGGTTCAATCTCTGATAGAAGAGCACGTAGAGCAGATCTTTGGCTACCCAGGTGGCTCTGTTTTGGATATCTACGATGCACTGCATGCCAAAACCGATCAAATCAAACACGTACTTGTAAGGCATGAGCAAGCCGCCACTCATATGGCAGATGGTTACGCTCGCGCTACCGGTAAACCGGGTGTCGTACTGGTATGTTCAGGTCCAGGCGCGACCAATACCATTACTGGTATTGCCACGGCTTATATGGACTCCATCCCAATGCTCGTTATCTCGGGTAACGTACCTAATAGCCTAATTGGTAATGATGCTTTCCAAGAATGTGACATCGTTGGTGTCTCTCGCCCAGTGGTCAAACACAGCTTTTTAGTGAAAAAAGCGGAAGATATTCCTGAAACGATCAAGAAAGCGTTTTATATCGCGACCACAGGTCGACCTGGTCCAGTAGTGATTGACTTGCCGAAAGATGTAATGAATCCGCAAATCAAACTGCCTTACCAATACCCAGAAACGCTTTCAATGCGTTCTTACAAGCCGACGACGTCGGGTCATAAAGGCCAGATTAAAAAAGCGCTTAAATCGCTGTTAGAAGCGAAAAAACCAGTGCTTTATATCGGTGGTGGTGCTGTGATTTCTGGCGCTCATGAACATATTTTAGAGCTCTCCGACAAGCTGAACCTTCCAGTAGTCAGTACGTTGATGGGACTAGGCGCATTCCCTGGAACGCACAAAAACTCACTGGGCATGCTGGGTATGCACGGTACTTACGAAGCCAATATGGCGATGCATGAAGCGGATCTTATTTTTGGTATCGGTGTGCGTTTTGATGATCGCACGACGAACAACCTTGAAAAATACTGCCCAAACGCAAAAGTCATGCATATTGATATCGATCCATCATCGATCTCGAAAAACGTGAAGGTGGATTTACCTATCGTCGGCTCTGCGGAAAAAGTGCTTACAACCATGCTTGGCCTGCTGGCAGAGCAAGAAGGTGGGAACGATGAAGATGCCATCACCGCATGGTGGGATGACATTCAAGTGTGGCGTGACCGCAACTGTTTGGCTTATGAGAAGTCACCAGAGCGAATTAAGCCACAGCAAGTGATTGAAACCTTGCACAAGCTGACCAATGGTGATGCGTATGTTGCTTCTGATGTGGGTCAGCACCAGATGTTTGCAGCACTTTACTACCCATTTAACAAACCACGCCGTTGGATCAACTCGGGTGGATTGGGCACTATGGGATTTGGCCTTCCGGCTGGTATGGGTGTTAAGTTTGCCATGCCACAAGAAGAAGTCGTGGTTGTTACGGGCGATGGCAGTATTCAAATGAATATCCAAGAGCTTTCGACAGCCATGCAATACGACATTCCAGTGAAGATCATCAACCTAAACAACCGCTTCTTAGGCATGGTAAAACAGTGGCAAGACATTATTTATCAAGGTCGTCACTCTAATTCTTACATGAGTTCTGTTCCTGATTTTGCAGCGATTGCAGAAGCTTATGGTCACGTCGGTATTCGTATCGAAACGCCTGATCAGCTCGAAGAAGGGCTACAAAAAGCGTTGGATATGAAAGATCGTCTGGTGTTTGTGGACATCAACGTAGACGAAACCGAACACGTATACCCGATGCAAATCAAAGGTGAGGGTATGGATAAAATGTGGCTAAGCAAAACGGAGAGAACTTAATATGAGACACATTATTTCACTGCTATTGGAAAACCAACCGGGTGCGTTGTCTCGTGTTGTTGGTTTGTTCTCTCAACGTGGTTACAACATTGAATCTTTGACGGTATCACCGACAGATGATGAAACGCTGTCGCGAATGAACATTACCACGACGTCTGATGAGATGCAGTTGGAGCAAATTCAGAAGCAGTTACACAAATTGATCGATGTGCTGAAAGTACAAGAAGTCACCGAGTACGAGCACATCGAACGTGAATTGATGATGGTGAAAGTGAAAGCCAGCGGTTTTGCGCGAGCAGAAGTGAAACGGACAGCGGACATCTTCCGTGGCCAGATCGTGGATGTCACCGCTGCTCAATACACGGTACAACTTGCGGGCACGAGTGAAAAGTTGGATGCCTTCATTCAAGCGATATCTGAAGTAACTGAAGTCGTCGAAGTTGCTCGTAGTGGGGTAGTGGGCATTGCCCGAGGTGAGCGCGCACTCAAACCGTAATTGTCTAATTGCATATAGAAAAGCCACTTAATCTAAGTGGCTTTTTGTTTAGAAAATAACAATTAATGATATAATTGTCGTTTTAGTAAGCATTATAGGCAGTAGACGCGTGAAAATACCTAAGCGAGTCGGCACATTGTTGGCGACAGCACTATTTTTTAGTGCGCTCACTGCAGTTTACTATTATCAGAAATATCTGACGTTATTAGAGAGTAACGTTGAGAATACCGCTCAAGAAGCATTACACCAACTGGCTTATACTGGTCGCGAATACAACAATATTCAGGATCAAATTGAGACGATCAGCGATCTTCTCGGTCACAGCCAAAGTCTTTACGACTATCTACGTCAGCCGAACCGGGTCAACCTTTCTATCTTAGAAGATATGTGGATCTCGGTTGCGATCAACCAAAAGCTATATAAACAAATTCGTTTTCTTGATATTACCGGTCAGGAAAAAGCACGGATTAATTACGATTTCAAAACGGGTATCGCTGCACCCGCCCTCAAATTACATGACAAGTCAGAGCGGGATTATTTTCATTACGCGCAAGGTTTAGGTAATGATGAAATTGCGTCGTGGGGGATTGAACTGGAGCGGGAAAATGGTGAGCTTGTTTACCCTTATAGCCCTTCATTGCGTATTCTGATGCCGATTTCTCTCAATGGGAAACGCGAAGGGTATCTTGTTCTTAATGTTGATATTGAGTATTTATCTTCTCGACTCAACTACTCACCGGTGCGGGATTTTCATATTGAGTTAATTAAAAGTGATGGCTTTTATATCGCGAGTCCTAAGTCATCACGCTTGTACGGCAATATTATCCCAGCTCGTTCTCAATTTAATTTTGGCCGGATGTACCCCAACATTTGGCGCACGATGATCTCAGAGGTTTCGGGCTATGAGTACAACGGCTCGAATTTGATTGCGTATAGCACGATCCAATTTGTTTCTAGTGAACCACTTCATCTGGTGATTGATCTCACGAATGAGCAATTACTATCTCGATCTCAGCGAGATATTGATGACTTAATCCAAGAAGCGTTTTTTGTATTAAGTTTGGTGTTTGGTTTTACTTTACCAACGACCGCGCTAGCCCTGCACTATCGACGTCATAGTATGGAATCGAAGTTAGCTCGGGCTGCACTTGATGGCATGACTGCGGTGATGATCTCAGATGCGTCGCATCGAATCATTATGGTGAACCAAGAATTTGAAAACATGATGGGCTATTCCACCAAGCATACTCAAGGCTGGAATGCGCATAATCTAATTTTCTTACCGGAAGATCTCGAGTCGACCCTCAATATTTGGAATAAGCTTGCGAACGAGCACGTTTGGGAAGGTGAGGTTCGTTGTCGAACCAAGTTTAATCACGTATTTACCGCCATTATGCGCATTCAGGCAAACTTAACCAAGTCAGGTAAAGTAAGCTATTACATCACGTCGCTGGTGGATATATCCGAGCAAAAAGAGCTGGAAGAAAAGCTACGCAACCTCAGTGAAAAAGATGGTTTGACGGGCTTGTGGAACCGTCGAAAATTTGAAGAGCAATTAGCGCAATATGCCGGGATTATTGAGCGTTATCCTGATAGTCCCCCTGCATGTTTGGCGTTGTTTGATATTGACCACTTTAAGCGCATTAACGATGAACTTGGGCACGATGAAGGGGACAAAGTGATTTGCAGTGTCGCGGAGACTCTTCTTAAAGAGGTGCGCAGTACTGACTTTGTGTCTCGCGTCGGTGGTGAGGAGTTTGCGGTGATCATGCCGCATACCACACTCGAAGAAGCAGAAGTTGTATTGAACCGGTTACGTGTGGCGGTTCAACTGCGCAGTGATAGAGCTATTACCGTTAGTGCCGGGTATAGTGATTTAACTTCTGATCGCACGCGCACTTATAAATGTGCTGATATTGCCTTGTATGAATCCAAAAGTGCAGGGCGTAACTGCGTATCGCTATGCCATAGTTTCGATGATATTGCTTAGCTCTTTTTCAAAAACAAAAAATCGGGGATAGACCCCGATTTTTATGCTTATTTTAGCCTCTGCGTTATTCGCTAGCCAGTATGCGATATTGGTTGTCGATGGCCGCTTCGATACATTGCATTGACTGTCTCAAATAACGCTCTAGATAACCTAAAGCATCCTGGCTCTTTTTATCTAACGACGTCTTCATCAGCATTTCTTGCTCATCGATATTACAGTGCCCTGGGTTTCCTGTACCTAACATTTGCATAGCAAAATATTGGTAACGCTTAATTTGCGTGAGTAGATCACGGAAAAAACCAAACATATTGGCAGAGCCAGCGCCTTCAAACAGCGCAGTAAGAAACTGATTATGGCGTTCTTCCCATTCCTTCCAGCAAAAGCTTTCGCCAGATTTAGAGCGGGATAACTTGTGATAAGCGGTTAGGACGTCCAGTTCCCAATTTTCATCGCCAATCACAATTGCTTTATTTAGTAGGCATGCAGAGACCATTTGTAGGCTCTCGTACAAGTCATTCAACTCATCTTTACATACAGGTGCAACCCAGCAGCCTTTTTGCGGCTCGAGTTTGACGTATTTGCTCCACGATAACTGCACCAAAGCTTCGCGAATGGGTGACGCTCCTACGTTGTACTTCTCTTTGAGTTCCGCAACCACGAGTTTTTGACCCGGTTTAAGCACGCCATCGAGAATATCCTGACGGATCATTTTTGATACTTTGTCGGTAAGAGTGGGACTGGACACATACACCTCATAGAAATTTTAATCGTGACGACAAAATTAAACAGTACGCAATTCTGCGCATGGTGAATGATACAGTTAGGCTATTATTAGAGCAAGAAAGCCATATAAAAAAAGAGGGCATAAGCCCTCTTTATCAATCAACTGAAGTATGAAAAGTTCAGTCTTATAGTACGTGTACAGAAGCTGTGTTCGTAGTGCCTGAAGCGACTAGAGCACCAGAAACCATCACTACGATGTCACCTTTGTTACCTAGACCAGATTCTAGAGCAAGCTCTTTACCTGCTACGTAGAATGCGTCAGTGCTTTCGATAGAATCAACAACAACTGGCGTCACACCTTTAGTTAGAACAAGTTGTGCTGCTGTTTTCTTGTTTGTTGTTAGTGCTAGGATGTTTGCAGTTGGGAAGTATTTACGTACTGAACGTGCAGATTTACCACCTTCAGTTGCAACAACGATAAGTGGAGCAGCCAGTTTCTCAGCTGTGTCTACTGCGCCTTTACATACTGCTTCAGTGATACGTAGACGTGGGCTGTCTAGACGAGAACCTAGCTCAGCTTTTAGCGCTGAATCAGTACGGTTCGCGATTTGGGCCATGATAGTTACCGCTTCAACTGGGTACTTACCTTTCGCTGTTTCACCAGAAAGCATTACTGCGTCAGTACCGTCCATTACTGCGTTAGCAACGTCGCCTGCTTCCGCACGAGTAGGACGTGGGTTGTTGATCATAGAATCAAGCATTTGAGTTGCAGTGATAACCATCTTACGTGCACGGTTACACTTCTCGATCATCATTTTCTGAGCGAAGATTACTTCTTCAGCTGGGATTTCAACACCTAGGTCACCACGAGCAACCATGATGCCGTCAGAAAGCTCTAGGATCTCGTCGAAGTTATCAACACCTTCTTGGTTTTCGATCTTAGAGATGATGTGGATGTTCTCGCCGCCGTTTGCCGCTAGAACTTCACGGATTTCTTGAACGTCAGAAGCTTTACGGATGAAAGAAGCTGCTACGAAGTCAACGCCTTGCTCACAACCGAATTTAAGGTCGTTCTTATCTTTTTCAGATAGAGCAGGTAGGTTTACAGAAACGCCAGGAAGGTTAACACCTTTGTTCTCGCCTAGTGCACCGTTGTTAAGTACTTTACATTTAACTTCTGTTTCAGTCTTAGAGATAACTTCCATCTCGATTAGACCGTCGTCGACTAGGATAGTGTTACCTACGTTTAGGTCTGCTGCGAAACCTGCGTAAGTTACTGCAACTTTATCTTTGTTACCTACAACTGAAGTGTCAGTTGTGAAAGTGAATTCTTGACCAGCTACTAGATCAACGTCGTTACCGCCTTCTAGCTTAATAGTGCGGATTTCTGGACCTTTAGTATCTAGAAGAATTGCTAGTGGTTTGCCAGTAGCTTCCATTACTTTACGGAAGTTCGCGATACGAGTGCCGTGTTCTTCGTAGTCACCGTGAGAGAAGTTAAGACGCATTACGTTCATGCCTGCGTTCACTAGCTCAGTTAGCTTCTCTACAGATTCAGTTTTAGGGCCAATCGTACATACGATTTTGGTCTTTTTCATGGAAGATACTCTCCGGTAAGTATAGTTACAATTTGAAAGTCGGTTGTTTACTCTGAAGTTAGGGCGTTATTGATGACATTTAGTGCCTGTCACCCACCGATTTTTCGCCTCATTATCAGTACTTCAGATTCTGAAAGTCTTTCACCAAGTTTAGTCATTTTATGACTAAAAGATCGGCGATTTTGGTTACCTTTTTGTGACTAATCCCACTTTATATGCAGAAAGTTGCAAAAAAATAGCCTTCAATTCTGTAATTTTTTTTCTTTTCGGTGGCGAATTCTACCACTGAATGAATCCAATATCACTGTTTAAGAATTGTCTTAGGACAAGGTTTTATCGAGAAATATTAATTTTTTGGATCGAAATAAATGGACTTAAAAGTTTCGGTTTGACTATAATAAGTTTCACATCGAAACTTAAGTTCAAAACGTAAATGTCGAAACGAAACACTCAACTAAGAAGACACGCCATTTCTAACTTGGTTTCTGAGCTAGGAGAAGTCAGCGTTGACGAACTCGCTCAGAAATTCGAAACCTCAGAGGTCACGATTAGAAAGGATTTAGCTTCTTTAGAGAAAAATGGCCAACTTCTACGCCGCTACGGCGGTGCGATTGCTATCCCAACCGAAGTCATTCACGAAGAATTGAGCGCTAATGTTTCGACTCGAAAGCTAAACTTGGCAAAAGCAGCGGCATCACTGATTCGAGACCATAATCGCATAGTGATCGACAGTGGCAGTACGACGGCTGCGTTGATTCAACAGTTGAATGACAAACGTGGCTTAGTTGTCATGACCAACTCGTTGCATGTTGCTAACGCCCTTAATGAATTAGAGAGCGAACCAACACTGCTGATGACTGGCGGGACTTGGGATACGCACTCAGAATCTTTTCAAGGCAAAGTAGCCGAATCTGTATTACGAGCTTACGATTTTGACCAGCTATTTATCGGTGCGGATGGCATCGATCTCGAACGCGGCACCACAACGTTTAATGAATTGGTTGGTTTGAGTAAGGTGATGGCGGAAGTGTCGCGCGAAGTGATCGTCATGATCGAATCGGAAAAAATCGGTCGTAAGATCCCGAATTTAGAGCTCGCTTGGCATCAAATTGATGTGCTAGTGACGGATGCTGATATTCAGCAAGAACACAAAATACAGATTGAACAACATGGCGTGAAAGTTATTTGCGCCTAATCTAATAATGTAATCAGTTTCATATTTCACTTCCCTCTGAATACAGGCCTTTGCTTGCTGCCTCTATCTGAAACATGGCTAGGGAAGAACAAAACTACAAACGGAGATAAACACATGTGTGGAATCGTAGGTGCAGTAGCACAACGAGATGTTGCAGAAATTTTGGTTGAAGGTCTACGCCGCTTAGAGTACCGCGGTTACGACTCTGCTGGCGTTGCTGTTGTTGATGGCGAGTCAAACCTAACGCGCGTTCGTCGCTTGGGTAAAGTGCAAGAACTGGCTGATGCAGTAGAAGAAGCAAAAGTGATCGGCGGAACGGGTATTGCACACACTCGCTGGGCGACGCACGGTGAACCATCTGAAGTTAATGCACACCCACATATGTCTGGCGATATTGCTGTTGTACATAACGGTATTATCGAAAACCACGAAGAGCTTCGTGAATTGCTTCAATCTCGTGGTTACGTGTTTGAATCTCAAACGGATACAGAAGTTATCGCACACATGGTTGAGTGGGAACTTCGCACTTCAGAAACGCTACTAGAAGCAGTACAAAAAACAGCAAAACAACTTGAAGGCGCATACGGCACGGTAGCGTTGGATCGCAAAGATCCTTCACGCATCGTAGTTGCACGTTCAGGCAGCCCGATCGTAATTGGTTTTGGTGTGGGTGAAAACTTCCTGGCTTCTGACCAACTTGCGTTACTGAATGTAACGCGCCGTTTCATGTACCTAGAAGAAGGTGATGTGGCAGAAATCACTCGCCGTGAAGTTACTGTCTTTGACGCAACGGGCGAGCTGGTTGAGCGTGAAATCGTAGAATCCAACGCAGAACATGATGCTGGCGATAAAGGCCAATACCGCCACTTCATGCAAAAAGAAATCTATGAGCAACCTAAAGCGTTGATCAACACAATGGAAGGCCGTATCACGGCAGACTCTGTTGTAACTGATGCGATCGGTGTGCATGCGGCTGACATTCTAAGCAAAGTAGAACACGTACAAATCGTTGCGTGTGGTACGTCTTACAACGCAGGTATGACAGCGCGTTACTGGTTTGAAGACATTGCTGGCGTGAGCTGTGACGTAGAAATTGCCTCTGAATTCCGTTACCGCAAGTTTGTGACTCGTCCAAACAGCCTATTGATCACGTTGTCTCAGTCTGGTGAAACCGCCGATACGCTAGCAGCACTTCGTCTTGCGAAAGAAAAAGGTTACATGGCGGCGATGACCATTTGTAACGTAGCAGGTTCTTCTTTGGTTCGTGAATCAGATTTTGCGTTCATGACTCGCGCTGGTGTTGAAATCGGTGTCGCTTCAACCAAAGCGTTCACGACTCAGCTTTCTGCACTATTGATGCTGGTTACGGCGTTAGGTAAAGAGCAAGGTCGCGTTAGCAAAGAGAAAGAAAAAGAGATTGTTGAAGCGCTACACGCACTTCCTAAGCAAATCAACGCGGCACTTTCTTTCGAGAAAGACATTGAAGCACTAGCGACAGATTTCGCAGACAAGCACCACACACTGTTCCTAGGTCGTGGTGAATTCTATCCAATCGCGATGGAAGCGTCTCTAAAATTGAAAGAGATCTCTTACATCCACGCAGAAGCTTACGCGGCGGGTGAACTGAAACATGGTCCTCTAGCGCTGATTGATGCTGACATGCCTGTTGTTGTGGTTGCACCAAGTAACGACCTACTTGAAAAGCTAAAATCAAACGTTGAAGAAGTACGTGCACGTGGCGGCCTTCTATACGTATTCGCAGATGCAGACGCAGGCTTCGAAGGCGATGAAACAATGAAGATCATCACGATGCCTCACGTTAGTGAAATCACGGCGGCGATCTACTACACCATCCCAATGCAGTTGCTGTCATACTACGTAGCGCTGATCAAAGGTACGGATGTAGACCAACCACGTAACCTAGCGAAAGCGGTAACGGTTGAGTAATTACGCTTAACAGCAAAAATCCCAAGCGGCACATGCGAGAGTATGTGCCGCTTTTTTTTGTCTTATTCTAAGCGTAATGGAACGCTCAAGAGCCTTCGCCAGTAGGTTACTTTCATGACAAAAATGTCATTTTGTTGAAAGGGTGGTGTCAGAGGCGGTGTTCAATAATGACCTCATTGAAAACAAGCACTCAAAGGTTAACAACATGAACGCAATCAAAACTGCTCTTTTTGTAACGGTAATGGCAATGACTAGCGCATCTGCATTCGCTCAACCACTTTTCACTGGTGGCAACTACGTGAGCCGCGAAGAGATGAAAACAATCTCAGTTACGCCGACGGCAACGTCAGATGAGGCTTATCAACAGGCACTGTCTGAACTCAATTCACTTAAAACCATGACGGCTCGTGAATTGAATAAAGAGCTCAATATCCTGACGTTTAATGTGAAGTCTCGCAGTACGCATTTAAAAGATGGTGGCTTCGTGACCGTGCAAGAACGCATGAATGAAGATGGTCAGTTGGAATATTTGGGCAAAGTGAATGTCAAAGTGCATTATGCCGAACGCGATAACAATCGATAATGGTTTACCAAGGAGGAAGAGTATGGTGTGGTTCACATCATGCTCTTTTTCGAGCTTTATACTGGGTTCTCATCCTCCCGCTAACATACTAGGTAAGTAAAGTTGAAAATATTGATCGTCGAAGATGAGCACAAAGCCGGAGAATATCTGCAAAAAGGTTTGATTGAATCTGGGTATGTGGTGGATTTAGTGCATGATGGGGTCGATGGGCTGTATCACGCTACCAGTGAAGAATATGACTTAATCCTCCTCGACATTATGTTGCCTAAACTCGATGGTTGGCAGGTGCTTAATACATTGCGCAGTAGTGGGATTCACACCCCAGTGATCATGCTGACAGCGAAGGAGCAAGTGGAAGATCGCGTGCGCGGTTTTGAGCTGGGTGCCAATGACTATGTGGTAAAACCTTACGCGTTTGCGGAGCTACTGGCGCGTGTTCAAAACGTATTTCGTCATCATATTACCGCGCAAGTGGTCGCATCGCCGCAAACATTACGTGTGGCAGATTTAGAACTTGATATGATCAAACGCGTTGCCACGCGCGCGGGGCAGTCGATGTCGCTTACCGCCAAAGAATATGCCCTGCTTGAGTTGTTGATGCGCAAAACTGGCCAAGTGCTTTCACGTACCACCATTGCGTCGTTAGTGTGGGATATGAACTTTGACAGCGATACCAATGTGATTGATGTGGCGGTCAAACGTCTGCGTAGCAAAGTGGACAAACCGTTCGATAAACCACTGATTCACACTGTCAGAGGGATGGGCTACAAACTCGAAGAGAGTCGTGATGCCTAAGTTTTCGCTGCCTTTTTCCATGAAAAACAAGCTCGTGCTGATGTTTGTTAGCATGACGTTTGTTACCTATTTTTCTTTGGCTTTCATCCTACAGTACGCCATTGAGCGCCACTTTTATTCGCAAGATTTCAGCTATATTTCCAGTAAGTTCAATGCCATTGAGAACGAGTTAAAACGCTCGCCAGAGGATGTGTTCAAGCAAGCGAATAACAGTACGCTCTATATGTGGGTGTTTGAAGGCAAGCAGAACGTGTATCAGAATTCGAGCCTGACGATTCCTCAGAACCGAGCCTACAGCATTAGCTCACCTCAGGTCTTAAATCACGAGCGCGCCATCGAATGGAGTGAGGACTCGCTGAATATTCGCGCGTTTGCGTTTCAAGCTGGGGAGTATCAGGTGGTGCTCGGCATGAGTATCAATCACCATATTTTGTTTTTGGATAAGCTCGACTGGATTTTGTTTTGGGCGCTCGGTTTGGCGTTTGTGATTTCTTCCGCGTTGAGCGGTTGGATGGTAAAACGTGGGTTGAAGCCGATTGTGGGATTGAATCAGCACATTCAACAGATATCACCAGAGCAAATGGGCATTCGTCTCGACCCCGATTCGTTGCCAATAGAACTGCGCGAGTTAGCCAACAAACACAACGCGATGCTCGATAGGTTGCAAACTGGTTTTCGCCGCTTGAGCGAGTTTTCTTCTGATATAGCACATGAGTTAAAAACGCCACTCACCAACATTACCACGCAAAATCAGGTCATTTTAGGTGCGTGTCGAACGCCTGAAGAGTATCAGGATGCGATTGCCTCAACGTTGGAAGAACTCAACCGCATCACGAAAACCATCAACGATTTGCTCTACATTGCCAAGGCCGAAAACAAGCTCATTCATCGCCATGACGAAGTGTTTGCGGTGCAGGAGGAAATCGACCGTTTGGTCGCGTATTTTGAAATATTGGCCGAAGATGCCGATGTGCAAATCGTGAGCTCAGGCGACGGTCAGCTCTATATGGACAAAAACATGTTTGAGCGTGCAGTGGGCAATTTGCTCTCCAACGCGATTCGTCATGCGTATGCTGATTCAACCATTGTGATTGACGTTCAAGCGGTTGATGAACAGGTGACGATATCGGTCAGCAACCAAGGTGACACCATTGCAGAGCAAAACTTACCGTACCTTTTCGACCGTTTTTATCGCGCAGATAAGTCTCGCCAACATGTAGGCAGTGTAGGAGCAGGGCTAGGTTTGTCGATTACCCAATCTATCGTGCAAGCGTATGAAGGACAGATAAAAGTAACATCAGATAAAGACAAGACGCGGTTTGTTATGATGTTGCCATCGGCAGGTGTCAATGGAAGTGATAAGTCAGTTGAAGCATAAAAGGCAAACCTTGGCTTGCCTTTTGAGACTCAAACTCGTTTGAAGTTATTTGGGTTATTGGCCCAGTTGATGAGCGGTTAGAATAGCAGAGTAGACATTTTCTGCCGTCACTGGGAATGGCATATTGTGGATGGTTTCTCCCTCGGCCGTTGAAGCTTCGGCGACCTCACGCAACTTAGCGTGATTAAGCTCTTTAACGCCCATATCAAATAAGTTGGTTGGTAGACCTACAGAGAGGCAGAAGGCGAGAACCGTATTAATCTCTTCCATCGCTGCGTTTTCTAGCACCAATTGAACAAGTGTGCCGAACGCGACTTTCTCACCATGATAGAGATGGTGACACTCTTCGAGCTTGGTTAGGCCGTTATGAATAGCGTGAGCGCCCGCTAGGCCACTGCTTTCAAAACCGATACCGCTTAGGTATGTGTTGGCTTCAATGATATTTTCTACCGCTTTGGTGCTCACACCATTTTCTACCGCAGCTTTTGCTTTTACACCATCTTCAAGCAAGGTTTCATAACAGAGCTTCGCAAGCGCTTGCGCTGAACGCGTCGCTAAACCACCAGCCATTGTTGCCTTACCAGAGGTCATGTTGGCTCTGGCTTCAAAGTAGGTGGAAAGCGCGTCACCCATCCCCGATACCAGTAGGCGAACAGGGGCTTTGGCGATGACTGATGTATCCATGATGACCATGTCTGGGTTTTTAGGGATCATCAAGTATTCCGCAAATTCACCTTCTGGTGTGTATATCACCGCAAGAGCAGAGGTTGGCGCATCAGTCGAGGCAATCGTAGGAACCACCACGACAGGAATTTTGGTGTAAAACGCAACGGCCTTTGCTGTATCTAACGTTTTACCGCCACCAATACCGACAATGACATCATGTTTTTGAGTCGCACAAATGTCCGTGATGCGTTCAATCTCAACGCGCGAACATTCGCCACCAAAAATGTTCATAGTGAGTGGAAGCTTTTCGTCAGCAAAGCTTTGTTTGACGTCATCACCAACCAGGTTAGTCACGAACTCATCAGCAATTACTAACGGACGTTCACCCAATGTTTTCACATAGTGAGCGATAGATGTAAGTACTTGTTCACCTTGGACGTATTTGCTTGGGCTGATAATAATTTTGTCCATAATTCAAACCTTTAACCTTTTTTATGTGTGTTTTGGACTGCAATGAAAATCCATTGTAGCGATAAGGTTTATATTAGGTTTGGTGTGGTAAGTGGTGAAGGATATCTCTGATTTTGTTCCATGCTTTTATGACCTCTGTGTCAAACCGACTGTCAGAAGTAATAAGCATCAGCATGCTTTATGGCGACGATCACTATTCAGAAAAATTTGTCGTTTTTCGTTTCATATTGAAACAAGAATGTCGAAGATTTTGTTTCAATATGAAACGGATTGATTTTTGTTGAGTACGCTTTTTCTCTGTTTAAGATGAATTCATACCCTACATAAAAATATAAATGGAATGAGATAGAACGATGAAAAAGTTAATTAACCAAGTCGATGATGTTGTATTGCAGCAAATGGAAGGCCTGGCATTGTCCCGCCCTGAGCTAAAAGCTAACTACGAACCTCGTTACATGTGGCATGAGGAAACGCCGGGGCAAGTGGCATTGGTTTCTGGTGGTGGCTGTGGTCATGAACCTTTGCACGCAGGTTTTATTGGTAAAGGTATGCTGACAGGCGCCTGCCCAGGAGAGGTATTTACTTCACCTACGCCAGATCAAATGTACGAATGTGGCAACCAAGTGAATACTGGTGAAGGCGTGCTATTTATCATTAAAAACTACACCGGCGACGTGTTGAACTTTGAAACGGCCGTGGAGTTGCTTCATACCGATGGCATTAAAGTTGGGTCGGTGTTGGTGGATGACGATGTTGCAGTCAAAGACAGCCTGTATACCGCTGGTCGCCGTGGCGTCGCTGGAACGGTATTGGTTGAGAAGTTAGTTGGGGCTGCCGCGAACAAAGGTTATTCGTTGGAGCAATGTGAAGCACTGGCTCGTCGCGTTAATAATCACTGTCGTTCATTTGGCGTGGCGCTTAATGCTTGTGTTGTGCCAGCGGCGGGTAAACCATCTTTTGTTCTGGAAGATGATGAAGTGGAGTTTGGTGTTGGTATCCATGGTGAACCAGGTATCAAGCGAGTGAAATACACCGACGTCGATACGTTAGTGGATGAAATGTTTGCTGAAGTTGCTGAAAACACACCTTATCAGCGCACTTTGCGTATTTGGAATCGTGACGAAGGTGAATGGGATGAAGTGGAATCCAGCATTGAGCCTTTTGCTGCTGAACACGACTACATTGTGATGGTGAATGGTATGGGCGGTACGCCAACTTCAGAGCTTTACGGAGTGTACCGCCGTCTTGCTCATAACTGTGAGCAAGCAGGGTTCCGTATCGTGCGTAATATGGTTGGTAACTTCTGTACATCACTCGATATGGAAGGCGTTTCAATTACGTTGTTGAAGGCAGATAAAGAGATGTTGGAGCTGTTTGATGCTCCTGTCGATACGGCCGCGATCAAGTGGTAACAGGGGGGAGCAAACATGCAAATTGAAAAACAACATATCGTTCACTGGTTAGAGCTATGTGCAAAAACGTATCAAGAGAATCAAGATTTTCTGACCGACCTTGATCGTGATATTGGTGACGCAGACCATGGTCTCAATATGAACCGAGGCTTTAAAAAAGTCGCGGAAAAACTGCCGCAATTTGCGGACCAAAATATCGGCAGCATTCTCAAGAATACGGGCATGACCTTGCTTTCTAGTGTCGGTGGGGCAAGTGGCCCGCTGTATGGCACGCTGTTTATTCGCACGGCTGCCGCTGTCGGAACTCGAGAGCAACTAACGTTTGAAGAGTTGGTTGATGCACTAAAAAGCGGTGTGGATGGCGTGGTGTCTCGTGGTAAAGCGGAACTGGGTGATAAAACCATGTGTGATGTTTGGTTACCCGTTTTAGTTAGCGTGAAGGCGTCGTTAGAAAATGGCATGAGCGCTGACCATTTATTGAATGAAATGGTTGAGCTAGCAGAAACGAACGCGGTTGCCACGATTGAAATGTTGGCGAAAAAAGGGCGAGCAAGCTATTTAGGTGAACGCAGTATTGGTCACCAAGACCCCGGCGCAACCTCTTCTTTGTTAATGATTAAAGCACTACAGCAGGCAATAGCAGGTAATTAAGATGGTGGGAATTGTAGTTGTATCTCATAGTCGTCGCCTTGCGGAAGGGGTGGCCGAACTTGCCACCCAAATGACGCAAGGCAAAGCCAAGCTTGCGATTGCGGCTGGGATTGATGATCCAGAGAACCCGATCGGAACTGATGCTATTGCCGTGATGGAAGCGATTGAGCAGGCACATGATCAACAAGGGGTTGTTGTGTTGATGGATCTTGGCAGCGCGTTGCTTAGCACGGAAATGGCTCTGGATCTGATTGATGATCATGTGAGGGAAAATGTCACCCTTATCTCGGCCCCCATTGTTGAAGGGACCATGGCGGCGTCGGTGGCTGCTGCTGCCGGGCTACCTTTATCGACGGTAGTCGAAGAGGCACAGAATGCGTTAAGCGTAAAACGGGAGCACCTTGGTGATCAGCCACTAACATCCGCTGAGATAGCGCCAGTATCAGAGAACTTTGAGCAAGAACGGACATTTGATTGGGTAGTGCAAAATCCGCATGGATTACATGCTCGTCCCGCAGCGGCCATTGTTGGTGCACTCGCGCCTTTTGACTGCCAATTATGGTTGAAAAAAGGCGAGCGCCGTGTAAACGCGAAGAGCTTAAACAGCATTGCGAAACTTGGCGTTCGTAGCCAAGAGACGATCACGCTGTGCGCACTCGGACCTCAATCTAGTGAAGCAATTCAGGCATTTGAAGCCTTAGCTCATGAGCACTTCGGAGAAAAAGAGGCGGTT
This sequence comes from Vibrio sp. T9, assembly GCF_003123985.1. Classification (NCBI taxonomy): domain Bacteria; kingdom Pseudomonadati; phylum Pseudomonadota; class Gammaproteobacteria; order Vibrionales; family Vibrionaceae; genus Vibrio; species Vibrio sp. T9. The sequence goes on from NZ_NIGY01000002.1 coordinate 332,289, forward strand.
GAGCAAGGCATTATCGAGCCTGAAGAGAGCACGGATACTCTGCTCGATGATATGGCCTCAAGTCAGATTGAAGGTGCTGTTGTTGGTATTCGAGTCAATGACGGTATCGCAACTGCTCCAGCTGTCCTTTTTACCCATGAAATTCCAGCTGTGCCTGAACGTGATTTCCAAAGTGAACAAGATGAAATTGAACGGGTTAAGCATGCGATAGGCGTGGTTGTTCAACATTTGCAGGAGCAAGCGAAGCAGCCGAAAGGGGAAATATTTTCTGCTCATAGCATGATGCTCAGTGACCCAGAGTTATGGGCATCGGTTGAGGCGCGAATTCAAACGGGCATGATAGCCGAGCAAGCTTGGATAGAATCACTGCAAACGTTGGCCGAAGAGTTTCGCCAGGCAGAAAGTCAGTACATGCGGGAGCGCGAAGCAGATGTGCATGATATCGCACGCCAAGTTATGGTCGAAATGACAGGTGTAACGCCTAATGCCATCGACATTCAGGAACCGAGTATTTTGTTGGCCCGCGACCTGATGCCTTCTGATGTGGCCGGGCTTGATAAATCGAAAGTGCTTGGTATCTGTTTGAGTGAAGGAGGGAAAACCTCTCACAGTGCGATTCTTGCTCGTGCGATGGGGATTCCTGCCATCGTTAAAGCTCAGGGCTGCCTTGATGCTGTGCGTGCTGGTCAAGTGGTGACTATTGATGGCTTCCGAGGGCATTTATGGTTCTCTCCTTCAGATTCCGTACAGCAAGAATTAGAAGCGCAACAAATTGAGTGGCAAAGCATCCGACAAAGTGCACTAGCGAGAGCTCAGCAAGCCGCAGTCACCTGTGATGGTGTCCATATTCCAGTATTCGCCAATATTGGTGGACCGAAAGATATTGATGATGCACTAACATCAGGAGCTGAGGGCGTTGGTCTATTCCGGACTGAGTTTCTATTTCAAAACAGTGATGAGTTGCCGACTGAGGAAGCGCAATACCAAGTGTATCGTGATATTGCTGCCGCACTTGGTGATAAGCCACTTACGATTAGAAGTTTAGATGTTGGCGGTGATAAGCCTTTAGCCGCTTATCCTATGCCAGCAGAAGATAATCCATTTTTAGGTTTGAGAGGGGTGCGGTTGTGCCTTCAACATGAGTCATTGTTTACCGCCCAACTTCGAGCCATTCTGAGAGCCTTTCACGAGCAACCGAATATTCAATTGATGATACCGATGGTGGCTCAGGTTGAAGAAGTGAGAAAAGTAAAAGCGCTGTTGGCGCATCAAGCGAACCAACTCGGCTTGGATGCGACTCATTTGTCCGTTGGTATTATGATTGAGGTACCAGCTGCGGTGTTGAATGCTGATGCGTTAGCACAAGAAGTCGACTTTTTCTCTATTGGCACCAATGATTTGACTCAATATGTTATGGCAGCCGATCGAGGCAACGCCGCCGTTGCCGAATTGGTGAACTACTTTGAACCATCGGTACTAAAAGCTATTGAACTCACTTGTGCAGCAGGCGATCGCGCGGGCATACCGGTCAGTATGTGCGGTGAGATGGCTGGCGATCCAAATGCCACAGAAACATTGCTTCGCGTGGGGTTGCGAAAATTCAGCGCCAGTTCGAGTCTGCTACCGGGACTAAAAGCGCAGATTCGTCAGTTGTCTGTTGATGTTTAATCGACATCTTGTCGTTAGTACATCTATACCGGCGTGCTTACGCCGGTCTTGCTTTTGTTGTGGGACTCACTCTTGGCTTAATACAGCTTCATTTGTTCCTGCAGCCCAAACTTATTAATTTTTCTCCATAGGGTCGTGCGGCCAATTTGCAATGCTCTCGCCATATCATGCATTTTGCCATCACACTGATTCCAAGCCTGAACGATAGCTCTTCTCTCGGCTTCTTCTAACGTGATTACTGGCGTATTTTCTGCGGTATGGCGAGAATTCAGTTTAATGTCTTCAGGAATATCGTTCAGCTTGATTAAGTTGGAACTGCGGTTCAGCAAGATTCGCTCAGTTCGGTTTCTTAATTCGGAGTTATTACCTGACCAACGAAAATTCATCAACGCTTCCAGTGCGACTGGCTCTATCGAGATCGTCACATTGTGGCGGCGTTCATAATGGCTGATAAGCTGCTGGACGAGAAATTCAATGTCTTCTTTACGCTTTCGTAGTGGTGGAATATGTAGCTCGTTCGAGGAGATTTCATAATAAAGTTGCCGACCAAATGAGCGCTGAATTACATACTCGCTGATCTCTGAAGCGGTGCTGGTAATAAGTTGAAAGTCTACGGGGATCAATCGCAAACTGTCGCTGCGGCTGACGAGCCCAGTTTTTAACAACTTAAGTAGCACGGCTTGTAAATCGGGTGACAGATATTCCACCTTTTCCAAAAAGAGCGTACCGCCATGGGCGAGTTCAAACTTAGAGGGCATGCCTTGTCCCTCGTCGTATCCCAGGGTTTCTTTGACCAGTTGCTCTGTATTGATGGAGCGGCAGTTGAGCGTAATGAACGGCCCTTCTTTGTAGGTGCTTTCGTTATGAATCGCCATGGCGAGAGTGGCTTTTCCTACACCTTCTTCACCTGTAATTAGAATCGGTGATTTGGACTTTATGGCCCGTTTTGCCACGGTAATGACATGCTTCATTTTTCGTGAAATAACAGGCAAAGTACTGAACGTATAGCGCGCACTGCCACCTATTTGTTGTTGAGCAAGTTCGCGAATTTTATCGATAGGGTGCAAAAACAATAAGTGTGTGCCGTCGTTGAGTGGACGCAAGGTAATGATTGCCTCAACAAACTCTCCACGAACCTCTACCGTTGTGAGTTTTCGGTTGATGCTTGCACCCGACTCAATACTATTGAGGACATTTGGCGGGAAGCGTAAAACAGAAAAGACTTCTTTATCCAAGACCTGACTGGCTTCAATGTTTAACAAGCGCTCTGATTGATGATTTACCATCGTGATACGGCTTTCTTCATCCCAGGCCAGAAGGCCATCATCCATGCATTCTAACGTTGCGTTGTGCGCACAAGTGAGGCGGTTAATGTTTTCTTGTTCCGACTGAATATGGATTTGCAAACTGACTTCTTTCGCGCTCGACGCGATGATGACCAAGTTTTCTTTCTTATAGCTCTCTGCTTTTTTGAGAAGGCATGTTGTGCCGCGTAACTTGCCAAATTGGTCGAAAACAGGTGCTGCTACAGAGGTATAAGAATGTAAGTGGCGATTGAAATGTTCTGCTGCGAATACTTCACACGGGATATGAGTACTAATACAAAGATTGACCGCATTTGTGCCAATTTTTCCTTCAGATAGAAAACAGCCTTGTTTAATGCCGAGTACCTGCATCTCTTGTTGCATTGAGTCATGTCCCACAACGGAAAGAACGCAGCCGTTGCCGTCAGTCACCATCAATAGCAGGTCTTCGTCTCCTAGCATGTCGTAAGTGTCTTCAAGTACGGTCGTGGCGCATTCGATGAGGTGCTCGTTGCGTTTCATCAGAGATGAGAAGGTAAAGCCAGAGGCAATATGTGGCTTTGACCAGGTGTAAGGACTGCATTGCTTTATGCAACGCTCCCACGACTCAAGTACGGGAGTGCGGGAAAATTCTGGAGATACCCAATGGTGTTTCTGGAAAAACGCCCATTTGGTTTTAGTGTCTTCGATTGAAAGCATGCCATACCGTTTCAATACCAGCGATAGATTGGTCTGATATTACAGAGACATACGAATATGGACTGTGATGGCTTTCACGCACGTCATACAGAAAGGATACGCAAAGAAAAGAGGCTAGTAGAGAAGGCGTTCCTTGCCGGAGGTTGGGTTAAAAAGGGCTGTCCTTGCCCAGTTCATTGCAAATTTCGACAATGGCGAGCGAGAGACCTGATTTTATTATTTGTTGCTGGCGTTGAAGTTGGAGTTGATAAAACTCAAGGTCGATGTCGTCATCAGGTTCGTTGACTTCTAATTGCACCATGCCCATTTTCTTTACCAGATGCAGCTTTTTGATTGGCTCTAGAATATTTGGATCAGTGAACTCGTAGTCGGATGCATCGCTATTGAGTCGGTTTTTAAGCTTAATGATGTCTTCAATATCATGATAAATATCGTCTGGGAGGACGCCTAAGCCAAATAGGAGTTTCAAACGAACAGAGAGATCGCCCAGCGGTCCGGAGTCTTGCAGTAGGGGACCAACAACTGATTGCACGGCGAAGTTATCTTTACGAAAGATCCTTTGTATTAGCCCGTCGATGGAATCGTTGAACACATCGACTGCTGAAATAAAAAAGCCTCGTACCGATGGCGCGCTGTTTAATCGTTCAATGATCTCGGTTTCGTTGATGTTATCTGCCATATACTGAGTAACTGTTTAAAATTATATTTATGGGGAGCAGAGCTCCCCTTGATTCGATTAAAGCTGGTGGTAAATCGCTTCTATTTGAGCTACTTCAACACTGTCTTCAGCCAGACCGGTGTATTTTGCTAGCGTTTTTGTCACGCCAACCTCTTTTAATGAGGTTTGTAGTTCCACCGCTTGTGGGTCGGTGTCGTTGGTGTATTTCAACGCCGCCGCGATCCCTTTCAAAAGTGTTTTATTTTCAGTGCCATACTCGATTGTACCGAGTAATGGCTTCACTAATCTATCATTTGCACCCAATTTACGAATTGGTTGTCGTCCAACGCGATCCACTTCATCCACTAAATATGGGTTGGCGAAGCGACCTAGAATCTTTTCGATGTAAGCGTTGTGCATATCACGGTCGAAGCCGTAACGACGAATCAACACTTCGCCACTTTCCTGCATTGCTTGTTTTACTTCAGCATGAATGCTTGGGTCTTCAATTGCTTCACGAATGGTACGGTGCCCTTTCAAACAACCTAAATAAGCGGTAATGCAGTGACCTGTGTTTAGGGTGAACAGCTTACGTTCGACAAAGGCCATTAGGTTGTTGGTCTTTTCCATGCCTGAGATGTCAGGGATTTCGCCCTTGAATTGCTGTTCATCCACAATCCATTCACTAAAGCTTTCTACCGTGACTTCTAGTGGATCATCGTTGGCGGCTTCTGCTGGTGGCACGATGCGATCGACTGCTGAATCAACAAAGCCAACCAACTCGTCTGCCTTTGTGTGCAGCGATTCATCCAGATGTTTGTATACTTCGCCTTTTAGGTGTGTTGTGCCACGCACCATATTTTCACAGGCGATGATGTTAAGTGGCGCGTCATTACCAGCTTCAAAACGTTTGGCGATACCTTTCGCGATGGTTTTCGCGATGATATCTAATACGTTTGGACCGACCGCTGTGGTAACTAAATCGGTTTTGACGATGCGATCAATCACGTCATCACTGGCTGAGTTTACGGCTGTGACGTGGGTAACGGTGTCGATTTTGCACTCAGTACCGACCACTTTCACTTTGTATTCTTGTTTGTGGCTGAGCTGGTCTACCAACGGCGCATCAACGTCAGCGAAAGTGACCTCGACTTCTGCGTCTGCCAAGAGTTTACCGATGAAACCACGACCAATGTTACCTGCACCAAAATGAACTGCGTTTTTCATAATTCTTACCTACCAATATCTGAAAATGTTGACTTACGAAACTAGGGTGAGGCCAACCGCATAGGGGGTGACAGCTGACCTCATTTGCCTCAGGAGCAAATTAAAGGAGCAATTAAGCCGCTTGTTGACCGCCAAGGATGTTAAGAATTTCTTCTACATCGTTGGTGCTGGTTAGCTTCTCAATTGCTTCCGGCTCATCGAGCGCGTTCGTAATGGTGGTGATCACCAGGATGTGCTCATCGTTCTTAGCGGCAATGCCGATAACCAGTTTCGCGACATCGTCGTCATCTTCAGTAAATTGGATACCCGATGGGTATTGGCAGATTACAATGCCAGTTTTCTTCACGCGGTCTTTCGCTTCTACGGTGCCATGAGGAACCGCGATAGATTCGCCAAGGTAAGTTGGAACCAGCGCTTCACGCTCAAACATCGCGTCTACGTATTCTGGTTCTGCGTAGCCAAGTTCAACCAATTTGTTGCCAGCAAAGCGAATGGCTTCTTCTTTGTTGGCTGCTTTCAAACCTAGGTGAATGTTCTCGCGCTGGATTTGGAATACCGATGGCTGCTGTGGCTCAAAGCAGTCATCGTTCGCCGCCATGACTGACACTTTCACCATTTGGTCGTCATTGGCTGCGGATTGGTTTTGTGCTGCCAGTAACTTGGTGACTAGCTGGTTATACATTTCGCTGTCTAGGAAGTTCGTCAATGAAATGTGGTGTGCGTTTGGAGCATGCTTACGAGCACGATCCGTTAAGTCTTTATGAGTAATCACGATATCTGCACTCTCTGGTAAGCTGTTAATGGCAAGGTTGGTTACGTGGATGTTCAGACCTGCGTCTTGAACCTTTTTGCGTAGCATACTCGCGCCCATTGCACTCGAGCCCATGCCCGCATCACACGCGACAATGATGCTTTGTACTGTCGCTAGGTCTACGTCACCTTTGCTTTGGCTGTTTACCACCGCATCGTTTTTAGATGCAGATTTCATGTCTTTCATTTGTGATGTTGCTTTTTCTAGTGCTGCTTCATCACCGTCTTCTTCTGTTGACGTTTGTGTCTTCATTAGCAGTGCTGCTACGGCGAATGACACACCTGTTGCTGCTGCGATAGACGCTAGTACACCAACGATTGAACCTTTCTGAGTCATCAACAAGATTGCGAAGATTGAGCCTGGTGATGCTGGAGAAACGATACCTGCGTTAAACATAGTTAGAACGAATACGCCCGTCATACCACCTGCGATAGCCGCAAGGATTAGGCGAGGGTTCATTAGGATGTAAGGGAAGTAAATCTCGTGGATACCGCCGAAGAAGTGGATGATTGATGCACCACCTGCCGTTTGACGAGCCGTACCTTTACCAAACACCATGTAAGCCAGCAGAATACCTAGACCAGGACCTGGGTTCGCTTCGATCAAGAAGAAGATCGATTGACCAGTTTCAGACGCTTGCTGAATACCCAGTGGAGAGAAGATGCCGTGGTTGATCGCGTTATTTAGGAACAGGATCTTCGCTGGCTCAACAAAAATAGAAGTCAGTGGCAGAAGGTGCGCTGAAACAAGGAAGTTTACGCCTGCTGCCAATGCGCCTGAAAGCACTTTGACAAATGGACCGATAAGGAAGAAAGCCAAAATGGCGCACAGCATACCAATGATGCCCGCAGAGAAGTTGTTCACCAACATCTCGAAGCCGCTTTTTACTTTACCGTCGATGTAGTTATCGAATTTTTTGATTGCCCAGCCACCCATTGGGCCAACCATCATTGCGCCCATAAACATTGGGATGTCGGTACCGACGATCACGCCCATGGTTGTTATTGCACCAACGACCGCGCCGCGATCGCCGCCCACTAATTTACCACCGGTGTAACCGATCAGTAGTGGCAGCAAGTAAGTGATCATAGGACCAACCATGGAAGCTAACGTCTCATTTGGTAGCCATCCGGTTGGGATAAATAGAGCAGTGATAAAGCCCCACGCGATAAACGCGCCGATGTTAGGCATTACCATGTTTGACAGAAAACGACCAAAATTTTGTATCTTGATCTTGGCATCTGGTGATATCATAACAATTCCCCGTTCGATGTTCTGATGAATATGTTGTCGTAAACGGTTCGCCAAAACCGCTTGTTTGATTGCTTAGTACCCAATCAATTTACCACACATTTTCCAATTGGAACTGACGACGGGTTTTTCGTGATCAACCCCCGCATTTCTTCGGATGAAAAGCATTTTTTAAGTGATGATGATCAATTAATTGATATGTAACTTAATAACAAAAAATGACTTTCAAATCTGTCAATAAAAATATTAGTGATCAATTCGATCCTCTGACAAATATAAAATCAAAATTCATTGTGATTAAGATCACCTTTAATTTCTTTTTCAATTCAAATTAAATACTCGAAATGATCAATGTCACATTTTGTTTGAAGTCAGGTTTGATTAGAAATGTGATCTATGACTATTTTGAAGTTTTGTGAAAGTTTATAACGTGAACGTTTGTGCGATGTTGGCGTTTTGTGGATTAAAGCTTGAGATGACTGGCCTTTTTGCGATGAGTTTAACTAAACACTTTGTTTTTAATGTCTTATGGGTAAATAACGCATCACGCTGCTCGCGTTGTGTTGTTTAGAGCGATTTTGAGCAGCGCGATACCTCCTACGTTTTTAGACGACGGTTAATGGTTCAGAGCTAAATACTCGCGCGCGTTTTCACTGCCCATGTAACGTGCAAGCGTTTTCTCAGGCACATCGCGTAAATCCACCATAATCAATCCATCCAGTGCGTTGTTAAACGCCGGATCGACGTTAAAACACACCAACTTACCATTCAAACTCAAATATTGGCGCAGTAATACCGGAACGCCTTTGCCTTCGTCAATTCGAGCGATCACGCGAGATAGCAACTGTAAATCTCCCAATGCGGTTAGCATGCTGGTATTCCAGTTTAAGTTGGTTTCTGGCAGTGGATTTGACGGAGTGACGTATTCGGCGCAGTCGTTGTCGTAGTGGTGTAGGGTCATCGATTGTGCCAGCAACTGACGCGCGGTATGGCTGTAATCGTTGCTGATGCTCACTGGGCCAAACAAGTGCGTGTATTCGGGATGTTGATGGACAAAAGTCGCTATGCCTTTCCAGAGTAAGAGTAGGGCACTCATGCTTTTTTGATATTGCTCGGCAATCACAGAGCGACCCATTTCAATCGACTTGCCCATTTGATCGAGAAAGCCTTGGTCATAGTTGAATAAGGTGCGCGAATACAATCCTTCTACGCCATATTTCGCCAATAATTGATCAACTAATCCAAGACGGTAAGCACCTACCATGCATTGGTTCTCACGATCCCACACAAATAGGTGCAGGTAATCATGATCGAAATGATCGATGTCTATCGCTTGTCCAGTCCCTTCGCCAACTTGACGGAAATTATGTTCTCGCAAGCGGCCAATTTCATGCAGGAGAGATGGGATCTGCTGCGCGCTGGCGCAATATACGTCGAACTCGCCACTTTGAAGCAATTGGGTTTCTGTCGGTAAGCTGTGCAGCTCTTCAAGCAATTGGCTTATGGGTAACCCTGCTGCAATAGGTAAGAGATCATTGTCTGAGACCGTTTGCTGAGTGGCACTTACATCGCGGTTAAGCAGGTAGGTGTTAAGCCTCAGATAATTGACGATCTGATCATCGTTGAGGTTATTGAGTTCTTTAAACTTGATCGCTTGCCCAAAGGACAATTCAATGGTTTTCGCGCTCTTATTGAGCAGCTCTCTTCCCAACATCAAGGTGCGTAAAAGAGGGTGTATTTTACCTGCCATGTAGAAGCGTTTTGAGTTCTGCCCACGAATGAAGACGGGAACAGTGGCGGCTTTGTTCTTACGAATTAACGCACTGACACTGCGGCTCCATTCTTTGTCTTCTAAACGCTGTTGTTTGGCATCCACTAACTGCGACACTTCACCCGCAGGGAAAACCAATAACAAGCCGCCATTCGCAAGGTGTTTGTTGGCTGCTCTGAGGGCCTTCATATTCGATTTGACGGCGTCTTTGCCTTCGAATACGTCGACACCAATAAAAAGTTGGTCGAGCTCTGGTACGGTTTTTAGGTACTGATTCGCTAAAATTTGGATATCGTCTCGTATCATCAATAGTAGCTCGGCGAGAATCACGCCTTCAACACAACCGAGAGGGTGATTCGCCACAATGACGGTTGCGCCTTGCTTTGGCACTGCGTCGAGCGAACCATGGGCAATGCGATAGTCGATCCCCAAAATATCCAGCGTAAATCGCAAGAAAGTTTTGGTATCCGCATTCACGGGGCGTTGGGCGTAGAATTTATCGAGCTGACTCAAACCTGTTGCCCATTCAGCAACGTTTTCACCAATGCCAAACGGCGTTTTACGAGGGAGACGAAAAGGGGTCGAACTATCCATATTTACCTCAGCGTACAAGTGGCTGATCGGATAGTAGAAATTACAGATGACAGTTCAGAGGCAAATCCATGAGCCTTTGGTGACAAACTGGTGAAGCTTTGTTGACCAAAGGCGAAGGGGATAGGAACGCCTTAGCGTTACGTTTTGTCGCCAGCAAACATCAGGATACTCAGAGAGTTGAGCGTTTCACCGAGACTTTCTAGTGAGCTCAAGACCTGTTTGGTCGGCTCATTGTCTAGCAGAATGCGACCATCAAAGCGTTTCCCTTCGCATTGATCTTCATCGCACATACCCACTTGGGGTTCTTGTGTTGAGTTGTCATCCATTACTAAGTCGTCAGTACTCAAACAAGCCGTTGAGACAAATAATCCGCTCAGAACTACCAGCCATTTTATTTTCAACATAATCTTAAAACTCACAATAAAACACTGTTCAATTGTAATTTATTCTATTCACCATTTCGAACGATATGACAAAAACTTGGCTTTAGGTCGCCATTTTCTGGCCATAGTTGAGCTATGTTATCGATACGACGAATTGTTACTTTTGGCGAAATTAGGAGGATGAATGGAGAAGATTTCCAATAGAGCGTCAATATGGCTCGGGCTGTGTCTGATCATTGGTTTAGGAGTATTGGGCTTTTTTATTCAGCAAACGGCAGTCAAATACAAAGCCTATGAGCGAGTGGTAACGGTGAAGGGATTGTCTGAACGAGAGTACTCTGCCGATACAGTGATCTGGCCAATTCAGTTCACCTTAGCGAGTAATGATATGGGGGCTATGTTTGATGACATCGATCAGCAAACGCGTTTGATTCTGGATTTCTTAAGTGCCAAAGGGCTCCCTGAAACGAGCGTTTCCCTTTCTTCTCCTGCTGTCATTGACCGAAAAGCACAGCAATACGGGAGTGAGCAAGATATCGAGTTTCGTTATTTAGCCTCGCGGACCGTTACGGTTTATAGTCAAAGTGTCGATGTGGTTCGAGCGGCAATTAATGAGATTGGTGAGCTAGGAAAACAAGGCGTACTGCTGAATCAGGACCCGTACGCGAACCGCATTGAGTACAGCTTTACTAAGCTAAATGATGTAAAGCCAGACATGATTGAAGAGGCGACCAAAAACGCCCGCGAAGTGGCGCAAAAGTTTGCCAAAGACTCGCAGAGTTCACTGGGTAAGATCAAACGTGCCACGCAAGGGCAGTTCTCGATTTATGACCGAGACAGCAACACGCCTTACATTAAGAAAGTACGAGTGGTCTCAACCGTTCAGTATTACTTATCGGATTAAAATAATAGTCAAAAAGCCGCTCTTCGTGTGAGCGGCTTTCGATAAGACGAGAGCTATAGGATAGGATTAATATCTTGCTCTGTATGCTCACCTTCGACCACATCAACAGGTGTGTAATGTTGATAAATCAGGAAGCCATCTTCTGATGTTTCATGGTTATCTGGTGTATCAACATACGCGGTACAGGTGTACCCAATACTGTAGGTGCCTGGGCCAATGTAACCAAACTCGTAGCTGTAGGTTGTATTGCCTTCATCGTCTTGCGATTCATTCACGTTAGCTACTGCAATTGGAGCTTGGAGTGGTTCCATCGCGCCCATATCGCCCATGGTTGAGCGATCCATCGAACCTGCGTAAAGATAGACTGAGTGAACGGCAGGAACGTCATTTATTGCATTTGATGCTGCACTGTCTGCTTCACACGCTTGATACTGAATTTCACTGACTTCACCACCGATATGACCTGATTCTGATGCGTTTACTAAGCTTACCGCATTAGAGTTCATGTTCATGTAATCTTTGCCCGTTGGATCTGCCAGGCCTTTACGCAAATCAAACTCGACAACATAGCTATTATGACCAGTATGAACTTTTACATACTGACCTTTTTGCGAAAACTTCAAGCGACCTTGATCGCTCGTATCTGGTTTAAAACCAAAACAGCTGCCTCGGCTAGGCACAACTAAGCCTTTGATGTTGCCGTCTGTCTTCTCTACGTATGACAGCGTTGTATCGTTTAATTGTTTGCCGTCTTTAGCGTACACACACATAGCATAGTCACCAGGAGCGATGTCTTGCTCGCTAATGATCGTTTTAGCGTTACTTCCCTGATATTCCATTAGATCAACTTGGTGTAGTGCTCCATTGTCACTAACATCTAACAGAATATGTTCTCCAGTTTGTTCGCCAGTTTCTGGGTCAAATGGTACAAGGACAACATCTTTAAACGCTAAGACGACTTTGTTGGCATCGTCGACAGGCGCATCGGAAACGCTGAGAGAAAAAGTGGCTGCTTCTGTATCGGATGAAGAGTCGTCGCTACCACAGCCCGTCAATAAAAGACCGCCTGAGATGGCAAGTAAAGGGTAGGTATATTTTTTCATTATGACCTCTTGTTTACACTGCTGATAAATGTAAAAGGCTAGTCTCAAAGTCGAGAAATGATGTCATTGTATTGTGATAGAGAGGTCAATCTTCAATGGCGTTATATACAAGTCCTTTTTTATAAAACTAAGTTCTTAACTGTGATGAGGGGAGTTTGATAATAGTCAAGCTGGCTTGTTTCTTATGAGCGTAAGTTAGTATGACTTACTGCTAGAAGGAATTAGTATCATGGCATACAAGCACTTTATTAGAGAACTACTGGGTTTAGCGATTGTTGTTTCTGTCGTCTTTGGTGTTTTAGGTGTGATGTTAGAGCTCTTTGCACTGACGGCACTCTGGGAGCATCAGCAAGCGATAGCCGATGTATTCTTCCATGAATCTCTCTACTTTGTCGTATTTTTAATCCCACCATACTTCCTTTGGAAGTTGATTAACCGCCCTGAATTGGTTTCTGCGGACCAAGCTTATTTAGCAATGAAATTAGAGGCTGAAAGTCGACAATAAGCCGATTGAGTGAGGAGTGAAAAGAAGAGGCTATGAGAAAACATTAGCCTCTTTTCTATCTGATTCGTGGGCAAAGTATTCGTTGCTTTATTGATTAAAAAGCTGCTTCTATTGTGCCTTTGAACGTACGATCGAGATAATCACGAATTGCTTGAGATTGGTAAATAGAAACGAATTTTTTATACGCTTCATTATTTTTGTCTGCGTCACGAGTAGCGATGACCATGACGGCCAGCGGTGCGTCTTTTGCTTCAAGATAGATACTTTGTTTCTTCGGGTCTAAACCAGAAGACATTACGTAGTTCATTGTGATCGCAGCCGCGTCTACATCATCCAATGTTCGTGGTAACTGGGCGGCATCTACCTCGACAAATTCAAACGACTTTGCATTTTTTGTAATATCAGTTAGGGCGGATTTGTGGCCAACACCTTGTTTAAGCTCAATTAAACCTGCATCGGCGAGTAGCAATAGACCACGACCACCATTAGTTGGATCGTTTGGAATTGCTATGCGTGCATTGTTTGGAAGCTCTTGTAATGAGCGATACTTGTTAGAATAAAGCCCCATGCGCATCAGAATGGATTGACCAATCGACACTAATTGGGCGTCATGACTATTGTTGAAGTTGTCTAAAAATGGTTGGTGCTGATAGCTGTTAATGTCGATGCTACCATCACTAAGCGCGGCATTGGGTGTCACGTAATCAGAAAACTCGATGACTTCTACATTCAAGCCTTGCTTCGCTGCTTCCTTCGCTACTGCTTCAACTACTTGAGCATGAGGCCCTACGGTTGCTCCCACTTTAATGACAGAGTTATCTTTTTCTCCACAAGCACTTAAGCCAACTACTGCCGTGAGAACCAAAGCTAGTTTCTTTAGGTGACGAATACTTTTCATTGTAACTCCATTTTTGTTTTAGACGTCCATACGTTTACATGTCCATCCTATCAGAAGTCGAAAAAGGGTCAATGGTTTAAATAGCGAGCAGACATTTTGTTTCTACGACTATATAGAAAGATTGGTAATAAGCGAAAAGAAAGAGAGGGTAGAATCGAGGAAGATGATAAGTTTGAAGTTGTTGAGGATATGAGCAACGAATTACTACACTCACAACTGTACCCAAAGTCAGCAGACACAAAAAAGGCGTAGTAGGTACTAACCTGCTACGCCTTTCAAAATTTGGTGGCCCCTCCCAGACTTGAACTGGGGACCAATCGATTATGAGTCGACTGCTCTAACCACTGAGCTAAGGGGCCTTAATAGGACAACGATTATAGGGGAAGCGTTGCAAGGTGTCTAGATACCAACTAGGGCAATTGCGCTTAGTTTTTATCCACTTAGAACAGTAGATAATAAAAAAGGTGACCTAAAGTCACCTTTTTTGATTTCTAAAAGCTTGTATGCGCTGCGGTTATTCGTCTAGGAAGCTGCGCAGAGTCTCTGAGCGGCTTGGGTGACGAAGTTTACGTAGTGCTTTTGCTTCGATCTGACGGATACGCTCACGAGTAACGTCGAACTGCTTACCAACTTCTTCTAGAGTATGGTCAGTGTTCATGTCAATACCAAAGCGCATACGAAGTACTTTCGCTTCACGTGGCGTTAGACCTGCAAGCACGTCTTTTGTTGCCACTTTAAGGCTAGTTGCAGTTGCAGAATCTAGCGGCAGTTCTAGCGTTGTATCTTCGATAAAATCACCTAGATGCGAATCTTCGTCGTCACCGATTGGTGTCTCCATTGAGATAGGCTCTTTAGCGATTTTCAGAACTTTGCGAATCTTGTCTTCTGGCATCTGCATACGCTCAGCCAGTTCTTCTGGTAATGGCTCACGACCCATCTCTTGCAGCATTTGACGAGAGATACGGTTTAGCTTGTTGATCGTTTCGATCATGTGGACCGGGATACGAATCGTACGTGCTTGGTCCGCGATTGAACGAGTGATTGCCTGACGGATCCACCACGTTGCGTAAGTCGAGAACTTGTAACCACGACGGTATTCGAACTTATCTACCGCTTTCATCAGACCGATGTTACCTTCCTGGATAAGATCCAAGAACTGTAGGCCACGGTTGGTGTATTTCTTCGCGATAGAAATTACAAGACGCAAGTTCGCTTCAACCATTTCTTTCTTCGCACGGCGAGCTTTTGCTTCACCGATAGACATACGACGGCTGATGTCTTTAATGTTTTGTACGTTTAGAGAAGTCTCTTCTTCAATCATTTTTAGCTTAGCGATTGAACGACGGATTTCTTCTTCGTTACGTTTGATCTTTTCAGCGTATGGCTTATCTGAAGCAAGAACTTCATCCAACCAAGCTTCACTTGATTCATTACCAGTGAACAGCGCGATGAATGATTTCTTCGGCATTTTGCCGTATTCAACCACAGACTTCATGATCAGGCGTTCTTGAGTACGAACGCGATCCATAGCAGTACGCAGTTCATTCACTAGGTGATCAAACTGTTTAGGCGTTAGACGAAACTCGCGGAATACGTCTAGCATCATTTCATTAGCAACGGTCGCTTTCGGGCTGTTATAGCCGTACTCGTTGATTGCTAATTGAAGATTTTGATAGGTGCTGCGTAGTTGGTTGAATTTCTCTAGCGCTAATTCAGGATCGATACCTACATCTTCTTCAGAATCATCTGAATCGTCATCGCTATCTTCGTCGTCATCAACGTCTTCATCGTCTTCTTCTTCTAACTGAGATTCAGTCAGTTCAGAACCGATGTGTGTTGCTGTTGGTGCAGCGGTGTCGTCAGCATCTGGGTCTACAAAACCTGAAATAAGGTCAGTAAGGCGTAGTTCTTCAGCTTGAACTTTGTCAAATTGCTCAAGAATGTACGGAATCGTACCTGGGTATTCAGCAACAGACGATTGAACTTGGTTAATACCTTCTTCAATACGTTTTGCGATGTCGATTTCGCCTTCGCGAGTTAGAAGTTCGACAGTACCCATTTCACGCATGTACATACGTACTGGGTCTGTGGTACGACCAATCTCACTCTCTACGCTAGACAGTGCAGCGGCTGCAGCTTCGGCTGCATCTTCATCGGTAATATTTGTGTCATCGTTCAGTGCTAAATCATCAGCATCAGGAGCAGTTTCTACTACCTTAATGCCCATGTCGTTGATCATCTGAATGATGTCTTCTACCTGTTCTGAATCTACGATTTCAGCAGGTAGGTGGTCATTTACTTCGGCGTAGGTCAGATAGCCTTGTTCCTTGCCTTTAATAACAAGTGACTTTAGCTGTGACTGCGGATTGTGATCCATAGACGGTATCCAACTTCGTAATCTGGTGAAGGAATCAGTATGCGAAATGCAAACCACTTACTATAACAAATTAAATCGTTGCTGACTAATTAAACAGGGTTACGCTTTTAAATCTAGCATAAGTGCTAGCAGCTCCCTTTTCTCTTCGGCTGATAAACCGACACTTCTTGCTTTGGCCTGCAGGTTTTCAATTTGTTTTTCTACGCACTGGGCAATAATTTTATCCAGTGAGTCTAAAAATATTTCTTCTTGGTTGTCCTCATCGAGTGGAATGTCCCAACTCGCGAGACGAGACAGAAGGGTCTCATTTTGGCTGTTTCGCCAATGCTCTAATAATTGGCCTGTGTTGATATGGGGATGCGCTTGGCATTTATCAAGTACATCAACAAATAAACTTAGACCAGGAATGGGTAAATCTCTAACGCTAGTTAGATCTGGCACCATACTTACGTATTGTGGGTTTTGAATCAGTAACGCGATCACTTCTCGCATCGGCGTTCGCTTGATTTCTTTATGAGGTTGAGGCCTTTTATCCTCTTTACCTTGTTTTGAAATTAGCTGCTGTAGTTGGCGTTCATCAACCAAACCCAAACGGCGGCCAAGCAGTTCTCTCAAGTATAGTCTTAAAGTGCCGCCAGGGACTTTGTCGATGAGAGGAACAGCAAGGGTACTCAGCTTTGCCATGCCTTCTTTCGTGCTCATATCGACTTGCTGAGTCAATGAGCTGAACATGAATTCAGACAAAGGCATCGCATTAGACACTTGTTGTTCAAATGCTTGTTTTCCGTTTTGTCGGATATAAGAGTCGGGATCTTCTCCATCCGGCAAAAACATGAATTTTAACTGGCGACCATCAGTTAGGTAAGGCAATGCATTTTCCATGGCACGCCACGCTGCTTCACGGCCTGCGCGGTCACCGTCGTAACAACATACGACAGTGCTTGTTTGCCTGAATAATACTTGCAAGTGATCGCCCGTTGTAGAGGTCCCCAATGAGGCAACGGAATAATCTACGCCATATTGAGCAAGCGCGACAACATCCATATAGCCTTCAACCACTAAAATTTGTGGTGGCTCACGGTACGCTTGTAGTACTTCATAAAGGCCATACAACTCTTTACCTTTATGAAATATCGGGGTTTCAGGTGAGTTGAGATATTTCGGTGTCCCATCACCTAATACTCGACCACCAAAGCCTATTACTCGGCCGCGTCTGTCTCGAATAGGAAACATCACTCGACCACGGAATCGGTCGTAGCGGTTGCCTTTATCGTTTTCAATCAACATGCCGCCCGTGACGAGCATGTCTTGGTTTTCTTTATTCTGGCCAAAGTTCTTACGAACTAAATCCCATTCATCAGCCACATAGCCGATGCCAAACTTCTGGACGATTTCACCAGACAGGCCGCGATCTTTTAGATACTCAATCGCCACTTTACTTGCTGGCTGCTTGAGTTGGTTACGATAAAATTGAGCAATGCTGCCCATTAAGTCGTATAGATTACGTTTTTCACTGCTGCTTGCTTGTGGGCCTGACTGGAACGAACCATTACCGCCGCTACGTTGTTCGCGAGGAACATCTAAGCCCAAGTATGAAGCGAGTTCTTCAATGGCTTCGACGAATTCTAGCCGGTCGAATTCCATCAAAAAGTCGATGGCATTTCCGTGCGCACCACAACCAAAACAATGGTAGAACTGTTTTTCTTGACTGACGCTGAATGACGGCGTCTTTTCGTTGTGGAACGGGCAGCATGCGCCGTAGTTTTTGCCTTTTTTCTTAAGTTTCACACGTGCGTCGATGATATCGACAATATCAAGTCGAGCTAGAAGGTCATCGATAAAACTGCGAGGGATGTGTCCAGCCATAAAACCTAACAAAAAAAGAAGATGATGAGTGGAGTGAATGCTTTAAAAGAATAAGCGTGTTGCTCACTTATTTCATTCCATTCATCCAGATACAAACAAGCCGTGCGTTCCAAAGGATAGCACGGCTTGCTGCAATTGGGTGGGGTATCTTAAGCCAGTTTAGCGCGAACTAAACCGCTTACTTTACCCATATCTGCGCGCCCTTGAATTTGCGGTTTCAGAACGCCCATTACTTTGCCCATGTCTTGCATGCCAGCTGCACCAGATTCAGCAATCGCGTTCTCGATAAGAGCCGCTACTTCTTCGTCTGTCAGTGGTTGAGGCATAAAGTCCTCAAGAACGGTAATTTCTGCTTGTTCCGCATCAGCAAGATCTTGACGACCCGCTGCTTCATACTGCGCTACAGAATCGCGACGTTGTTTAACCATTTTGGTCAATACTGCAAGAATGTCGTCATCGTTCAGAGTGATCTGCTCGTCAACTTCACGTTGCTTGATTGCTGATAGGGCTAAACGAATAGTACCAAGGCGCAATTTGTCCTTGGCTTTCATCGCTAATTTTTGCTCTTCTTTGAGTTGATCAATCAGAGCCATAACTAAATTCCTTTTGGAGCTCAGTTATTAGTACAGGCGAACGCGACGAGCGTTTTCGCGAGCTAGCTTCTTAGCGTGACGCTTTTGAGCTGCTGCTTTAGCGCGTTTGCGAACTGTAGTTGGTTTTTCGTAGTGCTCACGACGACGCACTTCAGAAAGGATACCTGCTTTTTCGCAAGAGCGCTTGAAACGACGTAGAGCAACGTCGAACGGTTCGTTTTCACGTACTTTAACTACTGGCATATGCCTTTCACCTCAGGGGTTATTCGTTAACGCTGGCATTCAACAGACCAAATCACAATTGTTTGGTCTCTTACCAGCTTGATCAAAAATGGTGCGGAATTTTAATCCGATCACAACTACTTTGTAAAGCCTTTTGTCGATTATTGTCTGTACAAAATTTGTTTGCAGCACCAAGGCGAGGTAATATGACGCCCAAATTTCCTCTATACAGAAAGCATACTGAGAAAACCATGCGCATTATCGGTATTGAAACCTCTTGTGACGAGACTGGCATCGCGATTTATGATGATGAAAAAGGTCTGCTGTCACACAAGCTTTACAGCCAAGTAAAACTGCACGCAGATTACGGTGGTGTGGTGCCTGAGTTGGCTTCACGTGACCATGTAAAGAAAACCATTCCTCTTATTAAAGAGGCACTAAAAGAAGCGAACTTAACTTCGAAAGACATTGATGGTGTCGCGTACACCGCGGGGCCGGGTCTCGTTGGTGCACTATTAGTGGGCGCTACTATTGGTCGCAGTATTGCTTATGCTTGGGGAGTGCCTGCTGTACCTGTTCATCATATGGAAGGTCACCTGTTGGCTCCAATGTTGGAAGATAACCCACCACCATTCCCGTTTGTGGCAGTGTTGGTGTCGGGTGGTCACTCGATGATGGTCGAAGTGAGAGGCATCGGTGAGTACAAAATTCTGGGTGAGTCGATTGATGATGCGGCGGGCGAAGCGTTTGATAAAACAGCGAAGCTAATGGGATTGGATTACCCAGGCGGCCCGCTGTTGTCTAAACTGGCAGAAAAAGGCACGCCGGGTCGCTTTAAGTTCCCGCGCCCAATGACTGATCGCCCTGGCTTGGATATGAGTTTCTCTGGCCTGAAAACCTTTACAGCAAATACGATTGCTGCGAATGGCGATGACGAGCAAACTCGCGCAGACATCGCACTGGCATTTGAAGAAGCCGTGTGTGCAACATTGGCGATTAAATGTAAACGCGCGCTTGAGCAAACAGGCATGAAGCGTATTGTTATTGCTGGTGGTGTGAGTGCTAACCGTCGTTTACGTGCAGAGTTAGAGAAGCTAGCGAAGAAAGTTGGCGGCGAGGTTTACTACCCACGAACTGAGTTCTGTACGGATAATGGTGCGATGATCGCTTACGCTGGTATGCAGCGTTTGAAGAATGGCGAAGTGGCAGATATGTCGGTAGAGGCTCGCCCACGTTGGCCGATTGACCAACTGACGCCAGTCGCTTAATCAAACTTATGCGGTAGGTTTGGAATAGATTCACTACGATAAAGGTCTCTGCTCATCAGAGGCCTTTATTTTTAGCTATTCAATGAAAAGCTTCGTTTACACTCTGACTGATGCGAGCAGTTCGGTATCGTTTCAGTGATAGGATGGTGCGGAAGAATAAGAAATGGATATAACAATGAATAAGTTTGAAATTGAAGGTCAGCAACTTGCTTACCTTGATAAAGGTGATGGTCCAGTATTACTGTTTGGTCACAGTTATTTGTGGGATAGCCAAATGTGGGCGCCACAAATTGAAGTTTTAAGCCAGTCATATCGTTGTATTGTGCCAGATTTGTGGGCACATGGTGAGTCAGAAGCGGCCCCTGCATCTACACAGTCATTGGTTGATTATGCACAACATATGTTGGCGTTGATGGATCATTTGGATATTGAAGAGTTTTCTGTAGTGGGCTTATCTGTTGGCGGCATGTGGGGAGCGGAACTGACGGCTCAAGCACCGCAACGTGTGAAATCACTGGTATTGATGGATACCTTCATTGGCTGGGAGCCAGAAGTTACGTATAAAAAGTACTTTGCAATGCTTGATACTATCAGCCAAGTCCAAGCGGTGCCTGCGCCAATTATTGAAGCCGTTGTGCCGCTGTTCTTTGCCAACAACGTCGATCAGGATAACCCTGAGTTGGTCGCTTCATTCAAACGCAGTTTAGAAGACCTCAACGGTGAGCGTGCGGTTGAAGTAGCTCGCATGGGGCGCATGGTGTTTGGTCGCCGTGATGTGATTGAAGATTCGGAAAAATTCGCTCTGCCGACGTTAATTGCGGTGGGCTGTGAAGATAAGCCTCGCCCGGTTTTCGAATCGTATTTAATGAAAGACTGTATCACGGGCAGTGAGTTGGTAGAAATTCCGCAAGCGGGACACATCAGTTGTTTAGAACAACCGGAGTTCGTCAACCAAATGTTGTTGAACTTCCTGAATCGAGTTCATGCATAACCAATGCATCCCTCTTTAAACGAAAAACTCGGCATTAAGCCGAGTTTTTTTGTGTCAGTTTCTTCTCGCCGATTTTTGGCTCGTCGCCAGACAAAAGCCGCCGAATATTTTGATGATGCTTAAATACGATTAAGCAACACAGCATAGCAACAGGTAACGTGTATTGCGGTTTAAACATCCAGGTATAAAACGGAGTGACCAAAACCGTGACGAGAGCCGCTAAGGATGAATAGCGGAATAGCGCGGCTACTGACAGCCAAGTTAACATCACTAATCCTGTTAAGTCCAAACCAATCGGAGCGATAGCGCCAAGCGCGGTTGCGACACCTTTTCCGCCTTTAAAGTGGAAAAAGATGGGGTACATGTGCCCAAGACAGGCAGCAATGGCGATGACGCCAAGAATGATAGGGTCGATACCAAGAAAGTATCCGCCCCACACGGGGATGGTGCCTTTGAGCATATCGCACAACAAGACTGAAACAGCGGCTCCTCGTCCGCCAATACGCAATACGTTCGTTGCTCCAGGGTTGTTGGAGCCTACACTGCGTGGATCTGGCAGTTTTAAGAGTCGACAGATCAAAACCGCACTGGAAACCGAACCCAGTAAATAGGCGGCCATTGTCATTATCAGTGCCAGTGCGTCCATAGAAGTCCTTGATGGATTGGAATTTAATGCTCGGTTCCCGCGTAGTTGCTATCATACCTCGAATTCACATAATGCAGAAATCCTCACTGTGATAGAGCTTGCATTATGTGATTTCTTGTATATAAAGATGCTTTCGCAGTTTATACCTAAGTAACATTGTGATGACCCAAGGAAATGTTACTTAGGTATAGAATACTACGATCAAATTACCCCTCACGGGTATCCGACCTCTGTAATAGAAGGACATAAGATGGCTCTGGATAAAGTTTTTATTGAACAATTAGAAGTAATCACCACGATTGGCGTGTACGACTGGGAACAACAAATTAAACAAAAGTTGGTTCTGGATATCGAAATGGCGCACGACAATAAGCCTGCGGGTAAAAGTGATGATGTGCAAGATGCGTTGGATTACTCGCAAGTGAGTGAGGCGGTACTGAGCCATATTGAAAATGGTCGTTTTCTGTTGGTTGAGCGCGTAGCCGAAGAAGTGGCAGAGCTTATCATGCAGCGTTTCTCTGTGCCTTGGGTGAAAATCCGTTTAGCAAAACCTGGTGCCGTGCCACAAGCACGCGCTGTTGGTGTCGTGATTGAGCGAGGTCAAGCATGATCACCACCTATATCGGTGTTGGTACGAATGTAGAAAGAGAGCAACATGCGCTCGCTGCGTATCAGGAGCTGCTACAGCTTGGAGAAAGTCTCCTCGTATCGCCGGTATATGAATGTGAACCTATTGGCTTTAGCAGCCGGAACTTCTACAACTTTGTCGTTGCAATGCGTACCGAGTTGTCATTAGAAGAGTTGAGTCATCAGCTACGTGAGATTGAATTTAAGTGGGGACGCGAAGAAAATGCGCAAAAGTATCAGGATCGAACACTGGATCTCGATATAGTGTTGTTCGGTGAATGCGTCTCCAAGAAAAAACCTGAGCTACCTCGCAGTGATATTTACAAATATCCTTTTGTCACAAAGCCTCTGTATGATCTCGAACCTCAATTAGTGATCCCAGGCGATGGACGCACAGTCGCAGATATTTGGCATGCAATGCAGCCAGTCGATTCACTCAAACCTGTTTCTTTTTCATTTTTAATTTGAGTTGTTTACATGAGTTATTTTGAAGCCTTTATTCTGGCTCTGATTCAGGGTCTGACAGAGTTTTTGCCTATTTCGAGCTCAGCCCATTTAATCCTGCCCTCCGCCATTTTGGGATGGGAAGACCAAGGTCTAGCCTTTGATGTTGCTGTTCACGTCGGTACATTAATGGCGGTAGTGATCTATTTTCGTCATGAAGTGATCACTCTGTTCCAGGCATTATTTGCTTCGATCTTTAAAGGAGATAGGAGTAAAGAAGCAAAACTTGCTTGGATGATCGTGATTGCGACGATTCCAGCTTGTGTGTTCGGCTTGTTGATGAAAGACATCATTGAAGTGTATCTACGTAGCGCTTATGTCATCGCGACCACAACGATCGTATTTGGCTTGTTGCTTTGGTGGGTAGACAAAAACGCTAAGTTGGTTGCGGATGAATACCAAACGGGTTGGAAGAAAGCCGTGTTTATCGGTATTGCCCAAGCCTTAGCGATGATTCCTGGAACGTCGCGTTCAGGGGCGACCATTACGGCTGCACTTTACCTCGGCTTTACTCGAGAAGCGGCTGCGCGCTTTTCATTTTTAATGTCGATCCCGATCATTACATTAGCTGGTAGCTATTTAGGCATGAAGCTAGTGACCAGTGGTGAACCTGTCCATATTGGCTTCTTGCTGACTGGTATCATCACATCGTTTATCAGTGCATATATTTGTATCCACTTTTTCTTAAAGATGATTTCACGAATGGGCATGACACCGTTTGTGATTTACCGTCTGATTCTAGGTTTCGGTTTGTTTGCGTTCTTGCTTAGCGCCTGATAACGCGACGGATTGGCAGCTTGCTTAACCGCAAGCTGCATACCTAAACCACAACGTCATTCTGAACAGCGACGAAGGAGCGAGGTTCAGAACCTTCTCTCCGAGTTTCTTGTAGCGTTGGCCATTTCTAAAACTTCCCTGCGTGCTGATATTAGATTCCTAGTCTCGCTGGAATGACCTGGCATGAATACAATTCGGTTAATTAATCTGAGCTCAGATCACTTATTCAAAGCGACTCTTACCGCTTCAATCCGTCTCTTTTCTTGTTCATCACGTATTGCCGGGCCTTTAAATCCATCCTTAATGATGCTCTGAACATCTACGGCGGCTGCGGCTTGATAAGCGCGGGTAAAAATCTCAGCTTGAGGATAAGGCTTCTCTTCTAACCCTTTTCGACCTGCATGGTCAGCCTGACAGCATATTAAAATATCTTCTAAGCGCTCAGCTTTGCGCCACACATCGAATTTGTTGAGTATTTTTATGATGGTTTGCGGCTTTAACTCGGCCGCGCGATGGATATTGGAGTGCTGTTCGCACACCATCAAGGCTAAATCACGAAACTCATTCGGCACCCGGACACGCTCGCACAGCTTTTTGATCAGTTTTAACCCTGTATGACAATGCATTTTGTGGCTTGGCCATTCGCTCTCTGGTGTCACCCCTTTGCCCAAATCATGCACTTGGGCGGCAAATCTGACGGGGAGTGAGTCACTCAGTCTTGCAGCTTGCTTTGCTACCATCAAAGTATGGATGCCCGTATCGATTTCTGGATGCCATTTTTCTGGTTGAGGTACGCCAAATAGTGCATCAATTTCAGGTAAAACAACGGCCAATGCCCCACAATCTCTTAGAATCGATAAGAAGATATCAGGGCGAGGGGTGGAGAGGGACTTATGCCATTCTTGCCAAATACGCTCGGGAGTCAGTGTGCTCAGCTCCCCAGACTCTGCCATGTGGCGCATTAAGCGCATGGTTTCGTCGGCAACCGTAAAGTTTAGATCAGCCAGCTTTGCTGCGAAGCGAGCGACACGTAAAACGCGTAGAGGGTCTTCGACAAAGGCGTCTGAGACATGGCGTAGGAGTTTATTATTGAGATCTTTCTGGCCGCCGTAAGGATCATGGAGCTTACCTGCATCATCCATTGCCATTGCATTAATGGTTAAATCACGACGAATTAAATCCTCTTCTAAGGTGACACTTTGATCAAAGAAACACTCAAAGCCAGTGTAACCAGAGCCTGATTTTCTTTCTGTTCGCGCAAGTGCATGTTCTTCTTTACTTTTTGGGTGCAAAAATACAGGAAAGTCTTTACCAACGGCGGTGTACCCTTGGGACAGCATCATCTCGGGAGTCGCACCTACGACCACCCAGTCGTTGTCATAACTATCAATTCCGAGCAATTTATCTCGAACTGCGCCACCTACTAAATAAACTTGCACGAATTACCTCTTAATTTATTGATATGCCGTTGGACATTGTAGCAAGCAATGGTACTTTTCTTTACTCCCGAGAGTAGATGCAGCTATGTTTATATTATATCTGACTATTCCCTGGTGGTTTTTTAGCTGGAGAGCCTAATGTATAAGGACTTTTTTGGGTTTGTAGAACAACCATATTCGATTGTTCCAAACTCGCGTTATTTGTATTTAAGCCAACGTCACAAAGAGGCAATCACACATCTCCAAGCCGGGCTAGGCGATGGCGGTGGTTTTGCTATGCTTACTGGCGAAGTGGGTACAGGCAAAACGACCGTCGCAAAAGCGATGCTGGCGAATTTAGGTGATAACACCAAAGCGGGTCTGATCCTAAATCCCACGTTTTCGAGTCGAGACTTGCTCGAAGCTATTTGCGATGAATTCAAAATTACTTACCCGCCAGATGCAAACCTCAAACAGCTAAACCAAGTGATTCACAAATACTTGCTGCGTAATTATCGTTCAGGCTGGCAGACATTGCTGGTCATTGATGAGGCTCAACACCTTGCTGCCGACGTTTTAGAGCAGCTACGTTTGTTGACCAACTTGGAAACCGATACCAGAAAACTGCTCAAAGTGTTGTTGGTCGGACAGCCTGAATTACAGCGGTTATTACAAACGACGCAACTACGCCAGCTCGCTCAGCGCATTACTGGGCGTTATCACTTGTTGCCGTTGGATGAAAAAGAGACAGAAGATTACATCGCGTTTCGATTACATACGGCAGGTGGTGACCAGCAACTGTTTAATCGTGCTTCTTGTAAACTCATTGCCAAATACAGTCACGGCATCCCGCGCTTGATTAATCTTATCTGTGATAAATCTCTCAACATCAGTTATCACCAAGGTAATGTGGTGGTGGATAAGCAAACCGTTCAGCAGGCCTGTGAAGAGGTGATGCAGTTTCAGGCAGATATTTATCAGCAAGATAAAAAAGAGCGCCGTACTTTCCGTTGGCCTGCTTGGGGCTCTGTTACGGTGGGTCTTATTGCTGCATTAGGTACGGGGTGGGCGGTCGTTAATTATATGCCAGCTCAAGCAACGTCAGTGTTGGCGCAAGTGACCGCACCAAGAGAGGAGCCAACGCCAATAGTCGTCAACCAACAATTGACAGATGATCAGCGTGACTTATTGTTAGCACAAAAACAGTCGAATCTCGCCGTGAATGATTTGTATCGTTTGTGGGGTTATCAAGCATCGGTTCGCGACAATCTTTGTTTATCAGAACCCCAATCGACCATGCGTTGTGAGCGTAAAATGGCGACCTGGCCGCTGCTGATGCAACAAAATCGCCCTGTGATTTTGGAGTTGAATTATCAAGGTGATGTTGGGTATGTCATTTTGTACGCCGTCGGTAATGACAAAGTCGAAGTGCTCAATGGCAAGCAGCGTCTGCGTCTGCCTATTTCGTGGCTAAAGCCGATGTGGCAAGGCAATATCATTGAACTGTGGCAAGCGCCGTTGAAAGAGACATTACGTTTAGACATGGAAGGCCCTGCGATCGAAGTATTAGACCGATTATTAGCAGAAGCGGTAAGTGAGCCACTGCTTGAAACGTCTATTTTTGATGGTGCGATGAAAGAGCGAGTCGAGTTATTCCAACGTTGGCAAGGTATCGGGGTCGACGGCATTGCAGGTAAGCGGACGCTAGATCGTCTTCAACAAAACGTGCAGCCAGATGCGCCTCAACTGGCACGAATCGAGAAGGAGGACGCATAATGTCAGCCATGAAACATATTGGTTTGTTCTTGTTGCCGATCACCGTTGCTGCAATCGGAGTTGCTTGGTATTTAGATCTCCTTACGCCTCATGCTGAAGCTAGTACTTCCGCCCCTAAGGCTAAGATGGAAGCGGAACAACCGTTCAAAGCATTGGACTATCCTGAAACTACTCAGTTGGCGCAATTGCCAAGAGAGTGGCCAAGTGCAGAGCTGTCTCGTGATTTTGGTACGTTTGCAACATCTGATGAATACGTGAGTAATACAGCAAACAAAGACGAGATAGAAACATCTGTATCAACTCAAGGCACTTCAGTAGTTGAAGAGGACCTAGGTTTGTCTCTGGATGATCTTGACTTGTCCTCATTATCTCCTGATTTGGCGCGAAAGGTCGAAAATGCGTTATCCCGAGATGATGCGCCTTCACCACAAACGGTGCGCGTGAACGATTTAGAGCGCAACGCTCACCAATGGCAAGGGCGTTTACCTGCGCTCAATTTGCAAACTCACATGTACGCCAGTGATGAAAATCGCCGCTGGGTGAAAATTAACAATGTTGAATATCATCAAGGAGACGTTGTTGATGGGCAGGTCACATTAAGAGAAATACAACCGCAAGCGGTGATTGTCGAGTTCCAAGGTGAGCAAATTCGTATCCCTGCGTTGTATGAGTGGAAAGGGTAGCCGTTTTTTAGAGTAAATCATCAAGCCAGCGAGGTCATGTCGCTGGCTTTTTTGTTTCTCATAAGGTCTTTTTTTATCTATTTGAATGATGATTTTTAGGGACTCACACAAGCTAAATATAGCTTTTCTCAGTCGTTTAAATTACATCAATATCAGTCATGTATTAGTAGAATGACTCCAGTCAGCGTTGTGTAAAAAAGCACCATATTGACGAACTTCGTCATCACGACCTGGTCCACGTTAGACCCCATGAAATAACAGGAGTCTATACAGAGACACATGCGTATTCTGATTTTTTCTTTAAGTGTTGTTGCGTCGTTAAGTTACGCAGCAAAGCCGACCCCTTTCCCTATAACACCAGATAATAACGGACAAGATTTTATGGTCAGCGCGACCAACCCTTACGTGAGCAGCACTGGTTATTCAATATTGAAAGAGGGCGGGAACGTCGTTGATGCCATGGTCGCGATGCAGATGGTGATGTCTGTGGTTGAACCGGATATGACGGGAATTGGCGGCGGTACTTTCGCGCTGTTTTATCAACATGACAAGCAGAAGTTTTTAGCCCTTGATGGGCGAGATGAAGCGCCGTCTAGCGCTCACCCTGAGATGTTTATTGAAAATGGGAAAGCACTCAGCCGCGATGAAATTTTGGGGCCTCGCTCCGTTGCAGTGCCGGGCACCTTACGTCTGCTTTATTCCACTCACGAGCAATACGGCAAATTACCATGGTCTGAGTTGGTTCAACCTGCGATTAAGCTCGCGCGTGATGGGTACGCGATGAACAGCTATACCTATGATATCGTCGTGCGAGAGCAAACGCGTTTGGCTCGCGATCCAGAAATTAAAGCCTTGTATTGGCAAGATGATGAAGTGAAGCCTACAGGGACGTTAATGAAGAACCCTAAAATGGCTGAGACGCTAGAGAAAATAGCCCAGCAAGGCGATCGCTATTTGTATGGTGGTGCACTTGGTCAACATATTGTTGATACGGTGAATCGTCGTATTAACGATCAGCATGAGAAATTATCGTTAGAGGACTTTAAAAACTATCAGGTGAAATCTCGCGATATTATTGAAAGCGATTATCGAGGCAACAAAATCGTTTCGTTTGGTTACCCGGCCTCTGGCGGTGTGATGGTCGCTCAAAGTCTGAAACTGCTGGAGCCGTACGATATATCTCAGATGGCATTAACTGATGTAGAGCCTTGGCGTTTAATGACCGAGGCGATGCGCTTAGCAAAAGCTGATCGTATTGCGTATGCCGGAGATCCGGATTATGTGGAAGCACCAGTTGAACAATTGTTATCTAAAACCTATTTGGACCAGAGACGTGATTTAATCCCTGATAATGGCACCTCGAAAGAGAATCCAAAAGCCGGACAGATAACGCAAACTCAGTATGCGCAATATCAAGGCTTCGAGAGCAAAGATACAGGGCACATTTCTATCGTTGATAGGGAAGGTAATGCGATTGCTATGACCAGCACCGTTGGCACGGGAATGGGATCTGGTGTCATGGTTGATGGCGTTATCTTGAATGCACAAATGGCAAACTTTTCACCTCAACCAACGCTTAACGGTAAGCCTACTCAAAACTCGATTGAAGCGGGTAAGCGTCCACGCTCAGCCATTACGCCATTAATGGTGATGGACGGCGATGATAACTTGCGTTTGGTTGTCGGTTCACCAGGAAGTTCGCAAATACCGGGGTATGTACTCAAAACCGTGGTTGGCGTGCTGGATTGGAAGTTATCAGCGCAAGAGGCTATTGACTTACCAAACATCCAGTACGGTACCAAGATAGATCGCACCAAGTCTTATGACCCGACTGGCTTGCTGGTGGAAAAGAAAACCTTCGCAGAAATGTTGGTGCCGGAGTTTATGGAGCTTGGCTACCCAGTACACGTTATTCCAGTGGTAAGTGGTTTGAATGCAATTGAGCTAAAAGATGGCAAGCTTTATGGCGCAACGGATCGTCGTCGAGCATCTAGTTCAATGGGGGAGTAGTGCAGATTTCCGTAAAACTAAGCAAACAAAAAAGCCAGTCGAATATCGACTGGCTTTTGCATTCTTTTTTATCGATAAAAGGGCGAAGGACTTATGCCCAACCCGCAGGTGAACGTTTTCTACGAGGCATGACATGCGGAAGAATCAAACCAAATAGCAAACCTAAACCTGCAACACCGCCGCCATAAGTGAAGTACTTAAGCAGCATGTCGTCTTTTTGTGTATCCAGTTTAGCGCGCAGCTCGCGGTTTTCTGTTTCAACAGAAGTAAGCTGGTCGCTGATCTCAGAGTATTTATTCTCAAGATCGGAAATTTGTTGGTTGCGCGTTTCTAGAGAGGTAACAAGACCAGCTTTCTCTGCATCAGAAGTTTTACGAGCGTTAGCAAGCTGCTCTTTCACTTCTGCTAGCTCTTTCTCAATGCGAGGAAGGCGAATCGCCATGCTTTCTTGGTTTGTCACAAACTTGCTTTGTACCCAACCAGTACGACCGCGGTCATCACGAACTTGCGTATAGCCAGTATCTCGGTTGGTTTTAATCAGTTGTACTTTAGAACCGGCATTAACACTACCAATAATACGGTAGGTGTTATTTGGACCTGAGTGCATAAAAGTGAAGAGGTCATCAGAAATATAACGGTCTGCTGCTAGGGCCGCTGGCGCTGCTAGCAAAGTAAACAAAACCGTGATGATTAGTTTTTTCACAGTAAATCCCTTAACGATTTTTCTTGGAGACAGCGTTGGCACCGAATGATTGGAGCCGGAAATAGACGAATAGTATGCAGTTTCAAACTTCGGTGCAACAAAGAAGGGAGGCAAAGCCTCCCTTTCTGTGCGTTTGAGTCAATAATGACAAAGCGCTTACATTCTATTGACGAGTGTCTTAAGCGAACATCGCTTGAAGTCCGTAGAAGAATACAACGGCCAATAGTGCACCTGCTGGTAGTGTAACGATCCATGATGCCACGATGTTACGAACCACGCCCAGGTTTAGTGCCGCGATACCACGAGCAAAGCCAACACCGAGAACCGCACCAACCAATGTTTGAGTGGTTGAGATTGGCAGACCAGTACCAGAAGCTAGAACAACAGTACAAGCGGTTGCTAGCTGAGCTGCAAAACCACGGCTAGGAGTTAGCTCAGTGATACCTGTACCAACGGTTGCCATTACTTTGTGACCCAGTGTCGCAAGACCGACCACGATACCAATACCACCAAGAGGTAGAATCCACCAAGCGATGGTGCTTTTCGTGCTGATTTCGCCCATGTGTTCAACGGTCGATACTACAGCAGACAGTGGACCAATGGCGTTTGCAACGTCGTTTGAACCGTGTGCAAATGCCATTGCACAAGCGGTGATAACCATCAGAACGCTGAAGATACCTTCCACGCCAGAAAAGCTGCGGTCTTCTTCGCGATTAGCGAATTTTTTCTGGATGTATACGTAGCCGCCAACCATCACGAGTGCTGAAACTGCTGCTGCCCACATCCAAGCTTCGCCATTGGTTAGGTGAAGACCAACGTGTTTTAGACCTTTTTTGATAGTTACAAGTGCAATCACCATTGTTGTGATGAACATGTAAACAGGAACAAAACGTTTGGCGTTGAATAACGGGTTCTCAGTATCAAAAATCAGACGTTGTGCGCTGACAAAGATAACGTACGCAAAGAAACCTGAAATCACTGGTGTAATAATCCAGCTACCAACAATGCCTTGAACGCTGCCCCAGTCAACCGCTTCAGTACCTACTGATACGCATGCAAAACCAATGATTGCACCGATGATTGAGTGAGTCGTAGATACTGGCCAGCCCATGTAAGAGGCAAGAAGTAACCATGTACCCGCAGCCAAAAGAGCAGACATCATACCGTAGACAAGAACGTCAGGTTGACTAGCAAATAAAGAAGTTTCGATTACACCTTTACGGATAGTGTCGGTTACTTCACCGCCTGCAAGGTAAGCACCTGCAAATTCGAAGATCATCGCAATGATGATAGCTTGTTTTACGGTTAGCGCTTTTGAACCTACTGATGTACCCATCGCATTAGCAACGTCGTTCGCGCCAATACCAATCGCCATCATGAAACCAAAAATCGCTGCAACAATAATCAGGACAGTGCCGTAGTTCGCAAGGATATCCATCGTAATACCTAGTTGTTTTATAACAAGCGGAACAAAATTTTACGCGCGCCAAACCATAAGACGATGAAAATAGTCATCGTCCCTATGACACGTGTTCATTATGCTCTTCGTTATGTCGTTAACTTTATGTTTTAAGATCGAGATAGCATGACTTCCAAACGAGCACCTACGCGCTGCGCTTGGTCGGCAATACCACCTACCCATTCAAGAATCTTGTACAAGAACATGACATCGATAGGGTTCATGTCAGACTCAATCGCCATCAACTGTTGACGAAGTTCAATCTGCATAGCATCGGTATCATCTTCGATGACATCTAATTGATGAATCATTTCAGCGACGAGCGTCACTTCACGACCTTTGAAGCCGGTTTCTAGCAATTCATCAAGTTCATTGATTACCTTTTGCGCCTGATCGGCCGCATCAAGACAACGTTGAACGTAAGCGAGGAAGTTTGGTTGGAGAGCCTCAGGAATGACAAGTTGACGACCATATACACGGCCAGCAATGTCTTTTGCCAGGTTTGCAAGTTTGTCCTGCTGAGTCAGAAGCTCAAGCATGTCAGTACGGTCTACTGGCATGAACAAACCGCGAGGCAGTTTTAGACGGATTTCACGTTTCAGCACGTCCGCTTCTTTCTCTAGGTGAGAAATTTGTGCACGGATTTCAGATGCTTTTTCCCAGTCACCCTTTGAAGATACTTCAAAGAATTTCACCAAGTGTGAACAACATTCGTTGACACACACAACGTGGCGTTGCAAAGGCTTAATTGGGGACTTTGCAAATAACCCCATAATTGTATTTACTGGCATGGTCATTCAACCTAATAACTATAACCTTAAAAAAACATACACCATTTCTGAGTGCTTGGCGAAATGTTGAACGATGGCTATAAAGGCGCGCATGGTAACGCATTAAATCGCTCATTAAAACTGTTTTAGATCATCATTCCGGCGATATTTCTCTCTTGCCGTGCGAGAAATTACGCAATATCCTGTTTCTATCTGCTTTGAAAGGTATAGCTATGGAAACCGAAATAGAACTGAAGTTTTTTGTTTCTCCTGAATTTTCAGAAACTTTAAAAGAAAAAATTTCTGAGACAAAAGTACTTCAGCATAGTTGTCGTGACTTGGGTAACACCTACTTTGATACCGCCGATAAATGGCTGAGAAAGCACGACATTGGTTTAAGAATTCGCCGTTTTGATGATGTATTCGTCCAAACCGTAAAGACCGCAGGACGCGTCGTCGCAGGCTTACATCAAAGACCAGAATACAATGCTGAGCACACTAGCGACGAGCCTAATCTGTCGCTTCATCCTGTAGACATTTGGCCGCCAGGTAAAGACGCAGCAACGCTGCAATCTGAGCTTATGCCGTTATTCTCGACCAACTTCACACGTGAACAGTGGCTGATTGGCATGCCAGATGGTAGCCAAATAGAAGTGGCGTTTGACCAAGGTATGGTCGTAGCCAAAGGTGAAGATGGGGAAGAGAAACAAGAACCGATTTGCGAAGTTGAACTGGAACTTAAATCGGGCCAAACCGATGCCCTATTTACACTAGCACGTAGCTTTTGCGAGCAAGGTGGCATGCGTTTGGGTAACTTGAGTAAGGCGGCGAAAGGCTATCGACTTGCAAGTGGCTATGCAGGTGATGAAGTAAAATCGTTGGCGCTTGTGGACAGTAGCCCGACGGATACCGTTGAATACTGCTTGATCAACTCTTTAGAACACGCCCTATCTCACTGGCATTATCACGAGCAAATTTATGCTGAGCGTGACAATGTGGAAGCGCTACGTGAAATCAGCAATGCCATTCGTTTTATTCGTCAAACATTGACCATTTTTGGTGGTGTTGTCCCTCGTCGCGCGAGTGCGATTCTGCGCCAAGAGCTTAAATGGTTGGAAGAAGAATTGAGTTGGTTGGATGAACATGCACACCTTGAAGAGCTCTTAGATGACAAAGGCAATGTGCTGCGTAAGTTGGATGCGCGTAAGTTCTTAGTATCTGAGTTGACTCAGCAGTTACAAGAGTTGCCAAGCCGTGAAGAAGTGCTAGGGTTGCTCAATTCCGCGCGTTACACCGGGTTATTGCTGGATCTTAGTCGCTGGATCTTAGCGCGTGGCTGGCAGCCGTTTCTTGATGAAAAAGCGCGCGAAAAAATGGCAAGTAATATCATGCCGTTTTCAGTCACTCAGCTCGATCGCACTTGGGCAGAACTAATGGAAGCTTTCCCAGCAGAGCGCGACCTGACGGCGCAAGAGTACGTTGATCAGCGCTATCGCTTGCTGCGTAACCTCTATACCGGTATTGGTTTCGCGAGTCTATATAACTCGGATGAGCGTAACAGCTTCCGTTTGCCATGGGCGGATCTGGTGCATGGTATTGATGATCTGCTAATGCTGAACCACTTACTTCCGTTGGTTGATATGTTGGAAGACGCAGAAAAAGAGCAGTTAGAACGCTGGTTGCACCGTCAAGAGCGTTCAATTTTGCATGCAATGGATCAAACCCGAGCGATCAGTGTAGAAGTTCAGCCTTATTGGCGTGAATGATCACCTTGAGTACCTGTACAAAAAATAGGACCGCATGGTCCTATTTTTTTGTCTTTGTTTTGCTTTGTTGCAGCTCTTGTTCTATGAAGTCGAGTCGTTCTAGTATTTGCGCTTGTTGGCTTAGGAGCTGCTCGAGCATACGTTCTTTATTGATTGAGCTGTGCGTCTGTTGTTTTGTCGGGGCAGTAAGGATAGAGGTGATAAGACCCGAAATCATACCAAAGATCCCCACACCACAAACAATGATGATGACGGCTAAAAACTTTCCTACTGAGGTCACCGGATAATGATCGCCGTAACCAACGGTTGAGATCGTTACTAATACCCACCACAAAGCATCGGCGCCAGTGCGAATATTCGCTTCTGGGTTTTTCGCTTCGATAAACAGCATGGCACTAGAACCGAGCGTAATGAGGATCACCATCAACAGTAATATTGAGGCGACCGTGGTTTCGCGGCGGTTCTCTTTGAGCTGATGCAAAATGAACTTTGACGAGCGCAGTACTAATACCACTCGAAGAATATGAAAGATACGAGCAAAGCGCAGTGGCTCTATTAATGGGATGCTCGCCACGAAATCTATCCAATGACGTTTAAGAAACAACCACCGATCTGTGGACCGGATCAAATCAATGGTGAGCTGTAATAGAAAAATACTACAGATTATGAAATCCAGACCGATAAGAACTTGACGGGTTTCGTGATCGATCGGGAAAAACAACAAGCCAGAGATCACAAATAGTGCCATAAAAGACAATATTAGTGACAACAGGCCCATCGGTCGTGTGCTGTCTTTGATATCATTGTTTTTCATACGAAGCTCGAAATAAATCGCGTAACCACGCTAAACGCGAACATAACTATAAGTAATATAAAGATTATAGATAAAGACTATATAAGACTCGGTGGAGAACTGACAATGGAAAAGCTGGCATTTAAGCCATGGGAAAGGGTCATATCCGACATTCGACTGGTTCCTAAAATGGTCATGTTGATGGTCTTCAGTACTGTCCTGAT
Organism: Vibrio sp. T9; assembly: GCF_003123985.1. Taxonomy (NCBI): domain Bacteria; kingdom Pseudomonadati; phylum Pseudomonadota; class Gammaproteobacteria; order Vibrionales; family Vibrionaceae; genus Vibrio; species Vibrio sp. T9. Next base: position 367,538 of record NZ_NIGY01000002.1, read on the forward strand.
TGTGGCAAAACAACTGTGGGACGCGAACACCTTTTACGATTCACTTTTAGCGGCGACACAAAACGCGCAAGTTGCCCAACAGCATTACGAAGCATACTTAACGCAAGTTGCTTGGCAAACCGCCTTATTGATTGTGGTTTTTGTCGTGCTCTTATTAGCGGCGGCTAGAGTGATGCTGCGTCAAACGCAGTATCTGAGCGACGCGATCAAACTGATGGCGAGCAAGAACCTCTCCGTGCCATTTGGTATGGATTGTAAAGATGAATACGGAGACGTGGCACGTGAATTAGAAAAGACACGTCGCCAATTGCACGATGTGATTCAAATGCAAATTAATGCTTCTGATGAGTTATCCACACTCACGGAAGTGATGACGCTGAGCATGTCGGAAACGAAAGAGTCGGCGCAAGAAGAGTTTAACGAAATTGATCAACTTGCGACGGCGATGAGTGAAATGTCGTCGACGGTGCAAACCGTCGCAGAACATGCCCAGACGGCGTCTTCTCTTACAGAGCAAGCTTCCGCACAAGCGATTTCTGGTCAACAGTTCTTGCAAAGTACGATGGCGAAAATGAGTGAACTCTCGTCGGACATCGCTTCATCGGCGCAGGCAGTTAACCAGGTCGAAGAACGTGTTGAATCCATTGGTAGTGTTGTGGGTACGATTCAAGGTATCTCTGAACAAACTAACCTGCTTGCACTGAATGCGGCGATTGAAGCTGCGCGAGCTGGCGAGGCGGGTCGTGGTTTTGCGGTGGTTGCAGATGAAGTTCGTAACCTTGCACAACGTACACAACAAGCGACGGTAGAAATTCAAGAGATGATTGCTCAGCTGCAAACCAGTGCCGAATCTGCTGTAGAACTCATGGAGAAAAGCGTAGTGGAAGCGGCCGATGGAAACGAGCTGGTTTCTAATGCTGGATCTGAGCTCGATGGTATTGTTGGGCAAGTGACGCAAATCAATGACATGAACTTCCAAATCGCGACGGCGTCTGGTCAGCAAAGCAGTGTTGCAGAAGAGATGAGTCAAAACCTCACCAATGTACGTGAGCTGGTGGAAGCCTCGGTTGTGGTTGTGACAGAGCTGCTAGAAACTTCTGAAATGATGCAAAATAATGCTGGCGAGTTAGACAAGAAGATCAAATCTTTCCAAGTTTAATATTCCATCCAGAACTTTTGATAAAACGCCCACAAACCTTTTGTGGGCGTTTTTATTTGCTTTAAGTCTGGTATAAAGAATGAGTTACCGTGCTTTTCAAACAAGGAAGAAAAATGCAGCTGCCTTCGCCACTGATTTCTATCGCTGAATCTGCCGTACAAAATGCTCAAGAGGCAGGTTATTTTCCCCTTTGGCCAGATGAGATTGCGCAGCAATTTCGCTATGTGGCGGGCTTAAGCCAGTTTATTACCGAAGCCATTCATCGCGATGAAGTTTTAGCCCGTGAGTTGCCAAGCATGTTAGCGCAACCAAGTCGTCAGGAATCTTACCGCTCACGTCTTGCTGCACTGTTGGGACAATGCCCGGATGAGATGTCTGGTCATCGCGTGTTGCGTCAGTTTCGCAACCGAGAAATGGTGTACATTGCGTGGAAGGATTTCACGCATGCATGGTCGCTAGAAACGTCTTTAAGCCACTTATCCGAGTTGGCTGAAGCGATGATTTTTGAAACCTATCAATGGCAATATCAAGCGTGTTGTCAGGAGTGGGGAACGCCGACGAGTGAGGAAGGTGAAGTACAGCCGATGTTGATTATCGGCATGGGGAAACTGGGTGGTGGCGAGTTAAACTTTTCTTCCGATATTGATCTAATTTTCACATATCCAGAGAATGGCGAAACCCAAGGCGCTCGTCGCAGCATTGCCAATGCCCAGTTCTTTACTCGTCTTGGTCAACGCATCATCAAAGCGCTCGATCAACAAACCTTCGATGGCTTCTGTTACCGCGTAGATATGCGTTTGCGTCCGTTTGGTGAGAGTGGTCCATTAGTTATGAGCTATGCGGCACTAGAGGATTACTATCAAGAACAGGGACGTGACTGGGAGCGTTACGCGATGATCAAAGCTCGAGTGATGGGGTGCGAAATGTACCCGCAATACCAAGAGCTACGCCAAATGCTGCGTCCTTTTGTTTTTCGTCGCTATATTGATTTCAGTGCGATTCAGTCTTTGCGTCGGATGAAATCGATGATCAGTAGTGAGGTTCGCCGCCGAGGTTTGAACAACAACATTAAGTTAGGTGCAGGTGGCATCCGAGAAATTGAATTTATCGCCCAAGTTTTTCAATTAATTCGAGGTGGTCGCGAGCCTTCTCTTCGTAATCGAGGGTTGTTGGAAACGCTGCAAGGCATTGAAGAGCTGGCGTTACTCACTTCGCAAGAAGTCAGCAGTCTAGAAGCTGCATACAAGTACTTGCGTCAATTAGAAAACTTGTTGCAAGCGATGGCGGATAAGCAAACCCAGACGCTGCCTGATTGCGAAACCGAACGCTTAAAGCTCGCCACAGCGATGCAAATGACCTCTTGGGACCAACTGATTGAGCAAACTCAGCAGCACATGGCGAATGTCCATCAAGTATTTGAGTCGTTAATTGGTGATGATGAAGAAGATGAGGGCACTACGGTTGCTCGTCATTTTCATGAGCTATGGGATATGGCGAACAAACAAGATGTGCTTGAGCATATCTTACAGCAGGATATTCAGGTTGAAGACTTTGCTTCATGCGCGAAAACCATCATCAACTTTAAAACCGATCTGGCTAAAAAAACGTTAGGACCGCGTGGACGCGAAGTGTTAAACCGTTTGATGCCGAAGGTGTTTGATGCGGTGTTTGCCCACCCTGATGCACAGTTTGGTTTACCGCGAGTGTTGCATTTACTGCACAATATCTGCACACGTACAACTTATCTGGAGTTATTGGATGAGCACCCAGCGGCTCTAGTACAGCTCGTACGTTTGTGTACCGCAAGCCCAATGATTTCAGAGCAGTTATCTCGGTATCCGATCTTACTCGATGAGTTGATCGATCCTGCACAGTTGTACAATCCAATCCCATTAGACAGTTACCGCACAGAGCTGCGTGATTATCTGGCCCGTATTCCAGAAGATGATATGGAGCAGCAAATGGAAGCGTTGCGCCAGTTTAAGCAAATCTGCATTTTACGTATTGCGGCGGCGGATATTGCTGGTGCATTGCCGGTGATGAAAGTGAGTGATCACTTAACCTATTTGGCGGAAGCTATCGTTGATGCTGTGGTCAGTCAGGCTTGGTTGCAAGTGTCCGAAAAATACGGCGAGCCAACGCATGTGAAAGATCGTGAAGGGAAGGGTTTTGCCGTCATTGGTTATGGCAAAGTCGGTGGCTGGGAACTCGGCTATAACTCCGACTTGGATATCGTCTTCATGCATGACTGCCCAGTCAATGTCTATACAGATGGCAAAAAGGAAATCGACGGCCGTCAGTTCTACCTTCGCCTAGCGCAGCGCATCATCCATATTTTCTCGACTCGCACCGCTTCCGGCATTTTGTACGAAGTCGATACCCGCTTGCGCCCATCTGGCGCGTCAGGTTTGTTGGTTAGCCCAACCGATGCGTTTGACGATTATCAGCATCAAGAAGCCTGGACATGGGAGCATCAAGCACTTGTGCGCGCGCGCTTGATTTATGGCGATGAACCCCTTGCCATTGCATTTCACAATACGCGACATGATGTGTTGTGCAAAGCGCGCGATCGGGCGGAACTGAAAAAAGCCGTTGTCGAAATGAGAGAGAAAATGCGCGGTCATCTTGGGGGGAAAAAGCCCGGCCGTTTTATGCTCAAGCAAGATGTGGGAGGGATTACCGATATCGAATTTCTCGCTCAGTACTTAGTGCTCAACTATAGTCACGATAAGCCGAAATTAACGCGTTGGTGTGATAATGTGCGCATCTTTGAAACGCTCATTGCACAAAATGTCATGGACGAAGACCAGGCAATGCAGTTGATACGTGCCTACACGACAATGCGAAACGAAATACACCGGAGAAATCTACTCAATTTAGATGCTGATGTGGTGGAAGATAAGTTTGTTGCCGAAAGGGAGTGGGTAAAACAGGCTTGGAATCAGTGGTTCAGTTAAGACCATATATTTAGCCTCGATAAGGGCTGTGATAAACTCACTTCGATTTAATTTTTGGAGACCAATAATGAAACCAATTCTACCTGATTACAACAGCGCTGGTGTGCTCATCATCGGTGATGTCATGCTAGATCGTTACTGGTATGGCCCAACCGGACGTATTTCTCCTGAAGCGCCGGTTCCTGTTGTAAAAGTAGAAAACAATGAAGAGCGTCCTGGTGGTGCTGCGAACGTTGCGATGAATATCGCATCACTAGGTGGCCATGCTCACATTGTTGGTCTAACAGGGGAAGATGAGCCTGCAAAAGTGCTGACGGAGACGCTGAGCTCACTCAATGTGAAGTGCGATTTCGTTGCACTGCCGGATTACCCAACGATTACGAAGCTTCGTGTGATGAGCCGTGGACAACAACTGATCCGTCTCGACTTCGAAGACAAATTTGAAAACACGGATTCTGCACCTGTACTATCGCGTATGGATACCGCTCTGCCAAACGTTAAAGCCGTGATTATGTCTGACTACGCAAAAGGCTCGTTAGAGCATGTTCAGGCATACATCCAAAAAGCGCGCGCAGCAAACATTCCAGTTTTCATTGACCCTAAAGGTGCGGATTTTGAACGCTACCGCGGAGCAACACTCTTAACACCAAACATGAAAGAGTTTGAAGATGTCGTTGGCAAAGTAAAATCAGACCAAGAGCTGGTTGAAAAAGCACTTCAGCTTGTTGAAGAGTTTGATTTTGAAGCGCTACTGGTTACGCGTAGTGAAAACGGCATGACGTTGATCCGCCGTGGTCAAGAGCCATTCCACCTTCCGACTCAAGCGAAAGAAGTGTACGACGTGACAGGTGCTGGTGATACGGTGATTTCTGTACTTGCAGCTTCAGTTGCGGCGGGTAAATCCTTCGAAGAAGCGTGTGCACTAGCGAATGCTGCGGCAGGCGTTGTTGTTGGTAAGCTTGGTACCTCGACCTTGTCTGAAATTGAACTGGCAGAAGCGGTACATGGCAGCCAAGACACGGATTACGGTGTGATTTCAGAAAAAGCGCTGATTGAAGCAGTGAAAAAAGCACGTGCACGTGGCGAGAAAGTCGTTATGACAAACGGCTGCTTTGATATTCTTCACGCTGGGCATGTTTCTTACCTCAATCACGCTGCAGAACTTGGTGATCGCCTGATTGTTGCGGTGAATACCGATGAATCAGTGAAGCGTCTTAAAGGGCCTGGTCGTCCTGTGAATCCAACCGATCGCCGCATGGCGGTATTGGCAGGTTTGGGCGCTGTGGATTGGGTAGTACCATTTAGTGAAGATACGCCGCAACGTTTGATCTCGGAAGTTCTGCCAAGCTTGCTAGTAAAAGGTGGTGACTACAAACCAGAAGAGATTGCTGGTGGTAAAGAAGTCATCGCTGCAGGTGGCGAAGTTCGTGTATTGAACTTTGAGGATGGCTGCTCAACCAGTGAAATCATCAATGCAATCAAAGGCGGTAAGGGCTAAGCCTACGATTTGTTGGCATTGAAACGCTATTTGTTTGTAAAAGGTCGCCAAGTGCGGCCTTTTTGATACTTGATGTTCTGAGATACTTTTCGTCTCTTAACTGCAAGCAATAAAAAACGCCAGCTGATAAATCAACTGGCGTTTTTATTTATTGAGAACTGAAGCATTCAGTCAGCAGTTATTTTGCTGCTTTCAAACCTGCATCAACGTCTAAGATGTCTTGTTCGCTTAGCGTACCAACGGCTTGGCGTAGCTGAAGAACACTTAAGATGTAGTCGTAACGAGCGTTCGATAGGTTTTTATTCGCATCGTATAGACGACGAGTTGCGTCGAGCACGTCAACGATAGTACGAGTACCCACATCAAAACCTGCTTCTGTTGCTTCTAGTGCAGAGCGCGCAGAAATAACGGCTTGCTCATAAGCACGTAGTGCGCCGATAGAGGCGTTAATGTTGTTGTTTTGTGCGCGAACATCTTTTACTACGCTGCGGTATTGTGCTTCAAGATCTTCACTTGCTGCCACGTACGCGTATTCAGCCTGTTTGGTTTGAGAGGTGACGTTACCACCCGTGTATAGCGGCACCGCAAGGTTCACACCGATATTGAAGTTGTCTGTGGTGTTGTCACGAGAGCTATGAGACGTATCACCGTAGTTGTAACCACCGTCTAGAGACAGCGTTGGTAGATGACCAGAACTTGCTAGTGAAATATTGTCACGTGCGATATCTTGAAGAATACGTGAAGATAGCAAGGTCAGGTTTTTGGTTTTTGCTTCGTCAATTAGTGATTCAGCAGGCACGGTCGATGGGCTAGCAGTGAAGCGGCGAGTATCTAAGATGTTGAGATCTTTGTGCTCTTGACCAGTGATTTCACGTAATGACTCGTAGCTGTTAGTTAGTGCGTTTTCTGCTAACACTTCATCCGCCAGTACTTGGTCGTACTGAGCTTGCGCGTCGTGTACGTCAGTGATCGCAGATAAACCTACTTCAAAACGCTGTTTTGTTTGCTCTAGTTGACGACCCACTGCGGCTTTTTCTGCACGGACGAAAACAAGGTTGTCTTGTGCGCGTAGAACTTCAAAATACGCTTGTGAAACACGAAGAATTAGTGCTTGTTGAGTCGCAGCGTAAGTTGCGTCTGCTTGGCGAGCACTTTTCTCAGCGGTATCTAGCGAGATCCAAGATGCGCGGTTGTAAAGTGCTTGTGAAAAGCTAACACCAGCGGTTAGAGCGTTGGCATCGTTTGATACGTCATTGACTAGATTTGAGTCGTATTCAGTATCACCACGAGTTAAGTTGTAACCTGCTGTTAGGTTAATTTGTGGTAATAGAGCACTACGGCTTGAGGTGATTGCTTCGAAAGCTTGGTCACGTTGTGCTGCTACACTGAGCAATTGTGGATCATTTTGTTTTGCTAAGTCGTAGATTTCAGCCAAAGAGTCTGCGAACGCAGACGTACTCATGCTACCTAGCGCTGCACTGATAAATAGTGGAAGCAATTTTTTCATTTTCTATTCCCGCGGTCAATAGATTGGTTAATTCTCAGTAGTTTAACTCAATTTGCACGATATTTACTCTAAAGTTTGCACTTTTTTACACGTAATTATCCAGTTGTGCAATAAATTTTCACCAAAGACTTAAATTAATTTGTAACTATTGTACAAAAAGTTGAGCCAAGTCCTTTGAGCAAGCGAATAACAATGAGTAAACTACAAGATTCACTCAGAGAGGTGTCGAATGCAACAGTGTGACAAACAACAAAAGGATTTTACTTCGCAAGATGTAAAAGTCATCTCGAAAGAAACCTTATTTGAAGGCTTTTTCAAAATGGTGAAATATCGCTTTCAGCATAAGCTATTTGCTGGAGGTTGGAGCGAGGTTGTCGAACGAGAAATGTTCGAGCGTGGTCATGCTGCAGCGATGCTTCCTTATGATCCAAATACGGATCAAGTGGTTATCATTGAACAGATTCGAGTAGGAGCCTTAGAGCATCAACACCCATGGCAGCTAGAGATTGTCGCGGGTATGATTGACCGTGATGAATCAGCTGAAGCCGTCATTCGCCGAGAAGCTGTCGAAGAGGCGGGGATACAAGTGGGGCGTGTTGCGCTAGTCACTTCTTATTATCCTTCTGCTGGCGGTTGCTCGGAAAAGTTGGACGTATTTGTTGGTGAAGTGGACGCATCTAAAGCGCACGGCATTCATGGTTTAGACTATGAGAATGAAGATATTCGCGTACATGTTTTGAGTCGTGAGCAAGCATATCAATGGGTGAAAGACGGAAAATTTGAAAATGGTGCGTCGATTATTGCGTTGCAATGGTTGCAATTAAACCATCAAGAGTTGAAGTCACAGTGGGGGCAACCCCAAATGGTGGAGAGTAAGTAATGGCACAAGTGGCTGAAAAACAGAGGTATCATGTTGATTTAGCGGGTCTAATGAGAACCTATGAGACCAACTACGCTAAATTGAACGCCTTATTGCCTGCTTCTGCTGAAGTTGGGGATGTACGCTGCTATCAAGCGGCGAACATGGTTTACCAACTGACCGTGAATGAAATCACAAAATACACCACAGTTGTTGAGATATGTCAGAGTGATGAAACGCCAGTGTTTCCTTTACCGACGATGTCTGTCAGGCTTTATCACGATGCGAGAGTAGCCGAAGTATGCTCAAGCGGAGAGTTCTCTCGCATAAAAGCTAAGTATGATTATCCCAACGACCAACTGATGCAGAAAGATGAAAAGCATCAACTAAACACGTTCCTCGGTGAATGGCTGACGTTTTGTTTACGAAGTGGTATCAGTAGAACACCACTTGCCTTCAATTGATCGTCACGTCACTAAAGGAAAATAACAAATAACGATATAGTGGACGAATCAGGTTTTCATTTTGCAATCATCTAGTGACAGCATCAAACTTTTACAAATTACGGATACTCATCTGTTTGCTGCCGATGAGGGAAGTTTGCTGAGCGTAAAAACGGCCGATAGCTTTAACGCTGTTGTTGCTGATGTTTTACGCCGCAACGTGACGTTTGATTACATCTTGGCGACAGGGGACATTTCCCAAGACCATAGTGCAGAATCTTACCAGCGCTTTGCCGAAGGCATTGAACCGCTAGAGAAAGACTGCTTTTGGCTGCCTGGTAATCATGACTACAAGCCCAATATGGGCAGTGTATTACCTTCGCAACAAATCAAAGCGGCAGAGCATGTATTGCTTGGCGCGCATTGGCAGTTGGTTCTTTTAGACTCGCAAGTTGTTGGCGTTCCTCACGGACGCTTGAGTGACCAGCAGTTAGCGTTACTCGAAGAAAAGTTAGCAGAACACCCAGAAAGGCACACACTTGTGTTGTTGCATCACCATCCATTATTGGTGGGAAGCGCGTGGCTTGATCAACATACCTTAAAAGATGCCGAAGCGTTCTGGCAGGTTGTCGATCGTTTTGATAACGTGAAAGGCATTCTCTGTGGTCATGTTCATCAAGACATGAATGTGCTTCATAATGGCATTCGAGTGATGGCAACACCCTCGACGTGTGTTCAGTTTAAGCCTAACTCGGATGATTTTGCCCTCGATACGACTTCGCCTGGTTGGCGTGAACTGCAGTTGCACGCTTGTGGTGATATTACGACCCAAGTGGGCCGACTTCCTGACGGCCAGTTCCAACCAGACTTCTCTTCTAACGGATACTAACGCGCCCGAGCTCTATGTTCGGGCTCGCTTTTTGTGCGAGATATCTATGAGTAAACCTTCACTTCTTCTGTATATCCATGGCTTTAACAGTTCTCCACTCTCAATGAAAGCCAATGTGATAAGAGCATACTGCGAGCTGCATCGTCCTGATATCAAAGTGATTGTTCCCCAGTTACCTTGTTATCCTCAACAAGCGGCGAAAATGTTGTTGGATATCATCGAGCAATATAAAGACGACTATAACATTGGTCTGGTGGGCAGCTCATTAGGCGGCTTTATGTCAATGTGGCTAAATGACAAGTTTGGATTTAAAGCGGTTGTGGTCAACCCCGCGGTTAAGCCCTATGAGTTGTTAGTAGATTATTTGGGTGAGCAAACTAACCCTTATACGCACGAAACCTATACACTTGAAGCTTGTCATATTGACGAGTTAAAAGCTCTTGATGTACAAAGCATCGCGTCGCCACATTCTTTCTGGTTGTTGCAGCAAACAGAAGATGAGGTTTTAGACTATCGACAAGCGGTAGATAAGTTTGCAGGCGCTAAGCAAACAGTAGAACAAGGCGGTGATCACAGTTTTGTAGGCTTTGAGCGTTATCCTGCACAGATTATCGAATTTCTAGAACTGTAATTCGAAAGCGATTGGAAAAGGCTCATAGTTTTTATTGATATATCCAACCGTTTCTTGACATGGGCGGTATGCTTTCCGACTATGTTTTGCCAAAAGATCTTAAGGGTCGAGGACCCTGGCTACTTTGTTATGCATCATGTTTACAAGCACTTAGTGATGTGAACAGGGTGGCTTTTTCGTTTCCTGAGTATGGGTTCACCCATTGGTGATATTCAGGCAACAAGTAAACTTTGAGAATAATTCCGTATTATGACTGAACAATATAATGCTGGTGCCATTGAAGTACTGAATGGCTTAGAGCCAGTACGTCGCCGACCAGGGATGTATACGGATACAGCGCGCCCAAACCATTTGGGCCAAGAAGTTATCGACAACAGTGTCGACGAAGCGCTAGCCGGACATGCCTCAAAAGTACAAGTCATCCTACATGCCGACCAATCACTAGAAGTGATCGATGATGGTCGAGGCATGCCTGTTGATATCCACCCTGAAGAGAAAGTGTCAGGCGTAGAGTTAATCCTATGCAAGCTGCACGCAGGTGGTAAGTTCTCTAACAAAAACTACCAATTCTCTGGTGGTTTGCACGGGGTAGGTATTTCGGTAGTAAACGCGTTGTCAAAACGCGTTGAAGTAACCGTTCGTCGTGATGGTCAAGTGTATGAAATTGCATTTGAGCACGGTGATAAAGTCTCTGACCTGACCGTAACCGGCACATGTGGTCGTCGCAATCGCGGTACCAGCGTGCATTTCTGGCCTGATGCGAAGTACTTCGATTCGGCTAACTTCTCTGTTACACGCCTAGTCAATAATCTGCGCGCAAAAGCGGTTTTGTGCCCGGGCCTAGAAATTACATTAACCGACAAAGTTAATGGTAAAGACTATAAGTGGTACTACGAAGACGGTCTTAAAGACTATCTTGCGGAAGGCGTAAAAGGCTACCCAGTTATTCCTGAAGAACCATTTACTGGTGAGTTCTTGGCGGATACCGAAGCGGCAAACTGGGCGGTAATTTGGCAGCCAGAAGGTGGTGAGATGATCACCGAAAGCTACGTTAACCTGATCCCAACTGCTCAAGGTGGTACGCACGTTAATGGTTTACGCCAAGGCTTGTTAGAAGCGATGCGCGAGTTCTGTGAGTTCCGTAATCTATTACCTCGTGGCGTGAAGCTAACGGGTGATGACGTTTTCGACCGCTGTTCTTACGTGTTGTCGGTTAAAATTCAAGATCCGCAATTTGCAGGCCAGACCAAAGAACGTCTGTCTTCTCGTCAAACCGCGGCATTTGTCTCTGGCGTAGTAAAAGACGCGTTCAGTCTTTGGTTGAACGAAAAGCCTCAGCTAGCAGAGCAATTGGCAGAAGTCTGTATCGCTAATGCGCACCGTCGTATGCGTGCAGCGAAAAAAGTCGTACGTAAGAAAGTGGCGTCCGGCCCGGCACTGCCAGGTAAGTTGACCGACTGTTCAGCACAGGATTTAAGTCGCACTGAAATCTTCTTTGTGGAGGGTGACTCTGCGGGGGGCTCGGCAAAACAGGCACGTGACCGTGAGTTCCAAGCTGTGATGCCACTGCGTGGTAAGATCTTGAACACGTGGGAAGTCTCTGCTGACCAAGTATTAGCATCTCAAGAAGTACACGATATTTCAGTGGCTTTGGGGATTGATCCTGACAGCGATAACCTTGATGGTCTTCGTTACGGTAAGATCTGTATCCTTGCCGATGCGGACTCGGATGGTCTTCACATCGCAACGCTGCTTTGTGCACTGTTCACTCGTCACTTCCGTGCACTGGTTGAAGCGGGCCATATCTATGTGGCGATGCCGCCTCTGTATCGAATCGACTGTGGTAAAGAAGTGTTTTACGCCCTCGATGACGATGAAAAAGATGGCATCTTAGAGCGCTTGTCGAAGAAGAAAGCCAAAATCAACGTGCAACGATTCAAAGGTCTGGGTGAGATGAACCCACTTCAGTTGCGTGAAACCACCATGGATCCGAACACGCGTCGCTTAGTGCAGTTAACCATTGACGACTCTACGGCGACCATGGAAATGATGGACATGCTGCTGGGCAAAAAGCGTGCAGATGACCGTCGTTCTTGGCTACAAAACAACGGCGACTTGGCAGAGGTGTAACGGATGTCTACAGAAATTACCTACGATGGCGTCGAACAGTTGCCAATGCGCAAGTTCACTGAAGACGCTTATCTGAACTACTCGATGTACGTAATCATGGACCGCGCCTTGCCATACATTGGTGATGGCTTAAAGCCGGTTCAACGACGCATCATTTATGCGATGTCGGAGCTTGGTCTCTCTGCATCAGCAAAATACAAAAAATCTGCACGTACGGTTGGTGACGTGTTAGGTAAATACCATCCGCACGGTGATTCAGCGTGTTACGAAGCGATGGTATTGATGGCTCAGCCATTCTCTTACCGCTATCCATTAGTGGATGGTCAAGGTAACTGGGGTGCGCCAGATGACCCGAAATCATTCGCGGCAATGCGTTATACCGAAGCAAAACTGTCTAAGTTTGCTGAAGTATTGCTAGGCGAACTGGGCCAGGGTACGGTTGAATGGCAACCTAACTTTGATGGCACAATGAAAGAGCCACAAATGTTGCCAGCACGCCTGCCTCATATCCTGCTTAACGGTGTAACCGGTATTGCGGTTGGTATGGCAACAGACATCCCACCGCATAACGTTCGTGAAATCGCAGATGCGACTATTCATTTGATCGACAACCCGAAAGCAGAACTGCCGGACGTGATGCAATATGTTAAAGGTCCGGATTACCCAACAGAAGCAGAAATCATCTCGCCGCAAGCGGATATTGAGAAGATTTACCGCAACGGTCGCGGCAGCATCAAGATGCGCGCGGTATGGCACAAAGAAGGTTCTGATATCGTTATCACCTCTCTGCCACACCAAGTATCGGGTGCAAAACTGCTTGAGCAAATCGCCAACCAGATGCGTGCGAAGAAGCTACCAATGGTTGACGATCTTCGTGACGAGTCGGATCACGAGAACCCAACGCGTATCGTTGTGGTACCTAAGTCAAACCGAGTTGATTGTGATTTGTTGATGAACCACTTGTTCGCATCAACGGATCTTGAGCGCAGCTACCGTGTTAACTTGAACATGATTGGTTTGGATAATCGTCCTCAAGTTAAAGGTCTGGTGCAAATTCTGTCAGAGTGGATTGAGTTCCGTCGCACGACCGTACGTCGCCGTCTACAACACCGCCTAGACAAAGTCATGGCTCGCTTACACATTTTGGAAGGTTTGTTGGTTGCTTACCTAAACCTAGATGAAGTGATTGAGATCATCCGTACTGAAGATGATCCTAAAGCGGTATTGATGGCACGTTTTGGTATTACCGATATCCAAGCGGATGCGATTCTAGATACCAAACTTCGTCACCTCGCCAAACTAGAAGAGATGAAGATCCGTGGTGAGCAAGACGAGCTAGAGAAAGAGCGTGAGAAGCTAGAACAGCTGCTCGGTTCTGAGCGTCGTCTAAACACACTACTGAAAAAAGAAATCAAAGCAGACGCTGAGAAATACGGTGATGACCGTCGATCTCCATTGGTTGAGCGTGCAGAAGCAAAAGCGCTTACTGAACGTGATCTTGTTCCAAGCGAACCAATCACGGTTGTGCTTTCTGAGAAAGGTTGGATTCGTCACGCGAAAGGCCATGACGTAGATGCAGAAGGCCTGAACTATAAGTCGGGTGATAAATACTTAGCGCACGCACGAGGTAAGAGTAATCAGCCTGCGGTATTCCTAGGCAGTGACGGTCGAAGTTACTCTCTGGAATCGCACTCGCTGCCTTCTGCTCGTAGTCAAGGTGAGCCGATTACCGGTCGTTTGAATATTACGGCTGGTAGCAGTATTCGCCAAGTGATCATGAGTGAAGAAGATCAGCTGTGGCTGGTGGGCTCTGATGCAGGTTACGGCTTTGTATGTAAAGGTGCTGACTTGCTGTCTAAAAACCGCAGTGGTAAAGCGCTGGTCACTTTGCCGGCTAACTCTGAGGTCATGACGCCAAAAGCGATTGAAGATTTAGATTCTGATGAAATCTTAGCAATCACTAACCAAGGCCGCATGCTGCTGTTCCCAATCAAAGACCTGCCACAACTGGCGAAAGGTAAAGGGAATAAGATCATCAATATTCCTGCTGCTAAAGCAAAAGAGCGAGAAGAAGTACTATCTCACTTAATGTCTTTACCAAAAGGTGCATCGTTAACGCTGTACGCGGGTAAGCGAAAGTTGGGTCTTAAACCGTCTGACCTTGATAACTTCCGTGGCGAACGTGGTCGCCGAGGTGGGTTATTACCAAGAGGTTTGCAGCGAGTCACTCGCATTGAAGTTGAGCTGGATGATTCCGATACGACGGAAGCACCGAGCGATAGCGAGTAACGCACAAATAAAAAATCCCAGCCAATGGCTGGGATTTTTTATGCTTCTTGCTTGTCTTCGGCAATGGTGACTTTCAAGCTCATCTCTTTTCCTTTGCGAATGATGCCGACGTCCACGGTGGTGCCAGGACGTAAATCGGTGACGATATCCATGACGCTCTGACGCCCTTGCACTTTATTGCCATCAATACTGATAATGATGTCCTGCTTTTGGAAGCCTGCTGCATTGGCTGGACCATTTGGATCAATACCAAGCACGACAATACCACCTATGTGTTCATTTCCAAGTAGGCGAGCAGTGACCGCATTAATGTCTTGGCCGTCGATACCAATATAGCCACGAATCACGCGACCATCAGCGATGATTTTCTGCATGATCTTGCTGGCTAGTGGCGCAGGGATCGCAAAGGAAATACCGTAAGTTTCTAAATCAGTCGCTTGTTGGAAAGAGGCGGTATTGATGCCGACGAGCTCACCTTGTGTGTTCACTAGAGCACCGCCAGAGTTGCCCTCATTGATGGCGGCATCGGTTTGAATGAATGCTTGGCGACCGTCGCTAATCGATGAGCGTCCTGTTGCTGAAATAATGCCGAACGTTGTGGTTTGTCCAAGGTTGTATGGGTTACCGATGGCTAGGACCACATCACCCACTTGTGGCTTGTAATTAGAGTTCAGAGGAATAACAGGTAAATTTGAACCTTCGACACGCAGTACGGCAATGTCTGTGCGTTTATCCGTGCCAACTAGCTGAGCCGCCGCGGCTCTACCGTCTTGTAATGCGACAACAATTTGGTCTGCTTGAGCAACCACATGGTAGTTGGTAATGATGTAGCCTTTCTCACTGACAATAACACCTGAACCCAGACCTTGAGTCGAGAGTTTACTGCGATCATTTTCAACATATTTACGGCTGTAGATGTTTACTACGGCAGGTGCTGCTCTTCGCACCGCCTGATTAAATGTCAACTCAACGGACGCGATATTAACAGGTTGCGGATCTAGCGCGGCAGGAATTACGTTGTTGCGCAAAGATGGTACCGCCAGTAATACCACTGCGGCAGTAGCCAAGCCTAAAAAGACAGAACGTAATAAAAAGCTGAGCATATCCTCTCCATGCATGAGCGCCAAAATGGCATAGAAGATGAAGAATAGCATTACATTGAAAAATAACAAAAGGGCAGCACGGAATCGTGCTGCCCTTTTCATTAGCTATTGAGCGATAAGGAAAAGTATTCGAGGCTTATTACTCGATGCTATGCATCGAAAACCTTATTTCCTATTACTTTGAAAGTGACTAACGAATAACAAGATAAATAGTACGTTCGCCACGCTGAATATTCAGAGCTAATACGCCTTTGTGCTTATCCACGATTGCACGAAGCTCAGCAAGGTTTTTCACGCGCTGACGGTTTACACCGATAATGATGTCCCCTTGTTGTAATTGATATTGAGCAGCCGGAGAGTTATCTGCAACGCTCGATACTTTAACGCCTTGAATTGCATCACTTGGTGTCGTATTGCTTAACTCAGCACCCTTGAGCCCTTCGTGTAATGTTTCGGCTTTGGCTTTCATATTTGTAGATTCGCCAAGCGTTACATCAAAGGTTTTATTCTTACCATCTCGAACTACACCTAACGTGATTTCTTTTCCTGCGCCCAGCGTTGCCACTTTTGCGCGGAGCTCTGAGAAAGTATTAATCGCTTTACCGTTTACCGATACAATTACATCACCGGCTTTCAATCCAGCTTTATCGGCTGCGCTGTCTGGTACGACTTGGCCAATAAAGGCCCCTTTACTTGACTCGTAACCCAATGCATCAGCCAGTTCAGAGGTTACTTCACCGCCCTGTACACCCAACATGCCGCGTTTGACTTCACCAAACTCTAGAATTTGCTCGGTGAGGTTTTTCATCATGTTGGACGGAATCGCAAAGCCAATCCCCACGTTACCGCCGTTAGGGCCTAAAATCGCAGTATTAATACCGATCAGCTCACCATTAAGGTTGACCAATGCACCACCAGAGTTACCGCTGTTAATTGCGGCATCGGTTTGGATGAAGTTTTCGAAGTTTTCAACGTTCAAGCCACTACGGCCTAACGCTGAGACGATGCCCGACGTCACGGTTTGACCGAGTCCGAATGGGTTACCAATCGCAACCGTAAAGTCACCTACGCGAAGTTTGTCGGAATCTGCGACTTTAATTTGCGTTAAGTTTTTCGCTTTTTCTAATTTAAGCAACGCAACATCGGCCATCTCATCGCCGCCAACGAGCGTAGCGTCATACTCGCGACCATCATAGAGGCGAACTCGAATCTCATCCGCGCCCTTGATTACGTGGTAGTTAGTGACGATATGCCCTTTTTTCGCATCAATAATGACACCAGAACCTAAACCTCTGAACGGGCGCTCGCGCCTTTGCTCCATCGGAAAGTCCGGTCCAAAGAAGAATTGAAATTGTTCGGGAATACGGCTGGTTTGTACTTGTTTGCCTTCTACAGCAATACTCACAACAGCAGGGGTTACTTTCTCAAGCATGGGCGCCAAGCTAGGTAACTGTTGGCCATCCACATTTAAAGGTAATGCGGCGGTGGCTTGAACTGGCGCAATAATAGAGCCCAAACTCAGAGATAGAACGGTGAGCGCAAGCAGTGGTTTTTTCATCCAATAACTCCTCTTGAAACATGTCTGCCAAAAAGAAATATCCGAACGGTTAGTTCACTTTGTTAATAACTAATATAGGGCCTAGTTCGGATAATCAAAGGGGGAGGCAGTTCACATCCAAGTTAGAGCAAAGGTAAGAAGAAAAAGTTCAAAAAAGGGCCGATACAAATGTATCGGCCCTAGTAGGTAGAGGTAAGAGAAGGTTATGATGCTTTTGCGGTTACCGCTTCGGGAGCATTAATGATTTCTTTCTCTTGATCCTTTAAAAGACCCGTTGCGCCATTGGCGTAGTCTTTTGGCTGTTCGTTAAACTCTGGTTGATCTTCTGCAATAGCTTCAGAAGACATTGCCGTTTTCTTATCAAACGGGTTGTCTTGCTCTGGCAAGTTTGGCAAAAGCTCAGAAGAGGTCTTAGCCATATGTTGGTACAGCTTGGTGTAATCTTTACCTAGTGTATCCAACATTTCTGCGGTTTGTGCAAAATGATCGACAAGCTCTTGACGTTGTTGCTCTAGTTCAAACTTGGCCGCTTCAAGTTCTTTCTGCACAGACTTTTGTTTCTTGTATTCAGGGGTGGTTAGTCTACTAATGACTACGCCTACGATTGTACCGACCAGCAAACCCACAATGGCATAAATCCAAGGCATAACTGCTCCTTATAGTTGTTTTAACAAGTCTTTTACTACTTAGTTACACGCGGTGCTAGTCCATGTTACTATGGCTTGAACAGCCGATAAAGAAAAATAGCAGTATGTCTTCGGGGACTGATAACTACTTCTCTCTATTCTCAAAGTTGACCCCGAGGTAACCCTTTTCCCAGTACCTCTATACGACTTAATACGATGACACCACTACAACAATATCAAAAAGACATAGCAGAACACGGGTTTCAGCGTGATGAAGCTCAGTATCAAGCGGTCGTTGCATTAGATAAGCTTTACCATGCTATCGTTGAATTTCAGTCAGCTCCTGTGCCCCAGCTTTCCAAATGGCAAAAGCTCATGGGGAAAAAAATCGACATGCCTGAGCCCCCAAAAGGTCTTTACTTTTGGGGAGGAGTCGGACGCGGTAAAACGTACCTCATGGATGCGTTTTTTGATGCTTTACCAACCCAAAGAAAAATGCGCGTACACTTTCACCGCTTCATGTATCGAGTACATGATGAGTTGAAGCTGTTAGGTGATGTCGAAAATCCGCTAGCAAAAGTAGCGGATAAATTCAAAGAAGAAGCGGATGTGGTTTGCTTTGATGAATTTTTTGTCTCTGACATTACGGATGCGATGATCCTTGCAACGTTACTCCAAGAGATGTTCAAGCGGCAGATGATCCTAGTCGCGACTTCAAACATCGAACCGCAGAACTTATATCGTAATGGCTTACAAAGAGCGCGCTTTTTGCCTGCAATTGATATGATTTTGGCACGCTGTGACGTGTTGAATGTTGATAGTGGCGTTGATTATCGCTTAAGAACGCTTGAACAGGCCGAAATATACCACTATCCACTTGATGAACAGGCCAACATTAATCTCAACAAGTATTATCAGCAGCTGACGGGCGAACGTCAGATCGTCGCTCATCAAATCGAAGTTAATCACCGTCAGCTTGAGGTAATTGAAGCGAGTGATGGGGTTCTGCATGCGTCGTTTGCTCAGTTATGCCAAACCGCTCGCAGTCAAAATGACTACATTGAGCTGTCCCGAATTTATCACACGGTATTATTGGCGGACGTTCAACAGATGAACCGAAAAATAGATGACGCTGCGAGGCGCTTTATCGCACTGGTCGATGAGTTTTACGAGCGCAATGTGAAGTTGATTATTTCTGCTGAAGTGCCAATGGAAGACTTATATACTGAGGGGCAGCTCGAGTTTGAATTTAAGCGCTGTTTGTCTCGGCTCACTGAGATGCAAAGTCATGAGTACCTCGCGCGTGAGCATTTGGCCTAAATCTAGTGGGTTCTTAAAAAGTGAAGAAAAAATTAGTGATTTGGCGCAAAAAAAGGTGATTTTTTCTTCGCTCTTCTCTATAATCCTGCGACCCACCGTTACTGCAGACCGGATTATCGAAGTTATTTCGAAATTGAAGGTCGAGAGTACCAACGACTCGAAGGGGTGATGACTGGGCTCTTAGACAGTGTGGGAGCACCAGAACGGTGTTCCTTAAAGTTTAAATTTTAATTAACGGGTTATTATTAGCATGAAAACTTTCGTTGCTAAACCAGAAACTGTAAAACGCGACTGGTACGTTGTAGACGCTGAAGGTAAAACTCTTGGTCGTCTAGCAAGTGAAATTGCATCTCGCCTACGTGGCAAACATAAAGCTGAATACACTCCTCACGTTGACGCTGGTGACTACATCATCGTTATCAACGCTGAGAAAGTTGCTGTAACTGGTAACAAAGCTAAGAACAAAGTGTACTACCGTCACTCTGAGTTCCCAGGTGGTCTAAAATCTATCACTTTTGAAAAGTTGATCGATCGTAAACCTGAGATGGTTCTTGAGCTTGCAGTTAAAGGCATGCTTCCACGTGGTCCTCTAGGCCGTGCTATGTACCGTAAGCTTAAAGTTTACGCAGGCGCTGAGCACAACCATGTTGCTCAACAACCACAAGTACTAGACATCTAATTGGGGATTTCGAAAATGGCAGAGAATCAATACTACGGCACTGGCCGTCGCAAAAGCTCAGCTGCACGTGTTTTTATTAAACCAGGCAGCGGCAACATTGTAGTAAACAAGCGTAACCTTGACGAATACTTCGGTCGTCCAACAGCTCGCATGGTTGTACAACAACCTCTAGAACTTGTTGAACTAACTGAAAAGCTAGACCTTTACGTAACAGTTAAAGGCGGCGGTATTTCTGGTCAAGCTGGTGCTATCCGTCACGGTATCACTCGCGCGCTTATGGAATACGATGAGTCTCTACGTCCTGCTCTACGCGCAGCTGGCTACGTTACTCGTGACGCTCGTTGCGTTGAACGTAAGAAAGTTGGTCTACGTAAAGCACGTCGTCGTCCACAGTTCTCTAAGCGTTAATTTCCTCTTATTGGAAATTCTGCTTTTCAGAGTTACTCTGGAAACTGTGTACCAAAAGCTCGGCTCTATGCCGGGCTTTTTTGTTTTTAAAGAAATAATACCTGCCTATCAATATCCATTTGTATTCACTTATAACTAGGCTCAGAGTAAGGCTTCTTCCTTACCATACGTCATAAGCTTATTTATCTGCTGTGGGTGCCTTTGCGTCTTAATATCCCTGCAACATGTTTTAAAATGCCTACTCGTCTTTTTTGCGTATGCGGCGTGCTACAAAAGTGAAAATACAAATAACGTAAGTTGAATGTGCACTAAGAAATATTTTGCTGTGTAATTAACTGAAAACTACCAAGATAAAAGGTTTGAATAGCTTTCAGCAGAACTTCCATGTTGTGCTTTCTTGTTACAAATCACATCAATTTTTTATAATTCTGCCGCTTTTGTGACGACGCGAGCGATTTGCCTCACAAATGTTACAAAAAGGTAGCTTTATCTTGTCAAAAAGTAGGGTTTTCTTTATCATTTCCCTCCAATAAATAGAACTAAATTCATTATTTGTTAGCCATGCTCTTATAAGCGGAATAATAACGATCCAAAGGGAGCAAATGGGAGAATGTTTGGATGAGCAACGCGCCTTTAAATAACGGTCGCAGGCGTTTTCTAACCGCTACAACGGCAGTTGTTGGTGGGTTAGGGGCAGTCGCCGTCGCCGTGCCTTTTATCAAATCATGGAATCCGAGTGCTAAAGCCAAAGCGGCAGGTGCACCGGTGGAAGTGGATATAAGTAAAATTGAACCAGGTCAGCTGGTTCGTGTCGAGTGGCAGGGGAAACCTGTATGGATTGTTCGCCGCACTCAAAGCGTTCTAGATAACTTAAAAACGATCGGCGATAAGCTTCGTGATCCGCAATCTGAAATGGAACAGCAGCCTGAGTACGCTCAGAATGAGTTTCGTTCGATTAAGGAAGAGTTTTTTGTCGCTGTTGGTTTCTGTACTCACCTAGGTTGTTCACCAACCTATCTACCAGACTCTTTCTCAGAGCAGGTCCAGGGCGTAAGATCTGGCTTCTTCTGTCCTTGTCATGGTTCTAAGTTCGATATGGCTGGTCGAGTGTTCCAAGGGGTACCTGCTCCATTGAACCTTGTCGTTCCTAAGCACATGTATTTGAGCGACACCAAGCTCATTGTGGGTGTTGATGAGGGGGATGCATAATGCAAGCAATGTTAGACTGGGTTGAAAAGCGTATTCCTGCAATGAATGCTTATAAAAAGCATTTGTCTGAATACCCAATGCCTAAGAACTTCAACTTTTGGTACCTTTTCGGTTCTCTGGCGATGCTGGTTCTGGTTAACCAAATCCTAACGGGTATCTGGCTAACGATGAACTACGTTCCTTCTGGTGACGGTGCGTTTGCTTCTATCGAGTACATCATGCGTGATGTAGAGTACGGTTGGCTTCTACGTTACATGCACTCAACTGGCGCATCTGCGTTTTTCGTTGTTGTGTACTTGCACATGTTCCGTGGCCTGATCTACGGCTCATACCAAAAACCTCGTGAACTACTGTGGATCTTCGGTATGTTGATCTTCCTCGTTCTAATGGCTGAAGCATTCATGGGTTACCTACTGCCATGGGGTCAGATGTCATACTGGGGTGCGCAGGTAATCATTTCTTTGTTTGGTGCGATTCCTGTTATCGGTGATGACCTAACGCTTTGGATCCGTGGTGACTACATCATCTCTGGTGCAACATTAAACCGTTTC
Organism: Vibrio sp. T9; assembly: GCF_003123985.1. Classification (NCBI taxonomy): domain Bacteria; kingdom Pseudomonadati; phylum Pseudomonadota; class Gammaproteobacteria; order Vibrionales; family Vibrionaceae; genus Vibrio; species Vibrio sp. T9. The sequence continues at coordinate 389,354 of NZ_NIGY01000002.1, forward strand.
TTCGCACTACACGTTATTGCACTGCCTATCGTTCTACTTCTTCTTGTGGTTCTGCACGTATTGGCGCTGCACGAAGTCGGCTCAAACAACCCTGATGGTATCGAAACTAAGCTACCAAAAGGTTCAATGGGCGATGATTACAAGACACAGTTCAAGTTCCACGATTACTACACGAAGAAATACGACATTATCGACTCTATTCCTTTCCACCCATACGGTACGGTTAAGGACTTAGTTGGTGTGGCTGGTTTCTTGTTCTTCTTCTGTTACGTGCTGTTCTTTAACCCAGAAATGGGAGGATACTTCCTTGAACCGCCTAACTTTGAAGCGGCCAACCCACTGAAGACACCAGAGCACATTGCTCCGGTATGGTACTTCACGCCGTTTTACGCAATTTTACGTGCGGTTCCAGACAAACTATTAGGTGTTATCCTAATGGGTGCGTCAATTGCAGTGCTGTTTGTTCTACCTTGGTTGGATCGTTGTAAAGTTCGTTCATACCGTTACCGTAGCAAACTTCATCTGTTGAATATTGTACAGTTCACTATCGCCTTTATCGCTCTGGGTATTTTAGGTGCGTTACCTGCAACACCAACGTACACACTACTATCTCAGATCTTTAGCTTGTGTTACTTCATGTTCTTTGTGTTGCTGTTCTTCTACAGCAAAAATGAAGCAACCAAACCATTACCAGAGAGGGTGACATTCAAATGAAGAAGTGGATTGTAATTCTATTTGCGATGTTGCCATCACTAGCGATGGCAGCGGGGGCTAACGTTCCGCTTGATAAAGCGAATGTTGACCTAACGGATAAAGCTTCGCTACAAAACGGTGCGAAGTTGTTCATGAACTACTGTTTTGCTTGTCACTCAACGCAGTATCAGCGTTATGAGCGTGTAGCAACAGACTTGGAAATTCCAACAGACTTAATGAAAGAAAACCTGATTTTCAATCCTGAAGCGAAAATCGGTGATCTAATGGTCAATGCAATGCCACCGAAGCAAGCGGCAAACTGGTTTGGTGCTCCACCACCAGATCTTACGTTGGTTGCACGAGTTCGTGGTGCTGATTGGTTATACACTTACTTACGCTCTTTCTATGTTGATCCATCTCGTCCATTCGGCGTGAACAACATTGTCTTCCCGAGTGTTGGTATGCCACATGTGCTTGAAGAGCTACAGGGTATCCCGACGCCGATTTACGATACGAAAATCGTAGATGGCGAAGAAGTACAAGTTGTTGTTGGTACTGAAACAGATGGTACGGGTGAGCTGAGCGAAGGCGAATACGACAAAGCGGTTGGCGACCTAGTGAACTTCTTGGTTTATTCAGGTGACCCAGTGCAGCTTGAGCGTCATGCTTTAGGTTGGTGGGTAATGGGCTTCTTAGTGCTTCTAACCATCGTTGTCGTGATGCTCAAGAAAGAGTATTGGCGCGATGTGCATTAATTGTGCTAAAATACCGTGCTAATTCCCAATTTTAATTGATGTACAATGGAGGCTTAGCCTCCATTGTTTTTATTTGTAAGTGTACTGGAGGGCTCCATGGCTGTAGCTGCCAATAAACGTTCTGTGATGACTCTTTTCTCAAGTGCATCAGATTTGTATAGCCATCAGGTTCGCATTGTACTAGCTGAAAAAGGCGTAAGTGTTGAAGTTGAGCTTGTTGATGAAGCAAACCTTCCTGCTGAGCTTGTTGAGCTAAACCCATATAAATCAGTGCCAACTCTTGTTGACCGTGAGCTAGCTCTTTACGATTCAAAAATCATCATGGAGTACTTGGACGAGCGTTTCCCTCATCCACCTCTAATGCCGGTTTACCCTGTTGCTCGTGGCAACAGCCGCTTGATGATGTACCGTATCGAACGCAACTGGTATTCACTCGCTGAAAAAGTGATGAAAGGTAATGCAGAAGAATCAGAAAAAGCACGCACAAAGCTGCGTAATGATCTTCTGACGTTAGCGCCAATTTTTGCTGAATATGAGTACTTCATGAGCGAAGAATTCAGCTTGATCGACTGTTACCTAGCTCCATTATTGTGGCGTCTGCCTCAACTTGGTATCGATCTGGTTGGCCCTGGTTCAAAAGAAATCAAGGTGTACATGAACCGCGTATTTGAACGTGATTCGTTCCTTGCTTCTTTAACTGAAGCTGAACGTGAAATGCGCCTAGTTCGCTAAGCGATTTTAAACACGTTATGGATATTGCAAAAATGACTGCTCGCCGTCCGTATATGCTTCGTGCATTTTACGATTGGCTAGTAGACAATGACTTGACTCCTCACTTGGTGGTGGATGCAACGATGCCGGGCGTACGTGTACCGGTTGAGTTTATTCAAGATGGTCAAATTATTTTGAATATTGCACCACGTGCGGTGGGTAATCTTGAGTTAGGTAATGATGCGATTACCTTCCATGCTCGCTTTAGCGGCCGTCCACACTCAGTAATTGTGCCTGTGTATGCTGTCCAAGCTATTTATGCGCGTGAGAATGGTGCTGGTACTATGTTTGAACCAGAAGAAGCGTACACTCACATCGAAGAAGAAGCGATGACCGAGGAAGAATCATCCCCATCGTTTACAACGGTTAGCGATGAGCCTTCTGAGTTAGCCTCTGATTCGGATGCCGAAGAGGACGATGCTCCTCGACCAAAAGGCAAACCAAGCTTAAGAGTGATTAAATAATAAAAAAGCAGCGTAACGCTGCTTTTTTTCTTTTTAGTGTCTTGACGTGTTTTCAAGTGATGTTTCGCAATTACTCAATCGTAAATGCTTCGACGTTGGCTTCATTTTCCGCGTTTGTCTCACTTTCTATTGTTTGTACACCGTCACTCGGTAAGTCCACTTCAACAGGTTCCATTTCGCCATATTGGAACCCTTTAATGACTTGTTTTACGCCAGAGATATTACGCGCGATTTCTGTCGCTCGCTCGCCTTGCTCTGGTGTGACATAACCAAACAGAAAAACGTCGCCGTCTTCAGTGATCACTTTAACCTTAACGCCATTGAGTTCAGAGTCGGTCAGCAAGGCTGATTTTACTTTGGTTGTGATCCAACTGTCGTTGCTAATTTGAGTGACAGTGAGTGGCTCTTTTTGTTTGATTTGATTGTGTATGACTTTTACACCACTAACTTCTCGAGCTCTTCGCTCTAAAGCATGAATAAGGTCTTGCGTTGGAGCCTGACCCATAAGAACAACCGTACCGTTGTAGGAGCTGGCAACCACACGAACTTCACCTTTAAACGGCGCCTTGTTACCGATCGCCGCAACTTCGAATTCGATGTTGTTGTCTTGCCAAATTTGTTTTGTACTGCGTGTGTCCGTGACAATATTTGCTGTGGTTGCAGCGCCAGCGATAAACAAGCCAGCGCAACCACTTAAACTCAATGCTGTTAATAAGATAACGAGGCTACGTATCATAATTCTGACCCTCAGTCTTGGTTACTCTTCATGAGCAGGGAAAAGCACCTGGTCAATAAGGTCACAAAGACAATGGAGTGTCACCATATGTACTTCGTGAATACGTGCAGTGCGGTGTGATGGAATGCGAATTTCGACGTCGTTCTCACCAAGCAGTCCTGCCATCTCACCGCCATCTTTGCCTGTTAGCGCGATAATCGTCATGTCTCGAGTTACGGCCGCTTCCATCGCTTTGATAATATTTTTGCTGTTACCGCTAGTCGACATGGCAAGCAGAATGTCGCCTGGCTGGCCAAACGCTCGTACCTGTTTTGAGAAAATTTCCTGGTAGTGGTAGTCGTTTGCAACAGCGGTCAGGGTTGTATTATCGGCTGTTAAGGCCATTGCAGGTAGGCTAGGGCGCTCAGTTTCAAAACGGTTTAAAAGACAAGAAACAAATTGTTGAGCGTTTGAAGCACTGCCGCCATTACCACAACATAAAATTTTGTTGCCATTGAGCAAGCTTGAGACCATCGCTTGGGCCGCGTGAGTAATGGCATCGGGCAGCGCCTCTGCTGCTGCGATTTGAATTTGAATACTTTCTGTAAAGCTGTCTTTAATGCTGTCTAGCATCGCTTATCCTTCAGAGATTGCGTTTTCTATCCAGTTGATATCTCGCCCATTGCCATGAATAGCGATGACATCAAACCGATAATCGATATTGTGTTTTAAGCGCTTTTGTTGGCTAAGCCAAACTTGTGCAGTTTTGATTAGCTTGCGCATTTTTGCGTGCGTTACCATTTCTGCTGCTGAGCCAAAGTGATCATTCTTACGATATTTGACTTCAACAAACACGATAGTTTCACCTTGTTGGAAGATTAAATCAATCTCACCGACCTTGGTCAGGAAATTTTGTTCAATAAAGCGCAAGCCCTGGCGTTGCAAATAGTGCTTCGCCAGAGCTTCATATTGATTTCCGATTTGGCGCTTACTAAAGAGCCCCACGCTCAGCCCAGCTCAATTCACGCTGTACAACACAGTTGTTGTCGATACTTAAAATACCGGTTTGGCCACCGACTGAGTAACCAGGAACGACCTTCATTTGTGGAAGTTCACCGATCAATTTATATGCATCCATACCGAGTGCTTTCAAACGTTTTTCCATGTTAGATTGCTCTGACCAAAGCTCGTTCATTTCAGCGGTTACGCTAGGATCTGGGTCAATCAGCAATGGAATGTCGCTGTAGATGATGCCTGTTAGATCTTCGTATGTCGCGCCGCCACTGTTGCTACGCGAACTAGAGAAGATTTGTGGTGCTTTCGCATCAGGGTTAATCGCTACTTCGATAAACGGCTTGATCAAAGTCAGCTCAGTGCTTCTAGCTACGATATAAACCGCATCAACATCACGACGGCTACGTGGCTGTGTTTCAAGCTTAATTCGCATTAATGATTGCATCTGGGCGATACGCTGCTTGCTCTCTTGCAGGCCAAATACTTCATTGATGTCTTTTTGAAGTTGGCGCTTGTCACCAAAGTAACTTGCTGCGACTTTGTTAGAGCTGTACTTTCGCCATTCTTTGTTGAAAGCCTCAGTTACACGCTCTCCAAAGCTGCCTTTTGGTGCAAGAATAAGAGGGAAGTTGTAGCCTTCGCTGAACAAGTGTTTTGCAGCTTGTGCGGCTTCTTGTTCCGGTGATAATGCCAAGTAGCAAATATTGCTATCTGGTTGCACATCCTCGGGGATATTTAGCGCAAGGGCTGGAATGGTAGGGCCATTTGCTGAGCCATCCATGGTTGTGTGCAACAACTCCACGTTCTCTTTTTCTAGAGGGCCAACAACAAAATCGATGTTTTCATTGATCAAGCGTTGTTTAATTTGGTCAGCGTTATACGCATTGGTGTCAATCACCGTAAGTGTTGCACTAGGATCTCGATTACGATCATTCATCATTGCAAATACAAAACCATCACGAATTAATTGCGCTTGTGGCGAGAACTTACCCGTCAGCGGCAGCAATAAAGCAGTATTGTTTGGCTTCACGATATCAAGAGAGAGAATGTTTTGAATCTCTTCTGGTGTATAGATAGCAGCTGGGTGCGAAGGGTTTTCGCTTAACCAGCGCTCTAGCGTATTTTTAAGTTGGGACAGGTTGCCCGACAGCGTTTTTGCATAAACAGCCAGCTGAAGCCAGCCGTCTAGAACATCCTCATTCGGCTCTGTTTCTAATGAGGTGAGTTCATATTCTGAGTAGCTGCCAAAGTTCATCCAAATACGGCTAGAGGTTTCCCTCTGCTCTGCTGACGAGGCGTATTGACCAAATGCAACCAGCTGGCGGTTTGCTTCAAACGCTTGGTTGAGGCCTTGATAAGCGTCGGCACGCATCAAGTAATAGTCTTTCCATTGCTCGTTTGGCAATTTCCACCAAGGTTTAAAGTTTAACAATTGCAGCAACTGCGAGTAATTACCTTGCTTTTGCTGTATGGTCGCACGCGCCAGTTGCCACTCCGCTTGCTGAACTTCGGTCAACTGTTGTCGAGCCAGACGTTTGATCAACAGTTCTGCTTGATCAAACTGGTTCGCTTGAATAGCGGCTTTGGTTGCCATGATCAACCAGTCATTTTGTAAACTGCCTTCCGTGCTATCAGCTTGGATCATATAGTTCTGAACAGACTGAGTAGGCTCAAGTGTTACATCAACGCCATCAGGCTGTCTTGGACCTGAAGAACAGGCGGCGAGCGTAATTGCTAGTGCAACAGGAGTAAGTATGCGTGGTACACTGAGTCTCTTATGGTTAATCATTGCCGTGAGTTCTCTATAATTTTGTACAAAATTGTCTCTATATTAATCGTTGAAGTGATGGTAAACAAATGACAGATAAAAATAAGTTGCCGAATGAGGGGCCAACTCTCTATATCGTACCGACTCCAATCGGAAATTTAGCGGATATCACCCAACGTGCTATCGAAATTCTGTCGACGGTGGACATCATTGCTGCTGAGGATACTCGACATACGGGTAAATTACTGTCTCACTTCAATATTCAAACCAAAACTTTTGCTCTGCATGATCACAATGAACAGCAAAAAGCACAGGTTTTGGTAGAAAAGCTGCTTTCCGGTCAGTCTATCGCGTTAGTTTCTGACGCTGGTACGCCACTTATCAGCGACCCAGGATACCATTTGGTGACAAAATGTCGTCAAGCGGGCGTTAGAGTTGTGCCGCTTCCTGGTGCTTGCGCGGTCATTACGGCGTTAAGTGCATCAGGCTTGCCATCCGATCGCTTTAGCTTCGAAGGCTTTTTACCACCGAAAAGCAAAGGCCGTAAGGATAAATTCCTAGAGATTGCTTCGGTAGAGCGTACGTGTATTTTTTACGAGTCACCGCACCGTATTTTGGACTCTCTACAAGACATGTTAGACGTTCTTGGCCCAGATAGAGAAGTCGTGTTGGCGAGAGAACTAACGAAAACCTTTGAAACCATTCAAGGCATGCCATTAGGTGAGTTAATTGAGTGGGTGAAAAGTGACGATAACCAACAGCGTGGTGAAATGGTGTTGCTGGTACATGGCCATCGCGAAACCGTGGACGATTCATTGCCAGATGATGCTTTGCGTACATTAGGGATTTTAACCAAAGAGCTGCCTTTGAAAAAAGCAGCGGCTTTGGTAGCAGAAATTCATAACTTGAAGAAGAATGCGTTGTATAAGTGGGGCTTAGAAAATTTAGACTAAGCACTGCTAACGAGACACATGGTAAAGCGGGTCGATGTGAAAATATCGGCCTTTTTTAGGCTCAATGTTTGATGGTTAGGTTAAAAAAACACCACTCAATGCATTCATTTCATCATATCTGTGATCTCACTAGACTCTGAGTAGATAACTCTATACAATCCGCCCTCGGAGTTGACTGGGTAGTCGCTGCTTTACTGATGTCCTTCGGGAGACTGACGTTGAAGTCCTTTGGGAGACTGACGTTGACGTCCTTCGGGAGACTGGTAAAGGGGAGGAAAGTCCGGGCTCCATAGAGCAGGGTGCCAGGTAACGCCTGGGAGGCGCAAGCCTACGACAAGTGCAGCAGAGAGAAGACCGCCGATGGCCCTAGGGCACAGGTAAGGGTGAAAGGGTGCGGTAAGAGCGCACCGGACGACTAGCAATAGTTCGTTGCAGGGTAAACTCCACCCGGAGCAAGACCAAATAGGCCTCCACATTGCGTTGCTCGCGTAAGGAGGCGGGTAGGTTGCTTGAGCCAGTGAGCGATTGCTGGCCTAGACGAATGGCTACCGCCGCGCAAGCGGAACAGAACCCGGCTTATGTGTCGACTCCAACTATTCGAGACCCATCACTACTTTTTGTAGTGATGGGTTTTTTGCATTTTATTGACGCAAACCCTGTCATTACCAATAAACTTGGCGCTAAATCACGTCTGACTTTAGACTTGAGGTGGCGATGATGTGGGAAATCAGTACACTATGGTAGGTTGATCTTTTGCTATAAGTATTCAGCATGAGAGAGCAACATATCTTAAAATCGCTTCAAGATCATTCAACGAGAAAGCTATGACCGAAACCTTCCAGCATATTTCCGTGTTATTAAATGAATCCATTGATGGCTTAGCTATCAAACCAGACGGTATCTATATCGATGGAACATTTGGCCGTGGCGGTCACAGCCGGACTATTTTATCTAAACTCGGCGAAAACGGCCGACTGTACAGTATCGATCGTGACCCTCAAGCGATAGCTGAAGCAGGCAAAATCAATGATCCTCGCTTCACCATCATTCATGGTCCATTTTCTGGTATTGCTGAGTATGCTGAAGAGTATGACTTGGTTGGCAAAGTTGATGGCGTTCTACTGGATTTAGGTGTTTCTTCTCCGCAGTTAGACGACGCAGAGCGTGGCTTTAGCTTTATGAAAGACGGCCCGCTAGATATGCGTATGGACCCAACATCAGGTATTCCCGTATCTCAATGGCTAATGGAAGCTGACTTAGATGATATTACTTGGGTGATTCGTGAGTTTGGTGAAGACAAACACGCGCGCCGTATTGCCAAAGCGATTGTTGCCTACCGTGAAGACGAAGAAAATGAACCACTGGTACGTACTGGCCAGCTCGCGAAGCTGATCTCAGATGCTGCACCCAAAAGCTTTAAAGAGAAAAAACACCCTGCGACTCGTGCGTTCCAGGCATTTCGTATTTACATCAACAGTGAGCTAGAAGAAATTGATACGGCACTAAAAGGCGCGGCAAGTATTCTGGCTCCTGAAGGTCGTTTATCTGTCATCAGTTTCCACTCTCTGGAAGACCGTATGGTCAAACGTTTTATCCGTAAAGAGAGCAAAGGACCTGAAGTGCCACATGGCATTCCAATGACTGAAGAGCAAATTCGTGCTCTTGGTAGTGCGAATATGAAAGCGGTGAGCAAAGCGATTAAGCCAAGCAAACAAGAAATTGAAATGAACCCTCGTTCGCGCAGCTCTGTGCTAAGAATTGCAGAAAAGCTTTAATTATTATGACGAAACCCACTCCTAACCTTGCTAAGTTGATTGCAACGGATCTTATCACCGTTGGTCGCTGGCCATTACTGTTGTTGCTATTGATCGTGGCATCGGCAATGGGAGTGGTATTTGCTACCCACCATGCGCGTCAAGCGATCACCGAAAAAGATCACACTTTGGTTGAACGAGAGCGTTTAGATAGCGAATGGCGCAACCTGATGTTGGAAGAAACGGCCCTCGCGGAACACAGTCGTGTTCAAGACCTTGCCAAAAAAGAACTTGAAATGAAACGACCTGATGGCGATAAAGAAGTGGTTGTCACGCTCAAATGATTAGAAAGAAAACCAACACGAAACCAAGCAACAAGCGTAAACCTGTCGCGAAAGAAAAAAACGCTTCGGGGGATACGAAAACCGAGAAAAAAGCAGTGAAAGTGGCGGTTGAAGAATCCTTTCTGATTCGTTGGCGCTTCCATCTATTACTGTTTTTTGTCTTTTGTGCATTTGCACTTTTGGTGGCGCGCGTAGCCTATATTCAAATCATTGAACCGGATAACCTGATTAAACAAGGTGACCTACGCTCGGTTCGTGTGAAATCCATCCCTTCTGCACGCGGTATTATTTCGGACCGAAATGGTGAGCCGCTCGCTGTCAGTGTGCCTGTTGAGGCCGTTTGGGCGGATCCCGCGACGATATTTAAAGAAAACGCCTTAAGCCAGACCAAGAGCTGGTATGCATTAGCGGATGTTCTTGGTGTTGACCGACAAGGGTTGATAGACAAGATCAAGCACAATGAAAAGCGCCGCTTTATTTACTTGCAGCGCCAAGTGAGTCCAGCCATGGCGAACTATATTCGTGAGCTAAAGCTGCCTGGTGTGGGTCTTAAGTCAGAATCTCGTCGTTACTATCCTGCCGGTGAGGTTAGTGCTCACTTAGTTGGGGTGACGGGGATTGATGGGCATGGTCTAGAGGGTGTTGAGCGTAGCTACGATGAGTGGCTTACTGGCGCCGCAGGTAAGAAAACCATTCGTAAAGACCGTTATGGTCGCGTCGTAGAAAACATTGCGTGGCAAGACAAGCAAGAAGGTAAGTCACTCCAGTTAACAATCGACCAGCGACTACAGGCGATTGCTTATCGTGCGATTAAACAAGCTGTTGCGGACCATCGCGCCACGTCAGGCTCCGTTGTTATGTTGGACGTGAAAACCGGCGCCGTATTGGCCATGGTGAATGCGCCTTCCTACAACCCTAACAATCGTAGCGACTGGCAAAGCTATAAAATGCGTAACCGAGTGATCACGGACTCGATGGAGCCAGGCTCCACCATTAAGCCTTTCGTTATTTTAGCCGCCTTAGAAAATGGGGTAGCCGATAAAGATACCATCGTAGATACCGGTAATGGTGTACTTCGTTTAGGTGGTAGCCGAGTAAGAGATGTATCCCGCGTGGGTAAAGCGAGCTTGACCACGATCCTCAAAAAATCGAGTAACATCGGTGTGACGAAGCTGGCAATGCAAATGCCAGTAGAGGCGCTGCTCGGTCTGTACAGCTCTGTGGGCTTTGGTGAGCTTTCTGGTCTGAACCTCGTTGGGGAAGTGACTGGTATCTTCCCGACACGAACACGATGGTCTCCTATTGAACGTGCCACGATTGCGTTTGGTTATGGTCTATCGATAACGCCAATCCAGTTAGCGCATGCCTATGCGACGCTTGGAAATCTCGGCAAATACGAGCCAATCCATATTATCGAAAGCAATGATCATGACATGTCGCGCCAAGTAGTGAGTGCAAAGTACGCACGCCAGGTCTTGGACATGCTGGAAACCGTAACCCAAAAAGGAGGCTCGGCTCGTCGAGCGGCAGTTCCTGGTTATCGAGTGGGGGCCAAAACAGGTACCTCACGTAAAGCGTCTGCAGGTGGATACAGCGATGAGTACATTACTTATACGGCAGGGCTTGCTCCGGTTAGCGATCCGCGAATTGCATTGGTTGTGATCGTAAACGAGCCTCAAGGTGATGATTACTATGGTGGTTCGGTAGCGTCTCCTGTCTTCTCTGAAATCATGAAAGGCGCGCTACAAATACTCAATGTTGCACCAGACGAAAACAAATTCCAGCAGTAAGCTGAGTGGCTTACTGAGCAAACAAAATTAAGAAAACCTGAGCCAAAGCTCGGAGAACAAATATGACTAAAGCCATCAGTATGGACGTGCTGCTTTCCCCTTGGGTGGATTGCCCCAGTTTATCGTCCGTTCTTGTTTCTGAATTGGAGCTCGACAGCCGAAGAGTTCAGCCTGGAACCACGTTTGTTGCGGTGATTGGCCATGTTGTGGATGGGCGTAACTTCATTGCCTCTGCCATTGAGCAAGGCGCCAATGCGGTTCTAGCGCAAGCCTGTGAGGTAAAAGCACACGGCACAGTGGAAATCATCGATGACGTTCCCGTTATTTACCTCGATACGTTGGATCAACGTTTATCTGCAATCGCTGGAAAGCTCTATGCTTACCCAGATATGGATTTGATTGGTGTCACCGGCACCAACGGCAAAACCACCATTACTCAGCTAATTGCACAATGGCTAGAGCTACTTGGCCACAAAGCGGCAGTGATGGGCACGACGGGAAATGGTTTTCTCGACAATTTACAGCAAGCCGCGAATACAACAGGGAATGCTGTAGAAATTCAGAAAACGCTCTCCTCTCTCGCAAATCAACACGCCACATACACCGCGCTAGAAGTCTCTTCTCATGGCTTAACGCAAGGCCGTGTCAAGGCGTTGTCGTTTGCGGCGGGTGTGTTTACTAATCTAAGTCGTGATCACCTAGATTATCATGGCACGATGGAAGAGTACGCCAATGCAAAGCTGGAGTTGTTTACGCAACATCAATGTGAACGTGCCATTATCAATGTCGATGATGAGGTCGGTCATGCATGGGCGACGCAGTTGAGCAATGCGATTGCGGTTTCACTCAAACCAAACACTGAATTTGAAAGCGCAATTTGGTCGACAGATGTCAGCTACGCGGAGTCGGGGATTACTATCCAATTCGATGGTAAATTTGGCTCAGGTCAATTGCACGCGCCACTGATTGGTGAGTTTAACGCAACCAACTTAATGCTCGCTTTTGCGACCTTATTAAGCTTGGGTAAGGATAAACAAGCGTTACTCGAAACCGCAGGTCAGTTGCAACCTGTACTCGGCCGAATGGAGTTATTCCAGACAGAGGACCGTGCCAAAGTCGTGGTCGATTATGCCCATACTCCTGATGCACTAGAAAAAGCGCTGCAAGCTTTACGAGTTCACTGTGAGGGGCAGCTGTGGGCTATTTTTGGTTGCGGAGGCGATCGCGATGCAGGTAAGCGCCCAATGATGGCGGAAATTGCAGAGCGTCTAGGCGACAGAGTGGTGTTGACTGACGATAACCCACGCAGTGAAGATCCGGTTCAGATTGTAAAAGACATGTTAGCTGGGCTGTCAAAACCTGCCGAAGCGATTGTGCAGCATGATCGTTTCAAAGCACTGTCTTATGCCATTGAGAATGCTTCGCCAAAAGACATCATCTTGTTAGCGGGTAAGGGCCACGAAGATTATCAGATTCGGAATGGCGAAACGATTCATTACTCCGACCGTGAGTCTGCTATGCAGCTTTTAGGATTGTCCTTATGATCAAAGTAACGTTATCTCAAATTGCCAACATCACTCGCGGTGAGCTATTCGGCGATGATCTACTTATCGACGCGGTTTCTACTGATACACGAGCGATTGACAACTGTGCTTTATTTGTTGCGCTGGTGGGTGAGCGCTTTGATGCGCACAACTTTTGCCAACAAGCGGTGGATGCAGGCGCTGGTGCTTTACTCGTACAAAAACGTCTAGATGTGAATGTGCCACAAGTCGTGGTGTCGGACACCAAAATGGCACTGGGTGAGTTAGCCTCTTGGGTGCATCAAACTTGCCAAACACCTACCGTTGCTATCACAGGCAGTTGTGGTAAAACGACCGTCAAAGAAATGGTCGCGAGCATTCTGCAATTGAAAGGCAAAGTGCTGTTTACTGCAGGTAACTTCAATAATGATATTGGTGTTCCGTTGACGTTATTGCGCTCACAGCAGGATGACGACTATGCCGTGATTGAGCTTGGTGCTAATCATATCGGTGAAATTGCTTACACAACGCAGTTAGTAAAACCAGATATCGCGTTAGTGAATAATGTAGCCGCTGCGCACCTTGAAGGCTTTGGTTCTATTGATGGCGTGAAACAAGCCAAAGGTGAAATTTACCAAGGTCTTGCTGCAGGTAGTATTGCGATTGTCAATTTAGACAGCAATGGCGAAACAAAGTGGGAAAGCGTGCTGGCGGATAAGGAAGTTATCACCTTCTCACAAAGTAATTCTGCGGCTGATTACTATGCATCAAATATCGTGATGAATGCCGCGGGAGAGGCCAGCTTTAACCTACATATCGCAGCAAGCTCACAAGAAATTGAACTGTCTCTGGGTATTATAGGTCAACACAACGTGGCGAATGCAATCGCTGCTTCTATTATTGCGTTACAAATGGGCGCCACATTAGAAGAGGTTCGCGCTGGCCTTAAACATTTAAACAAAGTGAAAGGTCGCGTCGAGGTTGAAGCGCTGAGCGAAAAAATCAAATTGATTGATGACAGCTACAACGCAAGCGTGCCAGCCATGAAAGCGGCGGTTGACTTATTGGCTGCTTTCCCAGGTCAGCGCTGGCTGATTTTAGGTAATATGGCGGAATTGGGCGAGGAAAGTCTTGCACTTCATCGTCAAGTCGGGGAACATGCTGCCCCACAAAAATTTGAACATGTTCTCACATATGGTGCAGACGCCAAGGTGATCAGTGAGCTTTGCCAAGGCATTCATTTTGAGACGCACCAAGAGATGATTGAATACATCAAGCAGCATCTAGACCAAGCCGTTCCTGAAAACCATACGATTTTGGTGAAAGGAGCGAACGGTGCACGTATGTTTGAAGTCGCTGCTGCTTTGAAGGAGTATTATTAATGATTATTTGGCTTGCCGAGCTGCTACAGCCATACCTGTCTTTTTTCCGATTGTTTGAATACTTGTCTTTTCGAGCAATTCTAAGCGTATTAACCGCTCTGGGTCTGTCATTATGGATGGGACCAATCATGATCAAGCGTTTGCAAATGCTGCAAATTGGTCAGGTAGTACGTAACGAAGGTCCTGAATCTCACTTTAGTAAGCGTGGTACTCCAACGATGGGCGGTATCATGATCTTAGCGGCCATCTCAATCACAATCTTGCTTTGGACTGACTTATCCAACCCATATGTATGGGCGGTATTGACGGTCTTGCTTGGCTACGGTGCAGTCGGATTTGTTGATGATTATCGTAAAGTGGTGCGCAAAAATACCGATGGTTTGATCGCGCGTTGGAAGTACTTCTGGCAATCGTTGATCGCGTTTGTCGTGGCTTTTGCATTGTACGCTTACGGTAAAGACACTGCAGCCACTCAGCTCGTGGTGCCATTCTTTAAAGACATCATGCCGCAACTTGGTTTGATGTACATTATCCTGACTTACTTTGTGATTGTCGGTACGAGTAACGCGGTTAACCTGACCGATGGTCTAGACGGTTTGGCAATCATGCCAACGGTTCTTGTTGCTGCAGGCTTCGCGGTTATTGCATGGGCGACGGGTAACGTTAACTTCTCTGAATACCTTCATATTCCATACCTACCACATGCTTCTGAGTTGGTTGTCGTATGTACAGCAATCGTCGGTGCAGGCCTTGGTTTCTTGTGGTTTAACACGTACCCAGCACAAGTGTTCATGGGTGATGTCGGCTCACTAGCGCTTGGCGGCGCGTTAGGCACTATTGCTGTTCTCGTTCGTCAAGAGTTGGTGTTGGTGATCATGGGCGGTGTGTTTGTGATGGAAACGCTGTCGGTAATTCTACAGGTGGGTTCATACAAACTGCGTGGTCAGCGGATCTTCCGTATGGCACCTATTCACCACCACTACGAATTGAAAGGTTGGCCAGAACCTCGCGTAATCGTGCGTTTCTGGATTATTTCTATGGTTCTTGTTCTGATTGGTCTTGCGACATTGAAAGTGCGTTAATCGCACTTTCCAAGAACAAGATTTACAGTGTGATCAAATATGGAACGTTGGCAAAACATACATAGTGTTGTCGTCGTAGGGCTCGGTATTACCGGGCTCTCTGTCGTTAAACACCTAAGAAAAAATCAGCCACAGCTTGTGGTCAAAGTCATTGATACTCGCGTAAACCCTCCGGGTGCAGAGCGTTTGCCGGAAGATGTTCAACTGCATAGTGGTGGTTGGAATACAGACTGGCTTTCTGACGCTGATCTTATCGTGACCAACCCTGGTATTGCGCTAGCGACACCAGAGATCCAAGCCGTATTAGCAAAAGGCACGACAGTAGTTGGTGATATTGAGTTATTCGCCTGGGCGGTGCAGAAACCAGTGATTGCGATTACGGGCTCAAACGGTAAGAGCACAGTCACCGACCTCACAGGTGTGATGGTTAAGGCTGCAGGTTTGGATGTGGGCGTTGGTGGTAACATTGGTGTTCCTGCACTGGATTTGTTAGAACAAGACGCAGACCTGTATGTGCTTGAACTTTCGAGCTTCCAGTTAGAAACGACGTCAAGCTTAAAGCTCAAAGCCGCTGCGTTTCTGAATCTTTCTGAAGATCATATGGACCGTTATCAAGGCATGTCTGACTATCGACAAGCTAAGTTGCGTATTTTTGACCACGCTGCTCTTGCGGTAGTGAACCGTGATGATCAAGAAACCTTCCCAGATGCAGAGATGCCATTGGTGACATTTGGCAGCGACAATCAGGACTTTGGTCTCGAGGTGGATGGCAACCGTACTTGGCTGCTCGATCACGGTCAACGAGTCGTCGCAAGTGATGAGCTTAAGTTGGTTGGTAAACACAACTTATCCAATGCATTGGTCGTTTTAGCGCTCTTAAAGGCTGCGGGCGTTGATTATCACAACGCATTGAATGCACTTAAAAATTACACGGGACTGACACACCGATGCCAGGTGGTTGCGGATAATCAAGGCGTAAAATGGGTGAATGACTCTAAAGCAACTAATATTGCGAGCACTATGGCTGCGCTATCTGGTTTGGAGTCGACAGGTAAGCTCTACTTACTCGTTGGTGGTGTTGGCAAAGGTGCTGACTTCTCGCCATTAAAACCGATCTTCGCGACGCTTAACTTGCAACTGTGCTGCTTTGGCGCTGATGGCGATGACTTTATGCCACTGCATGAATCTGCAATACGTTTCGACACCATGGAAGATGTGATTCAACAAGTATCTTCGCAGTTAAAACCAGGTGATATGGTGATGCTGTCTCCTGCATGTGCTAGCTTTGATCAATTCGACAACTTTATGGCAAGAGGTGATGCTTTCGCTGCTCTTGCTCAGAAATATGCATAATTAAAGGTTACACACTTCGTGGGTTTAGGTAACGTTAAACGCAGTATTGGTAATTGGCTCAAGCATCCAGCCCCAGAGGCGATGTTTGATCGTCAGTTAGTGTGGATTGCACTGGGTTTGATGTTGACTGGTTTGGTCATGGTAACCTCTGCATCATTTCCAATCAGCTCTCGATTAACGGAACAGCCGTTCCACTTTATGTTTCGTCATGCGACGTTTCTCGTGCTGGCGTTAGGAACCTCCGCTGTTATTTTGCAAGTGCCTTTGCAAGAGTGGTTTAAGAAGAGCCATTACTTACTTTGGGCTTCTTTCGCACTGCTGATCATCGTGCTCTTGGCGGGTAAGTCGGTCAATGGTGCGTCTCGTTGGATACCTCTTGGGCTGTTTAACCTTCAGCCAGCAGAGGTCGCGAAGCTATCGCTGTTTATCTTCATGTCTGGTTACTTAGTTCGAAAACAAGACGAAGTACGACAAACCTTCTTTGGTGGCTTTATGAAGCCAATCATGGTGTTTGCTTTCTTCGCAGTATTACTGCTTGGTCAGCCAGACTTGGGTACGGTCGTCGTGATGCTAGTAACACTGTTTGGCATGCTGTTTATCGCAGGCGCAAAACTGACTCAGTTTCTCGCGTTGATGGTGGCAGGTATCGGCGCTGTGGTAGGTTTGATTTTAGTCGAACCATACCGTATGCGACGAGTAACCTCCTTCCTTGACCCGTGGGAAGACCCATTTGGCAGTGGCTATCAGTTGACTCAGTCTTTGATGGCGTTTGGTCGTGGTGAATGGTTCGGTCAAGGTCTCGGTAATTCAATTCAAAAACTGGAATATCTACCGGAAGCGCATACCGACTTTGTGTTTGCCGTACTTGCTGAAGAGCTCGGTTTTGTTGGCGTTGTGTTGGTCTTAATGTTGATTTTTAGCTTAGTGTTAAAAGCGGTTTACATAGGCAAGCGTGCGTTTGAAGAAGGCGAAATGTTCGGCGGTTATCTGGCTTTCGGTATCGGTATTTGGTTTGCGTTCCAGACCTTGGTTAACGTTGGTGCTGCAGCCGGTATCGTACCAACCAAAGGTTTAACACTCCCGCTAATCAGTTATGGTGGTTCCAGTCTGATTATTATGTCCGTCGCAGTGTCCATATTACTGCGTATCGATTACGAATGCCGCTTGAAACGCGAGCAACAACAATCAGAACAACAAACTAATGAAACAAAATAAACGTTTGATGGTGATGGCTGGTGGTACTGGCGGTCACGTATTCCCAGGGTTAGCTGTAGCAAAACAGCTGCAAGAGCAAGGCTGGGAGATCCGTTGGTTAGGCACGGCGGATCGAATGGAAGCGGATTTGGTGCCAAAACATGGCATTGAAATCGATTTTATCAAAGTGAAAGGGTTACGAGGTCAAGGCGTAAAGCGTCTGCTTGCAGCTCCATTTCAAATTATTAATGCCATCATGCAAGCTCGGGCGCACATGAAGCATTGGAAGCCCGATGCCGTGTTAGGTATGGGTGGTTATGTGAGTGGTCCCGGTGGTATTGCGGCTTGGTTGAGCGGTATTCCTGTTGTTCTGCACGAACAAAACGCGGTTGCGGGTTTGACAAACCAATGGCTATCAAAAATTGCTAAGAAAGTCTTTCAGGCCTTTCCTGGCGCGTTCCCTGCTGCTGAGGTAGTTGGTAACCCTGTGCGTGAAGACCTAACAAGATTAGAAGCACCTGCAGAGCGAATGCAAGATCGCCAAGGCCCAATTCGTATTTTGGTGATGGGCGGTAGCCAAGGTGCACGCATTCTTAACCAAACTGTGCCAGAAGTGATGGCAAAGTTGGGCGGTGATTACTGTATTCGTCATCAAGCGGGCAAAGGTTCCGCCGAAGAAGTGAACGCAGCATACCAAGCTAATGGTGTGGTAAATGCAGAGGTCACAGAGTTCATTGACGACGTAGCAGAAGCTTATGCATGGGCTGACCTTTTAGTTTGTCGTTCAGGGGCGTTAACCGTTTCTGAAGTTTCTGCTGCTGGCGTTGGTGCGATCTTTATTCCCTTTATGCATAAAGATCGCCAACAAGCACTGAATGCCGATCATCTAGTAGAATGCGGCGCAGCGAAAATGATTGAACAACCAGATTTAACCGTTGAGTCTTTGACTCAGCAGATCCAACAATTGGATCGCCAAGCTTTACTTACGATGGCTGAGCAAGCGCGTGGCGCTGCTAAATTGAATGCCGACCGAGTTGTCGCACAAGCCATTGTCGCTTTGACCGAAAAGCGTTAACGAATTATTGAGAATAGAATTGATGACAATCCAACATACACAAGACTTAGCTCAGATTCGCGCCATGGTGCCAGAGATGCGCCGCGTGAAATCCATCCACTTCATCGGTATTGGTGGTGCGGGCATGAGCGGCATTGCAGAAGTGCTGTTGAATGAAGGCTATCAAATCACGGGTTCTGACCTATCAGAAAACCCTGTGACAGAGCGTTTAGTATCAAAAGGTGCGACGGTATTTATCGGGCACCAAGCTAGCAATGTTGAAAAAGCCAGTGTGGTTGTGGTTTCAACCGCTATCAACGAAGAAAACCCAGAAGTGATGGCTGCACGGGAGTTACGTATCCCTATTGTACGTCGTGCTGAGATGCTCGCTGAGTTGATGCGCTTCCGTCATGGTATTGCCGTTGCGGGCACGCACGGTAAAACGACGACGACGGCACTCGTGACACAAATCTATTCTGAAGCAGGCCTTGATCCAACGTTTGTAAACGGCGGCTTGGTGAAAAGCGCTGGTACAAATGCTCGTTTAGGCTCGAGTCGTATTCTAATTGCTGAGGCGGATGAGAGCGACGCGTCATTCCTGCACCTGCAACCAATGGTAAGTATCGTCACTAATATTGAAGCCGATCATATGGATACTTATGGGGGTGACTTTGAAACGTTAAAGCAAACCTTCATTGATTTTCTACACAATCTACCGTTCTACGGCCAAGCTATTGTTTGTATTGATGATCCTGTGGTTCGAGAGTTAATCCCACGTATTAGTCGTCAAGTGATTACTTACGGTTTCTCCGCAGATGCTGACGTACGCATTGAAAACTATCGTCAAGAAGGTCAGCAAGGCAAATTTACGGTAGTACGTAAAGGGCGTGCCAACCTAGATATCACTCTGAACATTCCAGGTCGTCACAATGCACTTAATGCGTCGGCTGCGATTGCAGTGGCTACCGAAGATGACATTGAAGACGATGCAATTCTAAAAGCAATGGCTGGAACGCAAGGCACGGGACGACGTTTTGATCACCTTGGCGAGTTTGATACCGGTAATGGTCATGCCATGTTAGTGGATGATTACGGACACCACCCAACAGAAGTTGATGTGACCATTAATGCTGCGCGAAGCGGTTGGCAAGATAAACGTCTCGTTATGATTTTCCAACCACACCGTTATAGCCGTACTCGTGATCTATACGATGACTTTGCGAATGTTCTAGAGCAAGTTGATGTATTAATCATGTTGGATGTTTATGCCGCAGGTGAAAAGCCAATTGCAGGAGCTGATGGACGTTCATTGTGTCGCACAATTCGCAGCCGAGGTAAGGTAGATCCGATTTTTGTTCCAGAAATCGAGCAATTACCTTCAGTTTTAGCTAACGTTATACAAGACGGCGACCTAATCTTAACGCAAGGTGCGGGTGATGTTGGTAAAGTGGCGAAACAACTGGCAGGTCTTGAATTAAATATAAACAAGATGCTTGGTTAACATAGATTGTTGGCGCGAAGGACAGATAAAGACTCAGATCTCGATTTTGCGTCAATATCATTGTGATTTATTGCTATCAGTGTTTGATAGTTTACAAGAGCTCAGTATAATCCCAAGGTTAAAGTCAAGACTTTTACCTCTGCGTAATTATGTGGGTAAAAAGTACACGACAAAAGTCAGGAAACGAAGACGTTGTTGAATATTGCACTGAATGACGAGCGACCAAACACGGATAATAACCGTGGTCGCCAAGAGAAAATCTTGGGTGCGTTATTTTTCGTTGTGGTTGTGACCTTAATTAGTTCTGTTTTGTACTCGGCGATCAGTTGGATGTGGGATGACCAAAGGTTACCTCTCTCCAAAATAGTACTTCAGGGAAAACTGGAGTATGTCCAAGCTGACGATGTGCAGGCTGCATTTAGTCGAATAGATCACATCGGTACATTTATGTCTCAGGATATTGATGTATTACAGCAAAGTGTCGAAGCTCTGCCGTGGGTGGCGCATGCCGCAATCCGAAAGCAGTGGCCGGATACAGTAAAAGTTTTTTTGACAGAGCATCAACCTGAAGCCATTTGGAATGGCAACGAACTGTTAGATAAAAACGGGTTTGTTTTTGATGGCGATGTGGCTCTGTTACAAGAAGAAAAAGTGAAACTGTACGGACCCAAAGATAGCGGACCAGAAGTCTTACAGACTTACCGTGATTTGAGTCCTAAGTTTCAGCAATTGGGTTTAGCGATATCGTCTCTGGTATTAAACGAGCGACGAGCTTGGCAAATCATCCTTGATAACGGTATTCGATTAGAGCTCGGTAAAGAGTCTCTTCTTGAGCGTATAGAGCGATTTTTTAAGCTCTATAACAAGCTTGGCAGTGACACGCAAAGAATCAGTTATATCGATCTTAGGTACGATACAGGAGCCGCAGTTGGTTGGTTTCCTGAACAAGAGTTAGAAGAGAGTACAGATGACTAAGGCCGCTGATGACAACATTATTGTTGGTCTTGATATAGGCACTGCAACCGTATCGGCTCTAGTGGGTGAGGTTCTACCAGACGGTCAAATTAATATTATTGGCGCAGGTAGTAGCCCTTCACGTGGCATGGATAAAGGTGGCGTGAATGACTTGGAGTCGGTTGTAAAATCAGTACAACGTGCAATTGATCAAGCTGAATTGATGGCCGAGTGCCAGATCAGCCGAGTCTTCATTTCGTTGTCTGGTAAGCATATCGCAAGCCGAATTGAAAAAGGTATGGGCACGATTTCAGATGAAGAAGTGTCTCAAGAAGACATGGATCGCGCTATCCATACCGCAAAATCGATTAAAATCGGTGATGAACAGCGAATCCTTCATGTGATTCCGCAAGAGTTCACCATTGATTACCAAGAGGGAATCAAAAATCCGCTTGGTTTATCTGGGGTAAGAATGGAAGTAAGTGTCCACCTTATCTCATGCCATAATGACATGGCACGCAATATTATTAAGGCGGTAGAACGATGCGGCCTTAAAGTAGAGCAACTCGTATTTTCTGGGCTTGCTGCAAGTAATGCAGTAATCACCGAGGATGAAAGAGAGCTTGGAGTTTGTGTGGTGGATATTGGCGCCGGCACGATGGATGTGGCCATCTGGACTGGCGGTGCGTTACGTCACACAGAAGTATTTTCGTACGCAGGAAATGCTGTAACCAGCGATATTGCTTTTGCTTTTGGTACGCCAGTGAGCGATGCTGAAGAAATAAAAGTTAAATATGGCTGTGCTTTGAGTGAACTGGTCAGTAAGGATGACACGGTTAATGTACCAAGCGTAGGTGGGCGACCATCACGTAGTCTGCAACGTCAAACGTTGTCAGAAGTGATTGAGCCACGCTACTCTGAGCTTATGGGACTGGTTAACCAAACTATTGACTCTGTACAAGCGAAATTGCGCGAAGAGGGTATAAAGCACCATCTAGCTGCGGGAGTTGTACTCACCGGCGGTGCTGCGCAAATGGATGGAGTGATAGAATGTGCGGAACGCGTATTCCGCAATCAAGTAAGGGTCGGCAAACCGCTCGAAGTCAGCGGATTAACTGACTATGTAAAAGAGCCGTACCATTCTACGGCAGTTGGATTACTTCATTACGCAAGAGACATGCAGTCTAGCGACGATAGCGATTATAATGAACCTAAACGCTCATCTGTTACTGGCTTTTTCGATAAATTGCGTAACTGGATACAAAAAGAGTTTTAACCTGAGTTGCAGGATAAACGGAGACAACACATGTTTGAACCGATGATGGAAATGTCTGACGATGCAGTAATCAAGGTCGTTGGGGTTGGTGGCGGCGGTGGTAACGCCGTTGAACACATGGTGCGTGAATCCATCGAAGGTGTGGAATTCATCAGCGTCAACACTGATGCGCAAGCACTTCGTAAGACAAGCGTTGGCAATGTTATTCAGATCGGTGGCGATATCACCAAAGGTCTGGGTGCAGGTGCTAATCCACAGGTTGGCCGTGACGCAGCTCTCGAAGACAGAGATAGAATTAAAGATTCCCTAACTGGCGCCGATATGGTGTTTATCGCAGCTGGTATGGGTGGCGGTACAGGTACTGGTGCAGCACCTGTTATTGCTGAAGTAGCTAAAGAGCTTGGCATTCTAACTGTCGCGGTAGTGACAAAACCGTTCAGCTTTGAAGGCAAAAAGCGTTTGGCGTTCGCTGAGCAAGGTATCGATGAGCTGTCTAAGCACGTTGACTCTTTGATTACGATTCCAAACGAAAAGCTGCTTAAAGTACTTGGCCGTGGTGTCACGCTACTAGAAGCTTTTGCAAGTGCGAACGACGTTCTTAAGAACGCAGTTCAAGGCATTGCAGAGCTAATTACTCGCCCTGGCATGATCAACGTCGACTTTGCGGACGTAAGAACAGTAATGTCTGAAATGGGTCACGCGATGATGGGCAGCGGTATTGCTAAAGGCGAAGATCGTGCTGAAGAAGCGGCTGAAATGGCAATTTCTAGCCCACTTCTGGAAGACATCGATCTAGCGGGCGCTCGTGGTGTTCTTGTCAATATTACTGCAGGTCTGGATATGCGTCTTGACGAGTTTGAGACGGTTGGTAATACAGTGAAAGCATTTGCTTCTGACAATGCAACTGTTGTTATCGGTACTTCTCTAGACCCAGATATGACGGACGAAATCCGCGTAACAGTTGTAGCGACAGGTATTGGCAATGAGAAAAAACCAGATATCACGCTAGTTGCGGGTGGTAAAGCGAAAGTGGCTCCGACGCCGCAGGCTCAACCACAACAGCAAGCGGCGGCAACGCAAGCTGAAGAGAAACCGGCACAAACCTTGCAAAATAATCAAGTGCAAGAGAAGCCACAGGTAACTCCTCAGCCTACAAATACAGTTTCTTCTTCTCCAGCATCGTCGAGCCAAAGCTCTGCGGCTCCGAAGCAAGAGAAGGAAAGTGGTTATTTAGATATCCCGGCATTTTTGCGTCGTCAGGCTGATTAATCTTTAATCCATAAATTTGACATGGCTCAAAATTATGGTAGCATTCACGGTCGACGTTACAGACGGCCGTGTTTTGTAGCAAATTTTTGAGAGGCAAGCAGATGATCAGACAACGTACTCTGAAAGAAATAGTGAAAACAACTGGTGTGGGCCTCCACTCTGGTCGTAAAGTCACGCTTACTCTGCGCCCGGCTGCTGCAAATACAGGTATCATTTACCGTCGTACAGATGTAAACCCACCTGTAGATTTTCCAGCTGATCCAGCTTCTGTTCGTGACACCATGCTATGTACTGCTTTGGTAAACGACGAAGGTGTGCGTATTTCAACTGTAGAGCACTTGAATGCGGCACTTGCTGGTATGGGCATCGACAACATTATTGTCGAAGTAGACGCACCTGAAATTCCAATTATGGATGGTAGTGCTAGCCCATTTGTATACTTGCTACAACAAGCAGGTATCGAAACGCAAAATGCGCCAAAACGTTTCATCCGTATTAAAAAGCCAGTTCGTTTTGAAGATGGCGATAAATGGGCAGAGTTTGTACCATTTAACGGCTTCCGCATGGACTTCGAAATTGAATTTAATCACCCTGCAATTGAGTCAGACGAGCAGCGCTTGCTGTTTGATTTCTCCTCAAAAGGCTTCGTTCGTGAAATTTCTCGTGCACGTACGTTTGGCTTTATGCGTGATATCGAATATCTACAGTCTCAAAACCTAGTTTTGGGTGGTAGTTTCGACAATGCTATCGTATTGGATGATTACCGTATTCTTAACGAAGAAGGTCTACGCTTTGAAAATGAGTTTGTGACTCACAAAGTGTTGGATGCGATTGGTGATCTTTACATGTGTGGTCACCCAATCATCGGTGAATTTCGCGCCTTTAAATCGGGTCACGGTTTGAACAACCAACTTCTGCGAGCTGTTCTTGCTGATCAGGAAGCGTGGGAGTGGACTACATTCGAAGAAGAAGTGGGCTCACCAGTAGCATTCGCTGAACCAAATATGGTGCTTGCGTAAATACTCGGCATTAAAATTAATAAAAAACCAGGCTCATGCCTGGTTTTTTGCTATTTGGCTTTAATCTTGGGCTTATTAATAGCATTCGAGCTTTTCAGCATATTGAAATAACGGTTACTTACGGTCTTTCTTTTCTGCCATATCGGCCAATCGCTTTAAACGCTCTTGAATTTTAGGCGGTGCCATGTCGGCAATCGTCATCAATGACTTTGCTGCAGATTCTGTTAATGGTGGACGTTTAGGTCTGTCGTCTTGTTCGAAACGATTTCGGTATAATGATGGATTGATCCTCACTTCAACGCTCATCAGTTTGGCAAAGCCTTGAGTACGAAGTTTATTTAGGATCATGAGGCGATCGTAATCGATCTTCATTTTGATCGCGGCACTAGAAACATCGATCAATAGGTGGCCGTTACGAACATTCGCCACCCGGCAATGATCGGCCGTCCCTTTGGGTAAGATCTCTTGCAAAGCTTGGTTAAGCTGTAAGATTTCTCCAGCATGTTCTTGAATCTGCTTGAACTGTGATTCAGCAATAACATCTTCAGTCGAGGTTGGACGGTGATCACGCATAGGTAAAATCTAATTTTGTTGAGATATCAGCTATTCTAGAGCAGCTTTCTATCAAGGTATAGTTTACATTAACGTCTTTCGCTTCAGTTTTACAATGTAGCAAGGTAAAAAGCAAAGTCTGCTCTGAATAAATTACACATATTGTGGTATGCAATATCGTCTAATCAGTCACCACTTTAAGTAAAAACTTCAGAGTGCTTCAAACAAATACGTCTATTTATGGTTGTATCGATGAAAAATCCTTACACTAAGCCACATTGTTTCGAAACTTAGCCTTGAAATATGGATGTTTGAACTCAATATCTTTGATAAATGATTTATCTCAGTATTCTTAGTTCCAAACTGGCAGAGACTGAAGGCATTATGAGTAGATCGGGAACGGTCTGATTAAAGAGAGATTCACGAAAAATGATAACTAAGCTACTGACAAAAGTGATTGGCAGTCGCAACGACCGAACACTGCGCCGCCTTAGAAAAATTGTAAAAGAAATTAATAACTACGAGCCAACATTCGAAGCTCTAAGTGATGAAGAGTTAAAAGCAAAGACGGTTGAGTTCCGTGAGCGCCTAGAGAAAGGTGAAACTCTTGATAAACTACTTCCTGAAGCTTTTGCTACGGTTCGTGAGGCATCTAAGCGTGTCTACGGCATGCGTCACTTCGACGTTCAGCTTATCGGTGGTATGGTTCTAAATGCGGGTCAAATTGCGGAGATGCGTACAGGTGAAGGTAAAACGCTGACTGCAACGCTTCCAGCTTACTTAAATGCTCTTGCTGGTAAAGGTGTTCACATCGTAACAGTGAACGATTATCTAGCTAAACGTGATGCTGAGACGAACCGCCCTCTATTTGAATTTTTAGGTATGACCGTTGGCGTAAACGTGCCAAACATGCCTCCTCAAGAGAAAAAAGAAGCGTACCAAGCTGACATTCTATACGGAACCAACAATGAATTTGGTTTTGACTACCTTCGTGACAATATGGCTTTCCGTAGCGAAGACCGTGTACAGCGTGATCGCTTCTTTGCTGTTGTCGATGAGGTGGACTCAATCCTAATTGATGAAGCTCGTACTCCTTTGATCATTTCTGGTCCTGCTGAAGATAGCTCTGAGCTATACACTCGAATCAACCTTTTGATCCCGCATCTGAAAAAGCAAGATAAAGAAGACTCTGAAGAATACCGTGGTGATGGTCACTACACTGTTGATGAAAAATCAAAGCAAGTATACCTAACAGAAACAGGTCAAGAATACGTTGAAGAACTGTTGGTGAAAAACGGTCTGATGGAGGAAGGTGATACACTTTACTCTCCGGCTAACATCAGCATGTTGCATCACGTGAATGCTGCTTTGCGTGCTCATGTGTTATTCGAGCGTAACGTTGATTACATTGTTACTGATGAAGGTGAAGTGGTCATCGTTGATGAACACACTGGTCGTACAATGCCAGGTCGTCGTTGGTCTGAAGGTCTTCACCAAGCAGTAGAAGCGAAAGAAGGCGTTAAGATCCAAAACGAAAACCAAACTTTGGCTTCTATTACCTTCCAGAACTACTTCCGTTTATACGAAAAACTGTCAGGTATGACAGGTACAGCGGATACTGAAGCGTTCGAATTCCAGTCTATCTATGGTTTGGAAACGGTGGTTATCCCAACCAACAAGCCGATGATTCGTAACGATATGCCAGATGTGGTTTACCGTACTGAAGCAGAGAAGTTTGCGGCAATCATTGAAGATATTAAAGAGCGTGTTGCCAAAGGGCAGCCAACGCTTGTTGGTACTGTGTCGATTGAAAAGTCAGAACTTCTTTCTAACGCATTGAAGAAGGCTAAGATCAAACACAACGTATTGAACGCGAAATTCCATGAGAAAGAAGCGGAAATTGTTGCTGAAGCGGGCATGCCTGGTGCGGTAACTATCGCGACCAACATGGCCGGTCGTGGTACGGACATTGTGCTTGGCGGTAGCTGGCAATCAAAAGTTGAAGCTTTAGAGAACCCAACTCAAGAGCAAATCGATGCGATTAAAGCAGAGTGGAAAGTGGTGCATGACCAAGTGCTAGAAGCTGGTGGTCTACATATCATCGGTACTGAGCGCCACGAATCTCGCCGTATTGATAACCAGCTACGTGGTCGTTCCGGTCGTCAAGGTGATGCGGGTTCATCGCGCTTCTACCTATCTATGGAAGACTCTTTGCTACGTATTTTCACTTCTGATCGTATGGCGAGCCTTATTCAAAGTGGTATGGAAGAAGGTGAAGCTATTGAATCGAAAATGCTTTCTCGCTCAATTGAAAAAGCACAGCGCAAAGTGGAAGGTCGTAACTTTGATATCCGTAAGCAGCTGCTTGAATACGATGATGTAGCGAACGATCAACGTAAGGTTGTCTACGAACTGCGTGACGAGTTAATGAACGTTGAAGACATCAGCGGCATGATCGAGCAAAACCGTGAAGATGTGCTAACAGCGGTTATTGATGAGTACATTCCACCACAGTCACTAGAAGATATGTGGGATGTTGAAGGTCTACAAGAGCGCTTGAAAGCGGACTTCGATCTTGATGCGCCAGTGAAGCAATGGCTTGAAGAAGACGACAAGCTTTACGAAGAAGCATTACGTGAAAAGATCATCAACCTAGCCGTTGAAGTGTACAAAGAGAAAGAGGAAGTGGTGGGTGCACAAGTGCTTCGCAACTTCGAAAAATCGGTCATGCTTCAGACTCTGGATACGCTTTGGAAAGAGCATTTGGCTGCGATGGATCACTTGCGTCAAGGTATCCATTTACGCGGTTACGCACAGAAGAACCCAAAACAAGAATACAAACGTGAGTCGTTTGAACTGTTTGAGGGTCTACTAGAAGCGCTGAAAACAGACGTTATTACTGTTCTATCTCGTGTTCGCGTTCAGCAACAAGAAGAAGTTGAACGTATGGAAGAACAGCGTCGTGCGCAAGCTGAAGAAGCCGCTCGTCGTGCGCAAGCGCAACACGCTGCAGCACAAAATCCGCTTTCTGAAGGCGAAGAATCTGAAGAAGGTTCAAATCAACCAATGGTACGTGATGAACGTAAAGTAGGTCGTAATGAACCTTGCCCTTGTGGCAGTGGCAAGAAGTACAAACAGTGCCACGGCAAAATCGACTAATCTGTTAGTCGGATTATTTATCAAAGAGTCGCTTAGGCGACTCTTTTTTTAAGTAAATTCTTTGGCTATCAAATTCCATAAGTTTGATAGGTCAGCAAGTTTTTGAGATGTAGAAGCTCGTTGTCACAATAGAAAAGTACAACGGTCTTGAGAGTTAGGAATCCCCATGAAAAGAATTCACATAGTCGCGGCAATTATTTTTAACCAAGACAAATCAAAGATCTTTATTACAAAGCGTCCTGATGATAAGCACAAAGGCGGGTTTTGGGAGTTTCCGGGTGGCAAAGTCGAGCCGGGAGAAAGCATTGAGCTTGCTATTACAAGAGAACTCGAAGAAGAAGTAGGAATTGAAGTTATTGAGCAAGCCCCTTTTGAACATTTGGAATACGACTATCCAGACAAATCACTCAAGTTTGATTTTATTACAGTATCTCAATTCAGTAATGAGCCTTACGGTCGAGAAGGTCAAGAAGGATGCTGGGTTGAAATCAGCGAATTGGGCGACTACACCTTTCCTGAAGCGAACGTACCTATCTTGGAGCGTGTTGTAAAAGAGTTTGCTTAAGCTCGATGAACTTGCTTGTGGTAACCACGGTATGTTGTTAGTTTAAACAGATTAAGCGAAACGAGAGAACGAGAGCAAACCTCGTTATCCAGAGAAGGAGAGAAAGCGCAATGGTTCGTATTGCAATCGCAGGAGCAGCTGGCCGAATGGGCCGCAATTTGGTTAAAGCTTCACACCTTAATCCTGAAGCGACAGTGAGCGCGGGATCAGAACGACCTGAGTCTTCACTTGTCGGCGTCGATATCGGTGAGCTTTGTGGTGAAGGTAAATTCGATGTGCTCTTAACGGATGATCTTGCTAAAGACGTCGATAATTTTGATGTAATCATCGATTTCACCGCTCCAGTAAGCACATTAGCGAATCTCGAGTTGTGTAAGAAATACGGTAAGAGCATTGTGATTGGGACGACTGGCTTCAGCGATGCAGAGCGTGATCTTATCGATGAAGCAGCCAAGCAAGTGCCTGTTGTGATGGCGCCAAATTATTCTGTAGGCGTAAACCTTGTCTTTAAGCTTCTTGAGAAAGCGGCCAAAGTGATGGGGGATTACTGTGATATCGAGATTGTTGAAGCACACCATCGCCATAAAGTTGATGCCCCCTCTGGTACCGCTATCGGAATGGGAGAAGCTATTGCTGGTGCGATGGGTAATAAGCTGAATGATGTAGCTGTCTATGCCCGAGAAGGCATTACTGGTGAAAGAACAAAAGATGAGATCGGCTTTGCTACGATTCGCGCTGGCGATATCGTCGGTGAGCATACAGCTATGTTTGCTGATATCGGGGAACGAGTGGAAATAACGCACAAAGCGACTGATCGCATGACGTTTGCTAATGGGGCCGTAAAGGCTGCCGTTTGGTTGAGTGCTAAACCTGCGGGCTTTTATACCATGACAGATGTTTTGGGATTGAATGAACTCTAAATACATAATTATTCGCCGGCGCTAGCCGGCTTTTTATATCTATAGAATTATTTGTAAATAAAATGATTCTGATAGATAAGATTTTAGCACTTACTTTTGTTATGTTTTTGTCTGTTTTGGCTTTGTTTTTGGGTGTAACCGTTAAAAGTGTTCCTGTTTTTGTCTTAGTGAACGTTTGCGTTAAAAACCCATAATTTTTTGTGATCCCTAAAAAGTTCAAATTTGTAAAATTCATTAAACCTCTATCCCTCCCTATGTAATAGCATTCAAAAGTTGTCTTTTTGAGCCTTACTGATTCGAAATGACCTTACTCGCTAGAAATTGATAATTTATTTTTGATTGTAGGTTGACAGGTTTCCAGTCCAACTTTAGAATACCGCCAATTTGTCTGAAATACCTATTTATGTAGATTTTATAGGTAAAGGAAGGCATGTTTGCAGTTTGATTTATTTTTTTTGCATTTTTATTCTGGAGGTTGTCTTGGGTAAATTAGCACTGTTAGTCCTAGAAGATGGGACAGTGTTCCACGGAGTGTCCATAGGGGCAGATGGTATTTCCGTTGGTGAAGTCGTTTTTAATACCTCGATGACGGGGTATCAAGAAATCCTCACTGATCCTTCCTATTCTCAGCAAATCGTCACCCTTACTTATCCTCACATTGGCAATACCGGAACCACTTCCGAAGATGAAGAATCCTCTTCCATTCATGCACAAGGCCTTGTGATTCGCGACCTTCCTCTTATCGCTTCTAACTTCCGTAATGAACAATCCCTCTCTGATTACCTTAAGTCTCAAAATATCGTTGGCATCGCTGATATTGATACGCGAAAGCTCACTCGTATCTTGCGTGAAAAAGGTGCTCAAAACGGTTGTATTGTTGCGGGTAATAACCTAGATGAAGCTTTGGCTCTAGCGAAAGCAAAAGAATTCCCAGGCTTAAAAGGAATGGACCTTGCGAAAGAAGTTACAACGAAAGAAGCGTATCAATGGAAACAAGGTTCGTGGACGCTTGAAGGTGGACTTCCAGAGGCGAAAGATGACAGCGAGCTGCCATACCACGTCGTTGCTTACGACTTCGGCGCAAAACGCAACATCCTGCGAATGTTGGTTGACCGCGGTTGCCGCTTAACGGTTGTTCCTGCTGAAACGTCAGCGGAAGAAGTGCTTGCGATGAACCCGGACGGTGTTTTCCTATCAAATGGCCCTGGTGATCCAGAACCATGTACTTACGCGATTGAAGCGACAAAAGTGTTCCTAGAAAAAGGCTTACCTATCTTCGGTATCTGTTTAGGTCACCAAATCCTTGCGTTAGCGTCAGGTGCACAAACCGTGAAAATGAAGTTTGGTCACCATGGTGCAAACCACCCAGTAAAAGATTTAGACCGTAACGTTGTTATGATCACTTCGCAAAACCACGGCTTTGCGGCAGATGAAGCAACGTTACCGGAAAACTTACGTGCTACTCACGTATCGTTATTTGATGGCTCTTTGCAAGGTATTCACCGCACAGACAAGCCAGCATTTAGCTTCCAAGGTCACCCAGAAGCGAGCCCAGGTCCACATGACGCGGCACCGCTATTTGACCACTTTATCGAACTAATCAAAAAACACAGCGCTTAATTCGGAGTAGTAGATAATGCCAAAACGTACTGACATTCAAAGTATTCTAATTCTTGGTGCTGGTCCGATTGTTATCGGTCAGGCATGTGAGTTTGACTACTCTGGCGCACAAGCCTGTAAAGCACTTCGTGAAGAAGGCTACCGAGTTATTCTGGTTAACTCGAACCCAGCAACGATCATGACAGACCCAGAGATGGCTGATGCGACTTACATCGAGCCAATCCAATGGGAAGTGGTACGCAAGATCATTGAAAAAGAGCGTCCAGATGCAGTTTTGCCAACCATGGGTGGCCAGACTGCACTTAACTGTGCGTTAGACTTAGAGAAACACGGCGTACTAGAAGAATTCGGCGTAGAGATGATCGGCGCAACTGCAGATGCAATCGACAAAGCGGAAGACCGTTCTCGTTTTGATAAAGCGATGAAGTCTATCGGCCTTGAGTGTCCTCGCGCAGATACAGCGAAGAGCATGGAAGAAGCTTACAAAGTTTTAGATATGGTTGGCTTCCCTTGTATCATTCGTCCATCGTTCACCATGGGTGGCACTGGTGGTGGTATCGCGTACAACAAAGAAGAGTTCGAAGAAATCTGTCGTCGCGGTCTGGACTTATCTCCGACCAACGAACTTCTTATCGATGAGTCACTAATCGGTTGGAAAGAGTACGAAATGGAAGTCGTTCGTGACAAAGCGGACAACTGTATCATCGTATGTTCAATCGAAAACTTTGATCCAATGGGTATCCACACGGGTGACTCAATCACAGTAGCACCAGCACAGACACTGACTGACAAAGAATACCAGCTAATGCGTAATGCATCGCTAGCCGTTCTACGTGAAATTGGTGTTGAAACAGGTGGTTCAAACGTACAGTTTGGTATCAACCCGAAAGATGGCCGTATGGTTATCATCGAGATGAACCCACGTGTATCTCGCTCTTCTGCGTTAGCGTCAAAAGCAACAGGTTTCCCAATCGCTAAGATTGCCGCGAAGCTTGCTGTTGGCTTTACTCTGGACGAACTACAAAACGACATCACGGGCGGTGCAACACCAGCATCATTCGAACCAACTATCGACTACGTCGTAACTAAGATTCCTCGCTTTAACTTCGAGAAATTTGCTGGCGCAAACGACCGTCTGACTACTCAGATGAAATCGGTTGGTGAGGTAATGGCAATTGGTCGTAACCAACAAGAATCTCTTCACAAAGCACTTCGTGGCCTAGAAGTTGGCGCAACTGGTTTTGACGAGATGGTCGATTTAGAAGCACCAGATGCACTGACTAAGATTCGTCACGAACTTAAAGAAGCAGGCGCTGAGCGTATCTGGTACATCGCCGATGCATTCCGAGCTGGCATGTCAGTTGACGGCGTGTTCAACTTGACTCAAATTGACCGTTGGTTCCTGGTTCAAATCGAAGAAATCGTAAAACTCGAAGAGCAAGTCAAGGCGGGCGGCTACGCAGGTTTGACCAAAGAAGTGCTTCGCCAGATGAAACGTAAAGGCTTCTCTGATGCGCGCTTGTCTAAACTGCTTGGTGTCGCTGAAAGTGAAATTCGCCGTGCTCGTGAGCAGTTTGATATTCACCCGGTTTACAAACGTGTGGATACGTGTGCCGCAGAGTTTTCTTCTGACACGGCTTACATGTACTCATCTTACGATGAAGAGTGTGAAGCCAACCCAACAGACAAAGACAAGATCATGGTTCTTGGTGGTGGTCCAAACCGTATCGGCCAAGGCATTGAATTCGACTACTGTTGTGTACACGCATCACTTGCGCTGCGTGAAGACGGTTACGAAACCATTATGGTTAACTGTAACCCAGAAACGGTATCTACTGACTACGATACGTCTGATCGTCTGTACTTCGAACCAGTAACTCTGGAAGATGTACTGTCTATCGCTCGCGTTGAAAAACCAAAAGGTGTAATTGTTCAGTACGGTGGTCAAACGCCACTTAAACTGGCTCGTGCTCTAGAAGCGGCTGGTGTTCCAATCATTGGTACGAGCCCAGATGCTATAGACCGTGCGGAAGACCGTGAACGCTTCCAAGCCGCTGTTGACCGTTTAGGTCTACTTCAGCCAGAAAACGCGACAGTAACAACGATGGAGCAAGCGGTTGAGAAGTCGAAAGAAATTGGCTTCCCATTAGTTGTTCGTCCATCTTATGTACTCGGTGGTCGTGCGATGGAAATCGTATACGACGAGCAAGACCTGCGTCGCTACTTCAATGAAGCAGTAAGCGTATCGAACGAGTCTCCAGTTCTACTAGACCGTTTCTTGGATGATGCAACCGAAGTTGATATTGATGCTATCTGTGACGGTGAACGCGTCGTTATCGGCGGTATCATGGAACACATCGAACAAGCCGGTGTTCACTCTGGTGACTCTGCATGTTCACTGCCTGCATACACGCTAAGTCAGGAAATTCAAGACAAGATGCGTGAGCAAGTTGAGAAGCTGGCGTTCGAACTCGGTGTACGCGGTTTGATGAACACGCAGTTTGCTGTGAAAGACAACGACGTTTACCTAATCGAAGTGAACCCTCGTGCTGCTCGTACGGTACCATTCGTATCGAAAGCGACAGGTGCACCTCTAGCGAAAATCGCTGCACGTGTAATGGCGGGTCAATCTCTAGAGTCACAAGGCTTTACTAAAGAGATTATCCCTCCTTACTACTCAGTGAAAGAAGTGGTTCTGCCGTTCAACAAGTTCCCTGGCGTTGATCCGCTATTGGGCCCAGAAATGCGCTCAACAGGTGAAGTAATGGGTGTTGGTGCAACGTTCGCAGAAGCTTACGCGAAAGCAGAGCTAGGTTGTGGTGCAGTTTACCCTGAAGGTGGTCGTGCGCTACTGTCTGTACGTGAAGGCGATAAAGAGCGTGTTGTTGACCTAGCTTCTAAGCTAGTGAAACTGGGTTACCAGTTGGATGCGACACACGGTACTGCTGTAATTCTGGGCGAAGCGGGTATTAACCCACGTTTGGTAAACAAAGTACACGAAGGTCGTCCACACATTCTTGACCGCATCAAGAACAACGAATACACCTACATCGTAAACACGGCAGCTGGTCGTCAAGCGATTGAAGATTCGAAAGTTCTACGTCGCGGCGCACTGGCAGAGAAAGTGAACTACACAACGACACTGAACGCAGCGTTCGCTACATGTATGTCTCACACTGCAGACGCAAAAGCGTCAGTAACTTCGGTTCAAGAGTTACACGCTAAAGTGAAAGCGAGTCTAGACGCGTAACAGATAAAAATCAGTAAGCTCGTTAATCAGGGCTTACATGACAACCTCATTGCCCGCTCATTTGAGCGGGCTTTTTTATATTGAGGTTTTTCTAAAATGAAGAGCATTAAAGTGTGCTAGGAACGATTGGTATGCTTTGCTTTTGAAGATCATCAAGCTAATTATGGCAAGCAATATTCCCAAAGATGAAGAAATAGTACTACCACTTGCTACAACAAAGTTGACCCTGTAGGCCTGAGGGATTAAGCCGAGCATAATTCTTTAAACAGATAGGTAATTAGCAAAAGTTAAAATAAGCAGTGTTGAGCTTAAAAACATACTAACTATGGAGCTATTCGGTATATTCTTTTTTCTAAGACTAAGTTATAAGTTGATTCTTCAGTATCAAGAGAGTATCCGTTACTTTTTGCAAAAATATCTGCCGCTATTAGTGAAGGATAAAGAAGAAAAAAACTAGTCACCGATATGATTAGAAATACCTTACTAGAATTTTTAAACTCACTTTTAGTTAGGAATTTATTTGATTTTAATGTTTTTACAGACATTCTAGAGCATTCAAATAAGATCAAACTAGAGCCTATGATCAAAATATCAGCCTGATCAAAAGATGAATAACTTTCATTATTATAGATTTTAATATAAAAATCTGACAATCCATCAAAACCACATATTAACAGTGATATTGCGGATACTAATAAAACTATTAAATAAAAAAATACTTGCGTTCGGTCGTAACTCTCTTTTTTCACCGTAACAAACCTCGCTGTATTTCTTGAGAGAAGATCATACTTTGAGTCTTACGTTGAATCTCATTATATTCTTCTTTTGCTCTTTTCTTTGCTTCTATATCTCTTTGCTTTAAGTAAATATCTATAGAGGTTATTAACTTCTGTGTTAAACCTCGTTTATCATTTTCTCTATTCAATAAAAGACCTACAGCCGAGCTTATCAAAATAGCCCCTAATAATGGGCCAGCGCTTAAAGTTACAACACTGCCACCCACTGCTGCGGCAAAGTTTACAAATATAGCTGCTGCAGCTGACGATAACCCGATAGTGATTATATCACTAGCTAAAGTACCAAATAGTTTGGCTAAGGTTTGACGGTCATTGAGGAAAAAGTCAATCACTCTGTATGTGGATATTAAGATAATTGTTATTATGCCCCCACTTCTAATGGATTGTAATGCCCCTTCTGGTCCAACAGCGAACTTTGCCACAGTTGGTGTGGGAAGAAACTTTCCTAATCCAGAAAGCTTTGAGTGCATAGCAGGGGAGCCTGTGAGTATGATATGTGGAGCTCCAGAATAATTTTTGACGATAACAGAGCTATTATTTCCGTACAAATAGTTTGATAAGTTGGTTATAAAAACTAAGTCCTGTCCTGTAGCATAATAGTTTGCTGAATTTTCAAACATTCCCTTTATGTTTTTCCAACGTTCTATTTTCGCTTTGTCTTTTACTTTGTTCTTGACAACGATATCAAAACTCTCGATAGATAAGATAATGGTTTCTTTATCTCGATGTTGATTATTTGATTTATAAAGTGGGTAGGTGCTTATACTACCAGTACTTTTTGAGGATTGATGTCGTGATAAAGGGTAGTTGCTAGTCATGTATTTTCCTCAGATATCGGACTTCGAACGCTGACAATGTAAACTCTACATGCTGAACAGATTTTTTATATTCGTCTAGTTTTATATTTAAAGGTAAGCGTTTGATCTCATTATTAGGAATCGATTTGTGACAGTGATTCAATTCTTCCTAACAACTAAATTTTATATAAAAGTTTGGAATCAAGTTTATGCATTAATTCTATGAAAATTAGGAATAGATTGGTGTCTTGACTTTCCATTGGTGGTTTTGTGAATAAGTGCTACCGTTTTTCCTCTTTGATGCCTCTTTAAATAAAAAGGATGTGTAGTGGAAATCACGGTTGAGATTTTGTTGGCCCTATTTTTTGTTGCGACTGCCGCAGGCTTTATTGATGCGATGGCTGGTGGGGGAGGGCTCATTACGCTCCCTGCGCTTTTGGCAGCGGGGTTGAGTCCGACTCAAGCTCTAGCGACCAACAAGTTACAAAGTTCGTTTGGCAGTTTCTCTGCTAGCTGGTATTTCGTGCGTAACGGTATTGTCAGCCTAAAGGAAATGCGTTTCGCGATACTCTGTACTTTTATCGGTGCAGCGATCGGTGCCGAGGCTGTGCAGTTTATTGATGCTAGCGTACTCACCAGTTTGATCCCTGTTCTTTTGATAGCCATTTCCCTCTATTTTTTACTCGCGCCAAGTACGCGAAAAATCGATGGAGAACCAAAGTTATCTGAAGCGATGTTTGCGCTATGCATTGGTGGGGGGATCGGTTTCTATGATGGCTTTTTTGGCCCTGGGACTGGATCTATTTTTACTGTTTGTTTTGTTGCACTGGGTCACTTTTCTTTGGTCGAAGCCACTGCTAGAACAAAAATCCTCAATTTCACGTCAAACATAGCGGCACTACTCTTTTTTATCTTAGCCGGGTTGCCAGTGTGGAAGCTTGGCTTAACCATGGCTGTTGGCGGTTTTCTTGGTGCTCAGTTAGGGGCGAAGGTCGTGGTAAGTAAAGGGCAAAAATGGATTCGTCCTCTAGTTATTGTGATGTCGATGCTCATGGCAACGAAACTTCTTTGGCAACAACATCAGCAATGGATTTTGTCAGTGCTTTAACTCGTTTGCTGCGATATGTGCTGTGGCGCAAGCAGATATGTATTGGTCGAATTAACTGTCCTAGTTCTTCAAAGTCATAGCAGAATTTGGGTGTGATATTAAGTGTCTTCAGGATAGATTTAGGAATTAAAGCGGGAGCCATTCCGCCCAAAGCCAGTTGTGCTGCCGCAGTGTATGAATCCATTTCCATCAAAGGCTCAATTCCGTATTTTGACAAAATAGCTTGTTGGTAAGTGTTGGCAGGATTGGTTAAGTCATTGGTCAAAATGGCTTTTGGTAGTTGCGAAAGTGGGTATCTACTGACGATTGAAAAAGGTTCATCAGCGAGGTGAAGGCTCATTAATCCATGATGAGGCGGTAAATAACCAGCACAGAATCCCAGTGTCGCTTTACCTGATTTGACGTTCTCAATAATGCGTGGTGTATGATTGGTCGATATTCGTATGTACTGGTCATGGGCAAAGCGTTCTGCCATGATCACACTAAGGTATCCAGCGACTAAGGTTTCAGAGCAGTCTATCTTGATCAAAGAAGTATCTTCTATTTCTTGCTGATCATAGATCTGACCTCTTAACTCATTGAACGTTGGCTCGATCGTGTTGATGAGCGCAAGGCCATCGGAGGTCAGCTTTATGTGCCGACCACTTGGCTCAATCAATTTTTTTCCTAACTTCTTCTCTAGATTCGAAATGCGCTTACTCACCGCAGATTGACTAATATAGAGTTGGCTGCCCGTACGGCTCATGGTTTTTTCTTTACTGAGGACAAGTAACGTCTCAATACCTTCAAGCAACATAATAATTAATGAAAGTTAGGAATGGTTGAAATAATTTAGCGAATTGTACAAGAATTGGCGAATCAAATGAGTATAAATGAGAGGAGCCGACACTCAGTCGACTCCATGACCGAATCATGTAATTTGTGTTTAACGATTAATTGCGAAAGTTGGCAGGGATAGATGCCAACGAATAGCACCGAGACGTATAATGAGCGTTGAGATTACACCAGCGAGTAAAGCCGTTGAGTGGTCATAACCCATGTTTACCGCCATCGTATGGAAGATGCCGCCAATAATACATGCCGTAGCGTAGACTTCGCTTCTTAATACCATAGGAACTTCGCGAGCCAGCACATCACGTATAATACCACCACCACAACCAGTAATGACTCCCATGATCACGGCGACCATCCCAGACGCGTTGTAAGCGAGGGCTTTCTCTACACCTATTCCTACAAATACTGCAAGGCCGATCGCATCACAGACGGGTAATACCCACCATGACAGCCGTTTTGGTCTGCGTACAACGAGCATGGTTAGTAGACACGTAACAAATATCACCCATAAGTACGTAGTATCTGTTATCCAAAATACAGGAGTGGCACCTAGCGCCATGTCTCGGATTGTTCCGCCACCAATAGCAGTCACACTGCCGAGAACGATAACGCCGAATGGATCCATTTTTAAACGGCCCGCCAGTAATACGCCAGAGATAGCGAAAACAGCGGTACCGAACAAATCGATCATATAAAGCAGCATGGAGTCCATGTTACTTAGTACCTTTATATAGTGTGAGAAAAAATGGGCGGAAATTGTACGGTATTTGCCACGAAATCGTTAGCGTTTTTGACGAACGCTTTTAAAGTGCTCACACACTTCTGTGATCGCATTTAGTGTGCGTGGGGTTGGGCGGTTAATCCAATCTGAGTTTAGAGACCAGATGTGTTTATTTCTAAGTGCGGGAAGCTCATTGCTCCACTCTGCCCACATACCATCATTACTCATTGCGTGACGAGAAGTAAAAATAACCTCTGGTTGGCGAGTGATGACCTGCTCGATGCTGACCTGAGGATAAGGCGCGCTGGATGCTGCGAAAATGTTTTCACCACCGCAAAAAGTAAAGACTTCACTTGGCCAGTTCTTCCCGGCGACAGTGATGATAGGCTTTTCACTCAACTGATAAAAGTAACGAACTTTCTCGTGCGTGTTGTACTTCTCTTTTAGTGTATTCAGTTGCGCTCTAAAATCTTCAGCGGCCTTTTGTCCTATTTGCGGGGTTTCGCTGTATTGGCTTAGTTGCTCGATATTATTGGCGATATCTTCCAGTGAGCCTGTAGTGGAATAATAGATAGGAATGCCGAACTGTTTAATTTTCTCCAGCTCTTTTGCCGGGTTTCCTGCCGGCCAAGCAATGACTAAATCCGGTTGAAGAGCAATAATGCGCTCTAATTTAATTCCTTGGTAATTAGAGACTCTTTCCAGCTGCTTTGCCTGCTCTGGATAATCACTCATTTCGCTGACAGCAACAAGCTTGTCTCCTAGCCCTGCCGCAAAGGCAATTTCAGTGGCATGCGGAGCTAAACTTACAATGCGTTGCGCTGGTGTTTGGGCGAAGGTCGCTGTCGAAACAAACAGCGTTAATGCGAAGCATAGTTTATTCATCATAATCCTTGATAAATCATTCCTAAAAGCAGACTTTGGATAGCTATCCAAACGAAGACTCGCCAAACGAGCAGCGTATGTATTTGTGAAAGGTGAATAGCCGATGGGGCGATTCGTCCACCGATTTTTGCGCGTTCCGCACGTATACCTTGATAGATAGCAGGGCCGCATAAAGAGAGTTGTAGTTTGTGTCCGATGGTACACAACACCCAGGCGGGCCCGGGTAGTGGCCAAGACTTCGCTTGTTGCTGTACACCAGAAAGCACATTGCTTACGTTCTTTCCTACAGCTAAAAGTATGGCAAAGAGACGAAGTGGAATAATATCCAGAGCGGCAACCAGCTGAACGGCAGGTTTACCAAAGGGCAAATATTGGCGTCGGCTAGGGGACCAAACTCGAGCTAACTCTGTGGCTAGTCGATACATTAACGCACCAATACCACCTGCTAGTGCGTACCAAAATAACACACCGATTACGTTGCGGCTGTATCCCATAATCACAGCTTCTGAGCTTGCTTTACCTATGCCGATGATCGAGAGGCTGTCAGTATCGCGATTAAGGTATGGTCTTAGTAATTGTCGGCACTGAGCTTTGTCTTCTCTCGACATACTTGTGACGAGTTGTTTCGTTAAGGCTTCGCTGTTGCGCCAGTCCAAAGCAATGATCAATAGCACTAGTTCGTATAAAGGCACTTGCCAAACGAATGGCTCCACGGCAATCAGCAAGATCAAGCAAGGCAATAGCATCAAGCCCAATGCAAGACTGCCGGAGGTCAGGCTCTGTGAGTAACTATGATTATTGTTTACTTTGTTGGCGAGGTTCTCAGCTAACTTTCGCCATAAAGTGATGGGATGCGATGAACGGGGGATTGGTAAAATAAGGTGAAAGAGCAGTGCGCCCCACATAATAAGGAGCGCACCGTTGGCATAAAATGACTGAAAAACATCTTCCATGAATGAGTCGTTTACTTAATGAGTTCCAGCATTTTGAATACCATTTCAGAAGAGCTTTTTGCTGCTAGCGGTAGGAACTCATCAAAGCTCATTGGTGACTCTTTATCAGCGACATCAGAGATTGCGCGCACAACAACAAACGGCGTGTTGAATTGGTGACAAGTTTGAGCGATAGCAGATGCTTCCATTTCTACCGCGATAACGGATGGGAAGTGCTTACGAATAAACTCTTGGCGTTCAGCGGTGCAAACAAATGCATCACCAGTACAGATCAGGCCGCGAACTGCATGAGTGTTTTCCATTTGCGCTAGTGCCTTTTCTGCTAAATCCATTAGCTTTTCATCCGCTTTGAATGCAGCAGGCTGGCCAGCCATTTGGCCAATTTCATAACCAAAAGCGGTCACGTCTGCATCGTGATGACGAACTTCTGTTGAGATAACAACATCACCTAGATTTAGGCTTGAATCGAAGCCACCAGCAGAGCCTGTGTTAATCACAACATCTGGCTGGTATTCATCAAGAAGAATGGTAGTGCCTACTGCAGCTGCAACTTTACCGATACCTGATTGTAGTACGACTACTTCTACATCATTAATTTGACCAGAGAAAAACGTACAACCTGCTTTATTTACGGTTTTGCAGTTTGTGATTGCTTCTTTCAGGATGGTCACTTCTTGTTCCATCGCACCGATGATACCAACTTTCATAACACTCTCTTTCGGTAAATATTTTAGTTGGCCGAGAGTATAGCACTCCCCGTGAGCAGTTTTCTATTTGATGAGCTTAGCTTGAGTGAGCTTTTCTCGTAATTGTTCGGCGCGCTTTCTGTTTACGCCAAAGTCAGAATAGCCCACACGTGACTCTGAGCGAACAATCAGTTTGTCTCCTGCTACTTTTAATTCGAGGTCATCCACGAAGCGCATGATTTTAGATGTGCATTCTATCCGAAGGTAATCACCCTCTTTTACCGCGGTTTTGGCGCCAGGAAGTTGAAGCGCGGCTTGCTCAATGGCATCTAACGTTGCGGACTCAGTGAGCAAAAAAGGTGCTAATTGAAACTTGTCTCTTGAGTCCTGAGTTGAAACGCAATTTGGTTTGTCACCACAAGGTGATTGAGAACGATCTGGCATACTGGTGACTCCTTGGCTGCAGGCTGTAAGGCTGAGTAAAGCGATGGAAAGGAGAGCGGCTTTTTTCATTGTATTTACTCTTATAATTTTGCTTCTAATTATATGGATACAAAAGAAAAAGGATCCAATAATAGGATCCTTTTTGTGATGTTAGCTGTGATTAGACTTCTAGGTAATCAAGAATGCCTTCTGCCGCTTTTCGCCCTTCATCAATGGCGGTTACGACGAGGTCTGAGCCACGGACCGCATCACCGCCAGCGAAGATTTTCGCATTGCTGGTTTGGTACATGAACGCTTGCTCAACTGGTGCCTTGATACGTCCCCATTG
Organism: Vibrio sp. T9; assembly: GCF_003123985.1. NCBI lineage: Bacteria > Pseudomonadati > Pseudomonadota > Gammaproteobacteria > Vibrionales > Vibrionaceae > Vibrio > Vibrio sp. T9. Next base: position 431,601 of record NZ_NIGY01000002.1, read on the forward strand.
GTCTAAATCGACACCATACGGTTCCAACCAGTCCATTTTGTGTGGCTGGAAACCAAATGCCATGATCACGGCATCCGCAGGCAATACATGTTCACTGCCTTCCACTGGTTCTGGTCTGCGACGACCTGCATCATCGGGCTCACCTAAAGCGGTTTTTACCACTTTAACGCCCGATACGTTACCTGAGGCGTCGACCTCCACACCGAGTGGTTGCAGGTTAAACATGAACTTCACGCCTTCTTCCTTCGCGTTTTTGACCTCGCGACGAGAGCCAGGCATGTTGGCTTCGTCACGACGATAAGCACAAATCACATTGGAGGCTCCTTGGCGAATAGAGGTTCGTACACAGTCCATTGCGGTATCGCCACCACCAAGCACGACCACTTTCTTTCCTGCCATGTCGATAAAAGGTTGGTTGTTCTCAAGCTCCATGACTTTGTAGGTATTCGAAATTAAAAATGGCAGCGCGTCATATACACCCGGCGCATCCTCATTTTCTAGTCCTGCACGCATGTATTTATAGGTGCCAACGCCTAAGAAAATGGCATCGTACTCATCGATTAGATCTTGCATTTGTACATCTTTACCGACTTCCACGTTCATGCGGAACTCGACGCCCATTTCAGTGAACACACGGCGGCGGTTTTCCATCACGCCTTTTTCAAGCTTGAACGAAGGGATACCGAAAGTCAGTAGTCCGCCGATTTCTGGGTAGCGGTCAAACACGACTGGCTTAACGCCATTGCGCACTAGGATATCAGCGGCTGCCAAGCCTGCTGGGCCAGCTCCAATGATTGCGACCTTTTTATCGGTCCACTCCACCTTGGACATATCTGGCTTCCAGCCCATTTCAAAGGCTTTGTCGGTAATGTACTTTTCTATATTACCGATGGTGACGGCACCAAAGTCATCATTAAGCGTGCATGAACCTTCACATAGACGGTCTTGAGGACAAACGCGCCCACATACCTCCGGTAGGCTATTGGTTTGATGCGATAGTTCAACCGCTTCAAGAATACGTCCCTCATTTGCCAGTTTTAGCCATTGAGGGATGTAGTTGTGTACTGGGCACTTCCATTCACAGTATGGGTTACCGCAATCTAAGCAGCGATCCGCCTGCGCAGTCGCTTGTTGTTTGGTAAACGGTTCATAGATTTCAACGAACTCGATCTTACGAACTTTGATAGGCTTCTTCGCAGGATCTACGCGTTGAACATCGATAAATTGATAAACGTTCTGACTCATGATTCAAACATCCTCCATGATTACTGGGCTTGAACGCGCAGCTCAGCGGCACTGCGGCTCTGGTGACCAAGTAGCGTGCGAAGATCTGCCGCTTGTGGTTTCACCAAATAGAACTTTGGAATCCATTCATCAAAGTTCGCCAAAATATTTTCTGCGTGGCTCGACCCTGTTTCTTCAAGGTGTTCCGCAATCAGGCCGCGCAAATGCTCTTGGTGGATGTATAGATCGGACAATGAAATGGCTTCGACAGATTCAGTATTGACTCGACCTTCAAAGCTTTGGTTTTCATCCAGAACATAGGCAAAGCCTCCGGTCATACCTGCACCAAAGTTCACGCCTGTTGCACCTAGAATGGCAACAATACCGCCTGTCATGTACTCACAAGCGTTATCTCCCGCACCTTCAATGACGGCAATCGTACCTGAGTTACGTACCCCAAAACGCTCACCCGCTTTACCTGCCGCGAACAGTTTACCGCCCGTTGCGCCGTACAAACACGTGTTACCAATAATGGTGGCTTCATGACACTTGAACGCTGTACCTAAGTGAGGTTTAATGGCGATCTTGCCGCCTGCCATCCCTTTCCCTACGTAGTCATTCGCATCACCTGTGAGGTAAAGCTCTACGCCTCCCGCATTCCAAACGCCAAACGACTGGCCGGCAGTGCCGTCAAGATAGATTTTGATAGGGGAAGCCGCCAATCCTTGGTTGCCATAGCGCTTCGCTATTTCGCCAGATAAGCGAGCACCCACAGAACGATCAGTGTTGATGACATTGTAGAAGAAACTTGCTGATTGGCTGTTTTCTACCGCATGCATGGCATCATCAATGATCTTTTGATTGAGCTCAGCTTTATCAAACGGTTTGTTTGGCTCTGTCCAAAACAGCGGATGACCTTCAGGCGAGACGGGAGCTTCTAGAATGTTGGATAGATCCAATTTGGTTTGCTTCGCGGTAAAGCCTTCTACTGCTTCAAGTAAATCGGTACGACCAATCAAGTCCGTCAGTTTTTCAACTCCTAGCTCAGAAAGCAGCTCGCGCACTTCTTCTGCCAGTCCGGTGAAGTAGTTCATCACCATTTCAGGTAAGCCTTTGAAGTACTCTTTACGCAGCGTTTCGTCTTGAGTCGCAACCCCTGTTGCACAGTTATTGAGGTGACAAATTCGCAGGAACTTACAACCCATAGCAACCATTGGCGCGGTACCAAATCCGAAGCTTTCCGCACCAAGAATCGCGGCCTTAACCACGTCTAGACCAGTCTTTAGACCACCGTCTACCTGTAGGCGGATCTTATGACGCAGACCATTAGCAACCAGTGCTTGTTGTGTCTCTGCCAACCCCAACTCCCAAGGGCTACCAGCGTATTTTACCGAAGTTAATGGGCTTGCTGCGGTACCACCGTCGTAACCCGAAATGGTAATAAGATCAGCGTAAGCCTTGGCTACGCCCGTTGCGATGGTGCCGACACCTGGCTCGGAGACGAGTTTTACCGAAACCAGCGCATTCGGGTTGACTTGTTTAAGGTCGAAGATCAGCTGGGCCAAATCTTCAATTGAATAAATATCGTGGTGCGGAGGAGGGGAGATGAGAGTCACACCTTGTACCGAATAACGCAGTTTTGCGATTTCTGCGGTGACTTTGTGTCCCGGTAGCTGACCACCTTCACCCGGTTTAGCTCCTTGCGCTACCTTGATTTGTAGTACATCTGCATTAGTAAGATAATGAGGCGTTACACCAAATCGGCCTGAAGCAATTTGTTTGATACGTGAGTTACGTTCAGTGCCGAAACGGCGAGGATCTTCACCACCTTCACCGGAGTTTGAATAGCCACCAAGACGGTTCATCGCAGTCGCGAGGGCTTCATGCGCTTCAGGGCTAAGTGCGCCAATGGACATGGCCGCAGAGTCGAAGCGTTTGAACAGTTCGGTTTTCGGCTCTATTTGCTCTAGTGGCAGCGGTGAGTCTGATTTTTTCAGCGACATTAAGTCACGCAGCATGGCAACAGGGCGTTGGTTTACCTGCTTAGCAAAGCTCTGATAGTCGTTACTTTCGCCAGATTTAACGGCCTGTTGCAGCGTGCCGACAACATCCGGGTTGTAAGCATGATACTCACCTCCATGGACATACTTTAACAAGCCGCCATGATCAATCGATTTACGTTTCGCCCATGCTTTGCGAGATAAGTTTGTAAGATCTTGCTGGAAGTCGTCAAAATTTGCGCCTTCAATACGAGTTGTGACGCCTTTAAAACACTGGTCGACCACATCTTGGTTCAAGCCAACTGCTTCAAACAGTTGTGAGCAGCGGTAAGAGGCGATGGTAGAAATCCCCATTTTCGACATGATCTTGTACAGGCCTTTGTTGATGCCGTATTGGTAGTTTTGCATCACATCGCGGTAGTCTTTCTCTAGTGCCTTATCATCAATCAGTTTACCTAACGCTTCATAAGCAAGGTATGGGTAAACTGCAGTAGCACCAAAGCCAAGCAAGACAGCAAATTGGTGTGGGTCACGTGCAGTTGCGGTTTCGACTACAATGTTGGCATCGCAACGTAGGTTCGCATCAATCAAACGAGTTTGAACGGCGCCGACTGCCATTGCGGCTGGAATTGGTAACTTGCCTTTGACCAAAGCGCGATCTGAAAGTACCACTAAAACCGTGCCTTCACGTACGACTTGCTCTGCTTGCTCACAGAGATCATTAATGGCTTGTTTAAGATCTTTCTCTTGTGGATCGTAGTTGATATCTAGAATGGTATTACGGTAGTGATCGTCACCAAGCTCGAGCAGTTGCTGCATGTCTGAATAAAGCAGTACAGGCGAATCAAATGTTACGCGATGCGCGTGGCCATCGGTTTCACAGAAGACATTCATTTCCTTACCGATACTGGTCGCCAGTGACATCACGTGTTTTTCACGCAGTGGATCGATCGGTGGATTGGTGACCTGGGCGAACTTCTGGCGGAAGTAGTCAGTTACCAAGCGCTCTTTTGAGGAGAGCACTGCCATTGGAGTATCGTCACCCATAGAACCAACGGCTTCTTGGCCCATTTCTCCGAGTACACGCAGAACTTGGTCGACTTCTTCGTTCGTCATCGCGAATTGCTTTTGATAAGTCTTAAGTAAGTCTTCATCAAAGCTGCGCTCGCCTACTTGATCCTCAGGTAGCTGAGAAAATGGTGTGAGTTTGCGAACGTTGTTTTCCATCCATTCGCGATAAGGGTGGCGAGATTTCAGATCATTATCGATCTCGCTAGACTGCCAAAGCTTACCTTTACGAGTGTCGATGACGAGCAATTCACCCGGACCTACACGCCCTTTTTCGGCAACTTCATCTGGGGCGTAACTCCAAATCCCTACCTCAGATGCCAGAGTGATCAACTTGTCTTTGGTAATTACATAACGCGCAGGACGCAGACCGTTTCGGTCTAGGTTACAAGCAGCATAACGACCATCGGACAGTACGATACCTGCTGGGCCATCCCATGGTTCCATGTGCTTGGAGTTGAAATCGTAAAACGCCCGCAGATCCGGATCCATATCTGGGTGGTTTTGCCATGCAGGCGGCACAAGCATACGCATGGCACGGAAGATATCCATGCCGCCAGCTAAGAAGAGATCCAGCATATTATCTAAGCTGGAGGAGTCTGAACCGGTCTCGTTCACAAATGGTGCTGCAGTTTGAAGATCGGGCAGCAGTGGTGACGAGAACTTGTAAGCGCGCGCGCGCGCCCATTGGCGGTTACCTTCAATGGTGTTGATCTCACCGTTATGAGCAAGATAGCGGAACGGCTGAGCCAATGGCCAACGCGGTTGAGTATTGGTAGAAAAACGCTGGTGGAACAGACAGATAGCGGATTCCATGCGTAGATCAGCAAGATCAAGGTAGAAGCGAGGCAAGTCCGCAGGCATGCACAGGCCTTTATACACCAAAACTTGAGTCGACAAGCTACAGATGTAGAAATCAGGATCTTCGGTGATTTGTTTCTCGATGCGACGGCGTGCGATGTAGAGACGGCGTTCAATGTCACGCTCTCGCCAACCAGCCGGTGCAGAGATAAAGACTTGCTGAATATTTGGAAGCGAGTTAGCCGCAATTGGACCGAGCACTTCTGAATTGGTTGGAACTTCACGCCAACCGGCCACTGTTAGCGTCTCTTGCGCAAGTTCTCTGTTGACGATGTCTTTAGCGAGTTGAGCTTTGACCGGATCTTGGTTGAAGAAAATCATCCCTACGGCGTATTGCTTGCCAAGGTTGAAACCATTTTCTTCGGCAATAAGACGTAAATAGGAATCGGGCTTTTGTAATAGAAGACCACAACCATCACCGGTTTTACCATCGGCGGCAATACCACCACGGTGGGTCATTCGGTCAAGTGCAGAAATTGCTGTACGAACCAGCTTGTGGCTTTGTTCGCCTTCCATATGCGCGATCAAGCCAAATCCACAGTTGTCTTTCTCAAGACTTGGATCATAAAGAGCCATTGCAATTCTCCCTTTGCTTATCCGTCATCCCGACAGATATATCAACACTGCTTACGTTGATAGTGATGACTGAATATGCGTCATCTTTTATGGTTTTATGTATATTTATTCAATAAAAGCCGTGAAATATTTAACATTTTTTGAGTGTTTTATTTTCATCAACTTCACAAGCTATAGCTTATTGTAAAAAAGGTCAAGTTATTAGTGGATAATCACGTGAATATGCGATTTACCATTTAATAAGCTAAAATAGTTTAATGATTTCAAATAGATAGAAAATTGATTGTTACAAAAAAGTAACATTTGATTCTGTGGGAAATAAAAAAGACCAGCATAAAATGCTGGTCAAAATAGAAAGATTGGAAGGAATTGTTTTCTTTCTTTGCTAATAGCCATCGATATCGCTGATGGCTATTTATGGCATTGAAAGAGGGAAGCGTGAATACTTCCGTTAAGCAGAAAGCATCAGTGAATCTGCTTTTGCTTCTAGGTTTGTGCCATCCATTAGGTAGTCATCGATAGCACGAGCACATTCGCGACCTTCGTTGATACAACGAACCACCAAAGATTGGCCTGTTCGCATATCACCAGCAGCAAATACGCCTTCTTGGTTAGTAGCAAAACCTTGAGTTGCTACGTTACCGCGATCATCTAGCGCGATATCCAGTTGAGCAAGCACGCCTGTAGGTTCTGGGTGTAAGAAGCCCATTGCTAGGAATGCCATATCACATGGGATCACTCGCTCGCTGCCTTCTACTTCTTTGAAACTTGGGCGCTCGCCTGGTTTTGCATCTTGCCAAACGATATCAGCAAGACGAAGGCCTGTGACTTCACCTTTGTCATTTCCGATGAACTCTTTGGTCAGGATGTTCCAGTGACGATCGACACCTTCTTCATGAGAGGTCGAAGTACGTAGGATCATTGGGTATTGAGGCCAAGGCATATTGGCTGGGCGCTTCTCTGGTGGAATCGGCATGATTTCCACTTGAGTTACGCTTGCTGCGCCGTGACGGTTTGACGTACCTACACAGTCTGAACCGGTATCACCACCACCAATGACAACCACATGTTTACCTTTTGCGTGAATCTCTTCCGTTTTCAGGTCCATGTTATTTGCACGTCGGTTGTTTTGACCTAGGAATTCCATTGCGAAGTGAACGCCTTTGAGCTCACGACCCGGAACTGGCAAATCACGTGGAACCGTTGAGCCACCCGTCAGTAGAACCACATCGAACTCTTGACGCAGTTGCTGAGCATTTACATCAACACCGACGTGTTGGTTTACTTTAAACTCAACGCCAGCTTCTGCCATTAGATTGATCTTACGATCAATGACTTCCATGCTCAGTTTAAAATCTGGAATACCGAAACGCAGCAGACCACCAACCTTCTCGTCTCGCTCGAATACTGTCACAGTATGACCAGCGCTGTTTAGCTGCTCAGCAGCCGCAAGACCCGCTGGTCCAGATCCAATGATCGCTATCGTTTTACCAGTGCGAGAACGTGGCGTTTTTGGCTTGGCGTACCCTTCACGATACGCCGTTTCTACGATGGTTTTCTCGATGTTACAGATGGTGATTGGGTCTTGGTTGATGCCAAGTACACAAGCACTTTCACATGGAGCAGGGCAAACACGACCAGTAAACTCTGGGAAGTTATTGGTTGAGCTTAGAATGTTCCATGCTTCTTCCCAGCTATCACGATAAACCGCATCGTTAAACTCTGGGATGATGTTACCGATAGGGCAGCCGTTATGACAAAACGGCACACCACAATCCATACAACGAGACGCTTGAGTATTGATCTTGTCACCAAACTCCTCGTTCAGAACGAACTCTTTGTTGTTCTTGATGCGTTCAGCGGGGTCGATCTTCTGTGGTAGTTCACGACCGTGCTCTAAAAATCCAGTAGGCTTACCCATTATACTGCCTCCGCTTGAGTTTCGTTTCCTTGAGACTGCGCTTCAGCTTTACGCTTTTGAAGCACCGCTTTGTAGTCACGCGGCATCACCTTAACCATAGAGGCTAGGCTTGCTTCAAAGTTGTCTAGGAAAGACTGAGCGACTTCACTTCCTGTGAATTGAACATGCTTAGTTAGCATGTCGAGTAATAGATCTCTGTCTTCTTTCTCGATTGGATCTAGGTCTACTAGCTCTGGGTTCAGTTTTGACTCAAAGTCACCTGATTTATCCCATACGTAAGCCACGCCGCCACTCATACCTGCGGCAAAGTTACGACCTGTTGAACCAAGGATAATTGCTGCACCGCCCGTCATGTATTCACAACCGTGGTCACCGACGCCTTCTACTACTACTTTCGCACCTGAGTTACGAACACAGAAACGTTCACCAGCCATACCGCGAATGAAAGACTCACCCGAAGTAGCACCGTAGAAACACACGTTACCAACCACGATGTTGTCTTCCGCGACAATGCTTGATTTTGCGTCTGGGTAAAGTACTAACGTACCGCCAGATAAGCCTTTACCCCAGTAGTCATTCGCATCGCCTTCCACTTCGAACTTCACGCCTTTAGCGAGAAATGCACCGAATGACTGACCCGCTGAACCTTTGAACTTCACGTTCATTGGTTGAGGTAGGCCGGCATCTTTGTACACTTTCGAGATTTCGTTCGACAGCATGGTGCCCGCAGAACGGTCAGTGTTGACGATAGGGAATTCGGCATTCACCGCCTCGCCTTTCTCGAGAGCAGGAATCGCCGCTTGAATCAGCTTACGGTCTAGTACCGATTCCAGATTGTGGTTCTGTTGCGTTTGGTTATGGATACCGTCTGACTCACGTGGCTGTTCAACGTGTAGAACAGGAGACAGATCTAGGTTCTTGTATTTCCAGTGAGAAACGTCTTGGCGAATCTTCAGCTTCTGACCTTGGCCGACCATCTCATCGATAGTGCGGAAGCCAAGTTCAGCCATGATTTCACGTAGACCTTGTGCCATGTATTGGAAGAAGGTTACGACGTCTTCTACGCGGCCATCAAAGCGCTCGCGAAGCGTCTTGTTCTGAGTCGCGATACCAACAGGACAGGTGTTCTTATGGCACTTACGCATCATGATACAACCTTCAACCACCAAGGCTGCGGTTGCCACGCCCCATTCTTCTGCACCAAGTAGTGTTGCCACTGCAAGGTCGCGAGGTGTTTTCATCTGACCATCCGCTTGAACCACGATACGGTTACGTAGACCGTTCTTTAGTAGCGTTTGGTGTGTTTCTGCCAAACCAAGTTCCCAAGGAAGACCAGTATGACGGATTGAAGACATTGGGGATGCACCAGTACCACCGTCGAAACCTGCGATTAGTACAACGTCTGCTTTCGCTTTCGCTACACCGGAAGCGATCGTACCTACGCCAGCTTCCGATACCAGCTTCACGTTTACACGACCCGCGCGGTTCGCGTTCTTCAAATCGTAGATAAGCTGAGCCAAATCTTCGATTGAGTAGATATCGTGGTGTGGTGGTGGCGAGATAAGACCGACGCCCGGAGTTGAGTGACGTGTAGCACCGATCCAGTCATCTACTTTATCGCCTGGTAGCTGACCACCTTCACCTGGTTTCGCACCTTGAGCCATCTTGATTTGTAGCTCATCAGCGTTGGTTAGGTAGTAAGAGGTTACGCCGAAACGACCCGAAGCTACCTGTTTGATTGCAGAGCGTTCCCAATCGCCGTTCTCTTTGCGCTCGAAACGCATTGGGTCTTCACCACCTTCACCAGAGTTCGATTTTGCGCCAAGGCGGTTCATCGCAACAGCCAATGTGGAGTGTGCTTCGTAAGAAATAGAACCGAATGACATTGCACCTGTCGCGAAGCGTTTCACGATGCTTTCAATTGGCTCGACTTCGTCGATAGAGATAGAACCAGCTGGGTTCTTAATGAATTCTAGCTGGCTACGCAGAGTTACCGCGTTGTCACCTTGTTTATCGACTGCTGTCGCGTACTGCTTGAACTGATCGTAGTTCTTGTTGCGCGTAGACTCTTGCAGTAGCGAGATGGTTTCTGGGTTGAATAGGTGCTTCTCACCACGCTGTTTCCATTGGTAAACACCACCCACATCCAGCATTTGAATTGGGATTTCGCGTTGTGGGTAACCGATGCGGTGACGAACGAGCACTTCTTTAGCAATATCGTCAAGGGTGAGACCTTGGATACGAGAAACTGTACCTGTGAAGTACTTGTCTACCACTGACTTATGAATACCTAAGGCTTCGAAGATTTGCGCACCGTGGTACGACTGCAGGGTTGAGATACCCATCTTCGAGAAGATCTTCAGAAGACCGCCATTGATCGCTTTACGGTAGTTGTTGAACAGATCGCGAGGGTTCGCTTCTGGGTCCAGCTTCTTCGTACGCTGAAGCTCAATGATGGTTTCAATCACTAGGTATGGGTTAACGGCGTTGGCACCGTAACCAATTAGCGTTGCAAAGTGGTGCGTTTCACGCGCGTCACCAGTTTCAACCACTATGTCACACTTCGCACGTAGACCTTTGCGGATCAAGTGGTGATGCACTGCGCCAACTGCCAGCATTGCTGGGATCGCCGCGTGGTTTGAGTTCACTGCACGGTCAGTTAGCAGGATGATTGAGTAACCATCAATAACCGCATCTTCTGCGTATTGGCAGATGCGTTTTAGTGCGCGCTCAAGCTTGCCTTGGTCTTCACTGGCTTGGAATACGATATCCAGTGTCTTCGCCTGAAGATGCTCGTTGTCAATAGCACGCAGTTTCTCAAGCTCAGAGTTCGCCAGAACAGGCGATTCCAATTCGACTTTCTGACAGTGAAGTGGTGTTTCAGTCAGAAGGTTTTGGTCTTTACCCAAGTAAGTGTTCAGCGACATAACCATACGCTCACGGATCGGATCGATCGGTGGGTTAGTTACCTGTGCGAACAGTTGCTTGAAGTAGTTTGAAAGATGTTGAGACTGATGAGATAGAACTGCAAGAGGCCAGTCGGCACCCATTGCTGACAATGGTTCTTTTGCGTCATTCGCCATTGGAACGATGATTTCGTTCACTTCTTCAGTACTTACGCCAAACGCTTGTTGGCGGTGTAGAAGATGTTCTGGCTTAGGTTGGCTGAACTGGTTGCTCGCATCTGGCAGCTTCTTCAAGCTCAGTAGGTTTTCTTCTACCCACTTTTCGTAAGGCTGCGCTGTTGCGATGGTGTCTTTCACTTCTTCATCAGAGATGATGCGACCTTGCTCTAGGTCTGCAACGAAGATGCGACCCGGTTGTAGACGACCGCGGAACTCAACGTTCTCTGGCTCAATATCCACAACACCAGATTCTGATGCCATTACTAGGAAGTTATCTTTGGTCACTGTGTAGCGAGAAGGGCGCAGACCGTTACGGTCGAGTGTCGCACCAACTTGAACACCATCAGTAAAACATACTGAAGCCGGACCATCCCATGGTTCCATGATGTTCGCGTGGTACTGATAGAACGCGCGACGCTTAGGATCCATGTTTTTGTTTTCTTGCCATGCTTCCGGGATCATCATCATCAATGCGTGTGGCAGGCTGCGACCAGAAAGAACTAGGAGCTCAAGTGCCATGTCAAAGTTAGATGAATCCGAACTGCCTTCCTGACAAATAGGAAGCAGCATGTCGATTTCAGCTTGGGTAAATAGATCGGATTCAATGATCGCCTCACGGGCTTTCATCCAGTTCAAGTTACCTCGAACTGTATTGATTTCACCGTTGTGGGCAATGTAACGGAAAGGTTGTGCAAGACGCCATTTCGGGAAGGTGTTGGTAGAGAAGCGAGAGTGTACCAGTGCCAGTGCGGTCACCATGGTCGGGTTTTGCAGATCAAGGAAGTACTGAGGGACTTGCTCGGTCGTTAACTGACCTTTGTACACCAATGTCTTGTAAGACATTGAGTTAATGTAGAAGTCATCACCAATGTTCGAAACGCTTTCTAGGCAAACACGTACAGTGTAGTTACGAAGTACGTACAGTTTGCGCTCTAGCTCTTCAGGTGTGATACCTGGACCACCAGAGATAAACACATGCTCAAACTTAGGTTCTGTGCTTAGCGGGTCGGCACCGATCATTGAGTTATCGGTTGGCAATACGCGGTAGCCAATAACTTCAAGGTCTAGACGCTGAGCGTTGCGTTCTAGAATGTCACGGCATTGCTCGCGTTTGTATTCGTCTTTCGGGAAAAGTACGACACCCACACCATACTTTTCAAATGAAGGCAGTTTAATGCCGAGCTTAACGGCCTCTTCTAATAGGAATTCATGAGGTTTTTGTAGCAAGATACCCGCACCATCACCGCTGCATGGATCACAACCTTGACCACCACGGTGCTCCATGCGAGCTAGCATATCCAATGCTTGAGTCACTACTTCATGAGATTTACGGTTTTTAAGGTGAGCAACAAAACCGATACCACACGCGTCATGCTCCAATTCAGGAGTATATAGACCCTGTGGATTTTGCTCTCTATCTACCATAGATACATCCTTCCAGTTCAATGTCGACGCAAAAGCACCAGGCAGGCAAATGCCACCTAGACCATTGATTACGTCTTGTCCTTTATATTTATTATCGCCACCGATCTAGGTTGACCGATCTTGATTCCTTTCCGTATCTCGCAGGAAAAGTTTTGCGAGAAAAACAATCCTTGGTGGTATCCCTTTATTTATTGCCACTATTTAGTGATTTATATAGGTAGGAGTGGGATAACACCGACAAATCCCGCAGTGTACTTTGTAATAAAAGTCACAAAAATAACGGGGTTGTGTAAGTATCCTACAATTTTGTTACTTCAGAATGCAATGAAAAAGTCGACGTTGTGACCCAATTTTTTCGTTTAATTATGCATTTTTAGTTTAACATTCACGCAACATGAACGTTTTTTATCTGTATTTATGCAGGTTTATTGATTTTGAGCCGTATGATGTTTGTTTGAATTGACTAGTATTGTGTGTTTTTTCTTGCAGGGATGTAATTTATTTACACAGATCGTAGTGAGATTGATTACGGTTCATTGTTGGTGAGAATTTATGCAGTTACATGAGTTGGTCAATACAATCGGCCAAGATCTTCAGCGTCGATACGGTGAAAAAGTCCATAAACTAACGTTGCACGGTGGATTTAGTTGCCCTAACCGAGATGGCACGATTGGTCGGGGAGGATGTACTTTTTGTAATGTGGCTTCGTTTGCGGATGAAGAAGTACAGATAAAGAGTATTCACGATCAGTTGAAAGATCGTGCGGGCGAAATTCATCGAGCGAAGAAGTATCTCGCTTATTTTCAGGCTTACACCAGTACTTATGCGGAAGTGCAAGTGCTGAAAAATATGTATGAAGAAGCACTAAAAGCGGCTGATATTGTGGGATTGTGTGTCGGGACTCGTCCAGATTGCGTGCCTGATGCCGTATTAGATTTACTGTCTGACTATGTAAAGCAAGGTTATGAAATTTGGCTAGAGTTAGGGCTTCAAACCGCTAATAACGACACCCTTAAGCGCATCAATCGCGGTCATGATTTCGAATGTTATGCCGAAATCACCAAGCGTGCGCGTGCGCTAGGTATTAAAGTCTGTACTCATTTAATTGTGGGATTACCGAAAGAAAGCCGCGACGATAACATTGAGACGCTGAAAAAAGTGTTGGCTGTGGGCACTGATGGCATCAAGTTACATGGTCTTCATATCGTGGAAGGCAGCACCATGGCGAAAGCGTGGCGTGCAGGACGATTAGAGGCGCCAGAGCTAGAAGAGTATGTCGCAATTGCCAGTGAGATTATTCGTATGACGCCACCGGACGTGATTTACCATCGGGTTTCATCAGCAGCTCGTAGACCTACCTTATTATCACCACTGTGGTGTGAAAACCGCTGGCTGGCGATGACTGAAATTGGTCGATCCCTCAGTGAACATGGTGCTCAAGGAAGCCTAACGGGAAACGCTTTTATCTATACTAAACCGGAATTAATAGCAGATCGCTCAATAAATAACTGATATATTTTAACCAGTTTTTTTTAAAGGTTTAAACGATGGATCAGTTACTCAATTGGCTTTGGGATGGTCAAGGCGGTTATGGCTATGTCGTCTTGTTATTAATTGCTAGCGTGTGCGCGTTAGCACTGATCTATTTGCACTTTCAAACATCACTTAAGCAACTCGTAACGGATTCACCCTATCCAGTCATAGTGCTGGATACTGGCCATGCTCAGATCTTGTTATCTAACCAAGCTGCGATGCAATTATTAGGTATTCGCTCTCTAGGCACGGGATATTTGTATCCCGCTTTATTCGATATTCGTGCGCTTGAGTCGTTTCTAGACAGTGTCTCTAGTCGTCATTTTAGCCAGCAGGTATTTGATTGGCGCTTATCTGAAAGCGAATCTATCAAGGTGGAGTTGTCAGGAAGAAAGAGTTTGCTGCGCAATCACCGTGTTTGGATCATCTACGCGCAGCCATATCAATCCACTCATCAAGAGCAGCAACAAGAGCTTGCGCAATTAACGATTGCTCGTTCGGCACTAGACTCACTCTCTGAGTTAATTTGTACCCAAGATCGCCAAGGGAATTTATTAACGACGAACCGAGCATTTGATCAATTTTGGGAAGGGCGAAGGGAAGAAGCCTGCGCATCAAAGGTTTCCATGGGTGAGGCTAGCAGAAAGAGTGAGCGCAAGTGGACGACGGATCCACAAGGTCGCAGTTGCTTATTGGAAGTGAATCAAAATTCCCTTGTGTCACCGAGTGGTGAGCTGATCGGTACATTATCCATTAGTCATGATGTGACCGAGTGGCACAAAATGCAGCAGAACCTGAGAGATGAAATGGAGCGCCGTAAAGATACAGAAGTTGCGTTGGCGCAAAGGGATACCATCTTACAGACTATTCTTGACGCTAGCCCTGACTCTATCGGTATCTTCAATGAGAATATGGTCTATCAAGCGTGTAATAAACCGTTCGTTAATGCATTAGGTATTTCAGACGTGTCTGATTTGATCGGTAAGCGCCTTCAAGATGTCATTCCTGAAGAGATGTACGCTCGCTTAGCCGCTAGTGATTTGGATGCATTGCGTCAGTCAGAGCCTGTCCGATACATAGATAAAGTCGTTAGCAGTGATGGCAAAAGTACGTGGTTTGATGTGGTGAAATCGCCTTTTAAAGATAAAGCTTCAGGAACGAATGGTGTGCTGATCATGGCGCGTGATATTTCTGAACGTTACCTTGCCGAACAAAAGTTGGAGAGAGCCAATTTAGAGTTAGAAAAGTTGAGCTTTATGGATAGCTTAACTCAGGTATCGAACCGACGCCGCTTCGATGAACAACTGCAGGTACTATGGTACCACCATGCCCGCGAAAAGCTGCCGCTCACTATCATGTTGTGTGACATCGACTTTTTCAAAGATTACAACGATTGTTACGGCCATCAGCAAGGTGATGAAGCATTGGTCAGTGTTGCTACCGTATTCACAAAAGTCATCAATCGCTCTTCGGATTGTGTTGCGCGTTATGGTGGTGAGGAGTTTGGTTTTATCCTGCCGAATACCACAACGGAAGGCGCGAGCAATGTAGCGCAGCGTATTCATGAACAAATTCGACAACTCGATATGGAGCACGACAGCTCAGAAGCTTCGGAACGTCTCACGGTCAGTATCGGTCTTGTCTCTTATATTCCTCAACATGGTGATGAACCGGAAATGGGTATTGCCATGGCTGACAGTGCGCTATACCAAGCCAAAGCTGATGGACGTAATCGCACCTGTATTCACCCCAGTTCTTGCTAACGCTTTGTGACCGCTTGCTCTAAGTTGATAGCTGATTGTTTAAATCGCCGTATTAAACACGTTAAACTTACCGAAGCCTGTGCGTTCGTTGGTTAACTTATCTTTTTATCTTGTTTAGCAAGCGCAGTTCGCACTACGTATTTTTCACTAATCACACAGACCTAAATTGCGTTAGGCCGAATATGTCTGCTCGTTTTTTATCATTGAAGGGCAACATCTAGCCAGCACCATGGAGTAGTTAATGAAACCCATGAAAAATCTCGCCCAGTATTATGTCGACTTGCTAGTCAAACTGGGGATTGTTCGTTTCTCGATTTTGCTGGCCCTTGCGCTGGTGGCATTAGCCGTTGTGGTGCAGGTGGGGATTACTTTAGCTCTCAAGGGGCGAGTCGACGATATCGACATTGTCCGTTCGGTGTTTTTTGGTCTCTTGATTACACCTTGGGCGGTTTATTTTCTTTCTGTTGTTGTTGATCAGCTAGAAGAGTCTCGCCAGCGTTTAACCAAGTTGGTGTCCAAACTGAAAGACATGCGCTCGCGAGACCAAGAACTGAATTATCAACTGCAACAAAACATCGAAAAGCTCAACCAAGAAATTGAAGAGCGCATTAAAGCAGAAGAAGCTCGTGAAGAGGCGATGCAAGATCTCGAAAACGAGGTGTTCCAACGAGAGCGTACTCAGTTAGAGCTTGCGGAACGCACTGCGCTACTGCGTTCATTTATTGATGCCTCGCCAGACTTAATTTACTACCGCAATGCCGATGGTGTGTTCTCCGGTTGTAACCGGGCAATGGAAGAGCTAACGGGCAAGAAAGAGCACCAGTTAGTCGGATTAAGCCCTTGGGATGTGTATAGCAAAGAAATCGCTGAGCACATCGTTGATACTGACCAAAAGGTCTTCGCCGATAATCAAGCCATCACTTACGAGCAGTGGCTAGAGTATCCTGATGGACGCAAACATTACTTTGAACTGCGTAAAGTGCCGTTTTACAGCAAAGATGGTCGTCACCTTGGCTTGGTAGGTTTTGGCCGTGATATCACTGAACGTAAACGTCATGAAGAGTCGTTAGAGAAAGCAAGCCGTGATAAAACTACTTTCATCTCAACCATCAGTCATGAACTGCGAACGCCACTAAATGGCATTGTGGGCTTAAGTCGCATGCTTCTCGATAGTCCGTTGACAGAAGAGCAGCGCAAACACATGCAGACCATCAATGTGAGTGCGATTACGCTAGGTAACATCTTCAACGATATTATCGATATGGATAAGTTTGATCGCCGCAAGCTAGAACTATTACCTGCGCCACTTAACTTCGAAGACTTCGTCGCTGAGATTGAAAGCATCTCTGCTTTGATGGCGGAGCAAAAAGGGCTGCGTTTTGACTTAGAACGTTTGAGTGATTTACCAAAAGCAATTGAAGTGGATGCGACCCGTTTGCGTCAGGTAATTTGGAACTTGGTCAGCAACGCAATGAAGTTTACCAAAGAAGGTGGCGTTGTGATGACGGTGAGTGCGGATGTCGAAGACGATTTTGCCACCATTATTATGGAAGTGGAAGACACAGGTATTGGTATACCGGAAGATGAGCTCGATAAAATCTTCGCCATGTATTACCAAGTGAAATCAGGTAAAGACAACCTACATGCTGTCGGGACTGGTATAGGCTTGGCGGTGTCAAAACAGCTGATCAATATGATGGATGGTGACATTACTGTCGCCAGTGAAGAAGGTTTTGGTAGTACTTTTACCGTATCGATTCACGTTCCTATTGTGGAACTCGAAGAACCTGTCATTGATGCAAAACGCGATAATGTGCATCTCAACATCTTTATGGTTGAAGACATTGAGCTTAACGTCACCGTGGCCAAATCGTTGCTTGAGAGCTTAGGACACTCCGTTACCGTGGCGATGACGGGACAAGAAGCGCTCGTGAACTTTGTGCCAGAAAAATATGACTTGGCGTTGTTGGATATTCAGCTGCCTGATATGACGGGATTTGATGTCGCAAATTATTATCGTGAGCATTATAACAATCTGCCTCCATTGGTCGCCCTAACAGCTAATGTGATGAAAGATCGTCGTGAATACTTAGATAACGGTATGGATGATGCCATCAGCAAACCGCTTGCTGTGAACGCCATTCAGTCTGTAATTGATAAATTCTTCGCGCATCAGGTAGAGCAGCAAGAGCAACCTGAGAGCGTTCCAGAAACAGTGGAAGAGCCGACCCCTTCTCCTGTGATTGAGACACACTTGCTCGATATGGATATGTTAGAGTCTTACGTCGACATTGTTGGTGCCAAGCCGGTCTACGACAGCATAAAAATGTTTGAAGACATGATGCCAGACTATATTGATGTCTTAGACTCAAACATGACGGCAAAAGATCAAGATGGGATTGTTTCTGAAGCGCATAAAATTAAAGGTGCTGCAGGTTCGATTGGCCTCAAACGTATCCAAAGTGTGGCGCAGAAAGCGCAATCTCCCGATATGCCAGCATGGTGGGAAAACATTTCAGACTGGGTTGAAGAGATCAAAAATGAATACCAAAACGATATTCAAGTCCTCAAAAGTTGGTTGGAACAAAGGAAATAACATGAAAAAAATCGCACCGTTGGCGTTGGTTATAGCATTGATGGCAGGCTGCAGTTCCGTTCCAAGTGTGAACTGGCAACAAAACAGTCAGATTACGATTAACCAGGTGAATGTCGAGCTCAAAAGTAACTTATGGGTGAACCTGATGCCGACCGTTGGGGAAGTGCAAGAGCAAAGCATTCAAGGATCACTTTACCTTGAAGGAGACCAGTTACTCCCAGCCAACCTGACTGCCGAAGCGCTTATCATCAAGCAAGGGGAAAAAGAGTGGTGGGTGGATGAAGACTCTTTAGAAACTCGAACTCATAGTGAGAGCCAATGGGAAGTAGCCTTCACGTCTCAGGTAGACGCGGACACAGAAAAGTCGGTTGATATCGCGGTACTTTTAGACGACGCAGGTAAACAGCGCTGGTTAGTGGAAAAGTACGTGAAGATTAACAAGGTTTATTAGATTCAGTGATTGTCCGCTAATTGCTAAACCCAAAATAAAAGGGCTTGCTCAATGAGCAAGCCCTTTGCGTATTAGCGATTCAATTAGTCTTCTAGATCGCCACAGAAGCGGTAACCTTCGCCGTGGATAGTCGCGATGATTTCAGGAGTGCCTGAAACAGACTCAAAGTGTTTACGAATACGACGAATCGTTACGTCTACAGTACGGTCATGCGGCTTAAGTTCACGGCCAGTCATCTTCTTAAGAAGATCGGCACGAGTTTGAATCTTACCTGGGTTTTCACAGAAGTGAAGTAGAGCTCGGAACTCAGAGCGAGGGAGCTTGTAGCTATCACCAGCAGGGCTTACTAGAGAGCGGCTGTTGATGTCCAGTACCCAACCATTGAATTCATACTTTTCTACTGAGCGTTTCTCTTCTTGCACCGCGTTAGAGCTCATTGAGCGGCTAAGTAGGTTGCGAGCACGAATAGTCAGTTCACGTGGGTTGAATGGTTTAGTGATGTAGTCATCTGCACCAATCTCAAGACCTAGGATCTTGTCCACTTCATTGTCACGGCCTGTCAGGAACATTAAAGCAATGTTCGCTTGTTCGCGTAGTTCACGCGCTAACAGAAGGCCATTCTTGCCTGGAAGATTAATGTCCATAATAACCAAGTTGACTGAGTTGTCAGACAACACTTGGTGCATCTCTTCACCGTCACTGGCTTCAAAAACAGCGTATCCCTCTGCTTCAAAAATACTCTTAAGAGTGTTACGAGTTACTTGCTCATCTTCAACGATAAGAATCTGCGGGGTTTGCATTGGCGGTACCTAAATTTGTGACAAAATTGTGCTAATAGAATAAATTCTAGGCAAAAATATAACATACAGGTAATGTGATTTTGATAATAAATCAAGTTGATCAAAAAAACACTTCTTTCAGTTATCCGCCCTCCATGGAACTTTGCCAACTCACCAGTATCCAATGGCGACGTTTATTCTAAAGGGCTTGTTTACCTTTCATTTCCTACTTTCTGTGGGGCCTGAAACGTAAACACCCTAAGATATGGAGCGGATTTTATATTGTTAACAGCATGCTAACAATGCTCAAATGTTAATTCCATTCAGTTTGTTGATTTATATCAATTGATGAAATGTAACTGTTATTAATCGTTTAAGACTTATGATAGAAAAAAGTAATACGAACATAGACGCATCGTTATGGAATGCTTATTCAGAATCTTTTTTCAGATTCGAGGCCGAGTGGTGCGTTTCAAACTACGCTGTGATAACCGCTTGGAACCCATACAGTAATTTGCGGTCCAAAGAAGAGAACTGCATAAGCAATCAAGCATTAGAAACGCTACTACAGCACGTTAATTACGCGCCTATCACAGTAGGTGACAGCTCTTTTACATGGTATGAGGAAAGCTTTGCCGTCGAGTTATCACCAGAGGCGGCGGTCGCATTGGCGAATGACTTTCAACAAAACGCGATTTACTACGTCATTGATGATCAACTTTACCTTATTGCGTGCTCACAGCCGAAAGTGTTGCATAAGTTAGGCTCCCTTAAGCCTCGACTCGTATAGGAAAGGATACTACTCACCGAAGCACTGCTTGGGTGAGAAAATTCATGGAGGAAATATGAGAGACATTACACCCGATATTTGTGACCAATTTGAAGACCAAGTTACCCTGCTTACTTTGCCACTGCAGAACTTTGGTCAACGCACCGCTTTTTACGGAGAAATTGTCACAGTGCGTTGCTATCACGACAACTCAAAAGTACGTGAAGTACTGGGCGAAGATGGGACGGGGAAAGTATTGATTGTTGACGGACATGGTTCGTGTCAGAAAGCATTGCTTGGCGATCAATTAGCAATACTCGGAATAGAAAATGGGTGGGAAGGCATTATTGTCTATGGTGCAATACGCGACGTAGCACAAATATCTCAGATGGACATTGGTGTGCAAGCACTTGGTACCAATCCGTTTAAGACAGAGAAGCGAGGTATGGGAGAGGTCAATGTGACCTTAACGATGCAAAACCAAATCGTGCAGCCGAAGCATTATGTGTACGCTGATTGGAATGGTGTGTTGATTTCAAAGCAAAAATTAGATTTCTAAAAACGAAAGCCTAAACCTACCTCAATACCTTGTTGCCAATCTTGGTAATCAAGAGTCGCGTGAAGATCCAGTTTATCGGTGATTTTTACGCGACTTGAGACTTCAGCTGCGAGGCTGCTGTCTTCTTGGCGAATACCTTCCGCAGTCTCATTCTTGTAAGAGCGAACCGTACTTTTTAGTGTGACACGATCATTGAAGTGATAGCTGATCCCACTCAAAAAACCGCTCTGGTTTTGGGTTGGAGAGTTGTTGACTCGTGCACCGACGTAAACGTCTACTGAGTCAAAGAGTTCGTACGCATAACCCGTGTCGATATTCCAAACATCGAAACTGTCAGATTGATAGCTGTCGCTGGAAATAAATAGTTTATGAGGAGAAGGGGATGTTTTGCCTGGAAGAGGCGGAAGCTCGTTTGCTAGACAAACGCCAGGCACAAAAAACAGCAACAGAAAAAGCCCTCTTTTCATGCTCACCACTCCTTGTGTCAACTTTTTTATTAGTATGTGCCCAAAGCTTCTCACTATTAAAGCATAGAATATGAAAGCTAGCTCACCTATTTTCTAAATAATTCGATCCTGTGAACATAGGTCACAGTTAAGTTGTTGTTAAGTGTCAACAACTCCCTTTCATAATTTGATCTTACGCTTTATGACGAAGATCAGACTAGTTATGGAGTAAAAAGTGAGACTGATGACGATGGGATGAGCCCCCTACAAAAATTAAGCGACAGATTTCCTAACGAGTAATAACATCTAATTAGCTTTAAATATCAATAAGATTGCTTAGCAGAAATCGCTGTAAGACTGAAAAACAAACAATTTTTTGTTGACTATGAATCGGAAACTCGGTAAACGTAGAGTTAAGCAAACACAATTAACGTTGAATATTTATTTATGCCATCTAACAGCCTAGTAGTAATGACCACGACCATTATTATTACCGACACGACACATGTTGGGGCAGGCTGCTGAGCGAAAGAAATTCACAAAAAAGGCCTGTATCCAACAAGATACAGGCCTTTTTTTATGCTTTTTTATCCAGAATTTAGACAAGTTTGAGAAGATATACCGGAGGAAGGGATGCGAGTATTGAAGTTTGGCGGTTCATCACTAGCTGATGCAGATCGCTTTTTAAGAGCGGCAGACATCATTGCCAACAACGCTCAACAAGAAGAAGTGGCGGTTGTTCTTTCAGCCCCAGGTAAAACAACAAATAAGTTGGTTGCGGTCATTGAAGGCGCGTTGCGCAATGGTGAAGCAGAGCTGCAAATCAAAGAGTTGGATGAATCGTTTAAAACGCTCTTCACTCAAATCCAAGCAGTACTCCCCAATATTGATGGTTCAGCTTTCGATAACCAAGTGAAAACCTCGCTATCTCAATTACGTCAATTTGTTCACGGCATCAATCTATTAGGTATGTGCCCAAACAACGTAAATGCGCGCATTATTAGTAAAGGTGAGCGTGTTTCCATTCAGTTGATGAAAGCTGTTTTGGAGGCGAAGGGACAACAAGCGAGCTTGATCGATCCTGTCGAGTATCTGTATGCCCAAGGTGATCATCTTGAAGCTATGGTTGATGTGGATATTTCAACGCAAAACTTCCGTCAAAAACCCCTTCCTCGGGGTCATGTGAACATTATGCCGGGCTTTACAGCTGGCAACGAAAAAGGAGAGCTTGTCACGCTTGGTCGGAATGGCTCTGACTACTCGGCAGCGGTTCTTGCAGCTTGCTTACGCGCAGACTGTTGTGAAATCTGGACCGACGTTGATGGTGTATACAACTGTGACCCACGTTTAGTCGAAGATGCTCGCCTGCTTAAATCACTAAGCTACCAAGAAGCGATGGAGCTTTCTTATTTTGGTGCTTCCGTTCTGCACCCGAAAACCATCGCCCCTATTGCTCAATTCCATATTCCATGTCTGATCAAAAACAGCTTTAACCCTCAAGGTGCAGGTACTCTTATCGGCCAAGATACTGGTGAAGATAATCTTGCGATCAAAGGTATTACAACACTTAACGACCTAACCATGGTTAACGTATCAGGCCCTGGTATGAAAGGCATGGTAGGCATGGCGAGTCGTGTATTCGGTGCGATGTCGTCTGCTGGTGTATCTATTGTTCTGATCACTCAGTCTTCTTCTGAATACAGCATCAGCTTCTGTATTGAGGCTGAAGATAAAGCGAAAGCGCAGCAAGTGCTGGCAGATGCGTTCGAGCTAGAACTGAAAGATGGCTTACTAGAACCGGTCGAGTTTATTGATAATGTTTCAATCATTACGCTTGTTGGTGACGGTATGCGCACATCGCGTGGTGTGGCTTCTCGCTTCTTCTCTTCTCTAGCTGAAGTGAACGTGAATATCGTAGCGATAGCACAAGGCTCATCAGAACGTGCGATTTCTGCCGTTATTCCAGAAGACAAAATTTCTGAAGCGATAAAAGCGTGTCACGAAAACCTATTCAACTCGAAACACTTCCTCGATGTGTTCGTTGTTGGTGTTGGTGGTGTGGGTGGCGAGCTGGTGGATCAGATCGAGCGCCAACAAGTCAAACTGGCTGAGAAAGGCATTGTGATTCGAGTTTGTGGTTTAGCAAACAGCAAAGGTCTGTTGCTTGATAGCGAAGGCTTACCGCTCGAGCACTGGCGTGATCGTATGTCAGCAGCAACAGAAGAGTTCAGCCTAGCGCGTCTGATTTCTTTGGTACAACGCAATCATATTATCAACCCAGTATTGGTTGATTGTACCTCCAGTGAAGACATTGCTAAACAATACGCCGACTTCCTAGCGGCAGGTTTTCATGTTGTAACACCAAACAAAAAAGCAAACACAGCAAGCATGGCGTACTACCATCAGCTTCGCGATGTGGCTCGTAGCTCCCGTCGTAAATTGATGTATGAAACAACCGTAGGTGCAGGCCTACCGGTTATTGAAAACCTGCAAAACCTAATTTCTGCAGGCGATGAACTGGAGCGCTTCAGCGGTATTCTTTCCGGTTCTCTTTCTTATATTTTCGGTAAGTTAGATGAAGGAATGAGCTTAAGTGAAGCGACGAATATCGCAAAAGAAAATGGCTTTACTGAACCAGATCCTCGTGATGATCTGTCTGGTATGGATGTCGCGCGTAAGTTGTTGATCCTAGCTCGTGAAGCGGGCATGTCACTAGAGCTTGAAGACGTTGTTGTTGACCAAGCGCTACCACCAGGTTTTGATGATTCAGGCAGTGTTGATGAGTTTATGGCGCGTCTCCCAGAAGCGGACGCTTACTTCAAAGAGTTATCGGCTAAAGCAGCAGAAGAAGGCAAAGTACTGCGTTACGTTGGTGAAATTAACGAAGGCAAGTGCACAGTAAGCATCGCTGCGGTGGATGAAAACGATCCGATGTATAAAATCAAAGACGGTGAAAACGCACTGGCATTTTACAGTCGTTACTACCAGCCAATCCCACTTGTGTTGCGTGGCTATGGTGCAGGTACTGAGGTAACTGCTGCGGGTGTATTCTCTGACGTGATGCGTACTTTAGGTTGGAAACTAGGGGTATAACAAGAATGAGTTCAAGTGATATGGATGTAGTGGTTTATGCCCCAGCATCAATTGGTAATGTAAGTGTTGGTTTTGATGTGTTGGGGGCGGCGGTGTCCCCAGTGGAAGGGACCTTGCTAGGTGACAGAGTGCAAGTTAAGGCAGGGACTGAGCCGTTCAGTCTGAAAACTGCGGGTAATTTTGTCTCTAAGTTGCCTACAGAGCCAAAAGAAAACATCGTTTACGATTGTTGGTTGGTGTTTTCTCGCGAGCTAGATAAAAAAGGTGTTGAGCTAAAACCACTTGAAATGACGCTAGAAAAGAACATGCCAATAGGCTCAGGTTTAGGCTCAAGTGCATGTTCTATCGTTGCGGCGCTGGATGCCTTAAACCGATTCCATGGTCAACCGCTGAATGAGACTGAGCTGCTAGCACTGATGGGGGAAATGGAAGGCAAAATCTCTGGTGGTATTCACTACGATAACGTCGCGCCGTGTTACCTTGGTGGTGTCCAGTTGATGCTTGAAGAGCTTGGTATCATCAGTCAAGAAGTGCCTTGTTTTGATGATTGGTACTGGGTCATGGCGTATCCGGGAATCAAAGTATCAACAGCAGAAGCGCGTGAGATCCTACCATCTCAATACCGCCGACAAGATATCATCGCTCATGGTCGTCACCTTGCGGGCTTTATTCATGCGTGTCATTCTGGTCAGCCAGAGCTAGCTGCAAAAATGATCAAAGACGTGATCGCAGAACCGTATCGTGAGAAACTGCTTCCGGGCTTTGCGAATGCACGTCAATACGCTGCATCAGCAGGTGCGTTAGCAACCGGTATTTCTGGCAGTGGTCCAACACTGTTCAGTATTTGCAAAGAGAAAGATGTCGCTGAGCGAGTTGCTCGCTGGTTAGAACAGAACTACGTACAAAACGAAGAAGGATTCGTCCACGTTTGTCGTCTAGATAAGCAGGGTTCGAAAGTAACAGGAAGTGAGCTATGAAGCTTTACAATATAAAA
This sequence comes from Vibrio sp. T9, assembly GCF_003123985.1. Taxonomy (NCBI): domain Bacteria; kingdom Pseudomonadati; phylum Pseudomonadota; class Gammaproteobacteria; order Vibrionales; family Vibrionaceae; genus Vibrio; species Vibrio sp. T9. The sequence goes on from NZ_NIGY01000002.1 coordinate 456,784, forward strand.
GAAAATGATGAACAAGTTTCCTTTGGCCAAGCCGTTCGCCAAGGGTTAGGCCGTAACCAAGGTCTATTTTTCCCATCGGAATTACCAAAGTTTGAAGACGTTGATGCGCTACTGGCAGAAGACTTTGTTTCTCGTAGCACTAAGATTTTATCAGCGTTTATCGGTGATGAGCTGGCGGAAGAGCAAGTCAACGCGCTTGTGGACGCAGCGTTCCAATTCCCTGCGCCAATCAATCAAGTCAAAGACGGTGTTTACGCGTTAGAGCTTTTCCATGGTCCAACGCTGGCATTTAAAGATTTTGGCGGTCGCTTTATGGCGCAATCTCTTGCGGCGGTATCGGACGGTGGCAAGATCACCATTCTGACTGCGACTTCTGGCGATACTGGCGCAGCCGTTGCGCATGCTTTCTATGGTATGGAAGACATCAATGTTGTGATTCTTTACCCGAAAGGCAAGATCAGCCCACTGCAAGAGAAGCTATTCTGTACGCTAGGCAAGAACATTCACACTGTCGCGATCGATGGCGACTTCGATGCGTGCCAGGCTCTGGTTAAGCAAGCTTTCGATGATTCCGCACTGCGTGAAGAGATCGGTCTGAATTCTGCAAACTCAATCAACATCAGCCGTTTGATGGCGCAAATCTGTTACTACTTTGAAGCAGCAGCGCAAATGAGCAAACAAGAGCGTGAAAACCTAGTCGTGTCTGTACCAAGTGGTAACTTTGGTAACCTAACTGCTGGTCTACTGGCAAAAGCGCTGGGTCTGCCGATCAAACGCTTTATCGCTGCAACTAACGCTAATGACACGGTTCCGCGCTACCTAGAAACAGGTAAGTGGGAGCCAAAACCAACGGTTGCAACGACATCGAACGCGATGGACGTGAGTCAACCGAACAACTGGCCGCGTATCGAAGAGCTTTGCCGAGTGAAAGAGTGGGGCCTAGAGACATTAGGTAAAGGCGCGGTTTCAGATGAGCAAAGCGCACAATCTGTGAAAGACCTGTACTCATTGGGCTACCTATGTGAACCGCACGGTGCGATTGCTTACCGCGTTCTTGAAGAGCAACTGCAAGAAGGTGAAACCGGTCTTTTCCTATGTACTGCGCACCCAGCGAAGTTCAAAGAAGTGGTGGATGACATTTTGCAATCTGACATCGAGCTTCCTGCACCGCTAGCGAAGCACGCGGCGATGGAACTGCTATCGGAAGAGCTAGACGCAGACTTTGATGCATTGAAACAAGTGCTGCGCCGCGTACAGTAATTATTAAAATGATGAACGACGAAAGGTGAATGAGCATCATTCGCCTTTTTTATTGTCGGTAAGTCTCTACTCTCTTTATGATTGAGAAATGAACTTAAAGATGGAAATAGAAGCATGCATTTTTTGATTTTTCTAGGCTCAGTAAGGGACAGCACACCGCCACGACCAGCCCGCTTGGGCATGCGAGTGAGTAGAGCTTGTGAAACGTTGTTTAAGAATCAGTATTCGCAACATACCGTCGAAATCATTGACCCATTGAACTACGACTTTGACGACGTGTTTAAGCCTGAGTTTGCTTACCATCGCGCTAAAGTGCCAGCCCACTTGAGAGAACTGGCAGACAAAATTAAAAGTGCCGATGGGTACGTGATGGTCAGTCCGGAATATAACCATTCGATGAGTCCTGCCTTGGCTAATATGCTTAACCATTTTGGTAGTTCGCTGTTTTCTTATAAGCCAAGTGCTATCGTGACCTATTCTGCTGGACAATGGGGTGGTGTTCGAGCTGCAGTGTCGATGCGTACCTTCTTATCTGAACTTGGATGTTTACCTGTCTCGGCGATGATTCACATTCCGAAAGCGCAAGAAGTGTTTGACGAACAGGGTGTCGTTGCGGATGAATTACAGCAGACACAGTGGGACAGCTATATGAATCGCACCATACATCAATTGATTTGGTGGGCAGAAGGCGCTTCACAACAAAGAGAAAGGCTTGACCCAGCCTCATTGGCTGAAGTGTTTAAGAAGGATCCGTCACAGAGAAATGCTCCGTAAAGGAACAGAACGGTTAGATGCATGGAAAAACAAAAAAAGCTTGGTCATTGCTGACCAAGCTTTTTAAATTCTAGCGAGCTAGTTTACTGAGAAATTATAGAGTCTCAGTAAAAGTACGAGCGATTACGTCACGTTGCTGTTCTGGAGTCAGCGAGTTGAAACGTACTGCGTAACCAGAAACACGGATAGTTAGTTGTGGGTATTTCTCTGGGTGTGCAACTGCATCTTCTAGTGTTTCGCGTTTAAGCACGTTCACGTTTAGGTGTTGACCACCTTCGATGCGAGGAGCTGTTTCGATTGCTACTTCACGGCTTTCGTATTCACCTAGATCGCTGATTGCGATAACTTGGTCTGCTTCGTAGCCAGCAGTTGCAGCAACACAACGAGCTTCATTTTTTTCGCTATCTAATAGCCAGATAGAGTTTAGTAGGTCGTCGTTTGCCGCTTTTGTAATTTGGATACCTTGGATCATCACTATCTCCTAGACCACTTACGTGGTGATTATTGGTGTTAATTTTCGAATTTTCGTTGAGCTGAGTATTATATAGCTAATATCCACTATTTTAATATTGATTTAAGTCAAAAAACAACCAAAAACATTATTTTTATTAAGGTGATTTTATTGAGTTAAATCAATAAAACCTTTGAAAACAAACTAATTACAATTTATTTGATAATATAAAAAATATTTAATAACTCATTTTGTTGTAAATTTACTACAAATTGAGCTTAAAGTTTAAACTGATTAACGCAACTATCTGTATTTAGGTAGCAATACTGAAAGTCTAAAGTGATTAAATGACAAACATGAAAAACAAGCTTGGGAATAAACTCATTGGTGCACATGTCTCTGCTGCTGGTGGGGTCGATCAAGCGCCGTTGAGAGCTCGCGAAATTGGCGCGAATGCGTTCGCACTATTTACAAAAAACCAACGCCAGTGGGTGGCGAAGCCTTTAGAAGCAAAAACCATCAGTGCGTTTAAAGCGAACTGTAAAATGCTGGGTTTCGGTGCAGAACATATTCTTCCCCATGACTCTTATCTAATTAATTTAGGTGCACCAGAAGCGGATAAGTTGGATAAGTCACGCGCGGCATTTATTGATGAGATGGAGCGTTGTAATCAGTTGGGGCTGACTTTACTTAACTTCCACCCGGGTAGTCATCTAAAGAAAGTCTCGGAACAGGAGTGCTTAGCGACGATCGCAGAGTCGATCAATCTTGCGCACAAAGCGGTGCCGAATGTGATCGCGGTAATCGAGAATACGGCTGGTCAGGGTACAAACCTAGGTTGGAAGTTTGAGCACCTTGCTGAAATCATCGAGCAAGTGGAAGACAAAGAACGTGTTGGTGTATGTCTCGATACTTGCCACACGTTTACCGCCGGTTACGATCTGCGTACTAAAGAGGATTGTGAGCATACCTTTGCTGAATTCGACCGTATTGTTGGGATGCACTATTTAAGAGCAATGCATCTAAATGATTCAAAAGTTGAGTTTGCCAGCAAAGTGGATCGCCACCACTCATTAGGCAAAGGAGAGATCGGGTGGGATTGTTTTGAGTACATCGCGAAAGACCCTCGCTTTGATGGTATCCCTCTGATTTTAGAAACAATTGATCCGGACATCTGGCAGCAAGAAATCAACGCACTGCGTCAGTTTCATCTAGCGGCGATAGATAACCAATGATGTGATCACAGAGTTGGCACTTTTCTTTCTTAGTCACTTAAGTCAATTTGAATTAAGAAAGAAGGATGCCACTATGTCTCGACCACACTCTTTTGCTTCTTACGCATATAGCCGCCGCGTGCTTCGTTTGCCGATGCCTAATCGTCACATTACCGGACAGGGGCATTTTCGAACGCCACAGAAGCATTAGTCTTTTATTACTGTTCTCAAGTTCGTGGTAAGTTTTTGTTTGTTTGGGTTTCGCTCGTTAGAATAGAAGCAAAATTTAGGACGGGAACTTTCCATGAATCAGTCACCCACTTGGCACGATGTGATCGGCGAAGAGAAAAAACAGAGCTACTTTGTAGACACTTTGAATTTTGTAGAAGCAGAACGCGCCGCAGGCAAAGCGATTTTTCCGCCAGCGAAAGATGTCTTTAATGCGTTTCGTTTTACCGAGTTTAACGATGTTAAAGTAGTGATTCTGGGGCAGGACCCATACCATGGTCCAAATCAGGCGCATGGCTTGTGCTTTTCCGTTCTTCCTGGAATCAAAACGCCACCATCACTCGTTAATATGTATAAAGAGCTGGCTCAAGATATTGAAGGGTTCCAAATCCCTCAGCATGGATTCTTACAAAGCTGGGCAGAGCAAGGTGTATTGCTGCTCAATACGGTATTGACGGTTGAGCAAGGTAAAGCGCATTCACATTCAAAAACGGGGTGGGAAACGTTCACTGACCGAGTGATTGAAGCGATAAACCAGCATCAGGAAGGCGTGGTGTTTTTATTGTGGGGCTCTCACGCTCAGAAGAAAGGGCGCTTTATTGATCGCAATAAACATCATGTGTTAGCCGCACCACATCCATCACCACTCTCAGCACACCGAGGTTTTTTTGGTTGTAAGCATTTCTCTCAAGCAAACCAGTTACTTGCCTCGCAAGGAAAAGCACCAATCAACTGGCATTTGCCATTAACTGTATAAAAGAAGAGACAGCGATAATGCTGCCATTATCGCTGTTTTTTTGAGCACGCTCGAGGCTGATGGCAAATTTCTCATGTACACTTATTAAAAGTAGGTGTTAAGGAGAGACGCTATGATGATCGAAAGAATTCGACGCGAACACGGCTATATGGTTCGTCTGTTGGCGATACTGCGCCATAAACTTAATGAGATAAAAGAAGAACGTGCGATCAACTACGCATTAGTAAGCGAGATAGTTGATTACCTCTCTAATCATTCAGAAAAAGTTCACCATCCGAAAGAAGATATTCTCTATCACCACTTTCTGGAGCACTATGGTAAGCAACAGACCATGGAAAACTTAGAGAAAGAACACCAAGAGCTAGCAAGTAAAACCAAAGAGTTTGCTTCCTTGATAGAGATGATCCTGCAGGATGCTGTTGTGCCTCAAGACATGTTTGTGGCCCACCTAGAGGACTTCATTGAATCACAAAGACGCCACTTGGAGTTAGAGGAGCGAAAAATCCTGCCTCTCATTGAGGAGCTATTCACTACCGAAGATTGGCAGCATGTTGAAAGCTTATGGAGCGTCAGCGAAGATGACCCAGTTTTTGGTGACACTATTGCCGATCGTTATAAACAGTTAGCTGAACGTGTGCGTCAAAGTGATGCTGAGTATGTTTAAGTGTGTGCGATAAAACCTGAGCGAGCGAAAGTATCACTCGGGTTTGTTAGCTGCATTTCTTATTTATTGAGAATTGGACGTAAATTTATCGTTTGCGCTTCTCGACCAAAAGACAGGAAAATTCTTATTGAGTAATAACGGTACTCATACTTAAATCCTGGCGCTTAAACTCAAGTCGTTTACGGTTACTGTAAACAAAAACAAAAGGCACCCTTAAGGTGCCTTTTGTTTGAATTAGAGTTTAATGTCTTCCAAGTTGTAGTCGGTACAGGCATCAAGTTCGCGTAGCTCTTTAAGCAAATTGCGCCTGTCGTTCATCTCTTCTATTTCACGCCACTTTCGCTTTACTGGTTTGGCACGAGATTTGGTTGTTGAGGTAGTATCCAGATTAAAAATGTCATCTAGTTGAAAGCCTTCCATAAGCCACCTTTACCTTTCTTAAGCTAAACTGTTGTAACCAGTCCTTGTGGAGTTTTTTAAGTACCACAATAGCCGTGAGAATAACCATGATATATTTCGCATTTGTGTCGGTAGCATGACATTTTCGTGCAAAAATATTCTCAAAATCACACTTTTCATTGCAATGTGGTGGCTAAAAAATGCACAAACGATCTCAAGAAAACGATTAAATAGAGAGATTTTCAATGTTAATTCTATTTGGCGAGTGGGGGAACAGTGCAAAGGTCAAAGTTGCATAAAACCAGTTTGATGAAATAGTGTTCAATTAGATGGTAAGGCACTAGAGCAAATTTATGTAACACCTTGTGAATACTAGCTTGGTCTTAATTATATGGGGCTCCGTTCTGTTTGGTGGGCGATAATTATTTATGTTGGTATTTGGTAATTGAAATGTTGCGGTTTATGGGTGTTAAGTCTTCCATTTATGTTATTTTTTGGTGACTTTATAGTGAAAAATAACAATGTTATTATCATGATTGCATATTGATTTTTGCGCTCCTAGGTTGCATTATCCGCCCGTCAAAAAATACGCTGGTACGTAAAATGGATGCATGAAGCGACGTTTACGATTCTAGATTGCCCATAAACATTACTTAAAAAGCTAAGCACACTTTGACACTTAGCAGGCAATTTGGTGGATGGCTTGGACGCATAGACCGGCGCAACTCACTTTGAGGTACACATGACAGACTTAATCAATTTGATGAACGATCTCCTTTGGGGTTCGATTCTGGTTTATCTTCTTGTTGGTGTTGGTATTTACTTCACCGTTCGATTAGGGTTCATTCAGTTCCGCCATTTCGGCCACATGTTCTCTGTTCTTAAGAACAGTCGTAAAGCAGACAAAGCTGGTATTTCTTCTTTCCAAGCGCTTTGTACTAGTCTTGCTGCACGTGTTGGTACAGGTAACATGGCGGGCGTTGCAGTTGCATTGACTGCAGGTGGTCCTGGCGCGATCTTCTGGATGTGGCTGATCGCAATGCTTGGTATGGCAACGTCGTTTGCAGAGAGTACTCTGGCGCAGCTATACAAAACCAAAGATGATGATGGCAACTACCGTGGTGGTCCTGCCTACTACATGGAAAAAGGCCTGGGCATGCGTTGGATGGGCGTATTGTTCTCAGTTTTCCTAATCATCGCTTTTGGTTTGGTATTCAACGCCGTACAAGCTAACTCAATTGCAAATGCAATGAGCACCGCATTTGGTTGGAGTGACCTGTACGTTGGTATCGCGGTTGTAGTACTGTCTGCGATTGTAATTTTCGGTGGTATCAAGCGTATCGCAAAAGTCGCAGAGATGATCGTTCCGATCATGGCGCTGCTTTACTTGGCTCTAGCACTGTTCATCATGTTCTCTAATCTAGAGAAGCTACCTGATGTATTAATGCTTATCTTTAAGAGTGCATTTGGTCTGCAAGAAGCGGCGGCTGGTGGTCTTGGCTACGCGATTGCACAGGCAATGATTAACGGTATTAAACGCGGTCTATTCTCGAACGAAGCGGGTATGGGTTCTGCGCCAAACGCGGCGGCTTCAGCAACGCCTTACCCACCACACCCTGCATCTCAAGGTTATGTTCAGATGCTAGGTGTATTTATGGATACGATCGTTATCTGTTCAGCGACAGTGGCTATCATCCTGATGTCAGGTGAGTATGTCGGTCAAGCAACAGAAGTGACGGGTATTGAGCTAACTCAACGTGCATTGAGCTCGCAAGTTGGTGATTGGGGTGGCATCTTTGTTGCCGTGGCAATCTTCTTCTTTGCATTTACATCAATCATCGCGAACTACTCGTACGCTGAAACGAATCTAATCTTCCTAGAGCACAACCATAAGGCGGGCCTAAGCATTTTCCGCGTTGTTGTTCTTGGTATGGTGATGTTTGGTGCACTTGCTTCGCTCCCAGTCGTATGGTCACTTGCTGATGTTTCGATGGGGCTGATGGCGATAGTCAACTTGGTGGCAATCATCTTGCTATCTGGCATCGTGATTAAGCTAGCAAAAGATTACAACCGCCAACTTGGTGAAGGTAAAGTACCAACGTTTGATGCGAATGACTTCCCTGAGCTGAAATCTCAGCTTGAAGAAGGCATTTGGTACAACGATAAAAAAGACTAAGTGAGCTATCACTCATAGTTGAAAGCTATTAGTACGATGTAAAAAGCCATGCAGACAATGCATGGCTTTTTTTGTACCCTATTAAAAAACAAAATTAGAGAAGGGAAAGTCATGCTTATCGTAGTTTCTCCAGCGAAGACTCTTGATTACGAGTCTCCGTTAGCGACAGAAAAATTTACTCAACCTGAGTTGGTCGAATACTCAAAAGAGCTTATCGATGTTTGCCGCAAACTGACTCCTGCTGATGTTGCCTCTTTAATGAAAGTGAGCGACAAGATTGCCGATTTGAATGTCGGGCGATTTCAAGAGTGGAGTGAAACGTTTACCACAGAAAACTCACGACAAGCGATCCTAGCGTTTAAAGGTGATGTTTACACAGGACTAGACGCCGAAAGCTTATCTGAAACGGACTTCGAGTATGCTCAAGATCATTTGCGCATGTTGTCTGGCCTCTATGGTTTACTAAAACCACTCGATTTGATGCAGCCATACCGTCTTGAAATGGGTACCAAGCTTGCAAACGACAAGGGCACAAACTTGTACCAGTTTTGGGGCAATGTGATTACGGATAAGCTTAACGAAGCGATTTCTGCTCAAGGTGATAATGTGCTTATCAACCTTGCATCAAATGAATACTTTAAAGCGGTGAAGCCAAAGAACTTAGATGCGCAAGTGATCACGCCAGTATTCAAAGATTGTAAGAATGGCCAATACAAGGTCATCAGCTTCTACGCGAAGAAAGCGCGCGGCATGATGGCGCGTTACATCATCGAAAACCGTATTGAGAGCGTGGCAGACCTGACTAAGTTTGATACGGCGGGTTACTACTTTGTTGAAGATGAATCGACACCAACAGAGTTAGTATTTAAACGCGAAGAGCAAAACTAAAACTGATTGAGACGCAGTCTACGTTAATCTCAATAAACACAAACGAAAAAGGGTTGGCAATGCCAACCCTTTGTTATGTTTTAGCTTAGGCTATTTCGCCCCAACAAGATTACTTCTTCTTAGCGGTTTTCTTTTTCGCTGGCTTCTTCTTGTCTTCTTTTTTCTTTTTCTTCTTAAACACAGGTTTTTTGTGTTTCGGACGCATCTCTTTCACGAAACGCTCTTTGATGTCTTCTTTCACGTAACGTGCAACGCGATCCATCATTGGTTGGTCGTGTGCTTCTACGATTGAGATAGCGTTACCTTTCTTACCCGCACGAGCCGTACGGCCAATACGGTGAAGGTAGACATCAGCCGTGCGTGGCATGTCGTAGTTAATAACGTGTGACACATCCGGAAGGTCGATACCACGCGCAGCAACGTCCGTTGCGAGCAGCACGTTTACAGTACCATCGCGGAAGCGAGAAATCGCATTGTTACGACGATCTTGAGGCATTTCACCTTGAATCCAAGAACATGGAATCTGTGCGCTCTCAAGCTGCGCTCGTAGCTCTGCCAAACGCTCACGGGTCTTCAAGAAGACGATGGTGCGTTCTGCTTGTTGAGTAATAATGTGTTTTAGTAATTCAAGTTTGTGTTCAGCATCATCAGCACGGTGGTACCACTGAGCAATCTTCTTACGTTCACGCAGTGGCGATTTTGCATCAATCTCTGCAGGGTCATTCAACAGATCAGCGGTAAAGCCTTCTACGCCTTTACCCTCTAGCGTTGCTGAGAATAGAAGGGTTTGTTTACGCCAGCGGCACTCGTTAGATAGACGATCGACAGTAGGAGCAAAACCCATGTCTAGCATACGGTCTGCTTCATCCAGAATTAACCATTCAATCGCACGGCAATCAAAACGCTCTGCATCAATGTATTCTTTTAAACGGCCAGGCGTTGCAACCACAATGTCTTGTGTTGTCGCAAGGATATCGGCGTGCTCTTGGTATTGAACACCACCTGTGATGGTGAAAATGTTCAGTTTAGTGTTTTTTGCCAAAGCTCGTGCTTGATCAGCGATTTGCATCGCCAATTCGCGCGTCGGCGTTAGGATCAAAATACGCGCAGGTCCAGGCTTGCGACGAGGGAAGTCTTGCAAGTATTGCAATGCTGGCAGAACGAAGGCTGCCGTTTTACCAGTACCTGTTGGCGCTGACGCTAGAATGTCACGACCATCCAACGCTTGTGGAATCGCTTCTGCCTGAATTTTTGTTGGGCGTTCGTAACCCATCTCTTCAATGGCTTCAAGTAGGTTTTGGTCTAGATCAAGTTCAGCAAAGGTTCTGATCACAATGAGTTCTCCACAAGCAAAGCTTGGTTAATGGTTCGCCACAACAGCATAGAATACAAAAAGGTCGCACATTATAAAGTGATTGGTGATAAGGATCACATGTTATTTCACATCTTAAGATAAAACTCGCGGGTTAATTGGACGAAATCGTCACTGTAACCGTCTTGCGAATGAATTATTAAATGTGATTCTTGAGTATCGCAAGGCTGCTTCGACAGTTCAAACAACAGTCGATGTACCAGTTTCTTTTCTGATGGCTGTACACGACAGACTCGCGATAGATGCCAACCTTGGTGTAATGCTAGTTCAATAAACCGTTCGCCTTCGGTGATTGGTAACACAAAATTAGCTTTCCCTTGTTCATCAAGCAACTGATAGCAACGCTGTAGCAATGCGTTGTGGCGTAGCGTATCAGTGTGCCTCGCGGTTGCACGTTGACTGTGTTTCGATTGCTCGCCGCTGTTGAAGTAGGGCGGATTACAAATGATGCGTTGGAATGGATGCGTCGGCGTAAAGTCTAGTATGTCGGAATGATGCACACTCACACGATCTGACCAAGGCGACTGAACCACATTTTTTTGCGCAGCTTCAATGGCTGTTAATTCAATATCGACCGCGGTTACTTGAGCTTCTGTAAAGCGTTGGGCACACATCAGGGCAAGCAACCCGGTGCCAGTGCCAATATCGAGAATTTGAGCGTTGTTCGGGCTTTGAATCCAAGCACCAAGCATGACCCCATCAGTGCTGACGGGCATACCACTCTCGCCGCCCTCAATACAAAATTGCTTAAAATTGAAGCCTTTAGTTTTCAGTTTTTTGCTCTTCATGATTGTTTTATGTTTGCTCAATAATTAAGTGAATTTCTCTATTGTTTCTTAATTGTATAGATTGTTGTTTTGTTGGTTATTAAATTGTATTGTTAATTGATCGAGATAAAGAACTGGTCTGTTATTTAGATCTGGTTATATCCACTGCTTTTAAGTTTGAAAACTAAATTAATATGGTGTTTTTTTCTTAAAGGTTGCCAAATGATGAGTCTTTCGTCATTATGCGGCGAAAATTTTATAGATTGAACCACGTGTACTTATTGACTTTAGGTATACAAAAAGTGGTCTAAGCATACACAACATTCATTAATTAAAAGACAAGGGTTATCTGTGAAGCAGACGTTAAAACTAACAGATATTATCGCAGTAGGCTTTATGCTATTTGCGTTCTTTTTAGGTGCGGGCAATATCATCTTTCCACCTCTAGCGGGTCAGCTAGCCGGTGAAAACTTAATGCCAGCGATGTTTGGTTTCTTGCTAACAGCGGTAGGTCTACCTCTTATTACTATCGTTGCTATTGCTGTTGCTGGTGGTTCTTGGGATCACTTAACGCAAGACCTTCCGAAAAAAGCAGCGGTTATTATGGCTGCGTTGATCTTCATCATCATCGGTCCTGCGTTTGCTGCGCCTCGTACTGGCCTAGTGGCTTACGAGATGGCGGTGAAACCTTTCTTCCTCGAAGCGTCACAAACGCATCTCACTGCATTTTCAGTGATCTTCTTTATTGTGGCGATGATGTTCTCATGGTTCCAAGGCCGTTTGATTGATCTTATCGGTAAAGTACTAACGCCGGCATTGTTCGTGGGTTTGATCATTCTTGCTGTCGCGGTATTTATTGATCCTCAAGGTGACATGCTGGGCGCGCACGGTGAGTACTTAACGCAACCACTGACCAAAGGCTTCCTAGAAGGCTACAACACAATGGATACGTTCGCGTCACTGATGTTTGGCATGCTGATGGTTGATGCACTGCGCGGTAAAGGCATTACTGAGCGTTCTGCAACGACTAAATATCTGATCTATGCAGGTTGTATTGCCGCTGCCGGTCTTGCGTTTGTTTACATCTCACTATTCTACTTGGGCGCGACAAGTGCAACTGTTGCTGCTGGTGCAGATAACGGTGGTCTGGTACTTAGCCAATACGTTCAAGCGCTGTTTGGTCCATACGGTCAAATCGTTCTGTCTGTCATTGTATTACTAGCGTGTTTGACAACGGCTATTGGCTTGATTTCTGCGTGTTCAGACTTCTTCAGCTCGAAAACGCCACTGTCATACAAGCAATGGGTACTTATTAACGGTTCTGTTTGTGCGTTGGTTGCGAATGTCGGCCTTGCACAACTGATTTCTCTGTCAGTGCCAGTATTGTTTGCGCTGTACCCTGTGGCGATCGCGTTGGTTGCACTAACATTTGTACGCAGCAAACTGCCAAATCCACGTTTTGCTTACCGCGCGGTACTGCTTGTATCTTTGCTGTTTGCGTTGGTTGATGCGGCAAAAGTATCGGGTGTTGATGTTTCTGCGTTTAACATGTTGCCACTATTCGAAGTGGGCATGGGTTGGGTGCTTCCAACATTTGCGGCTATCGTGTGCATGTTCTTCATCGCGAAACCTCGTCCAGAGCTAGCACAAGAAACAGCGTAATAACTTCGCACTATCAAGATATTAAAAAGCCCGATGAATGACTTCATCGGGCTTTTTATTTTTTATCTTTGAAGCGTTCACACTATTAAAGTGTGTCGTGGAACTCCACAAGAACTTGTTCACACCATTTTTCGATGCGCTCATCACTCAGTTCGTACTGCGAGTCTTCATCTAACGCTAGTCCAACAAACTTGCTGCCATCTTCAATCAGTGCTTTCGATGCTTCAAATTCGTAGCCTTCATTTGGCCAGTAACCGATAAAGGTTGCGCCGGTCGCTTGTAATTCATCGTGAAGTAAGCCCATCGCGTCCAAATACCACTCACCGTAGCCTTCTTGGTCACCCAGACCAAACAGCGCGACAACTTTACCTTTTAATGGTGTTGTTGCGATGTCTTGCCAAATCGCATTCCAATCTTCTTGAATTTCACCAAAGTCCCAAGTTGAGATGCCAAGGAGTAATAAGTCGTAGTCCGCCATTAGTGATAACGGTGTCTCTTTCACATTGTGAATGTCGACAAGGTCTTCACCAATAATGGTACGAATTTTCTCTGCTGCCATTTCGGTGTAGCAGGTCGTTGAGCCGTAAAAGAGTCCGATTTTCATTATATTCATCGTTATTTGTGTTGCTGTTGTGGAAGATTCTAACCATAAATTGAGGAAGATTGCAGCGAATATCCTAAGCGGGATGATTTTTTTATGGTATTGGATCGGCAGGTGCCTTAATCTAAATACTGTAAATATAAACAGATAAGGAAGCGTTCATGACGGCACAACAGCCTGTCAATCAACAAGATTTTTCGCTTGTTGAGCAATTCTTAGATGCGATGTGGATGGAGCGTGGGCTATCAGAGAACACGCTGGCTTCCTATCGAAATGATTTGATGAAGCTGCTCACGTGGATGGAGAAACATCGCTACCGTCTTGATTTCATTAGTTTGTCTGGCTTGCAAGAATACCAAAGCTACCTTGTAGACTTGGATTACAAGCAGACGTCCCGTGCGCGTATGTTGTCGGCAATTCGCCGTTTATTCCAATATCTGCATCGTGAGAAAGTACGTGCTGATGATCCGAGTGCGCTCTTGGTCAGTCCTAAACTGCCACAACGCTTGCCCAAAGATATTAGTGAAGAGCAAGTGGACGCCTTGCTCGAAGCGCCAGACCCGAATGATCCTGTGGAATTGCGGGATAAAGCGATGCTGGAACTGCTGTATGCGACTGGTTTGCGTGTGACGGAATTGGTCAGTTTAACTATGGAAAACATAAGTTTGCGTCAAGGTGTTGTACGTGTCACAGGTAAAGGCGGTAAAGAGCGCTTAGTGCCAATGGGGGAGAACGCGGTAGATTGGATCGAGACGTTTATTCAACAAGGGCGCCCTGCGTTACTTGGTGATACATCATCTGATATTGTTTTTCCTAGCAAACGCGCAAGGCAAATGACTCGTCAGACGTTTTGGCACCGTATTAAGTACTATGCTTTGATAGCAGGGATTGACACTGAACAGCTGTCGCCGCACGTACTGCGTCATGCCTTTGCCACGCATTTATTGAACTATGGCGCAGATCTCAGGGTCGTACAGATGCTATTAGGACATAGTGACTTATCGACCACGCAAATTTATACTCACGTGGCGACTGAACGATTGAAGCAGATCCACAGTCAACACCACCCAAGAGCATAACAATGGTTAGATTCATCCATGTCTTCTTGGAAAAACGATTTTATATTAAGGTGAATTTCATGAGCGTATTACGCCGACTAACTCTGCTGACTTTACCATTTTTTGTTACCGCTTGTGGTGCAGAAGAAAGTCAGGCTAAAACGGACACTCCTGCACAGCAAGTGGCACCAGCTGCGCAAAGCAGTTTTGATGAAGCAGCATTAAAAACTAAGTTCTCAAAGCTTGGTTTATCTATCGTTGATATTCAGCCATCAGAAGTTGCTGGTTTATTGGAAATCCAAACTAATGGCGGGATCTTGTTTGCTTCAAATGATGGTAGCCATTTTATCGCTGGTACGCTTTATGCCATCAATGACGATGGTAGTTACAAAGATGTCATTGCAGAGCGCCAAGCGCCGCTTAATGCGGAGAAAATCGCGCAGTTCTCCGATAGCATGATTGAATACAAAGCAGACGATGAAAAATATGCTGTGACGGTATTTACTGATATCACTTGTGGTTACTGTGTGCGTCTGCACAGCCAAATGCAAGGCTATAACGATCTAGGCATTACAGTGCGCTACATGGCTTACCCTCGCCAAGGTGCTACTGGCCCAGTGGCAGAACAAATGGCGACGATTTGGTGTGCTGAAGATCCAAAGTCGGCAATGCACAATGCGAAAGTGAATCGTACGTTTGATAACCCTGCGAAAGACTTAAAACAGTGTAAAGAAACCATTCAATCACATTACAATTTAGGTCGCCAATTGGGAATTTCTGGTACGCCAGCGATCTTCTTACCGAATGGCGAAATGGTTGGCGGTTACCTACCACCTGCAGAGCTATTGAAACGTTTAAAGCAACAATAATCCTTTAGGAGCAGAGCCGGCAAAGTCGCCGGCTCTTTTCAAGCATGATAGAAATTCAACGACGTCCTGAACCTGATCTTTCCCTTCTTCCTGATTCCATTCCTCCGATTCTAAAACGTATCTACATCAACCGTGGGATTACGGATCCTGCGCAACTAGAAACGTCAGCTCGTGGTTTGCATTCTTACCAAAAACTCGGGGGGATTGAGCAAGCTGTCGAGCTTTTGTTTCAGGCAATAAAAGAACAAAAACGCATCATCGTTGTCGGTGATTTTGACGCTGATGGTGCGACGAGCTCTGCATTGTCGGTGCTCGCGCTGCGTATGCTTGGTAGTCACAATGTGGACTACCTAGTACCGAATCGTTTTGAAGACGGTTATGGGTTAAGCCCAGAAGTCGTTGACCAAGCATTAGAGCTTGGCGCTGAGATGATCATGACGGTAGATAACGGTGTGTCATCAATCGAAGGCGTGCGTTACGCAAAAGAAAACGGTATTACCGTGCTCGTTACCGACCACCATTTACCGGGACAAGTGTTGCCTGATGTGGATGCAATGGTGAACCCAAACCTTGAGAGCTGTCATTTTCCGTCTAAAGCGCTCGCTGGTGTCGGGGTCGCGTTTTATCTCATGATGGCACTATGCGTTCATATGCGAAAACACAATTGGTTTGCTGAGCAGGGCATGCAAGAGCCTAAGTTGATGGAACTGATTGACCTTGTTGCACTCGGCACTGTAGCTGACGTTGTCCCACTGGATGAAAACAACCGCATTCTTGTGCACCAAGGCCTGCAGCGTATTCGTGCGGGCAAAGCGCGCCCTGGCATTCAAGCATTGATTGAGGTCGCGAAGCGCGATGCGCGTCGTTTGGTGGCGTCCGATTTTGGTTTTGCTTTAGGTCCTCGTATCAATGCTGCAGGTCGCCTTGATGATATGTCATTTGGTGTTGAACTGTTGATGTGTAACAACATTCACGCCGCTCGTCGTATGGCAAGTGAACTGGATGGTTTGAACCAAACTCGTAAAGAGATTGAAGAAGGCATGAAGCAAGAAGCGATGGCTTTCTGCGAGCGTCTCCAGTTTGGTGAAGGCAGTGAGCTTCCTTACGGATTAGCCTTGTTCCAACGTGATTGGCACCAAGGTGTGATTGGTATTTTGGCTTCGCGCATCAAAGAGAAGTTTCACCGTCCAGTCATCGCATTTGCTGATGGCGGAGAAGGGACAATTAAGGGCTCGTGTCGTTCTATTCCGGGGTTACACATGCGTGATGCGTTGGATTTCATCGACACGCAAAACCCAGGTTTGATCATAAAATTTGGTGGTCACGCGATGGCGGCAGGCTTAACAATTAAAGAGCAGGATTTCGAACGTTTCAGCCGTTTATTTGATGAAGTGGTAAAAAAGGAACTCGATGAAGCGGCGCTAAAAGGCGTGATCATGTCAGATGGTGAACTTAAGCCTGAAGAATTCTCTATGCATGTCGCTGAACAGCTACGGTCTGGTGGCCCTTTTGGACAAGCCTTCCCTGAACCAATCTTTGATGGTGAGTTTAAAGTGTTGCATCAAAAGCTGGTGGGTGAGAAGCATCTTAAATTAATGTTAGAGCCGCTTTACAAAGGTCATCCTACCAATGTGATGATCGATGGCATTGCATTTAATGTCGATTTGCGTCGCTGGCCGGATGCATCAGTTAAAACGGTACGTTTAGCTTACAAATTGGATGTGAATGAATTTCGTGGGAATCAATCACTGCAATTGATGATCGATCATATCGAAGCTAAGTAATATCTAGATTAACCTTTCTTATAGAGTACGGTTGCCCCTAAGAGGGTGTAAAATTTTATGACCGTGCTCTCTCTAACCGCAATCTGATTTCTCATCCGAAATTTTCCTGTATCTCGGTCACATTTTTCAGTAGAATTTCTCGGTTAAATTCTATTCTAAAATGTTGAGTAAACATGTTTGAAATCAATCCAATTAAAAACCGTCTGCAGGACGTGTCTCAGCGCACAAATGTCCTGAGGGGGTATCTTTGACTATGACGCGAAGAAAGAGCGTCTAGAAGAAGTCAACGCAGAGCTTGAACAACCCGATGTATGGAACGAACCTGAACGTGCACAAGCACTGGGTAAAGAGCGTGCATCGCTAGAAGCGGTTGTTGAAACTATTGATCAACTAGAGCAAGGTGTAGAAGACGTAGAAGGTCTTCTTGAGCTGGCTGTAGAAGAAGAAGATCAAGAAACATTTGACGAAATTGAACCAGAACTTGCTGAGTTGGAAGAGAAGCTAGAAAAGCTTGAATTCCGTCGTATGTTCTCGGGCGACCATGATAGTTCAGATTGCTACATCGATTTGCAAGCTGGCTCTGGTGGTACGGAAGCACAAGACTGGACCAACATGCTGCTGCGTATGTACCTACGCTGGGCAGAGGCGAAGGGCTTCAAAGCTGAAGTGATTGAAGTTTCTGAAGGTGAAGTCGCGGGTCTTAAGTCGGCAACAGTTCGCATCTCTGGTGAGTATGCGTACGGTTGGTTGCGCACTGAAACGGGCGTTCATCGTCTTGTTCGTAAATCTCCGTTCGATTCAGGCGGCCGTCGCCATACGTCATTTGCGTCTGCGTTCATCTATCCAGAGATTGATGAAAACATCGACATCGACATTAATCCTTCTGACCTACGCATCGACGTTTACCGTGCGTCAGGCGCAGGTGGTCAGCACGTCAACACCACAGAATCTGCGGTACGTATTACGCACGTACCAACGAACACTGTGGTTCAGTGTCAGAATGACCGTTCTCAACATAAGAACAAAGATCAGGCAATGAAACAGCTTCGAGCGAAGCTATTTGAGCTTGAATTGCAAAAGCAAAACGCGGAAAAACAAGCTAATGAAGACGCTAAGTCTGACATTGGCTGGGGTAGCCAGATCCGTTCTTACGTATTGGATGACTCACGTATTAAGGACCTCCGTACGGGCATTGAAAACCGTAATACTCAAGCGGTTCTTGATGGCGATCTGGACAAATTTATTGAAGCTAGCCTGAAATCAGGCCTATAAAGCTTTTCACCGACAAAAACAGGATACATCGAAAATGACTGATGCTGTTCAAAACGAAACTGTACTAGAAGAAAATAAGCTGATTGCTGAACGCCGCGCTAAACTGGATGAAATCCGAAAGAGCTGCAAAGCAAACGGCCACCCAAACGACTTCCGTCGTGACGCACTAGCGGGCGACCTTCAAAAAGAGTTCGGTGAAAAGACGAAGGAAGAGCTAGAAGAGCTTAACCACGTGGTTGCAATTGCTGGCCGTATTATGGCTAAGCGTGGTCCATTCCTAGTAATTCAAGAAACATCTGGCCGTATCCAAGCTTACGCTGCTAAAGACGTACAAAAAGAGCTAAAAGAGAAATACCAAGGTCTTGATATCGGTGACATCATCGGTGTTAAAGGTGCGCTGCACAAATCTGGTAAGGGTGACCTATACGTGAACATGGAAGAATACGAGTTGCTAACTAAAGCACTTCGTCCACTTCCTGAGAAGTTCCACGGTCTTACTGACCAAGAAATGCGTTACCGTCAGCGTTACGTTGATCTGATTGTGAACGAAGATTCACGTAAAGCATTTATTGTACGTTCTAAAGTGATGTCTGCAATTCGTAACTTCATGATCTCAAAACAGTTCATGGAAGTAGAAACGCCGATGATGCACGTGATCCCTGGTGGTGCAAGTGCACGCCCATTCATTACGCATCACAACGCGCTAGACATGCCAATGTACCTACGTATTGCACCTGAGCTATACCTGAAGCGTCTAGTGGTTGGTGGCTTTGATCGCGTATTCGAAATTAACCGTAACTTCCGTAACGAAGGTCTTTCTCCACGTCATAACCCAGAATTCACTATGATGGAATTCTACATGGCGTACGCGGATTACAAAGATCTGATGGACTTTACTGAAGAACTACTAAGCTCGGTAGCGCAAGAAGTTCTAGGTTCAACATCAATGCCTTACGGTGATGAAACGGTTGAATTTGGTGGCACTTACACTCGTATGAGCATGTTTGAAGCAATCAAGCAGTACAACCCAGATCACGCGCAAATCCAAGCGCTAACCGAAGAAGATCTACAAAACCGTGAACTGATGGTTTCTATCGCGAAATCAGTACATGTTGAAGTAGAAGACTTCTGGACATGTGGTCAGCTTCTAGAAGAAATCTTCGGTGAAACAGCAGAACCTAAGCTAATGCAGCCAACGTTCATCACTGGCTACCCAGCGGACATCTCTCCACTGGCTCGCCGTAGCGATGACAACCCGTTCTTTACAGACCGCTTTGAATTTTTCATCGGCGGTCGTGAAGTAGCGAATGGCTTCTCAGAGCTTAACGATGCAGAAGATCAAGACGCGCGCTTTAAAGCACAGGTTGAAGCTAAAGAGTCTGGTGACGACGAAGCCATGTTCTACGATGCAGATTACATCACTGCACTAGAGCACGGCCTACCACCAACGGCAGGCCAAGGTATCGGTATCGACCGTCTGGTTATGCTACTGACTAACACGCACACTATCCGTGACGTGATCCTATTCCCAGCAATGCGCCCACAAGCGTAATTTGGCAGGATGATCAAAAAAACCACCTTCGGGTGGTTTTTTTATGCCTTTTAGTTAAATAAGTTCAAGTTGTTGCATTTGCTTTTTAATAGGATATGCAAATAAACATTCGCCAAATCTCAATCTATTGCATAGTCTTAATACTGAGACAGACGTGGGGGCGCGGAGTCTCGATAATGTTACCCGTTCGCAAAGATAGGTTTGTGGCGCAAAATTTCTATTAACAATGAAAAAGGGTTAGAGAATGGCTGGGCAGTTTAAGATGGATTCCATCCCGGGATCGCTTGTGGTAGTTGGCGGTACTTATGAGCCTTGGTTATCAGTACTTGAGCAAGTGGGCTGGAAGTGTCACCAAGTGGGTGACTTACGCAAAGCTAATACGTTGTTAGAGGATATTGGTCCATGTATCGGTATTGTCGATCTCAGCCATGACGAATTCAGCTTGAACGGTTTGGCGAACTTAGTCAGTTCTCACAAACACGTGCGTTGGTTAGCATTTATTCGTGAATCTCAGCTTGGCACTGACACCATATGCCAGTTCATTGTTAACTTTTGTATCGACTTTTTCACTGCGCCAATCCCGGATGCCCAGCTTTTAAGCACGATTGGTCACCAGCTTGGTATGCTCAAGTTGGAGAAAAAAGTTTGGCCTAGTTTTGGTAGCAGCTTAGACATGGGGCTGATCGGTGAATCTATCCCGATGAAGCGTTTACGCGATCAAGTAAAGCGAATCGGTCCGACGGACGTCAGTATTCTGATTTCTGGGGAAAGTGGTACAGGTAAAGAAGCGGTTGCTCGCGCTATCCACAAAGTCTCTTCACGTTCTCATAAACCGTTTATGGCAATTAACTGTCGCGCGCTCAATGAGCAACGTTTCCAGGCGGAAGTATTTGGTATTAACGCCGATGAAGATATGGAAGCATGCATGCTCGAACAAGCGGATGGCGGTACGGTGTTGTTTAATGACATTCTTACCATCTCAAAAGAGCAACAAATGAATCTGCTGAGATTCTTGCAAGAAGGCACCATTGATACCAAAGATGGTGTAAAAGCGGTCAACGTGCGTATCCTTGCGGCTAACTCGTCAGATGTAGAAAAAGCCTTGATTGACGGAGATTTTAATGAAGAGCTTTATCACTACATTAACGTATTACGCATTAATGTCCCGAGCTTAAAAGAGCGCGCGAGCGATATTTCTTTGTTAGCGCGCTACTACTTACAAGAGTTTTCTAAAGAGTATAACTCGCAAGCAAAAAGCTTTTCTGAGGATGCACTCAAGGCACTGACACGTTATTTCTGGCCAGGTAACGTACGTGAGTTGATGAACCAAGTGAAACGAGCGGTTCTGATGTCTGACAGCGTAATGATTGAAGAGCATCACCTAGATTTGCCTCAGCGTAATGACTCAAAGCGTAGTTTGAAATCGATTCGTGAGAAGAGTGAGCGTGACGCGTTACTGGTTGTTTTGGAATCTCATTCTGGTCAAGTTTCGAATGCGGCGAAAGAGCTTGGTGTTTCACGCGCGACGATGTATCGACTACTGAACAAACATAATTTGATTTCTGATCAAGCCATGTAAATTTGTTCTTTCTGAAGTTAAATTGGTGAATGAATATCAGTGAAGGAGCGGCTACAAAGCCGCTCTTTTTGTTTTGTATTCAGTTTGATTTATAAAATCCGTAATTTCATATATTCCCTAGGTGAATATGTTATATAGAAAAGTATATGAAACTGAGTTGCGGTGTATTGATTTGTTTTTAATCAAAAAGACAAAAAATGTTTGATATATATTCATCAAAGCTTACAATTTAACCGTAACTCAATGAGTTATACCTTTCATAAACGGATTAATTTTTAGCTAGGAGGCGCAAGATGAAACATTACGTTGTTAACACCACTGCTTGCGCTGATCGTATGCCTATCGCTCCGATGACTCTTAAGTCGGATGATACCAATACCACTGGCTCACAAGATAAAAATTAATCCGTAACCTATTTTATTACTAGGCTGCGGAAAAGTAGCGGCTTAGTATCAACAGAACACCTCTGTTCATTTTACGCACTATTTTTCCCAGTCGAATACATCGATAATCGGAGAAAATATTATGCGTCACTCTATTTACCTACAACTGGCAACTTTGCTATTGAAAGCAGACCTTAAACGCGAAGAAAAGCAATGGCAGCGAACCATACGTCGCACTGCTCATGATGTTCCATGGACGAATGTTCATTTATTGAGAGATATTGGTTTAGATAGCGATGGTCGTTCCACACGCGCCAATGTTCCGGATGCAGTAAAAGTTGAACGTCGAGTTCGTCACCTTCGTCGAGTTTTAACGTCGCGAATAATGACGTAATCGTTAGCGTGTTGGACTGACTGAGTTGCTATCAAGTCATTCAACACGCTTAACGTGCGATATGAAGTCATACTTCATTTGATAAACAGCTGACCTTGAAGGTCAGCTGTTTTCGTTTGAGGGGAGCTTTACTGTTAAGGGCAAGGATTCGAGTAGGTTGTACCAATTGCTTGAATCTCAGTAAGGAGCTCATCGCTTAGTTTTAGATCGATACTGTCGATGTTGGCTTTTAATTGGTCAAGGTTGGTCGCGCCGATAATATTAGATGCTACAAATGGGCGCTGATTGACAAATGCGAGTGCCATTTGTGCAGGATCCAAACCATGCTCTTGAGCTAAATTGACGTAAGCTTCGGTCGCTTTAACACCTTGTGGAGTGAAGTAGCGCGCAAAACGCTCCCACTTCGTGCATCGAGCGCCTTCAGGTTTTGCCCCGTTTAGGTATTTACCACTCAGGCAGCCAAATGCCAAAGGAGAGTAGGCCAGTAGCTGGACACCTTCATAGTGGCTGATTTCAGACAAGCCAACTTCGAAGCTGCGGTTCAATAAGTTATATGGGTTTTGAATGGAGACAATTCTTGGCAAATCGTGTTTCTCTGCCAAACGCAGTAGCGACATCACACCCCACGGCGTCTCGTTTGATACGCCGATATAGCGCACTT
Organism: Vibrio sp. T9; assembly: GCF_003123985.1. Taxonomy (NCBI): domain Bacteria; kingdom Pseudomonadati; phylum Pseudomonadota; class Gammaproteobacteria; order Vibrionales; family Vibrionaceae; genus Vibrio; species Vibrio sp. T9. The sequence goes on from NZ_NIGY01000002.1 coordinate 479,549, forward strand.
TACCTGCATTCACTAATTCTGTAAGCGCTTCCAACGTTTCAATTAACGTGACTTCTTCTTGTTTGTCAGGGTATGGGTAGTTGAGTTGACCAAAGCAGTTAGTTTGACGTTGAGGCCAATGTAACTGGTATAAATCGACATAATCCGTTTGTAGGCGGTTAAGGCTGTCATCAATTGCTGTATGGATGTGGCGACGATTAAGGCTCATGTTGTCTCGGATGTGAGGGACGCCGCGAGGGCCAGCCACTTTTGTTGCCAGCACAACTTTTTCACGTTTGCCGCTCTTTGCTAACCAATTACCGATGTATTGCTCGGTGAGTCCTTGCGTTTCCGCTTTGGGAGGTACAGGGTACATCTCTGCGGTATCAATGAAATTCACCCCATGATCAAGGGCAAAGTCGAGCTGTTCAAAGGCGTCCTTTTCTGTATTTTGCTCGCCAAACGTCATGGTTCCGAGGCAGATTTTACTGATCTCAAGTGATGAGTGCGGTAGTTTTGTGTATTGCATATCACGTCCTTGAAGAGTTACCGACTAAATAAGTGATTCCAATATAGGGGATTTTTAACCGCTATCGCAAATGATTTACGTATAAAGGAAGACCAAACTCGAAAGCTATACATAGCCTAACTACACTTAAATGATCGTGTGAAGGAGGTACGTTATGCAGAAGCATCAATTGGACATGTGGTTACACGGTCCCCATAAAGATACTTATAAAACTCCCAAAGTATTTGTGATTGGGTGTTCTGATGTCTCTGACTATTTGCTAGCAGTGGAGTACAAGCATCAACTTGAGCCAATTAAAGACGGTGAAGATCCGATACATTTCGGTTCGCTAGATTTGGTGAAAGAAGAGCTGCTGAGGTTAGGGGTAGATAAAGCGTACTTAAGGCTGCACAATGCGTATGACGAATGTGGCACTGAAGAGGCAGCCTCGTACTGTGATATCGAGTTATCGCTCGTGACGCACTAAATGGCGGAAACAACATTACTCAGATTGCGTGTTGATGTAGTGCTTGAGTAAGATCTGTTCAGTAAACTGTGTTCTGAGGTAAAAACCTCGGGGCAGAGTTTTTATCGGCTTGCCATTTGAGCTGTATGCTTCGGTGAGTGCTTTTGCATTCGCGGCTTTAGGGCGAAGATGCAGCGCTTCTCCTTGTCTGGCGGAAATTTGATCAAATTTCCCCAAGACGATCATCTCCATTAGCTCTTCCCAGTCGTTTCGTAAAATACGCTCTTCTTCGTCGTCTGGTGACCAAATCAGTGGGCTACCAACACGTCTTTCTGCAAGTGGAATTTCTCGTTCCCCTTCCACTGGTACCCAAAGCACACGAGATAACTTGTTTCGAACATGACTTGTTTCCCATGTAAGACCATGAACACCAGTGAGGGGAGCCACAGAAACAAAGGTTGTTTCTAAAGGTTTGCCAGAGTAACTGATCGGAATACTTTTCAACTCGATCCCTAGTTTTGCGAAATCTTGTTGAGGTTTACTGCCAGCCGGAGCGCCCAAGTGCCATTCGAGTAATTGACCCACCCAACCTTTATCACGTTTTAAGTTTTCAGGAACAATCATATTCGCCTCGGCGGCCAGCTCTGCAAAGCTAAGTCCTGCCATATCATGAGCGCGTTCCAATAGCTCTGCTTCTGTTTGTGGTTCTGGTTTCATAGTCACAAGGTGGTATTACAAAACATATAGTTTATCAAACTCCGGCCAAATCTACTGTTTAAGATTTCACCGAGGCGGTGTAAGAACGATCAATTCATAACTTATCCACAGGTGAAGGAGGTATTGATAAGATCCTGACGGGGTCTGTATGAATAAACAGGGGTTAAAATGCATTTTTGGGGTTGATTTTGTTGTAATCATCTAAACGAATAGCAGGTGAGTGTGGATAAATAGCCTGTTGGTGGATCTTTGACCGATCTGAGCTTGGTGAAAAGATCATCAAGAAACTGAAGATCGATTTATCGTTGTTTTTTAATATAAGGTTTTATTTATCAACTGTTTATGTTTATTTTGTTTTTTCTTTATTTGTTTTTCTTGTTGTAGGGGGGAACTGAATTGCTCATTTGAATTGAATTCTTCACAAAGTTATTCACAGAAAAGGTGAATAAATGTGGGCAATGTCTCACTCTTGTGTTGATAAGGTATGATTTGATTAAAAGATATCCAAATATGGTGAAAAGGTAATAAATCTTGCTCATATCACATCAGTAAGTTTGCTAGTAATGGGGATATGTGGAAAAATCACGGTAATAAAAAATTTATTCATAGAGGTTAGCCAGTGATAGATGGCGATGGTTACCGACTTAATGTTGGTATTGTGATATGTAATAACCATGGTCAGGTCTTCTGGGCTAAACGATACGGGCAACACTCATGGCAATTTCCACAAGGTGGAATTGACGAAGGTGAAACTCCAGAACAAGCCATGTTCAGGGAGTTATATGAAGAAGTCGGTTTAACGAAAAAAGACGTTAAGATCATTGCAACAAGTCGTCATTGGTTAAGATATAAGCTACCAAAACGATTGGTGCGTTGGGACTCCAAGCCTGTTTGTATCGGCCAAAAACAGAAATGGTTTCTGCTGAGATTAGAATGCGATGAATCTCGTATTAATATGCAACGCGGAAAATCCCCTGAATTTGATGGTTGGCGCTGGGTGAGTTACTGGTATCCAGTTAGGCAAGTTGTTTCTTTCAAGCGAGATGTTTATCGACGAGCGATGAAAGAGTTTGCATCCTTAGCCATGCCTTTTCGAGAGAGAAAAGCGAAAGGGAAAAGAAAAAAGCAACGTAGAGGATAATCATGCTCAGTCAGCTAAGGGAAATAGTTGAGAAAGTCTCCAGGGTCGATGATGTGCATCTGGCACTCGATATATTGGTGAAAGAGACTTGTGCTGCCCTTCGCACTGAGTGCTGTACTATCTATCTTGCTAATGAAGAAATGCAGCGCCTTGAGTTAATGGCAACTCAAGGCCTTATTTTTGAAGGTGATAGTATTCATATCAACTTCAATGAAGGCTTGGTTGGGTTGGTTAAACGAAGCGCAGAGCCACTCAACCTTGCCGAAGCCTCAAAACATCCCGAGTTTAAATTCTTCCCTCAACTCGGCGAACAGATTTACCACTCCTTTTTAGCCACTCCAATCATTCATCGAAAACAAGTTTTAGGTGTGTTGGTGATCCAGCAAAAAACACCGCGCTTGTTCAGTGAAATGGAAGAGTCGTTTCTTGTCACGTTGTCCGCTCAGCTAGCAGTGCTTATTGCGCATGCGCAGAATCTTGGGCATTGGCAGTTGGCATCTAAACCCACGGTATTAAAAGGTTTGCCTGCATCTACTGGTGTCGCGATTGGAGAGTTTTGGTTCGACAATACCCAGCCGAGTTTATCGGATGTTTTCCCTTCGTCCACGTTAGATAAAGAACGTGAGCACGAGACATTGCTGGTGGCGATAGAGCGAGCGTTAAATGACTTTCGCCGTATGCGGAAAAAGCTGGACAGTGAAATCAACAAAGATGCGCTGGCGATCTTCGATCTGTTTACTCACTTACTGAATGATCCGATGCTTCGCGGTGATTTGAAGAAGCAGATTGAAAAAGGAGACAGGGCCGATTGGGCGTTACGCCAAGTGGTAGAATCATACTCGAATCGATTTGCCAGAATGTCGGATGTCTACATGCGCGAGAGAGCGCAAGACATCCGAGAGTTAGGGCAAAGGCTGCTCTATTTTCTGCACAACAGTGAGCAAGAAAATTCTGCAATTGATCGCCCCATTATTTTGGTGGCGAATGAACTCACTGCCACCTTGCTCGCGTCTGTACCTAAAGAATTTTTGTTAGCCGTCGTGTCACTAGAAGGTGGCGCGAACTCTCATGCGGCTATTTTGTCTCGCGCACTTGGAGTTCCCGCTGTCATGGGCGCCAACATTAACCCGGATGTGGTGAATGGCAAACTCGGGATAGTCGACGGCTATACGGGTGAGATCTTCTTAGAGCCAAACCGCCAGTTGTTGCGAGAGTATCGCAGCTTAGTAAGTGAAGAGTCTGAATTGTTTGCCATGGTAAACAAGGACCTCGCACTCCCTGCGGTTACGCAAGATAATCACCATATCGAAATTATGCTGAATGCGGGACTCAGTGCAGACAGCAATATTGCCATCAATACAGGTGTTGATGGAGTTGGGTTGTATCGAACTGAGATTGCATTTTTACTTCAGCATCACTTTCCGTCGGAAGATGAGCAGTATCATCAATACCAAGCAATACTTAACAGCTATCCGAATCAACGAGTGGTGATGCGTACTTTGGATATTGGTGGTGATAAACCTTTGCCGTATTTGCCCATCGAAGAAGATAATCCGTTTCTAGGCTGGCGTGGCATTCGTTTTACATTGGATCATCCAGACATTTTCTTGATCCAGCTGCGTGCAATGTTAAGAGCGAGTGCAGAAAGCGGAAACTTAAGTATCTTATTGCCAATGGTGTCTGGGGTAAAAGAGCTAGACGATGCCATTAGCTTGATTAATCAAGCTCACAGCGAAGCCGTGTTGCTTGATGATAGAATTCAGTTCCCACAAGTTGGGGTCATGATCGAAGTGCCATCAATGGTGTATTTATTGCCAACGATTGCTCACCGTGTTGATTTTGTTTCTGTCGGGACAAACGATTTAACCCAGTATTTATTAGCAGTTGATAGGAACAATTCGCGCGTCGCGGATGTCTATGAATCTATGCATCCTGCGGTACTGTTAGCGCTTAAGCAAATCCATGACGTGTGCGATAAGTATCAGGTGCCAGTGTGTATTTGTGGTGAGTTAGCTGGCGACCCATTTGGCGCTCTTCTCTTACTTGGGTTAGGGTATACCAGTTTGAGTATGAACACCTCCAACGTGGCTAAGGTGAAATATTTGATTCGTCATAGCCAACAAGAAGAATTAGAAAAATTAGCGGAGCAAGCAATGACAAAGTCCTACGGGGAGGACATTCATCAAATGATGCATGACTTCTTCATCCAACAGGGTTTTGCGGGCTTTATCCGTGCAGGTAAAAAGTAGGAAATCGTGACCGTCTCTTTATTTTTGTTATTGTTGGCGCTAGGCGCTTTTGTGGGTGTGATGGCGGGGTTACTCGGTATCGGTGGTGGTTTGATAGTTGTTCCTGCCTTGTTGTATTTGCTTCCTCTTGCTGGAATCTCTCCAGAAATGAGTATGCACATGGCCCTAGCCACTTCGTTAGCGAGTATTATTGTTACGTCAGGTTCATCGGCGATGAATCACCTTAAGCTCGGCAATGTCGATATGTTCGTCGTAAAATGGTTGATGCCAGGTGTGGTTATTGGTGGTTTTGTCGGTGCCAATATTGCTGAGTGGATCCCTACGCACTACTTGCCGAAAGTATTTGGTGTGATTGTACTTTGCCTGTCAGTACAAATGTTCCGTTCCATTAAAGTTACGAGCAGTAAACCTATGCCGAGCAGCCCGGTGACCGTTGCGTATGGCACGGGGATTGGCGTCGTATCAAGCCTTGCTGGTATTGGTGGCGGTTCACTATCGGTCCCATTTTTAAATAAACACGGGATAGAAATGCGTAAAGCGGTAGGTTCATCTTCCGTTTGTGGTTGCGTGATTGCTATTTCTGGTATGATCGGTTTCATCTTACATGGTTATAAAGTAGAAGGCTTGCCTTCATACAGTATTGGCTATGTTTATCTTCCCGCTTTATTAGCAATTGCCATGGCCTCGATGCTCACAACAAAAGTGGGCGCAAAGCTGGCAACTAACCTTCCAACTGCGGTATTAAAAAAGATATTCGCGGTGTTCTTAATGTTTGTAGCAGCGACCATGCTGCTCTAAGTTTGTACCCAAGTCATTCTCGCTGAACCAAGCATCTAGAGGTTACTTGGGTATATTTATTTTGTTGTGATAAGAAGAGAATGATTTATGTCTCAGGGATATATTGAATTTCCCAATATTGATCCGGTTTTAATCTCTATTGGTCCTGTTTCGGTTCGTTGGTATGGTTTGATGTACCTTGTGGGCTTTATGTTCGCCCTATGGTTAGCGAACCGACGTGCGGATAAGCCGGGAAGTGGTTGGACACGAGAACAGGTTTCTGATTTGTTGTTCGCAGGCTTCCTTGGCGTGGTGATTGGTGGCCGTGTTGGCTACGTGCTTTTCTACAATTTTGAGCTTTTCCTGGCTGACCCTTTGTATCTGTTTAAAGTGTGGACCGGTGGTATGTCTTTCCACGGTGGCTTACTGGGTGTGATTACCGCGATGTTCTGGTATGCACACAAAAACGGGCGAACGTTCTTCGGCGTTGCCGACTTTATCGCGCCGCTTGTGCCATTTGGTTTGGGTATGGGGCGTTTAGGTAACTTCATGAACAGCGAATTGTGGGGCCGAGTAACGGATGTGCCTTGGGCGATCGTTTTCCCAAATGGTGGTCCACTGCCACGTCATCCATCGCAGCTTTATGAAATGGCGCTTGAAGGTATCGTACTTTTCTTCATCTTGAATTGGTTCATCAAGAAACCTCGTCCTCTAGGTTCTGTTTCAGGACTCTTTCTTGCGGGTTACGGAACCTTCCGTTTCCTAGTAGAATACGTGCGCGAACCAGACGCTCATTTGGGGTTATTCGGTGGCTTTATTTCCATGGGACAGATTTTATCCCTGCCAATGGTGGTTATCGGTGTCCTCATGATGGTTTGGGCATACAAACGTGGTCATTACAAAGACGAATTACCACAAAAGACGAAGTAAGGTATTGGTGTGAAACAGTATTTAGATTTGTGTCAACGCATCGTTGACCAAGGTGTTTGGGTTGAAAATGAGCGTACAGGCAAGCGCTGCCTGACCGTAATCAACGCGGATTTAACCTACGATGTTGCGAACAATCAATTTCCGTTGGTCACCACACGTAAAAGTTTTTGGAAAGCGGCCGTTGCAGAGCTACTAGGGTATATTCGTGGTTACGATAATGCGGAAGATTTTCGTAAGCTGGGCACGAAAACCTGGGATGCCAATGCCAACCTAAATGATGCTTGGTTAAATAATCCATATCGTAAGGGCGAAGACGACATGGGCCGTGTCTACGGTGTCCAAGGGCGCGCATGGGCGAAGCCTGATGGCGGGCATGTTGACCAATTACGCAAGATAGTGGATGACTTAACGCGTAGTGTTGATGATCGCGGTGAAATCTTGAACTTCTACAACCCGGGTGAATTCCACATGGGGTGCTTGCGTCCTTGCATGTATAGCCACCATTTTTCATTGCTGGATGATATGCTTTACCTGAACAGTACTCAGCGTTCGTGTGATGTACCGCTTGGCTTAAACTTCAATATGGTTCAAGTTTACGTATTCTTGGCGATCATGGCGCAAATCACGGGCAAGAAACCTGGTCAGGCATTTCATAAGATTGTGAATGCGCACATTTATGAAGATCAGCTTGAACTGATGCGTGATGTTCAGTTGAAACGTGAACCATTAAAAGCGCCGACGTTTCACATCAATCCAGAGATTAAATCTCTAGAAGATCTGGAAACATGGGTCACACTGGATGACTTTTGGGTTGAAGGGTATGAGCATCACGACCCTATTCGTTACCCATTCTCAGTGTAACCAGTATTGTTCTTCAAGATATGAAAAAAGCTCCAAATGGAGCTTTTTTGCTTTTTGTACTTTGAAGGTATTACTTGAGTGCACTGACAATATAGCGGTGAATAGGGTTGGTCTGCATCGGTGCAGACAGTGCCGGGCTAATAAACTTGGGTTGGGTGAATATTTGCTTGCTCACTAATGAGCGGATAAGCTCAAAATACTTCAGTTCTGTTTTTCCACATAGCAACAATGAAAAGTCATCGCCCAGTTTATCGTAGGCATTGAGCACCTCTCGGAACCCCCTTAGATACAAGTAATCCTTCGTTAAACCGCCTCCTCGATACACACGAGCAGTCGTTGTAAATGCTTGAAGGTCAGACGTTTTATACTGTTCTTTTAATAGCATGAACGTATGGCGGAAATCGCGATCCTTGATCATCGACTCTACCGCCAGGACTCGTAAGGCTAAGGTTCTTAGGCGTTTGATACTGAAATGTCCTGACAGATATTCACACAATATAGCCAGCCCTTCTTGGGTGTTTGTATTAGCTGGGCACCCTAAGCTCAGGACCTTTAGCGGTTGTTGACGACCGTTAAGCGTAGTAAGAAGGTGTACACCCATTTCATGATGTGCGAGAGCCTCTAACTCATCGGTCGTGATGTATGCTGCGTGGTTAATTTTGACTCGAGACCCCGAAACGAGTGCGTTTGCTAACATCCCATCCAACACCTGTATTTCACACTCATATCCATTACGTTGAGCAAAGTTTTGCATGAAGTGTGCTATCGCACGGCTATCATGCTGCGGTTTGCTCTCTTCTTCCGTGGGAAGGTGTAAAATGAAATGGGCGTTGGCAATATCTTTGGCGCTCGGCTCTCCGTAATAGCGCAAGGAGTTATAAAGAAACTCTTGTGTACCGATAGTATTCACTTGATCCAATTTATCTGCGTAAGACTGAATCACATCCGCGTACAGCTTTTGTAATTGGGTGTCTTGAATATTTTCTAAAGGCAGTTCATACAGACGTCGCTTTGCGCTGTGAGTATCTAGATTGGTAGTTGAGTATTGGAAGTTAGGCTCTTGAGAGTATTTGTTCTTAATAAAGCGCTCTCTTTCCTGAGCATAATTGAGAGGATTCACGCTACTGAGGATATCAATATCAGCAACCAGTTGAGTTAGGTTTTCGTCTATTGCGAGTAGCTGATCAGAAATAGTGCCATTAAGCTGCGTCATGTTGTCGACTCCAAATGAGGTAGCCCAGCATAAGTATGCTGGTATGGCTCAAATTATCACCAGACAACGAATTTGAACAGCGTCATTAACGCAAAAAAGGCCCCACAATGTGGAGCCTAAACAATAAGCGATGGTATGTAAGTTATTGTTATGTCGTTAGGGCTAAGATCGCGCCTGGTAAAATAACGAATACAGACATTAGGTAGCCACCGACAACAGCTTTGTTCTTGATAGCCATTTCAGAAATCATCTCAGCGCCTTTCACTGGAATTTCACGTAGGAACGGAATACCAAAGATAAACAGCGTTGCCATGATATTAAATACTAGGTGTACCAGAGCGATTTGAAGCGCGAATACCGCAAACTCACCCGATACGGCTGTTGCTGCTAGTAGCGCCGTAATACAAGTACCAATGTTTGCACCTAGCGTGAATGGGTAAATATCACGAACTTTAAGAACGCCTGTACCCACAAGTGGAACCATCAAGCTAGTTGTTGTTGATGAAGATTGTACCAACACAGTCACGATTGAACCCGATACAATACCGTGAATAGGGCCACGACCAATCGCGTTTTTCAAAATTTCACGTGCGCGGCCAACCATTAGGCTCTTCATTAGCTTACCCATTACCGTAATTGCAACGAAGATTGTCGCAATACCCAAAACGATAAGCATGATGCCACCAACAGTATCACCGAATGTTGAAAGTGGCTCTTTAATTGCACCCACAACTGGTTTTGTTATTGGCTTAATGAAGTTGAAGCCTTTAATGCTCATATCGCCAGTAGCAAGTAGTGGAGAAACAAGCCAATGAGAAACTTTCTCTAAAATGCCGAACATCATTTCCAACGGAAGGAAAATAGCAACAGCAAGTAAGTTGAAGAAGTCGTGAATAGTTGCGCTTGCAAATGCACGTTTGAACTCTTCTTTACAACGTACGTGACCAAGAGAAACAAGCGTATTAGTCACTGTGGTTCCAATATTGGCACCCATCACCATTGGAATCGCGGTTTCTACTGGTAAGCCACCTGCAACTAAACCTACAATAATAGACGTTACAGTGCTTGAGGACTGAATTAAGGCTGTTGCCACCAAGCCGATCATTAGACCTGCAACAGGGTGAGCGGCAAACTCAAATAGCACCTTAGCTTGATCGCCAGTTGCCCATTTGAAGCCACTACCAACCATAGATACTGCTAGAAGAAGCAGATACAACATGAATGCCAAGTTAGCCCAGCGTAACCAACGAGCAGTGCTCGAAATTGGCGCCACTGTTGAAGTAGCTTGGTTCATCATAATTTTCTCCGTTGACCTTTCAGTTCATTTTTCGGTCTGTAGTTGAAACTGCGGGCGATGTTAGAGAACAAATATTTCAGTAATATTACAGATTTCTTGCTGTGAGTAATTTTTATTGTTCTTTTTGATAGTGGTGTGAGTAGGGAAAAATGAAGGTTTTTAACCATTTGAATTTAATGAATAAAATTGACTTTTGTTTTGTGTGGTTTTTGCGTTTTCTTTAGAAAGAAAATGCGCCTCAGTTCAACTTTTATGACAGTGTTAATTTTATATATTCGGTAAAACTTATGTTTTTGTAATGTATTGTATGGTTTTGTCGAGTTTATTGTTTGTCTCTGTCACATTTGGTATAAAAAGCATCACTTTCTTTTCGGGACTTGATCATGTCACATCTAAACTACAACCATCTATATTATTTCTGGATGGTGTGCAAACAGGGCTCTGTAACTAAAGCGGCCGATGCGCTTTTCCTAACACCGCAAACCGTGACAGGGCAGATTAAAGCGCTTGAAGAACGCATGAAAGGAAAGTTAACCAAACGAAATGGTCGTACAGTTGAGCCAACTGAGTTAGGGCAACTTGTTTTTAAGTACGCCGACCGAATGTTTGGTTTGAGTTATGAGATGTTAGATATCGTCAATTACAGTCAGCACTCGAACATTCTGTTTGAAGTTGGCGTAGCCGATGCGTTATCTAAGCGCTTGGTCAGTAAAGTACTAATGACGACTGTCCCGGAAGATAACAGTATTCATTTACGCTGTTATGAGTCAACCCACGAATTGCTACTTGAACGACTGTCTCAGCACAAGCTGGATATGATCCTCTCGGATTGTCCCGTTGACTCAACTCAAAGCCCTGGCCTTTATAGCAAAAAGCTAGGTGAGAGCAGCATGAGCTTTTTCGCCTCTTCTGAAATTGAAAATGTGCGTTTCCCTGAGATTCTGGAACAGAAAAAGCTTTTGATTCCTGCAAGCCGAACAGCAATGGGGCGTAAGGTTATTCAGTGGTTTGATCGTCAAGGTCTTCAGCCTAATGTGTTGGGAGAATTTGATGATGTTGCGTTGATGAAGGCTTTCGCACGGTATCACGATGATGTGATTTTCTTAGCGCCGACCGTATATATGTCGGAGATTGAGGACGACCGAAATCTACAGCTAATTGGTCATGTCGATGGGTTAAAAGAAGAGTACTACGTGATTTTTGCGGAACGAATGATCCAACACCCAGCGGTAAAAAATGTTTGTGATGCTGATTTCAGTCAAATGTTTGAGTAAACCCGTATCGTTGCGCAAATAAATAGATTACTATCAATAAAAATATAATTCTAAATAATACCTAAGTAACTCAAGATACTTGTTTTAGTGAGCAAAACTATTAATTATTGATGGCGCATCAATTCTCCACTTTGGTGGATAATATTGGTGTATCACTAACAACTAAATTAGAGGTTCTAATAATGAAGACTCTGGAAGTGTATCTTGATTTTCTTAGATATATAAATCAGTGCAACACAACAAGCTGGCCAGGGTTGGAATAAGTAAGTTGTAGCTAGAGGTCCAACACATGAATCTACAAGAAATGGAGCAGAACTCCGCAAAAGCCGTCGTGTTGCTCAAAGCGATGGCAAACGAGAGACGCCTACAAATCCTTTGTATGCTGCATAACCAAGAGCTGTCCGTGGGAGAGCTGTGTGCAAAGTTAGAGCTAAGCCAGTCGGCATTATCTCAGCATCTTGCTTGGCTTCGCCGTGATGAGCTAGTCACGACAAGGAAAGAAGCACAAACCGTGTACTACACATTGAAGAGTGATGAAGTGAAAGCGTTAATAAAAACACTGCATAGTCTTTATTGTGCTGAAAGCGCTTAGCGTTAATTACATATACCTAATATATCGTTCATTTTAGGCTGTGAATCTAACTCGTTGGAATATTTGAGAGTGGCGTTAAACTTTTGATGGTAGAGTTGCTGCGCATCGACCAATTTGCTTTGTTCTCAAGTGTTTTATTGGTGCTTTCCAGTTTGAGCTTTATAAGGTAAATAAGCTGATGCCTTTGAATAGGCGTGCAGAAAAAAAAAGCTGGCATTGCCAGCTTTTTTATTAAGAAAATTTTGTAGATATAAAAAAACCGACACAAGGTCGGTTTTTTCTTCACTGTAAAATCAGGACTCTATTAAAGAGCTTTGATTTGTGCAGCGAAACGAGACTTATGGCGAGCTGCTTTATTCTTGTGAATAAGGCCTTTAGTTGCCATGCGGTCTAGGATAGGTGTAACTACAGCGAATGCAGCAGTTGCAGCTTCTTTGTCGCCTGCTTCGATAGCAGCAACAGTTTTCTTCATGTAAGTACGCATCATTGAGCGACGGCTAGCATTGTGCTGACGACGTTTCTCAGCTTGGATAGCGCGCTTCTTAGCAGATTTACTATTTGCCAAGGGTCTAACTCCCAAAAACTTAGTTCTGTGACAATTTAAGGGCGAGGAATATCCCTCATTTGCGCTTAAATGTCAAATGATTTGTGCAAAAACCGATCTAAGCCAAAACAAATTTTGGTAAGAGAGGTTATCGCGGTTAAGATGGCGGGGATTCTAACAGCATTTTTATACCAATGCTAATAATTATCCGCGAAAGGCACACTTATTCCTTACAACCCGCGGATAGATTTTTGACGTCTATTTACAGCACCTGTCAGAGAAACAGTATAGGGTTAGCTGTCTTATGGTGATATTCCGAGGTTACAGTGAGTAAACGACTACTCAAGTCTGGCATGATCGTCAGTGCTATGACATTTATTTCCCGCGTTCTTGGCCTAGTTCGTGATGTTGTAGTGGCAAATTTAATGGGGGCAGGAGCAAGCGCAGACGTCTTTTTCTTCGCCAATAAAATTCCTAATTTTTTACGACGTTTGTTTGCTGAAGGTGCTTTTTCCCAAGCGTTTGTACCTGTTTTAACGGAAAGCCATGCTCAAGGCGACATGGATAAAACTCGGGAGCTCATTGCTCGCGCGGCGGGTACGTTAGGGGTGATAGTCTCGATTGTTACCATTTTAGGTGTCCTAGGCTCCGGCGTGGTCACTGCTGTGTTTGGTTTTGGTTGGTTCCTTGACTGGATGCATGGTGGCCCGGCTGCAGCAAAGTTTGAGCTTGCTAGCGTGATGCTCAAAATCACCTTTCCCTATTTATGGTTCATTACCTTTGTCGCTCTATCGGGCGCTATCCTCAATACATTAGGTAAATTTGCTGTCTCCTCCTTTACCCCTGTTTTCCTCAATGTGATGATTATTTTGGCGGCGTGGTTTATCTCGCCGCAAATGGAAATGCCAGAAATAGGGCTTTCCATTGGTGTTTTCTTAGGTGGTTTGGTCCAGTTCTTATTCCAAATTCCCTTCCTTATTAAAGCAGGCGTCATGGTTAAGCCAAAATGGGGCTGGCGCGATCCGGGTGTAGTGAAAATCCGCACTTTGATGATCCCCGCTTTATTTGGTGTATCGGTCAGTCAGATTAACCTGTTGTTTGATACGTTCATCGCCAGTTTTTTGCAAACCGGTTCGATTAGCTGGCTATATTACTCAGACCGCTTATTGGAATTTCCTTTAGGTCTGTTTGGTATTGCGATTGCGACTGTGATTTTACCCGCGCTTTCACGTAAACACGTTGACGCACAAAGTGAAGGCTTCGCGCAAACCATGGATTGGGGGGTGCGCATGGTGATCTTGCTTGGCCTTCCTGCAATGCTTGGTCTGATGGTACTGGCAAAACCTATGCTGATGGTTCTGTTTATGCGAGGTGAATTTTCTCCTCAAGACGTACATCAAGCATCATTGTCGCTTTTTGCCTACGCTTCAGGTTTGTTGAACTTCATGCTGATTAAGGTGCTCGCGCCAGGTTATTACTCGCGTCAAGATACTAAAACGCCAGTAAAGTACGGCATCATTGCGATGGTGACCAACATGGTATTTAACGCAATTTTTGCGTACTTTTATGGTTACGTTGGTTTGGCTATCGCGACGGCACTTTCGGCGTTTGTGAATATGGCATTGCTGTATCGTGGTCTACATATCGCAGGGGTATACCAAATCACCAAACGAACCGTCTTCTTTATTATACGTTTGGTTATTGCAGGTGCGGCGATGGTGGCTGCGATCTTATGGCAATTGGAAGACATGTCAGTGTGGCTAGATTGGAGCTTTGCTCACCGCAGCGGTGTACTAGGAATGTTGATCGGTCTAGGAGCCGTGGTTTACCTAGTGGTTCTATTTTTAACTGGTGCACGCTTAAAAGACCTAAAAGCTGGGACAGACTAAGGGTGATTAGTATATAATCCGTCAGTTTCACACAGTGTAAAGTAAAAACAGAGGCAGAAAGCAGTATCCAATGGAACTGATTAGAGGCATTCACAATATCACCCCGCGACATCATGGTTGCGTGCTGACTATTGGCAATTTCGATGGTGTCCATAAAGGCCATCAACAAGTATTGCAGCAAGTGTCTGAGCAAGCGGACAGGCTATCATTGCCTTCTGTTGTGATGACCTTTGAACCTCAGCCGATGGAGCTGTTTGCCAAAGATAAGGCGCCTGCACGGTTGACGCGATTACGCGATAAGTTCGTGCAATTGAGTAAGCTCGATATTGATCGCTTGCTCTGCGTCAATTTCAATCGTCATTTTGCAAGTTTAACCGCGGAAGAGTTTATCCGTGACTTGTTGGTCGAGCGTTTGGGTGTTAAGTTTCTTGTCGTTGGTGATGATTTCTGCTTTGGCAAAGGCCGAACTGGCAACTTTGCAATGCTGCAGGAAGCAGGGGAAAAGTACGGTTTTGATGTCGTGAGTACCCAGAGCTTTTGTTTACAACAATTACGTGTCAGCAGTACGGCTATCCGTCAAGCGCTGGCGCGTGACGATTTGCATTCCGCGCAACAGATGCTGGGAAGAAACTACAGCATCAGCGGTCGTGTTTCTCACGGAAGAAAGCTGGGAAGAACGATAGGTTTTCCTACTGCGAATATTCCTTTGAAACGCTGTGTTTCTCCGGTCTCCGGAGTCTATGTTGTTCAAGCGCTTGGCTTAGGAAATAAGCCAATTGGTGGTGTCGCTAATATTGGTCAAAGACCGACTGTCAATGGCGTTCGCCAGCAGTTAGAAGTACACTTATTCGACTTTCATGCCAATTTATATGGCAAGCAACTAGAAGTGGAACTTTTGCATAAACTTCGAGATGAGCAAAAGTTTGAGTCGTTTGAAGCACTTAAACAACAAATCGAATTGGATGCTGAAGCAGCAAGGGTGTGGTTGCGTCAGCTTAAGCGTTGAGCGGTTTATTCCACCGTTCAACATAATGTCTAATTTTCGCCCAATATAACGGAATTAAGAATCGATGAGTGAGTATAAAGATACCCTGAACTTACCTGAAACAGGGTTTCCAATGCGCGGCAATCTGGCCAATCGTGAGCCAGAAATGCTTAAGCGTTGGTACAAAGAAGATCTTTACGGTGAAATCCGTAAAGCTAAGAAAGGCAAAAAGTCATTCGTATTGCACGATGGCCCTCCTTACGCAAATGGTGACATTCATATTGGTCACGCACTAAACAAGATTCTTAAAGACATTATTATTAAATCCAAAACACTTTCAGGTTTTGACGCACCTTACATTCCTGGCTGGGATTGCCACGGTCTACCTATTGAATTAATGGTAGAGAAAAAAGTAGGCAAGCCAGGCCAAAAAGTGACGGCAGCAGAATTCCGCGAGAAATGTCGTGAATACGCAGCAGGTCAGGTTGAAGGTCAGAAAGAGAGCTTCAAACGCCTTGGTATCATGGGTGAGTGGGACAAGCCATACCGCACTATGGATTTCGCAACTGAAGCGAACATTATTCGTGCTCTTGGTAAGATCGCAAGCAATGGTCACCTGCTAAAAGGTTTCAAACCTGTTCACTGGTGTACAGACTGTGGTTCTGCTCTTGCTGAAGCGGAAGTAGAATACAAAGATAAAGTATCGCCATCTATCGACGTTCGTTTTAAAGCGGCTGACGAAGCGGCACTGTTGTCTAAGTTTGAGCTGACTGAAGGTCATGAAGGTAAAGGCGATATCTCTATTGTCATCTGGACGACAACTCCTTGGACGCTTCCCGCGAACCGTGCTGTGTGTCTACGTGATGACCTTGAGTATGTACTTATCCAAGTTGAAGGCGAGCAACCTGAGCGTATCATCGTTGCTGCTGAGCTAGCGAAAGACGTAATGGACCGTGCGGGTATCGAGCACTTCCACAACCTTGGCTTTGCTAAAGGTGCGGAGCTTGAGCTTTCTCAATTCCAACACCCATTCTACGATTTCACTGTACCGGCGATCCTGGGTGATCACGTTACGACTGATTCAGGTACTGGTGTTGTTCACACTGCTCCTGGTCACGGTCAAGAAGACTTCGCGGTTGGTAACAAGTACAACCTAGAAGTAGCAAACCCAGTTGGCTCAAACGGTGTTTACCTACCAGATACAGAGCTATTTGCTGGTCAGCACGTATTTAAAGCGAACGATGCAGTAGTAGAAGTACTAAAAGAAAAAGGTGCACTACTACACCACCACGCTTACGAGCACAGCTACCCACACTGTTGGCGTCATAAGACTCCAATCATCTTCCGTGCTACACCTCAATGGTTCGTTTCTATGGACCAAGCTGGCCTACGTGCTAAAGCATTAGAGTCAATCAAGAATGTAGAGTGGATGCCTGAGTGGGGTCAAAGCCGCATCGAAGGTATGATCGAAGGTCGCCCTGAGTGGTGTATCTCTCGTCAACGTACTTGGGGTGTGCCAATTGCTCTGTTTGTTCATAAAGAAACAGCAGAACTTCATCCAAACACACTAGAGCTTATCGAGAAGGTTGCTCTGTTGGTTGAAGAGAAAGGTATTCAAGCGTGGTGGGATGTTGATTCAGCTGAGCTACTAGGTGACGAAGCAGACCAGTACGAAAAAGTACTAGATACGCTAGACGTATGGTTCGATTCAGGTGTGACTCACTTCTCTGTTGTTGATGCTCGTGAAGAGTACAACGGTAATAGTGCAGACCTATACCTAGAAGGTTCTGACCAACACCGCGGTTGGTTCCAGTCTTCTCTAATTTCATCTATCGCGATGAAAGACGAAGCGCCTTACAAACAAGTACTGACACACGGTTTCGTGGTTGATGGTCAGGGTCGTAAGATGTCTAAATCTATCGGTAACGTGGTTGCGCCAAAAGACGTAACTAACAAGCTAGGTGCTGACATTCTTCGTCTATGGGTTGCTTCAACAGACTACACTGGTGAAGTTGCGGTTTCTGATGAAATCCTAAAACGTAGCGCAGATGCTTACCGTCGTATCCGTAACACAGCGCGTTTCTTCCTTGCTAACCTAAGCGGCTTCAACCCTGAAACAGACATCGTTCCTGTTGAAGAGATGGTTGCGCTAGATCGCTGGGCAGTTGGTCGTGCGCTAGCAGCACAAGAAGAGATTGTTAAAGCATACGAAGAGTACAACACACACGGTGTGACTCAGCGTCTAATGCAATTCTGTTCGATCGAAATGGGCTCTTTCTACCTAGACGTAATTAAAGACCGTCAGTACACAGCAAAACGTGGCGGCAACGCTCAACGTAGCTGTCAGACTGCACTTTACTACATCGTAGAAGCGCTAGTTCGTTGGATGGCGCCAATCATGTCGTTCACTGCAGATGAAATCTGGAACGAAATGCCAGGCGAGCGCGACAAGTTCGTATTCACTGGTGAGTGGTTCGACGGTCTATTCGGCCTTGCTGAAGGTGAAGAGCTGAACAATGAATTCTGGGCTGAGATCCAAGCGGTTCGTGGTGCAGTAAACAAACTTCTAGAAGATGCGCGTAAAGAGAAAACCATCGGTGGTGCACTACAAGCTGAAGTGACTCTATTTGCTGATGACGCTTTAGCGGCGAAGATCAACAAACTTGAAGATGAACTGCGCTTTGTTCTACTAACCTCTGCGGCGAAAGTTAAGCCTCTAGGTGAGAAGACTGATGCAGCACAAGCCACGGATATCGAAGGCTTGTTTGTTGAAGTAGCAGCAGCTGAAGGCGAGAAGTGTGATCGTTGTTGGCACCATACGCCAGACGTAGGCACAATTGAAGGTCACGAGAAAATCTGTGGTCGTTGTGTGTCTAACGTAGAAGGCGAAGGTGAAGTACGTAAATTCGCGTAATTGCCTAGAACGACTGAACTTTTTTTAAAATTAACAGCCCCAGTATTTACTGGGGCTGTTTGTAGGTAAAGTAATGAGTGAAAAAGCACTGTCTTTAAAGCAATCTGGTATTCGCTGGTTATGGTTAGCGGTGGTTATCTTTTTAGCTGACATTGGCATTAAGTATGTTGTAATGAACAACATGGGATATGGCTGGGCAAACCGCATAGAAATTTTGCCATTCTTTAATCTTTTGTACGTGCATAACTATGGTGCTGCTTTTAGCTTTTTGAGTGATCAAGCGGGCTGGCAACGTTGGTTATTTACAGGTATTGCTTTTATCGTTACAGGTCTTTTGACTTACTGGATGAGCAAACTACCAGCGAAAGAGAAATGGAATAATATTGCTTATGCCATGATTATTGGTGGCGCAGTAGGCAACGTATTCGACCGAGTAATACATGGGTTTGTCGTGGATTATTTGGACTTTTTCTGGGGTAATTATCACTGGCCAGCGTTCAACCTTGCAGACATGGCGATCTGTATTGGTGCCGCGATGATTATTCTTGACGGCTTTCGAAAGAAAGACGAGGCGAAAGCCTAAGTAGTGGCAGTGTATATTGCGAAAAGTTGAATAACCCTAAGCGTCGCCCGTTGATTCGAGCGACGCTTTTTATTATGTTGGAGCGCCAATCAGCATATCAATGTATAAAAAGACCAAGCTGACAGCGTAATAACCCAAGAACAAGGAAGCAGTAACGTGACAACAATAACCAATGAATCTGTAGTAACCCTTCACTTTACGATTAAAATGAAAGATGGATCGGTTGCGGATAGTACTCATAACATGGGTAAACCAGCGAAATTTGTTATGGGTGATGGCAGCTTGAGTGAAAACTTTGAGCAGTGCTTGATAGGCCTCGAAACAGGCGCACAAAAAGCGATTGAGCTAAAAGCAGAAGACGCGTTTGGCATGCCAAACCCAGACCATGTACACCATATGGATCGCACTAAGTTTGTAGGTGATGCAGAAGTAGAAGTGGGTACAATCATGGCGTTCAGTGGTCCTGATGGCATGGAAATCCCGGGCATTATTACAGAGATTGCTGGCGATTCAGTCACTGTGGACTTCAACCACCCTCTAGCGGGACAAGACGTGACTTTCGAAGTTGAAATTTTGTCAGTAGAATAGCGAACCCAATAAAGATAATTTCCATGAGCAATGAAATGAAAATCCTATTAGCTAACCCACGCGGCTTTTGTGCTGGTGTAGACCGTGCGATTAGCATCGTAGAGCGTGCGCTAGAGATGTATCAGCCACCGATTTATGTTCGTCATGAGGTGGTGCATAACCGTTTTGTGGTTGAAGGGCTAAAACAACGTGGCGCTGTCTTCGTTGAAGAGCTGCATGAAGTGCCAGACAACAACATTGTGATTTTTTCTGCTCATGGTGTATCGCAGGCGGTTCGTCAGGAAGCCAAGCAGCGAGATTTGACGGTATTTGACGCGACTTGCCCGTTGGTAACCAAAGTGCATATGGAAGTAGCGCGAGCAAGCCGCCGCAATATGGAAGTGGTTCTGATTGGTCACGCAGGTCACCCTGAAGTGGAAGGCACAATGGGGCAGTACGCGAGTGAAACCGGTGGTATGTACTTGGTTGAAACCCCGGCCGATGTTGAGAAACTGAAGTCGATTGTGAAAGATCCATCTGATCTTCATTACGTAAGCCAAACGACACTTTCTGTAGATGAAACTGCCGATGTTATCGAAGAGCTACGCCGCGTCTTCCCAGATATCCAAGGACCACGTAAAGACGATATCTGTTACGCGACACAAAACCGCCAAGATGCCGTACGTGAATTAGCGGGTGACGTAGATGTGATGGTTGTGGTGGGTTCTAAAAACTCATCAAACTCTACACGTCTTAAAGAGCTAGCTGAAAAGCTAGGGACACCTGGCTACTTAACCGACTGTCCGGAAGATATCAAACCTGAGTGGTTCAAAGGCAAAACAAAGGTCGGCGTGACTGCGGGGGCATCTGCTCCGGAAGAACTCGTTAATCAGATTCTAGAGCGAATCAAAGAACTCGTCGGTGCCGAAGCGGTTGATGAAGTACTTGGTCGTGAAGAGAATATGTTCTTTGAAGTACCCAAAGAACTGCAAATCAAGCAAGTGGATTAATCTCCATTTATCGAATATTAAAAAGACGACCAGCGGGTCGTCTTTTTTACATCTCTCTCAGTTCATTTAGGTAATCACGAATTTGGTCTTTCCCTAAACCATCGATAATCATATCGGACATCTTCGTGATTCTTCGCTCAAGCGACTGAGCAACCCTTTCGCAATGTGCGTACACCTCTTCATCAGAACCTTCAGTCGGAAAGGCATCGACTTGCCAGTTTACTCGAACGCCACCCGCAAGCCACTGAGGAGCTGCCTCTTGATGCAAAGAGTCACAGAGAATAATCACGATGTCAGGAAGAAACTGAGTTCGCTCTTCCCATGAATGGGTGTGGATATGTGGAATGGGAAGTTGGTGGTCATCTAAATATTTTTGCACCACCGGGTGAACTGTGCCTGTAGGATGAGAGCCGCCGCTGGCGACACTAAACTCTGCTGGCAGGATATGGGTTGCGATCGACTCAGCGAGCACACTTCGTCCAGCATTGTGCTTACATATGAACAAAACTTTATACATCATCGCCTCGTCTTTCCGGAGCGTCTTATTTATACGCTAGCGGAAACTCTGCGGTGATGTGTGAACTTTTTGTGTTAGTGGCTAATGCCCAGCATCTCTTTGAGCACTTTAAGGTAGCGGCGGCTTACTGGTATCTCAAAGCCAGTTTTGGTGATGATTTCTGCTAATCCGTTTTCGAGTAATTTGATTTCGCTGATGGCCTTAATACTGACTAAGTATTGGCGATGACAGCGTACCAGTGGGGTTTTCTCTTCTAGCGTTTTTAATGTTAGTTGAGTGCTCGCGGCTTGGCTGGTGGAGCGTACATGCACGCCGCTGATGTCACTGTATGCACATTCTACCGTGTCGGTGGCCATGATGACGATACGGTTGTGCCCGATGCACGGAATCTGATCTAAAGTGTCGGGCGTAATAGCAGACAGCTGTTGAGTTAGGGCGGATTGACTAATGACTTTATTTAGCCGTTTGACCGTTTTGGTTAAACGGCATGGGTCGACAGGTTTGAGCAAGTAATCAAAGGCGTTGTCTTCAAACGCTTGAATTGCATACTGGTCGTAAGCCGTGACAAAAACCACATAAGGCATGGTTTCTGGATCAAGCATTCCAAGTAGTTCAATCCCAGTGACTTGAGGCATTTGGATATCGAGAAACACCACATCAGGTTTGAGCTCATTGATTTTTTTTAGACCAAGGATCGCGTTTGAGGCATTGCCCACCACTTCAACTTGTCCTGTTTCATCCAATAACTCTGTCAGCTCTTCACGAGCAAACTGTTCATCATCAATGACGAGTGCGGTTAACATCCAACATTACCTTTATTGCTTCAGCGTGCTTTTATGATTTTGGGGAATGATAAAGCTCATTTTAGTAAATTGATGTGGCTCGCACGTAATTTTTAGCGATGCATCACGCCCAAATTGATTAGTGAGACGTTTGTCGACAATTTCTAAACCTAGCCCGGAGTGGTTTTCTTTTGGCGGTTCAAAACTGCCTGCATTGTCTTCGACAGTAATCAAATGACCTTGTGGGTGTGCTTCGCTGTATATATGAACTTTACCACCTTCAAGCATGTTTGAAATGCCGTGCTTAATGGCATTCTCAACCAAAGGCTGGAGTGTAAAGCTTGGCAATTTGATGTCCAGCAATTCAGGTTGAATATCGATTTCAACCTCTAAGCGGTCCGTAAAACGAGCTTTTTCGATGCTCAAGTACGAGTTCACATGTGCAAGCTCTTCCTTTAGCGTTACGGTATTAATGTTCTGCTTTAAATTGCTGCGGAAGAAGTGCGATAAATTTTGGATTAGCTCGCGCGCTTTGTCAGGATCACGACGAGTAATCGCACTAATAGTATTGAGTGCATTAAACAAAAAGTGTGGATTCACCTGAGCGTGAAGCAGTTTGATTTCTGCTTGAGCGAGTAAGGCTTGTTGTTGTTGGTAGTCGCCATACAAGATTTGGCTAGAGAGAAGCTGAGCTATCCCTTCCGCCATTGACATGTTGGCCGTGGAGAACAATTTACGCTTCGGTTCATACAGCTTAATGGTACCAATGACCTCTTTTCCCGCACGCAGTGGGATGATCAGCGCGGAGCCAAGTTTGCAGTCTTTTGCGATGGAACATTGGTATGGACGTTCTGCGCCATCAAGATAAATGATGTCGTTTTTCTCCATGGAGTCTAATGTGCTTTGCGATGAAATCGGCGTGTTCGGTTTATGGTGATCATCGCCAATGCCCACAAACGCCAAGATTTTTTCTTGGTCGGTAATCGCGACAGCGCCCACTTTGGTTTCTTCATAAATAATACGCGCGATTTTCTCTGCGTTTTCGGTGTTGAAGCCGTTGCTTAGAATTCCCACTGAGCGATCAGCAATGGTGAGTGCTCGACGCGAAAACGTCGCAGAAAACTTTTCAAAGATCGCTTTTCTGTCTTGCAGGATACTCATGAACAATGCCGCACCAAATGAGTTCGCGATGATCATCGGTGCTGCAATGGCAGACACCAGCTCATAGGCTTGATCAAAGGGTTTAGCGACGGCGAGCAGCAAAATCATTTGCACCACTTCTGCAACAAACGTGACGCTGAATACGACGCTTGGATTAAACAGCAATGCGCCTTTATTTCGCTTGATAAGGTAAACGTGGAGCAAGCCACCAATTACACCCTCGGCGGTGGTTGAAATTGCACAGGCGAGGTCAGTAAAGCCACCAAGAGAGTA
Source organism: Vibrio sp. T9 (assembly GCF_003123985.1). Lineage (NCBI taxonomy): Bacteria > Pseudomonadati > Pseudomonadota > Gammaproteobacteria > Vibrionales > Vibrionaceae > Vibrio > Vibrio sp. T9. Next base: position 502,778 of record NZ_NIGY01000002.1, read on the forward strand.
TCGATGGATGCCACCAGTAAATCCGACGGCGAAACCTACAACAGGTCCACCAAACAGCCCGCCCATGACCGCGCCGATCGCGCGAGTATTAGCAATAGCATCGTTGATGTGCAGACCGAAATAGGTGCCGAGAATACAAAAGCCAGAGAAGAGTACGTAACAAATTAGGCGGTGGCTTAAGCGCGAAGAAATACTCAGCAAAGGTAAGATGATTGGCGTTTTACTTAGCATGTAAGCCAAAACTAAGTACACACACATCTGTTGTAAAAGGGAAACGACCAGTTCCATAGTGAACCTAACCTAGAATCAATGTTGTTATTGTATACCTAAGTCACCTCAAGATGCTTGGCTCAGATAAATAAAGACACCTAAATACATGGCGCTGCGCTCCGAGTTCTGAATCTTAAAGTGACTTGGGTATAAAACAAAAAGAGCCTGCAATTGGCAGGCTCCTATCTTAGTCACTCGGATGTGACGAGTATTACGCTGTTTCTGACACGGCTTGTGGTTTCTCTTCGTCAGCCAGTTCAGTTTCACCTTTACCCTTAGAGGTTTTGATAACGTAACCAGTCACTGCTAGGGCAAACACAATACCGACGATAGTTGATAGTTGCATTGGCAGGCCAAAACCTAGCGAGCTGTTGTTTAAGATGAACGTGACACATACCGTGGTCATGAAGATAGCAGGGATAGTGGTAATCCAGTGCAGCTTGTTGTGACGTAGTAGGTAAGCGGACGCAGTCCAAAGCATCATTACTGCTGTTGTTTGGTTAGCAAAACCGAAGTAGCGCCAGATAATGCCGAAGTCTACTTGAGTTAAGATACCGCCGATAACGAACAGTGGAAGTGCCATCAGTAGGCGGTTACGTAGCGTCTTTTGTTCCATGTTGAAGTATTCAGCAAGGATCAGACGGCTTGAACGGAATGCTGTATCGCCAGACGTAATTGGTAGGATAACCACACCTAGGAACGCAAGGATACCACCGAACACACCAAGCAGACCAAATGATGCGCTGTATACCACGTTACCAGGACCACCGTTTTTCACAGCTTCTGATAGTGCGTCTAGAGAGCCGAAGAAAGACAGAGCGATAGCACACCAGATTAGCGCGATAACACCTTCACCAATCATTGCTCCGTAGAAAACGAAACGACCGTTTTTCTCGTTTTCCATACAACGCGCCATCAGTGGAGACTGAGTCGCGTGGAAGCCAGAGATAGCGCCACATGCAATAGTGATGAACAATGCAGGCCATAACGGCATGTCATTTGGGTTGAGGTTAGAGAACATGTCCGAAACTTGGAAGTCACCCATTACTGTGTGTTCGCTAGAGAAAGCAACGGCTGTCATTAGGCCAACAGACATAAAGATGAGTAGGGCGCCAAACAGTGGGTAGAAACGACCAATGATTTTATCGACAGGAACAATCGTCGCAATGATGTAGTAAGCGAAGATAGCGATAACCATAGTAGTCATGCTTACGCTCAAGCTTGTTTGATCATTGATGAGGTTAGTAATCATGCCTGCAGGAGCAGAAACGAACACTACGCCAACAAGAAGCAGTAGGACAATGGCAAAAATATTCATAAAGTGTTTTGCGCCATTACCTAGGTAGCGACCTGTGATAGTAGGTACAGATGCGCCGCCGTTACGCACTGAAAGCATGCCTGAGAAGTAATCGTGTACTGCGCCAGCAAAAATACAACCGACAACAATCCAAAGCATTGCCGCTGGACCGTATAGTGCACCCATGATTGGGCCGAAAATTGGACCAACACCAGCGATGTTAAGTAGCTGAACTAGATAAACTTTCTTTGTTGACATTGGAACGAAGTCAACACCGTCCGATTTGGTGTGAGCAGGCGTTTGGCGTTTTTCATTGATGCCGAAAATCTTCTCGACGAAAGCGCCGTAGATGAAGTATCCGCCGATTAGGGCTGCGACACAGGTTAGAAACCACATCATAGCAATTGTCCTTGGTCTTAGTTGGGTAGGGTAATTTTTTAATCTCAGGATGCATGTTATGCGTCACTTGTGTTAAATGCATTCGGTTAGTAGATGAGTGGTCGAATAGAGCACTGAGTGGTCGATATACTGCTTGAGCGGTTTTTAAAATTGGCGAACGGTTGATTGCAGTAGTGAGCGGTTGATTCGAGGCGTCAGTGGTTTAATCTGCAAGCTAAGCGGCAAACGCCAATAATTAGTGGTAAGCTTATTTTTGAAAACAATTACTTAAGGAAGAACCATGAAAAAGGCAACGTTAGGTTTGGCGCTGGCTTTACTTGCAGGATGCGCTGCAACGACGGAAGATCTTGCCAAGTCAGGAGATTGGCATCAGATCGGATATCAAGATGGTGTAGCCGGACATACATCACGCACGATGAGCGAGCTGCGTGAGTTGGGTAGCGTTAAGCAAAGTGACTACGACCAAGGTTATTTAGAGGGGCTACGTGAATACTGTAACCCTGCTTTTGCGTATCAAATGGGGTTATCTGGTCAGTATTATGAAGGGGTTTGTGAGGGTACTGAGCAAGCACAAAAATTCCGTATGGAATGGCAGCGTGGCTGGAATGAGTACTCAAATTAATAGTCAATAAAGCCGCTGTGATACCGTCTGCATAACATAAATGTGGCAAAATCTCTATTATTAAACTATGTTCATATTGCTTGATAGTGAGCACAGAAAAAAGGAATCACATTATGTCAACGCAAATGGCTGGTGGCTGGAGTCCATTTAATGAACTCAAAGCAGAGGATAAAGAAGTATTTGCTAAAGGTATCGAGGGGTTTGTCGGCGTCAAATACTCCCCTTTGGTTGTGGCTACTCAAGTCGTAGCCGGACAAAACTATGCGTTTTTCTGTAATGCAGAAGTTGTCTACCCTGGAGCACAACCATACCCAGCAATGGTTCATATGTTCAGCGACCTTGAAGGTAAAGTCGGTATTACTCACATTGAACGATTGAACTACTAAATTAAGCCATAAAAGGCGCCTGACTTTTAAATAAGTGAGGCGCTTTATTGATTAAGATTGATTCGCTTGATCGATCACGACTTTTCTTAAATATCCTTGTTTGGCTTTCAGTTGCTCAGTCGCGCTTTCTTTATCCAGCCCGGTTAAAATCATCAAAATCGCTAACTTGGCGTCGTAGTCCGTTTCTTTGAGCGCAGTTTTAGCCTCTTGGTTAGTACAATCTGTTGCTTGCATAACAATACGAGCCGCTCTTGCAACTAGCTTTGCATTCGTCGCTTTCACATCTACCATTAAGTTCTGATAACTTTTGCCTAGGCGAATCATGCTTGCAGTAGTGAGCATGTTCAGGACGAGCTTTTGCGCCGTCCCTGATTTTAAGCGAGTGGATCCCGTTAACGCTTCAGGTCCAACAACGGGGCTGATCGCAATATCGGCAATATCTGCAATCGGAGAGTCAGGGTTACAAGATAGTGCTACAGTGGTGGCACCAAGTTCGTTCGCATACTCTAAGCCACCGATCACATACGGTGTCCGTCCACTTGCCGCAATACCAACGACGACATCGTGTTGTGTTAGCGCATTCTCTTTAAGATCTTGCTCGCCTAGTGCAGGATCGTCCTCTGCCCCTTCTTTCGCGCGGAACATTGCCTCTTTTCCACCCGCAATAATGCCAACGACCATCTCTGGATCCGTGCCAAAAGTTGGTGGGCATTCTGAAGCGTCCAAGACGCCGAGCCGACCACTGGTGCCCGCACCGATGTAAAACAACCGACCTCCGATCTTAAATGCTTCCGTGATCTTATCAACGGCTTCAGCGATCTCAGGCAACACTTTTTCAACGGCAAGAGGAACGAGTTTGTCCTGTTGGTTGATGCGTTGAACAATATCGAGAGAAGGCAGCAAGTCGATGTCCATGGTGTCTGGATTTCGCCCTTCAGATACCAGATGGGATAAAGCTGCGATAAGTGCATCGTTCGTCATAATGAATTAAGCCTTTTTGTTTAGGATCTATTGCCCTTAATTTTTTGAATAGAGTACACCCAGTGAAGCGAGACGACTTGCCCCCGTAACTTCCGGTAAGTTGCTAGGGAGGCTATGAATATAGCGCTGCGCAAGCCAAGCAAATGCCATGGCTTCCATGTAGTCACCATCAACGCCTTTTTCTGCCGTTGTCGCAACGTGCCATTGTGGCAATAACTTAGTCAATCGCTGCATTAAAAGTGGGTTTCTTGCTCCACCGCCACAGACCAATAGTTGAGGTGTGATGCCATGAGAAAACTTGTCGACTTCGTTGGCAATGGTAATCGCAGAATATTCGCAGAGTGTACGCTGTACGTCTTCGGTTGGTAAATTGTAATGAGCCAGTTGCTGATGCAGCCAGTCAATATTGAACAGTTCTCGCCCGGTACTTTTAGGGGCTGGCATGGCGAGGTAAGCTTCTTTAAGTAATTGAGTCAACAAAGTAGCGTTTACCGTTCCTTTCAGTGCAAATTGTGCATCTTTGTCGAAGCTTTGCCCAGTGTGCAGAGCACACCACGCGTCCATCAACATGTTGCCCGGACCTGTGTCATAGCCAATGACTGGTTGCTCGGGATGCAGTACAGAGATGTTGGCAATGCCACCGATGTTCAGCACGACGGTGGTGGAATCTTGCATGGCAAAGATACTTTTATGATAAGCGGGAACCAGCGGTGCACCTTGACCACCTAGCGCCATATCTTTACGTCGAAAATCTGCAACCGTATCAATCCCTGTTTTCACTGCGATGATGTTGGCATCACCCAACTGAGTGGTAAAGGGTAACTCTCCAGTAGGTTGGTGGAATACCGTTTGACCGTGATTACCAATCGCACGAATTTGTTCCGCGACGCAGCCAGACTTATTGAGCAGTTGTAAAACGGCGTCAGCGAAGAGGTGGCCAAGTTGGTGATCCAATTCACCTATGGCTTTTAAATTTGTGGCTTGACCGGTACAAACAGATAACAGCATTTCTTTCAGTGCTGCGGGCATTGGGTAATCGTCGTGCGCAACCAGACGAACGTGCTCATCACTTATTTCAACCAGAGCGGTATCAACGCCGTCCATACTCGTTCCAGACATCACACCAATGTACAGTTCGTTAAATTTCATAGCCGATCTCGTCAATTCTTCATTCACTTATTGTAAAGCAAATCTGAAGCGAATAACCTCATCGAATACGAGATATTCAGCCGATTTTGAGGAGAAAACATGGGACCGTTATGGGTTGACGTCGCGGGTTATGAACTGACCGCTGAAGACAAAGAAATTCTGGAACATCCTACGGTTGGTGGCTTAATTCTATTTGCTCGCAACTATCATGATAGTGAACAGCTTCAAGCACTTACTCAATCAATCCGCAAGGCTGCCAAGCGCCCGATTTTGATCGGTGTGGATCAAGAAGGGGGGCGAGTACAACGCTTCCGTGAAGGTTTCTCGTTGATCCCTGCAGCCGAAGAATACGCCAAACATCAAAATGGCGAAGAGCTAGCACGTATGGGCGGTTGGCTAATGGCAGCGGAGTTGATCGCACACGACATTGATTTAAGCTTTGCACCCGTGCTCGATAAAGGTCATCAATGTAAAGCGATCGGTAACCGAGCATTTGGCGAAGATGCCGATACCATTCTTCGATTTAGCACCGCTTACATGCAGGGCATGAAGAGCGTTGGAATGGCAACAACAGGCAAACACTTCCCGGGTCACGGTGGTGTGATTGCTGACTCACACTTAGAAACGCCATACGACGAGCGCAGCGACATTTTTGAACAAGACATGGCCATCTTTAAAGCGCAAATTGATGCCGGTATTTTAGATGCCATGATGCCTGCTCACGTGATTTTTCCGAACTACGACTCTCAGCCTGCGAGTGGTTCAGAATACTGGTTGAAACAAGTTTTGCGACAGCAACTCGGTTTTAAAGGCTTGGTTTTCTCCGATGATCTGACGATGGAAGGCGCTGCAATCATGGGTAGTCCTGCCGAGCGTGGGGTTCAAGCCTTGAAAGCCGGTTGCGATATGCTATTGATGTGTAATAAGCGTGAAGCACACATTGAGGTGTTGGATAACTTGCCAGTATCAACAGTGCCACTGGCGGATGCGTTACTGAAAAAACAGTCGTTTTCTCTAAGCGATCTCAAGTTATCTCAAGAGTGGAAAGCGGCGAGTGAAGCGATGAAACGCTTGACCAGCTAAACCTCTTGTAAACGATTCAAAACACCGATTAGAAGCCAAAGTTAATTATACTTTGGCTTTTTATTTGACTGTAAATAATAATTTACACCAAATGTTTTTTATTGTGTACGCTTGTTTTTCTTTTTTAGCCTGTTATCTTGTCGTTAAAGCTTAGTTGTCTCACCAAGGATTTGGTTGGGTGTAAAAATAAATATACAGGTTAGAGTTATGCAGAAAAGTGAGTTGAGCAATATTAATATTAGCGAAGAGCAGGTTCTTATTACCCCAGAGGAGCTAAAAACCAAGCTTCCTTTGAGTGAAAAAGCGCGCCGCTTTATTCAAGAGTCTCGCCAAACTATCGCTAATATTATTCATAAAAAGGATCATCGCCTGCTGGTTGTATGTGGTCCATGTTCTATCCACGACGTGGAAGCGGCGAAGGATTACGCAAAACGTCTTAAAGCGCTCTCTGAACAACTAAGTGACCAACTGTATATTGTTATGCGTGTTTACTTTGAAAAACCACGCACCACGGTCGGCTGGAAAGGGCTGATTAACGATCCGCACCTCGATGGCAGCTTCGATATTGAACATGGTCTGCATGTTGGACGCGAACTGCTAGTGGAATTGGCAGAGATGGAAATCCCGCTCGCGACTGAAGCTCTGGACCCAATTAGCCCACAATACTTGGCGGACACTTTTAGTTGGGCTGCGATCGGCGCACGTACTACGGAGTCACAAACTCACCGTGAAATGGCAAGTGGCCTGTCTATGCCAATCGGTTTTAAAAATGGCACGGATGGCAGTTTGGCAACCGCAATCAATGCGATGCAAGCTGCGTCTTCTAGCCACCGTTTTATGGGGATCAACCGTGAGGGACAAGTAGCGCTATTGACCACTCAGGGTAATGCTAATGGACACGTGATCTTACGTGGTGGCAAGCAAACTAACTACGACTCAGTGTCAGTTACTGAGTGTGAGCAAGAAATGGCGAAATCTGGCCTTGATGCATCATTAATGGTGGATTGTAGTCACGCCAACTCACGTAAAGATTACCGTCGCCAGCCATTGGTCGCAGAAGATGTTATTCACCAAATCCGTGAAGGTAATAAGTCCATTATCGGCCTTATGATTGAAAGCCATATCAATGAAGGAAATCAATCTTCTGACTTAGCTCTCGAAGAAATGAAATACGGTGTATCTATCACTGACGCGTGTATCAATTGGGATTCAACTGAGGCACTATTACGTCATGCACATGAAGAGCTAGTGCCTTTCTTAGAAAATCGTCTAAAGGCTAATTAATACAGGATTTAAGGAACATCAATGGCAGTTGAACTTAACGCATTACGCGATCAGATTGATGCAGTCGACAAGCAAATGTTGGAGCTATTGGCTCAGCGTTTAGCGCTCGTAGAGAAAGTTGGGGAAGTAAAAAGCGAACATGGTTTGCCTATTTATGCCCCTGATCGTGAAGCGGCGATGCTGGCTTCTCGCCGAGCAGAAGCTGAGAAAATGGGAATTCCTCCACAGCTTATTGAAGATATTCTGCGTCGTACCATGCGTGAGTCTTATGCCAGTGAAAAAGACTCCGGTTTTAAGTGTTTGAACCCTGAATTACGCTCAGTTGTCATTATTGGTGGTAATGGCCAGTTAGGCGGCCTGTTTGGACGTATGTTCAAGCTATCTGGTTATCAAGTCAAAGTGCTTGGTAGCAAAGACTGGGAGCGTGCGGATGACATCCTAAAAGATGCGGGCCTGGTGGTGGTTACTGTGCCAATTCACCTAACAGAAGGTGTGATTGAAAAGCTAGGTAATCTGCCACAAGACTGTATTCTGTGTGACCTGACTTCTATAAAATCTAAGCCACTGCAAGCAATGTTGAATGTGCACCAAGGACCGGTGGTTGGTTTACACCCAATGTTTGGTCCAGATGTGCCGAGCCTTGCCAAGCAGGTGATTGTGTACTGTGATGGGCGTGGAAATGATCAATACCAATGGTTGCTGCAACAGTTTGGTATTTGGGGCGCGAGCTTGTGCCAGATTGATGCGCAAGAGCACGATCATGGCATGACGTTAATCCAAGCGCTGCGTCACTTCACCTCATTTGCTTACGGCATGCATCTAAGCAAAGAGAACCCGAACATTGAGCAACTGTTAAAGTTGAGCTCACCAATCTACCGCCTGGAGTTGGCGATGGTAGGGCGTCTGTTTGGTCAGGATCCAAACCTCTACGGTGACATTATTCTCTCATCGCAAGAAAACATCGACATGATTAAGCGATTCCACCAACGCTTCGGCGAAGCACTTGCGATTTTGGATAGCAAAGATAAAGCCAAATTTGTCGAAAGCTTTGAGCAGGTGAGTGAGTGGTTTGGTGATTATTCACAACAATTTATGAATGAGAGCCAAAACTTACTCAAACAGGCGAATGATAATATTCATCGCGGTTAATCGCGGGTTATCTATCCGTGTGGAGCCCGAAACGAAAAGAGCAGCTTACGCTGCTCTTTTTTGTGTCGAGAGATAAATCAGTTAGTCGCGGTATTGCTGGTATCTTCACTTGATACTGTATTGATACTGGTGTCGCGATAGGGGGAGTTGGTTAAATTGACTTGCAGACGCACGACATTATCAATCAATTGAACTAAAGGGCCCCATTTCACTTTTTTCTCTTTTTCAAATACATAATTGAAGTTTTCAGGTGTCCACTCCATCAAGTATTGAGGGTTGAGTGCTCGCCCGAGAAAGCGAACCTCGTAATGCAGGTGCGGGCCAGTGGAATTACCTGAACTACCACATTGAGCAATCACATCGCCTTTACTGACAAATTGGCCGCTTTTCACTTTAAAGCGTTGTAAGTGAGCAAAGGAGCTCATAAAGCCAAATGAGTGACGAATAGTGACATAGTTGCCATAGCCACGATTACTCGGGCGAACGGTTTCCACCACTCCGTCTGCAGGTGCGAGGATTTCTTCTCCTCGTTTACAGGTAAGATCGATACCAGTATGAACGTGTCGTTTACCTGAAATAGGATTAATGCGACTGCCATAGGAAGAAGAAATACGTTGGTATGTCACTGGGCTATCATTTGGAATCAAACGAAACATGGTTGCTCGAACCGCGGAATCGATAGCTGCTGCATCAATTCGCTCTTCTAACGCCATGTTGTTTTCATCGATCATCAGCTCTTCGTCAGCGAGACCTAGAACCGATTCGACGTCGAATACCCGTTTTCCTAATAGCTGAATTTGATTGTTTTTATCGGTCAATGACTGAGAAAGCGAGTGGTTGGTATCAAGCTGCTCTTCATAAAGCGCGGTGATTTCGGCCTTTTCACTTTCTAGTTTGGCGATGGTTTGTGTTAGTTCGTCTTTATTGTGTATCTGCTGTTGATTGAGATACCACGCGCCACCAACGACGGCGGGTAATGCCAATACCGAAGCAAATACTGCTAGGACCGAACTGCGGCCCAAATAGAACTGCTGATCGCCGTCTTTCGTCGGGATCTGCATGATGATTTTTTTAGACATAGTTATTGTTACTTAAATAGGCGTTCATTTATTTTTCTCCTAAATCAGAGAGATGTTCTAACTCTCGGTTCAGAAGGTCGTTATTGCCTACATTCAATTCTATAAATCGTTTTAGTTGGCTAATGCTCTCGATGTCTATCTTGATGATCTTTAACCTAATCTCACACTTAGAAACATCCACAATTTGCGCTTTTAACGTAATCACTTGTTCGGATTGATCAAATGAAAAAGTAACATGGGCTGGAAGGGCTGGATCCAAAGCCTCAGTCTCTTCCACTTTCATGAGTAAACCATGTAAGGAAAGATCTTGAATCCTAGCTTCAATTGCCAAGTCACGTTGTTCTACCTTCGCTGGCGCTTGATGGAGAATGCGTGAAAAGCGTCGTCTCTCTGCCATGTGCATTTTCTCGTCATGTCTTCAAACAGAATTGAATAGTATATCAATGCGAACAAAAAATGTTCGATTGCTGTTTGAAAAGTGTCGAGGTCGCTACAGAGTGACGTAAGTGCAATGTCATGTTCTTAACGAACGAGACGGGCTAATGAGCTCTTTTTTATAACAAAGAAAACAAAGGCCGCTATGATAGCGGCCTTTGTACAAATTACAATCAAACTTTGCGGGTTACGATTACTTCGCAATACGCTTGTATTTGATGCGGTGTGGTTCTGCGGCTTCAGGGCCCAACGTTTTCTTCAACCAGTCCATGTACTCGGTGTAGTTACCTTCGTAGAAGTTAACTTGGCCTTCGTCACGGTAGTCAATGATGTGGGTCGCGATACGGTCAAGGAACCAACGGTCGTGCGAGATAACCATTGCACAACCAGGGAACTCTAGTAGTGCTTCTTCTAGAGCACGCAGTGTTTCCACGTCAAGGTCGTTGGTCGGTTCGTCGAGTAGTAACACGTTACCGCCCGCTTTAAGCAGTTTCGCAAGGTGGACACGGTTACGCTCACCACCTGATAGCTCACCAATGATTTTTTGTTGGTCGCTGCCTTTAAAGTTAAAGCGTGAACAGTATGCGCGAGCTGGGATTTCGAAGTTGTTGATCTTAATGATATCAGCGCCTTCAGAAATCTCTTGGAATACGGTTTTAGAATCGTCCATGCTGTCACGGAACTGATCGACCGATGCTAGTTTTACTGTATCACCCATTTCAATTGTGCCTGAATCTGGTTGTTCAGTACCACTTAACATCTTGAATAGGGTCGATTTACCTGCGCCGTTCGCACCGATGATACCAACAATCGCACCTTTAGGGATGCTGAATGATAGGTCATCAATGAGAACACGGCCGTCAAATGACTTCGTTAGGTTCTTCACTTCAATAACTTTATCACCTAGGCGCTCACCTGGCGGGATAAACAGTTCATTGGTTTCGTTACGTTTTTGGTGATCAGAGCTTTGCAGTTCTTCAAAGCGTGCCATACGTGCTTTTGATTTCGCTTGACGACCTTTAGGGTTTTTACGTACCCATTCAAGTTCTTTCTCGATGGTTTTTTGACGAGCACTTTCTTGAGATGCTTCTTGTTGTAGACGAGCGTCTTTTTGCTCCAACCATGAGGTGTAGTTACCTTCCCATGGGATACCTTCACCACGGTCAAGCTCTAAGATCCAACCCGCGGCGTTATCTAGGAAGTAACGGTCGTGGGTGATAGCGACTACAGTACCTGTGTAATCTACTAAGAAGCGCTCTAGCCAAGCGACAGATTCTGCATCTAGGTGGTTGGTAGGCTCATCAAGCAGCAGCATGTCTGGCTTAGAAAGTAGCAGGCGACAAATAGCGACACGGCGGCGTTCACCACCTGATAGGTGCGCAATTTTTTGGTCCCATTCAGGTAAACGAAGTGCGTTTGCAGCTCGCTCAAGTGCGTTTTCTAGGTTGTGACCATCTTTCGCTTGGATCAGAGCTTCAAGTTCGCCTTGCTCTTTTGCAAGTGCGTCGAAGTCTGCATCTGGTTCTGCGTAAGCCGCATAGACCGCATCCAAACGTTTCAGTGCGTCAGCAACGTCAGCAACCGCTTCTTCAACAACTTCACGAACGGTTTTTGATTCGTCTAATACTGGCTCCTGGGGTAGGTAGCCTACGTTTAGACCAGGTTGTGGACGCGCTTCACCGTCGATATCCGTGTCGATACCTGCCATGATACGTAGCAGTGTGGATTTACCTGCACCGTTCAGACCTAAAACACCGATTTTCGCACCAGGGAAGAAGCTCAGAGAGATGTCTTTAAGAATTTGACGCTTAGGTGGCACAATCTTGCTCACCCGCGACATGGTATATACGTATTCAGCCATTGCCGATCGTTCCTAAATTAACTGTCATTCAAACCCATCATTTTATACCAAGTGCTTTGTTTTTGTTACCGCATTGCAAGAATTTCCCTTTCGAATGGATTTCTTATTTTGAGCTGACCGGAAACTTACACGGTTAGGGTATACACTTTTGTTATTCGTTATAAATGACGAAGTGCTTTCTGCACAAGTTAGGAACTCCTTGTCTCCATCGTCTTAAAAGTTTCACGAGTACAATTTTTAATACACTAAGTTGCTTTACATGGACATCTGCATTCTGTGTAAATAGATGCATGTGTGAAAATTGCCTTAACATCACATGAACGCTAACAAAACGAGGCTTTGGGGCAGTATATGTCTGGGGAAAATGACACAAATGAGATTCAACGTATCTGAATTGGCTAAAAACGTATGCTGCGCAGCCGCGCTGTGTGCGATGAGTTTGAGTGCTAATGCCGCGCTGAGCTTGGAAAAGCAGCGTGAAGTTTATGAGCAAGCTCAAGATTTATTAGATAAAAATGACATCGACGGATACCTTTCGATCCGTCCTAAAATTTCTGACTATCCACTGACGCCTTATGTGGACTACCGAACATTTATTAGACAGTTACCGGAAAAATCGCCACAGCAGGTGAACGAATTTATTTCGGAGTACGAGTCGTTTCCTTTTTCTCGTCGTGTTCGCGCTCCATACCTCAACCATCTTTATAAGCAAAAAGATTGGAAAACCATTACTGAGTTTCAAAAAGTCATTCCAAGTGGCGAGCGTTACCAATGTATTTTCTACGTGGCTCAGTTAGAGCAAGGTAAGAAAGTCGCCGCGTTTAAAGGGGCTGAGCATATGTGGTTGCGTGGCAGAAGTATTGCCGATGAGTGCGATCCATTATTCGCAGCATGGGACAAGGCCGGTGAACGTACTGATGAATTAATTCTCCAGCGTATGCTACTGGCGTTTGATGCACGTAATGGCAGTTTGATGAGTTACTTACTTAAATTGCCTAAATCCTCGCAGGCAAGGCAACAAGCGAAAAAAATGAAGGCGTTGTTTGATAACCCTTCAAGCGTTGCGGAGTTCGCGAAGAAAAAACCGGCTAATGATTTTAATCGAGCGCAAAGCGAATATGCGTTGGAAAAGCTAGCTCGCATGAATACCAGTCAAGCGCAGAGTGCGTATGATGCCGTCATTAAAGGGCAGAAGTTTTCTCCAGAAAAGGCGCAAGCCCTGGCTGACTATATCGCATTTCGATTGACCCGTACTGAGTCTGAGTCACTAGCTAAGTGGCGCGATGATAAAACGAAAACCAGCCAGTACTTACCGCTCATTGAAACTCGCATTCGCTTAGCGATTCAGAACGCGGATTGGAAGGGCGTACAAGAGTGGATTGCCGTTCTCAATAAAGAAGAGCAAGCGTCGCTTCGCTGGCAATACTGGCTTGGACGAAGTGAAATTGCGTTAGGTGATGACATCGCAGGGAAACAGCGTTTAGCGACTTTGGTCGGGCAGCGAAACTTTTATAGTGTGGCAGCCGCTAATGCGATTGGACAATCAATCAAATACCCTACGCATACGGTTAAGTTTGATAAGCGAGTGGTTCAACCCTACCAAGACTCGTTAGTTCGTATTGAAGAGTTGATCGCGACGGATAAAATCGCAGCAGCGAAAAGTGAATGGGCACATTTATTGCGCCGCGTAGGGAAAGATGAAAAGGCGATGTTGGCGGCTTATGCGTCTTCTAAGCGTTGGCATAACCTAACGGTGACCGCGAGTATCCAAGCGCAGATGTGGGATAATATCGAACTGAGGTTCCCGATTGCGCATCGCTGGTGGTTTAACTTTTATGCAAAAAAACACAACATAGATCCCGTGACGATGATGTCCCTGGCTCGACAGGAAAGTGCGTTGGATGTCGAAGCCCGTTCTCCAGTTGGTGCTCGTGGTCTTATGCAGATCATGCCCGCTACAGCAAAGTACACGGCACGTAAATATAAGTTGAGTTATCAAGGTACGCAGGATCTCTACAATGTGGGAAAAAACATCGAAATTGGTAGCCATTATTTGCAAGGCTTATTAGAGGATTACGATAATAATCGTATTTTTGCTCTTGCTGCTTATAATGCAGGTCCTAACAGAGTAAAAACGTGGCGAGAGCGTACCCAAGGAAAAGTGGATGCTTATGCCTTTATTGAGGCAATTCCATTTAGAGAGACACGCGGTTATGTACAAAACATCCTGATGTTTGAAACATATTACCGTGATCTTTTGGGTATCGATGGCGCGTTCTTGAATCAACATGAGATCAATACCAAGTATTGAGTGAGGTAACTTGATGTCGCACGAACCCGAGTACAAAGACTGGCAACAGATTATTGAGCTAATTCGAACTAGCATGGACAGTGAGCAAGATGACATGCTGCTAACCATGCTGATGTCACGTGATGAGAGAGAATCATTAATATCACGCGTTAATATTATTAACGAGCTTCTTAAAGGAGAATTATCTCAACGCCAGATCAGCCAGATGCTTGGCGTGGGTATTGCCACTATTACTCGTGGCTCTAACGAGTTAAAGTCTAAATCTGATGAAGAGAAAGACAAACTCAAGGTTTTGTTAGAGCAAGTTGCGGTATCTAAGTAGCCAGTGATTCCTATTCGCTTTTAGGTATTGGTATCACAAGTGGTTAAGATAACGTGTTAAAAAGGGCGGAAATATCCGCCCTTTTTCGTACCTAGCGAATAGGATGAGCGTTATAAATTTGAAGGGAAGTGCTCAGGGTTTGTGAATGGAATCAGAGCCAGAATCAAGGCTTGATGGTAAACCGAACTTCGAGTCAGCTGGTTTTGGGTGAGCAGGCTGATGGCACCACCTTTCTGTTTGATGTTCTCGGTACCAAACACCTCATCCATGACATCTCCCAGCTCATTCGCATGCTCGAGTTTTTCCAATACTTTGGGCGGCAGCATTAAGCTCGCAGAGCGAGATTCACCGCGGTGAGTATTCGACTCAATAACCATCCACGCAAACGTCACGTTTGTTTCAATTCCCGCTTCAAGTCCGACATAGTAATCCGCGTTTGGCATCTCTACTTTTGCGTTTTTAACGCGGTTTAGTGCACCGCGATGAGTTTCTTCATCAGTCATAGGTTGATCTGCGACTTCACTAGGTACACTGACGCCGACGAAGTTGAACTCTTGGTGCGGAAATGCACTGTTAAATGCACTTTGAACGGCATTAATTTTAGCTGGGTTTAGCGATGCGATTACGACTTTTTGGGTTGCCATGATCTTTTTACTCACTGGTGTCTATTAACTCAATTTTACTTGGGTAGGCTTTACGTTCTCACTAGGGTAACAGCCTAATACTTTCAAGTGTTTAGTGATTTTAGTTAGCTCTTCTAGTGCCTGTTGCATTTCTGTCGAAGCAAGATGAGATTCCAAGTCTACGTAGAACATCTCTTCCCATGGGTTCCCCATAATTGGACGTGATTCTAGCTTGGTCATATTGATGCCGTAACGTTGCAGCACTAATAGTGTTTCAACCAATGAGCCAGCCTCTTGGGAGGTCGACATGATCAAGGTGGTTTTTGCTGGAATCTGAGTTGAAACCTCAACTGGTTTGCGAGCAACCACGATAAAACGAGTATGGTTCTCAGTTTGGTTTGCGATGTTGCCTTGAATTGCTTGCAAGCCGTATAGCTTACCGCTTGATGCATTACCAATTGCAGCAACATCATCACGATCCATCTCTTGAACTTTCTGCATTGCATCTGCCGTGCTGGCGCAAGACTCCAGTTTTACACCTTTCATACGGCTTAAAAACTCACTGCACTGTTGGTGTGGCTGAGGATGTGAATACAGCGTTTTAATGTTTTCCAGACGAATGTCTTTTTTCGCAACCAAGCAGTGCTCGATTGGTTGAGTTAGCTCTCCAACGATGTACAGCGTCGTGTGTTGTAGTAGGTCGTACACTTCATTAATAGAGCCTGAACTGGTGTTTTCGATAGGCAGAACACCATAATCAGCATGGCCCGATTCTACTGTTTGAGTCACTTCTTTGAAGTGTTCGCAGTTGAGCTCGATAAGTTCTGTATTTTTACGGCTGAAGTATTCGCGGCTTGCCAAGTGCGAGTAAGAGCCTTTGGCTCCTAAGAAAGCGACGCGAGCAAGTGGCTTACGACTTTGTTGCGGGTTAACGAGGTTTTGCAGGTAACTTTGCTGAAGAAGCACAGAGTCTTCAATGATGGTATGGAATAGTTTAGTGATGTACTGCGCGTCGAGTTCGTATTTATCTCGGCCATTAGAAATCAGCTTAACTAATAGTTGTTGTTCTCGAACGGCATCACGAACGGGTTTTGAGGTTTGTACTTTACTTTTGGCTACTTCAATGCTGAGTTTACGGCGCTCAGACAATAAGCTGAGAAGTTGGTCATCCAGCTCATTCAAGCGCAAACGAATTTCTTCGAGGGAAATAGGTTGGTCAGTCATCAATTCTTTCCTTATAAAAAAGCCTCCCGATTTGGGAGGCTTTCTGTTTGTTTTTGACTTTTCTTTCACAAACGAGTTCGCCTCTCCGACTATGGGAGGAAAAAGAAGTCAAAAATAAACAGTGAGGTTAAATGCATAAATAGTGCTTAATTTATGAGTGTTTAAACACAATAAGCAAGGCGGGGGAGAGCGTCAAGCAAAAAAATAGCGCCTTTCGGCGCTATTTCCTCAATCTGGTCAGTTTACTCTTCTTCTTCCACTAGCTCTGGCTTATTCGCTCGGCGAGCTTCAGGTTTGTGGGTCAGCTTGTTCAATTGTCGTTCTAGTTTTTGCTCCACTTCGTTGATAGCTGCGTAAAGATCTTCGTGAGTTGCTGAGGCAATGAGCTGGCCTTTAGGAACTTTAATAACCGCTTCGAATTTCTTCTGTTTGTTTGGTTCCTCACTGAAAGTTGCTTGGCAACCAATTAGGTCTACTTGCCATTTCTCCAGTTTTTTAAACTTGCTCTCAATATGAGCTCGGATTGCAGAGGTGATTTCGATGTTTTTGCCAGTGATATTCATTGTCATAAGTGTTTTTCCTCTGTTGCATCCCTCATGGGTTGAGTTCAGATTACCGCTTTAAGTATAAAAAAATGTGACTCAGATCATTATTTTGTTCGGGTTTTTTATGATGAAAAATGAATGTGATCTCACTCAAGATCTGCTGAGATTTATCGTGAAATTGCTTGTTATCGGTTAGTAAATCCGTAGATTGGATAGAGTACTCAGCTGAAAACGTCTTCGTTTTTAGGGAAGTTTTACGGCCTAATATTAGAGGTGGTTAAAATTTAACTATACGTAAAGTGTGATGACAGTCACTGAGTCTCTCAGACGAATTTATTTACAAAGCCGCTTATTGTACAAGCGGCTTTTTTGTGTCTGGCGTTTGACTGACTTTTCGTAGCGGTATCATGAAGAAGGGATCCTTTGGAGCCAGTGATACCCGCTCTAGACTTTTGACTTGGTCCAAACTTTCTAGCTGTTTGTATATAACGTAATAGCGATTAATGCTTGTGACGTACCCAACCGTTGAGCTTAAACTTTTCCGCATAACGACTTCCACGTTATTGAACCAAATATTAGGATCGTAGCCTTGCTGGGCTGCACGTTTACGAATTCGTTCTACATTCCCGGGGCCAGCATTGTAAGCCGCTAAGGTAAAGTAGAGTTTATTTTCCGCCGTAATAGCAGGATCACTGAAGTACTGTTTACGCAAAAATGCTAAATACTTCACGCCAGCATGAATATTGTTTTCTAGCTGCCGAACGTTTTTGATATTGATATTAGGGTCTCGAGCCGTGCTGGGTAGAACTTGCATTATGCCGACTGCACCTCGACTTCCAACGAGGTCGTTATTAAAGCCGGACTCTTTATAAGCGACGGCTGCGATCAGTAAATAGTCGATATCGTACTTCTCACCATAGCGTGAAAACAACGTAGCAAGCTTTTCTAGTTGAGCAATTTTGTTGGGGTTAAGGGCTTTGTTTAGCCAACCTGTGTTATCGATGTATTTTCCGTAAATGACGTTACCGAGCAGTGTCCCAGAACGAGATTTCTGAATAAACTTGTTCACGACGGCTTTCAAACTTGGGCTGTTTTCCCGCATTGCCCAAGCGATTTTACCATTTTCACTAATAGGGATTTCTGGGTGAGCTCGAATATCATCCATCACTTTAAGCCAAAGTTTGGCTTTATGACTATCGAGAACAATGGCTTTGACGTAGCCGTTATTGAGCATCCCAACCAGTTCGTAGTCTTGCAGTGTTTCTTCAATAAAATGTACGACAACGGGTGGTAAGCCTTTTTTATTTAGCTTCTTATTTAGTGCTTGAATACTCTCAAAGTAGCTAGAACTGGCACGTACCCAAACCTCTTTGCCGCTCAGTTGCTCAATGTTAGTCATGGCTGGTGTGCTTTTGTTCGTGACTATCCACTCGTCAATACCAGTAAGAATGGGTGAACTAAAATCGACTTTCTGTTTACGTGTGTTGGTAATGGTCAGATTGGCGACGACTAGATCACCGGAGCCATTTTCTAAGGCTGGCAGAAGTTGGTCACGGGCTAGAGGAATAATTTGTACGTTAAGTTTCGGTTTGAGCTTACGAAGGTCTTTTTCGAAATGCGCCAGGAGTTCTGCACCTATTCCTTTTGGTGTACCGCCTTCAATGTAATAGAAGCCTAGATCAGCAGAAACGAGGACACGTAAAACATTCTTCTCTTTAATAACATCGAGATCCCCAGTGTAAGGAGGTTGCTTGAGTGGTGATATTTGCAGTGCGCAAACGGAAGCAGACAATAAGAGCAGCATAACTGCGCATAGCTTAGGTATCGTCACGTTCACATCCTTTTATAAAGGGGAGGGGAACTTTAAGCATATGTAGAGCCCCGTAGATCATCAAGCAAGGGCAGAGCACGCTATTGCGGGTAATAAAAAACCGCCACGGTAAAAACGGTGGCGGTTTAGTTTGAAGCGGCTCAGTTACTTCACAGGGTTGAGCTCGATAAGCTTTTCAGTTCTTGCTACGGCGTCTTCCAAACCGAGTTGCTTGTAGGCCTCTAGCTGGATAGTCAGTGACTTACGTGCCGCTTCTGTGTCTGGGAATGCTTTTTGTAGCTCTTGACTGCGATTAATTGCAGCTACCCAGGCTTCACGGCGGAGGTAGAAGTCAGCCGTCGCTAAGTCATAGTTCGCTAGGCGGTTTTTTAGCGCAACCATGCGTTTTTGTGAATCTTCTGCGTATGGACTGTTCGGGTAGCGTTGGAGCAGTTTTTTGAAGTCATCAAACGCTTTTTTTACTGGCTCAGGATCGCGATCGCTTCGATCTACGCTGAACAGATCATGCATAAAGTTACGATCTTGCGCCATATGGCTTAGACCGCGCATGTACAGTACCCAGTCCATTTTTTCATGGGTTGGGTTTAAACGCATAAAGCGAGAAATGGTTGCCAAGCCCAAAGCAAGGTCGTCGTTTTTGTAGTACGCATAGATTAGGTCAAGCTGCACCTGTTCTGAGTAGGCACCGAATGGGTAACGTGAGTCTAATGCTTCCAGTTTCTCAATTGCAGAAAGCCAATTACCACTTTGAAGAGAAATCTGTGCGTCTGCATACAGTTCCGAAGGCGGCACATCAGGAACGATTTCTTCTTTGCTTGCACATCCAAACAGAAGGGATACCGCTAAAAGGCCTGTTAAAGTCTGACGTTTCATATCAGGAGTCTGTTCCTTGAATCTAAATATTTCTTAAGCTGCCGTTACTTTCTTTCCAGTAACAGATACAATGACGTAATAGTCTATTTTTTCACAGTCGTGAGCATTAGTCTCACAGTTTTTAAAAAAGTTCGATATGGCTCAGCAGATTGTATTAACAAATACCGTAAAAGATAGCCAGTTAGGTCAACGTTTAGACCAAGCTATCGCCGAATTATTCGCGGACTTCTCTCGCTCGCGCCTGAAAGAGTGGCTGCTTGATGGGAAAGTTCAAGTTAATGGTGAAGTTGTCACCAAACCTCGCACCAAAGTAATGGGTGGCGAGGAAATTACATTGCAAGCCGAGTTAGAAGATGAAGAACGCTGGGAAGCGCAAGATATCCCGCTAGATATCGTTTTTGAAGATGACGATATTATCGTTATCAATAAGCCTCGTGACTTTGTGGTTCACCCAGGTGCCGGTACGCCAGATGGTACGGTGCTTAATGCGTTGTTGCATCATTACCCTGATATCGCAGAAGTGCCTCGTGCTGGCATTGTGCACCGTCTGGATAAAGACACAACGGGTCTGATGGTGGTGGCGAAAACCGTTCCTGCACAAACTCGTCTGGTTCGCGCACTGCAAAAACGTAATATTACTCGTGAGTACGAAGCGATCGCCATTGGTCGTATGACAGCGGGCGGTAAAGTGGACCAACCTATTGGTCGTCACTCTACCAAGCGCACGCTTATGGCGGTAGCACCAATGGGTAAACCAGCGGTAACGCACTACCGTGTCGCTGAACGTTTCCGCGAACACACACGTATCCGTCTGCGTCTTGAAACGGGTCGTACGCACCAGATCCGTGTGCACATGTCTTACCTTCAGCATCCGCTGCTCGGTGACATTGCATATGGTGGACGTGCTCGCATCCCGACAGGTGCTTCTGAAGAGCTAACGGCAATGATCCGTGGCTTCGATCGCCAAGCATTGCACGCCGTAATGCTACGCTTTGAACATCCAATTACGGGAGAAGTACTTGAGTTCCATGCCCCTGTGCCTGATGACATGGTGGCGATGACTGAAGCGCTTCGTCAAGATACGGAAGAGCACGGTTTACCGGAAGAGTTCTAAGATGAAGACAATCATTCCGAATTGGCGTGCGCCTAAAAATGTCAAAGCTTTTGCCTCAACACGCATAGGCGGTTTTTCGACAGGCCCTTATCAAGGGCTAAATTTAGGTACTCACGTTGGGGATGATTTGTCTTTAGTAGAGAAGAACCGAGCTTGGTTGGCGCAGCAGGCGAACATGCCCCATGCGCCAATCTGGTTAAACCAAACGCATTCAACCGTTGTGGCTCAAGCAAATGAACCAACAACACAAGTGCTTGATGCGGACGGTGTATTTACTTCTTCAAGCCATGTTGTTTGTTCAGCGATGACCGCCGATTGTCTACCTGTATTATTGACTAATACACAAGGCACGCAGGTCGCTGCCGTTCATGCAGGGTGGCGCGGCTTAGCAAATGGTATTGTCGAAAATGCATTAGCGTTGTTTTCAGGTGAAGTGATAGCGTGGCTTGGGCCTGCTATTGGGCCTGAAGCTTTTGAAGTCGGTGAAGATGTTCTGCAAGCTTTTGTTGATGTCGATTCTCTGGCACATCAAGCTTTTATGCCACGAGAGGCTAAAGGTAAATGGTTGGCTGATATGTCAAAGCTGGCAACGCAACGTCTAAATCGAGCTGGTGTGACACAAGTGTTTGACTCTGGACTTTGTACTTACCAAGATAAAGCCTCTTTTTATTCGTATCGCCGTGATGGTAAAACTGGTCGACAAGCCACCTTTATTTGGATTGAAGATTAGTTGTAAGCACTAAAGTGCCAAGATGCATAGTGCTATTTTTGCAAAGCTATCTTTATTCATTCACTCCCTTGAAATTCCTCCTCTGAGTATCCATCTTTCTAACTGTCAAAAGAATTTCCTTTAGTTGAGGTTAGGAAGGTAGATATGCGTCTTGATCGATTCACAAGTAAGTTTCAAATCGCTATCTCTGATGCTCAATCACTAGCGTTAGGGCGCGATCATCAATATATCGAGCCAGTTCACCTCATGGTGGCTTTGCTTGACCAAAATGGCAGTCCAATCCGTCCATTGCTTACTATGCTGGATGTGGACGTAACGCATTTACGCTCTAAATTGAGTGAAATGCTAGATCGATTACCAAAAGTCAGTGGCATCGGTGGAGATGTACAGCTCTCTAGTTCGATGGGCACGTTGTTTAACCTGTGTGACAAAGTGGCGCAAAAGCGTCAAGACTCCTATATCTCGTCTGAAATCTTCCTGCTTGCTGCTTTAGAAGATCGCGGACCATTGGGGCAATTACTCAAAGAGATCGGTTTAACAGAGCAAAAAGTTAGCCAAGCAATCGAAAAGATCAGAGGTGGTCAAAAGGTTAATGATCCGAATGCAGAAGAGCTTCGCCAAGCATTGGAAAAGTTCACCATTGACCTTACCGAGCGAGCAGAACAGGGCAAACTGGATCCGGTTATCGGCCGTGATGATGAAATTCGCCGTACCATCCAAGTATTGCAGCGCCGTACTAAAAACAACCCTGTGATCATCGGTGAACCTGGCGTAGGTAAGACCGCAATTGTTGAAGGCTTAGCTCAGCGCATTGTCAACAATGAAGTGCCAGAAGGTTTGCGTGGTCGCCGCGTGCTGTCATTAGATATGGGCGCACTGGTTGCTGGTGCTAAGTACCGTGGTGAATTTGAAGAGCGCTTGAAGTCGGTATTGAATGAACTCGCTAAAGAAGAAGGTAATGTCATTCTGTTTATCGACGAGCTCCACACTATGGTTGGTGCGGGTAAAGGTGAAGGCTCAATGGATGCGGGGAACATGCTCAAACCTGCTTTAGCCCGTGGTGAACTGCACTGTGTTGGCGCAACAACACTGGATGAATATCGTCAGTACATCGAAAAAGATGCGGCGTTAGAACGTCGTTTCCAAAAAGTGCTGGTGGATGAGCCGACCGTTGAGGATACCGTGGCGATTTTACGTGGCTTGAAGGAGCGTTATGAGCTTCATCATCACGTTGAAATTACTGACCCAGCGATTGTTGCAGCGGCGAGTTTGTCACATCGTTATGTTTCTGACCGTCAGCTGCCAGATAAAGCGATCGACTTAATTGATGAAGCGGCTTCAAGTATTCGTTTACAAATTGACTCTAAGCCAGAGTCATTAGATAAGCTTGAACGTAAAATCATCCAACTTAAGATTGAGCAACAGGCGCTTAGTAACGAGCACGACGAAGCGAGTGAAAAGCGTTTGAAAGCGCTTAATGAAGAACTCAATGAAAAAGAACGTGAGTACGCTGAACTAGAAGAGGTTTGGAATACAGAAAAAGCCGCACTTTCTGGCACTCAACATATTAAGTCTGAGCTTGAACAAGCTCGTATGGATATGGAGTTTGCTCGCCGAGCTGGTGATCTAAACCGCATGTCGGAACTTCAATATGGTCGTATTCCTGAACTTGAGAAGCAGTTAGATCTTGCAACCCAAGCGGAAATGCAGGAAATGACACTATTGCGTAATAAAGTAACCGACAACGAGATTGCAGAAGTACTTTCTAAGCAAACTGGCATCCCAGTATCCAAGATGCTAGAAGCGGAAAAAGAGAAACTACTTCGTATGGAAGACGTACTGCATAATCGTGTGGTAGGGCAAAGCGAAGCAGTCTCTGTTGTATCGAATGCCATTCGTCGTAGTCGAGCTGGGCTTTCTGATCCAAACCGACCAATTGGCTCCTTCTTATTCTTAGGTCCAACTGG
This sequence comes from Vibrio sp. T9, assembly GCF_003123985.1. Classification (NCBI taxonomy): domain Bacteria; kingdom Pseudomonadati; phylum Pseudomonadota; class Gammaproteobacteria; order Vibrionales; family Vibrionaceae; genus Vibrio; species Vibrio sp. T9. Next base: position 526,313 of record NZ_NIGY01000002.1, read on the forward strand.
TGTAGGTAAAACAGAGCTTTGTAAGACACTTGCGAGCTTTATGTTCGACAGCGAAGATGCGATGGTCCGTATCGACATGTCTGAGTTCATGGAGAAACACTCAGTGGCAAGATTGGTTGGTGCGCCTCCAGGCTATGTCGGATATGAAGAGGGTGGTTACTTAACGGAAGCGGTTCGTCGCAAGCCGTATTCGGTAATTTTGTTAGATGAAGTAGAGAAAGCGCATCCGGATGTATTTAACATTCTGCTGCAAGTTCTCGATGATGGGCGTTTAACGGATGGTCAAGGTCGTACTGTTGACTTCCGTAATACGGTTGTGATCATGACATCGAACTTGGGTTCATCTCGTATCCAAGAGAATTTCGCAACATTAGACTATCAAGGTATCAAGAGTGAAGTAATGGATGTGGTTAGCAAACACTTCCGTCCTGAGTTCTTGAACCGTGTTGACGAAATCGTGGTGTTCCATCCACTTGGTCAAGAGCACATCAAGTCCATCGCTTCTATTCAATTAGAACGTTTGGCGAAACGACTAGAAGAAAAAGGATATCAACTAGAGGTTTCTGACAAAGCACTCGATTTGATCGCTCAAGTTGGTTTCGACCCTGTATATGGTGCGCGTCCTTTAAAACGCGCAATTCAACAGAATGTCGAGAACCCATTAGCCAAATCGATTCTTTCTGGTGAAATTGTTCCAGACAAGAAAGTGCAGCTAATCGTTACTAATGACCAAATTCGTGCCCATCAGTAATTGCACGGATACAATAAAAAATGAGATAAAAATCACATTCAAGGGGCCATTTGGCCCCTTTTCTATAATGTTTTAGAGCCTCTTGCCTGTTTTCTGTACGAATGAACTAAAAAGGTGAGTTTTTTTTTTAAATGCACTTGTGTTCCTTAATGAACGCCCTATAATGCGCCTCCGTTGTCAAGGGAAAGCAAGTTAAGCGACGTCTAGACAACAAGGCCAGTGAGTTAAGAATTAACTCGCAGATAAATAACTTAAAAAAGTGTTTGACACGATAAGTTATCTAGCTAAAATGGCCGTCCACTTTGAAGAGAAGTTCAAAGTGTGCTCTTTAAAAATATAGACCTATCAATCTGTGTGGGCACTCGTTGATGATAATCCAATTAGAAGCTTCGGCTTCAAATTAGGTTTCAATGATACGAAGTGACCATTGAATCTTCGGATTCAGCACAGTCAATTCAAACATTACTTTAGCTATTTATTAGCAAAGGAATGTTCAGTATTCATTGAGCCGAACAAAATCTTAAATTGAAGAGTTTGATCATGGCTCAGATTGAACGCTGGCGGCAGGCCTAACACATGCAAGTCGAGCGGAAACGAGTTATCTGAACCTTCGGGGAACGATAACGGCGTCGAGCGGCGGACGGGTGAGTAATGCCTAGGAAATTGCCCTGATGTGGGGGATAACCATTGGAAACGATGGCTAATACCGCATGATGCCTACGGGCCAAAGAGGGGGACCTTCGGGCCTCTCGCGTCAGGATATGCCTAGGTGGGATTAGCTAGTTGGTGAGGTAAGGGCTCACCAAGGCGACGATCCCTAGCTGGTCTGAGAGGATGATCAGCCACACTGGAACTGAGACACGGTCCAGACTCCTACGGGAGGCAGCAGTGGGGAATATTGCACAATGGGCGCAAGCCTGATGCAGCCATGCCGCGTGTGTGAAGAAGGCCTTCGGGTTGTAAAGCACTTTCAG